>CAYMIG010000018.1:0-1836 GCA_964390635.1 uncultured Vampirovibrionales bacterium | reverse complement strand
GCCGTGGCCGATCCGGGCGCGGATCTGGTGCGCCTGGCCCACGCCCGGGGGGTGACGGTGCGGCCCCTGGTGGGCCCCTCCTCCCTCCTCCTGGCCTTGATGGGCTCCGGCCTGGTGGGCCAGCGTTTCGCCTTCCACGGCTACCTGCCGGCCAAGCCGGCGGAGCGCCTGCATGCCCTGCGCGAGTTGGAGCAGCGGGCCCAGCGGGACGCCGCCGCCCAGATCTTCATCGAGACCCCCTACCGCAACCAGGCCATGCTGGAAGCCATTCTGACCGCCTGCCAGGACGACACCCTGGTCACCCTGGCCTGGGATCTTACCCTGGACACGGAAACCGTATCCACCCACAGCGTCGCCACATGGCGCGGCATCCACCCCTCTATCGAGCGCAAACCCTGCGTCTTCCTGCTCTGCCGGCAAGGCGCATCGCAACATTCGCGGTAGGTGGGAGAAGAACACGAACCTCCACCCAGTTCATCCTGTGGCGTTCTGGCAATAATGGACACTTGACCCTCGAGCGGGCCGCCGTTGTTTGCTGCACTGGCCCGATTGCCAGCGTGAAGGAAGTCGTGGGTGGTTGTAAACGACCACGATGAATTCCCGAATCGAGGCGATGGTCTGGTCTTGGGGCGCATAACGGTGGTGATGCATCCACTCGTTCTTCAGACTACCCCAGAAGCGCTCCATGGGCGCGTCGTCATGGCAACTGCCTTTCCCGGACATCGGGGGTCACATGCCACACCGTGCCAAGAGCTTCTGATCAGCGGCGGGGTGATATTGGCTGCCGCAGTCCACGTGGTGAATCAGGCCGGTCGGCGGCCGTTTTTTGTTGAACCACCCGGCCGGGAAGGTTTTTGCCGCCAACTCAGGCTGAAGCCGACGCGCCACTTCCCAAATCTGCCAAGTCGGAGTGTCCAGTTTTCAGGCTACCTCATTGCTAAGGGGCAGGAATGGAGCGGACTTCGGATACTCAACACGCGAGAGCTGGACGACCACTCCGGCCGAAAAGCCACCTCTCGCCACATCCTTGCAAACGGAACTCAGCGGCCGTTCCCGCCGCTTCCACCCACCCGCCCCCCAGCCCGGAGGTCAGGCTGGCAAGCCCGACAGCAGGCGGATGTTGGGTGTCCTGCGATAGCCCAACTGTGCTTGCTGCCCTGACAACGCGTCATCCGAGAGCTTCTGGGGCCGGCCGAAGACAGCCGCTGTGCATGGGCACGAGTTCACCACCCGCGAGCAGGCCCGGCTGGCAGTGATGGGCTGGATGGCTTTACTATCACTGCAAGCCGCACTCGTCGCTGGGCAATCTCAACCCGATGCAGTACCGGCAACGCTGGTACGAGGGTCAGCGAAATAAACCGTGACCTCTGGGCTAAGAGCTACATGAAACGAGGGCAAGATCGCCTTGCGGTTATAGGGCAACGGCAAGACTCGTCACAAGTCGCTACTGCGTCCACCCAGGCCGGACTGCATTGAGCGGGCGGTTGCAGGGGTGATCACACCCGGGGCCAGGAGCGGAAGACGTGAGAGTGCTCAAGATAATCCAGGACGTGTATCTTTCGCCTGAAGCCCCTGGCCTGAACCCATGAGAGGATGACGGAGCACCCATGCAGCAGCTTTACCGACCGGAACGACGAACTAGCGAACGCATCCCCTTGGCCCTGGGCGTTCAGGCTTACGCCTACGGCTCCATGGTGGCCAGCGGCGTGACGGTCAACATGAGCGAGACTGGCGTGCTGTTGCGCATCGAGCGGGACTGTTCCGGCGGTGAACTGGAGCCGGGCAAGCATCTGGACATCCTGCTGGAGGATTCCCGCAGTTGGGACTGGATGCCGG
>CAYMIG010000017.1:0-33355 GCA_964390635.1 uncultured Vampirovibrionales bacterium | reverse complement strand
GGCGGTGGCGGCGGTGGCGGCGGTGGCGGCGGTGGCGGCGGTGGCGGCGGTGGCGGCGGCGGGCAATACGTGTCGAACTTCGTGCAAGTACCCTCGCTGAAGTGCGCATCGTAATAAGTGCCTACGCCGTTGCTGGCCGTCTTTTTCGCGGCACCTGCACCAACGCCCTCGGATTCGCCGAAAGCGCCGTCGGCATCAGCCTCGGGAACACGGAAGCCATAACTGGTCTTGGTCACGGTTCGCAATGCTTCCGCTTTTTCGCGGGGCACGCCCTCCGCCACCATCTTGTCGATGGCTGCCTGGGTGGGTTTTTCGTAGTATTCCACAATCAGCCGTTTCTCGGTGGCGCCTTTGAAACCAGCCCCCGGAACGTCCGCATAGTAGAACTTGGCCGTGGGATCGGTGGAGTTGCCCACAAAGTAGGTCTCGCCCGGCAACAGCCGGCGGGACTGGCCGTTGGCATCGATGATTGTAAACACCCCGCCCGACAGGGTGGCCTTGGTGGTCTTGCCCGCATCGTCCCCGATGACGAAGCCGTATTCGGTAAAGGCCACATTCCCCTCGGGATTAATCTTGTCCACGTGGGCGTTAATGTGAATGTTGCGGCTACCCGGGGCGCCGTCCTCGAGCATGGTATAGAAGCCGGGCTTCACATCGATGGGCAGGAACTGGTAATTGTTGCCCTTGCCGCCCACGCCCGGATCGCCGGCCACGTACATGTCGTCGGCGCATTCGATGCCGCCGTAGGGGCCTTTCACAATGTTGGCCGCGGTGCTAACCGCCTGGTTATCGGTGGCCAGCAGGCTGCTGACGGAAAACTTGCCCATGGCGAAATATTTGTTTGCCTCGGCCAGGTTTTCGGTGCCCAGGGTCAGCAATTCGCCAATGATACCCGTGTCATTGTAGCCGTCTACCTCACGGGTAACGTGCACGGTATGGCTGTTCTGGGCCGCGTTGACATCCGCCTGGGTAGGCTGCTGGGCCTGGTTGGTGTTCTGGTTTGGATATGGGTTCGGGTTATTGTTGATGGTTGTCACAACTGTCCCCTCCTTAGTGTAATTGGGTGGTTGTTCTCGTGTCGGTAAAAGCGTGCCTTTCGGCCATGTCATCCTCAACGTGTTGATGTGATGGGTTCTTTTTTCTGAAAATCGTATTTTTTTTGAGGAACTTGAGAGAAAGATACACTTGTTTACATTTGCCCCAAGGGGCCCAAGGGGGCAAAAAAGGCACCCTTGGAGGGTTCAGGCAAGCCCGTGCCCCGGTCGGCAATTTGGATTGGGCAAAAAATAAGGAGAACCCTTCGTGCTAGAATCCTCACCGAAATCATCCGGCAGCAGGCTTTGTTATGGTCACCACCGACTTACCCTTCGATATCGATCACCCCGTCCCGCTGGACGCCCTGGCCCAACAGGCCGCAAGCTGCACCCGCTGCGAGCTGCACTTCAGCCGCACCCGGGTGGCCTTCTCCGACGGCAATCCCCAGGCTCCGCTCATGCTGATTGGCGAAGGCCCCGGCCAGCATGAGGATGAGCAGGGCGTGCCCTTCGTGGGCCGGGCCGGGCAGCTGCTGACCAACATCCTGGCCTCGGTGGGCATCGATCGCCAAAAGGACATTTACATCTGCAACACGGTCAAATGCCGCCCGCCCAACAACCGCAAACCGGAACCCTGGGAAATGGAGGCCTGCTTTCCCTATTTGATGGGACAGATTTACCACGTGCGGCCCCGGCTCATCCTGCTTTGCGGGGCCACCGCCGTGCAGGACATCCTGAAGCTGAAGACCGGCATTACCAAGCTGCGCGGCAAATGGTTCGACACCCCGTTTTACGGGGCCAAGGCCATGCCCATTTTCCATCCATCCTACCTGTTGAGAAACAACGTGTGGAAAGAGGGTAGCCCCAAATGGCTGACCTACCAGGACATGCAGGAAGTGCGCCGCCGGCTGGACGCCCTGGCCACCGCCGAGGCCCCCTGAAACGCCCCGAAAAAAGGGCATGGCATGGAGAATGCACGGGGCCGCCTTGGGGGCCGGCTTTTTAAGCCATGGCCGATTTGCCCGCCAGTCGGCCCATGCCGGCTTGGCTGCATGCCGGCAGCCTGATCAACCGGCTGCTAGCGGGATTGGAGACGCTTTTGCGTTTAAAATTCAAGGAACCCCCCGGGCCGGTCGAAAGAATACCATAAGTCCAAGCCTGAGGGTCTCATGAGCGACACAGTCAAGCCCAAGCGCTGGTACGACCGCCAGCCCAAACTGGCGCAAGCCGTGCGCCTGATGTTTTTGTTCCCGGTGGAAATCAAAAGCCTCATTTGCGAGGGCCTGATGGTCATCGCCAACCGGGAGTTCGAAATCAACGAGGCCAACAACTCCTTCCGCACCCTGGGCGCCGACAAGGTGCTGGGCATGCACAAGTCCAAAAACCGCCGCCGCGAATATGACCAGCATGACACCCTGCACAAGGCCATGAATTACCTCTACATCCTGAGCGAGGGCAACCAGGACCTGATGGCGGACCACATCCTGCAACTGGTCAACTACATCCACCAGTACCTGAGCACCTGCCAGGCCTTCAAGCAGGAGCCCACCGTGGAGGAGGTGGCCCGTATCACCACAACTTACGTGGAAAAGGGCAACAAGGAAGTGGAGCTGTTCCTGGACCAGTTGCGCAAGGAATTCCACCGCAAGATTATGAAGCGCGAGGAAGAGATGCCCATCGACTTCCTGGCCAACGCCGCCGAACAGAAAGTGCTGGGCATCAAAATTCGCAAGTCGGAATAAACCGCCATGCCCCATTTAATCAACGACGTGCCCCTGCATGCCGGGGGCGGGCACTATCACATGGTGGTGGAAATCCCCGCCGGAACCAACGACAAGTGGCAAACCGACGCGGTGAGCGGCCAGCAATACTGGGACATCGTGGACGGGCGCCCCCGGGTGATCCGCTTTTTGAGTTACCCCTTCAATTACGGATGCTTTCCCCAGACCATCCTGCCCAAGGCCCTGGGCGGGGACGGCGATCCGCTGGATTGCGTGCTGCTGGCCCCTGCCCAGCCCCGGGGCAGCATCGTGCCGGTCAAGGTCATCGGTGCCCTGCATTTTAAAGAGCGGGGCGAAACGGACACCAAAGTGCTGGCCGTCTTGCCGGACGGCTTTTTCTCCGGCATCGACAACGTCTCCCAGATGCAAGCCGAAGTGCCGGGCGCGGTGGAAATGACCCGGAAATTTTTCGAGTTTTACAAGGGGCCCGGCGCGTTCCAGTTTGAAGGCTACGCCGACCGGCAAGAGGCCATTGCCCTGATTGAGCGCCATGCCGGCCACTTTGCCGCAGCCTCCGGCTAGCAGCGGCCCGCCTTGGTGCTCAGGAAATCATCAGCAGGCTGGCATCATACACGCTGATTGTCCCGCCCAGGTGGTTGTTCAGCATGTAGCGGCGCAACTGCTCGCGGCGCTCCGGGGTAATCACGGTGCCCCTCGACAACAGCAGGCTGCCGTTATCGGCCAGGATATCGCGGGCAATAATCATGCCCGGCTTCAGGTGGTCGATGCTGACGGTTACCTCCCGGAAGCGCCGCCGCCCCAGGGAGGGCATGCGGTTCAGCACGGACAAGGCAAACCCGGCTTCCGGGGTGGGCAGGGGCAACACGTTCCGCAGGCCGGGGCGGCGCAAGGTGGGATTCTCCGCCTCATCCCGCTCAAGCTCGGCGGGGACTACGCCCGGACCGACCCCGGAAATAGGCCCCGGCGGCACCGGGACATGCCAATCAAGGATGATGCTCTCGCAGGACACCGGTTGCCCTGGCGGTTTTCGCCTGCGGGGCAGTTGGGCGTCCAGTGGCCTGTCACCATCGCTTATGCCCAGCGCTGCGCCCATGGTGCGGTTCCAGTCGGGCTGTGCCGTTTCGGTTGGCATGGGATGATGGGGCAGGCAGACCTGCTTCCAGGTGGCCAGGATTTCGGGGTCGTAGCCGCCGCATGCCTCCAGGGCCACGAAGGCATCTTCCATACTGCACGGCTTGCCGTTGGCGGGATGGAGCAACTGGTCGAAGGCGTCGAGAATGGCAAGAATCCTGGCGCCAAAGGGGATTTTCTCGCCCGCAAAACCGCCAGGGTAGCCGGTACCGTTCATGCGCTCCTGGTGGTACTGAATCATAAGGGCCGCCGGGATGTAGCGATCGATATTGCCCACCAGCATGGCGCCCAGCTCCGGGGATTTTTGCAAGGCTTTGCGCTCGGGCTCGGTCAGCTGCACGGGATCGCAAGCCGCAATTTTGGCAGGCAGGCACCACTTGCCGATATCATGCAGGATGGCGGCCACCACCAGCTGCTCCATATGATCGAGGTTCAAATCCATCACCAGTCCCAGTTTTTCGGCATACCCGGCAACCCGAGCGCAGTGCCCCCACAGGCCGGGGTTGGACAACTTCAGCAGTTTGCCCAGGGTATCCACGGCCATGGCGTAACTGCGGTCGAGATCGCTATAGGCCTTCTGGATTTCCTGCCCCCGGGCCACCGATTTGCGTATAAGCGCCTGGTAAACTTCCTTTTGGTGCTCCAGGCGCTGTTGGTTTTGCAGGTGCTTGCGCCCTTCCATGGCATGCCGGTGGGCCGACTCGATGCAGGCGACAGCCTCCCCGGCATCCAGCGGCAGTGCCAGGAGACGGTAAACGCCAGTCTGGTTAATTGCCGCCATAGCCGCGTTGGCATCCATTCGTCCGGCAGCCAGCAGGCGAACCATGTGCGGATTCATTTCCTTCAGACGGGTCAAAAGCTCGATGCCGTCCATATAGGGCAGGGTCAGCCCGCTGATCACCAGGGTAAAATCCTGCCTGCAAGCCAGGTTGAGGGCTTCATACGGGGAGTCCACCCGTGTCCAGTTCCAGGAGCCACTGTGCGCCTGCCTTTCCAGCGTGGACTCAAACTGATCTTCCAAACCGACTAACAAAATGCTCGGGTTCATTGTCATCCGCTCCTTGAAAACAGCCGCGCACAGCCGGCCATGCTAACCATTCCGCGAGTCCACCACCCGTCCGTGGCAAGTGCGTCAATCCGTGTTCAGATCAGAAAGGTGTAACTTTATTCTAGCCACCCATGCAATTAGTCGCCTTCCTCTCGGGTATAAAACCCCATCCCCCCGGAGTATTATTTTGCGTCCCGCACCGGGGATTAATTGTTGGACAAGCGCTCCTGCAAGGCCTTGATAGCCACCTGGGTGCGATCCTCCACCCCCAGCTTCTGGATGATATTGCCCACGTGGATTTTAACCGTGTGCACGGTGATGCACAGGGCTTCCCCAATCTCTTTGTTGCTTTTGCCTTTCACAATAAGTTCCAGCACATCCAGCTCGCGCTCGGTCAGCTCCTCAAAATCGGGATGGGTGCGAACATCCACGCTGACCGCTTTCTTCTCCTGCCTGTGATTGTTCAGCAGAAAGCGCATAAGGATGTCGGTAATGCCGGGATCGTACCAGATGGCCCCATCGGCCACCATATCGAGCACCTGGATCAATCGCTCGATGCGGATGTCTTTCATGCAATAGGCGCTGGCCCCGTAGCCCAGGGCACCGCTGATATTCTGCTCATCCTTGTGGGAGGTGAGCATGACGATTTTGATGTCGGGAAAATCCTGCTTAATTTGCCGGGCCGCGGTAATTCCATCCATAATGGGCATTTCAATATCCATCAACACCACATCGGGCTGATGTTGCCTGGCAAATTCAATGGCCTGCACGCCGTTTTCAGCTTCCGCCACGATTTTGAAATTGCTTTTGGATTCGATGGAAAGGCTTAACCCGATTCTTGCCCACTCATGGTCTTCTGCCAGCAAAATCTTAAGCCGTTTTTTCGAGATCTGGTCGGTGCTATTCATTATGGCGTCCATCTTCTAGCAAGCCCAAGGCAGCGCTTAAGTGGTCGGGGATGGTGATGCAGAAGGTGGCCCCTTGCCCAACGTTACTCTCAACCTTGATTTCACCTTCATGCAATTCTACTATCATTTTGCAAATAAACAAGCCAAGCCCGGATCCGATCTTGCGGTGCTGGCCCGTGGAACGGGGAAAGTAGCGCTCGAACAGGTTCGGCAGCAGTTCCGAGCTGATGCCCATGCCGTTGTCGGCCACGCAAAGCCCCCAGCTGTCGGCATGGCGGTGAGCGCTTAGGGTAATTTCACAGTACTCGGGAATATTCTCGATGGCATTGCCGATAAGGTTGATTAACACCCGCTTGAGCAGCCCCCGATCGGCCGTCACCGGAAAGAGATCCACACCAATGGCGTTGCTCAGCCGAATCTGCTTGTCTTCGGCGATTTCCTTCATTTCCTGGAAGCATTCCTCCACCAGCATAACCAGGTTGAATTGCTCCAGCACCAGAACGATGCGGCCCTCCACGTACTGGTAGGTTTCCAGCAGCTTGTTCACCATATCCAGCAGGTTTTCGTTGTTTTTCTCCAGGCCGTGCATCAGGAAATCCTGCTTGTCGCGCCCACTTTCGCCCATGTCTTTCAGCAGCTCAATCAGGCGTTTCTGGGCAATCAGCGGGGTGCGCAAATCGTGGGTCAGGGCGGACACAAAGTTGCTGCGCAGGCGCTCGTTTTCCTGCAAGGTGCGGTTGGCCTTCTCCAGCTCGGCGGTGCGTTCGGAAACCAGCTTCTCCAGATGGTCGTGCGAGGCCACCAGCATGCTTTCGGCCTCCTTGCGCCGGGTGATGTCGCGGCTGATGCCCGTCATGCCGATGATCCGGCCATCAGGATCCCGGATGGGCGTCTTGACGGTTTCCAGCCAGACTGTGCTGCCGTCCTCCAGGCCAATCTCCTCCTCCAGCAAAATACGCTGACCGCTTTGCAGCACCCTTTCGTCATCCCGCCGGAACTTGAGGGCCACTGCTTCGGGGAACAGGTCAAAATCGGTCTTGCCGACAATGTCCTCGGGGGAAATCTTGCAAAAGGCCGCCGCGGGCTCGTTGATAGCCATATAGCGAAGCTCAGTGTCCTTCATGAAGGCCAGATCGGACATGTTGTCCAACAGGGATCGGGTTTGCCCGGTCAGGGCCTTGATGGCCTCTTCCGCCTCCAGGCGCTCGGTAATATCCTCGTGGGTCATGACCAGCCGGATCATGCCCGGGCGCTCAAACCGAGTGACGGTCATATGGAACCACCGCCGCCGCTCCCCATCGTGCAAGGGGTAGTCTTGCATAAAGAGTTCCCGCTGCCGGGTCAGCACCTGGCGAATGCCCTCCAGAGCCCGATCGCGGTACAAGCCCTGGATCTTGCACTGGGCAAAATAGTTTTCGCCCACCACCGGGCGCCATAGGCCGTTGCTACCGCCAAACTCGCTCCAGGCTTGGTTAACAGCCAGGATAACCCCGGATTCATCCAGGATACACACCTGGGTGTTCAGGGCGTTCAGCGTGGCGCGGTAAAACTGATCGGAAGCCGCCAGGGCCTCCTCGGCGTCCTTGCGCTCGGTAATATCATCATGCGAGATAACCAGCCGGATACCGTCCGGGGTTTCCAGGGGGGTGGCCGCCATGCGGAACGTATACCGCCGGGTCGCCGTTTCGCAGGGGTATTCCATGGTAAACATGTCCGCCTTGCCTTGCAAAACGTCGCGCATGCCCGTCAGGGCCCGCTCGGCGTACTCTCCGAAAGTAAAATCGGCACGGCAGGCTTCAAAATAATTGTCCGCCGGACCCACATCCACGCCCTGGGCCTGAGCAAAGCGGCGCCAGGCCCGGTTGACCTCCAGAATCCGGCCCGTCTCATCGATAATGCACAGGTGCTGGGATAGCGAATCGAGGATGGCCAGGTGAAACTGGCCGGCCATTTCAATGGCTCGCTCATTGCGTTTTTGCTCGGTGATATCGAGCAAAAAGGCCACTCCGGCATCGTTGGCACCCTCCAGCAAGGCATAGCAAACCAACACATCCAGGCAGTGGCCGTCTTTATGAATCAGTTGGCTTTCGTAGGGCTCAATACGCTCCCCGGCCAGCACCCGCGCCACGTTGCGCAGGTCGGTTTCCAGCACTTCCGGCGGGGTCATCTCAACCCAGTTGAGATGGCCCTCCTCAACGTCCCGGCGGCTGTGGCCGGACAAGCGCAAAAACGCATCGTTGGCATCAAAAATCAAGCCGTCCCGATGGGCATATAAAATACCGATGATGTTGGCATCAAACACAGCCCGCAGTTTGCCTTCCCGCATGCCGAAATCGCGCTCCGGCCCATTTTGCCGAACCGCATGCAAAAGGTGATCGAGCAAGGGCACCAGGGCCGAGAGTTCATGCCGGGTCAGCACGCAAGCCGCCTGAACAGACAATGCCTGCCGGGATTCCCCGTTGCCCAAAAGCACCACAGGCGGTGCGGCGCCCAGTTCTCCCAGCGCATGGCCCACAACCGGGTCGCTGTGCAGGGCGTAATCCATCAGCACCAGATTCCAATGGCCGTTTTCCAGGGCGGCCAGGAAGCCATCGATGTCATAAACCGTGGTCACCGCTATGCCATGCCGGCTTTTTGCCAGGGCGTCGTTCACCTGGGCGGCATCTTGCACCGAGGCTTCCAGGTAAAGCACGCGCAGCACACAATCCGGGGCCAATGTTTGTCTCGATAAATGCTCAGATTCCATAAACCGCAAACCGCTTTTCAGCCCGTCTCATCCGGAAATACAAACAACGATGCACCCATCGCACTCGCTTTAATCGAAAACTGGCAATTTCGGGCCAACTGTTCCAGGGCAATCTATATTTAAAGGATCCCATAAATCTGATTTTTGCTTCTAGTGCTTAGGTATTATATTTTTAGCGCTTCAAGCTGATGGCAAGAGACCGACCGGAATTTAGAATAAAGTTACTGGAATTTTCGTATTATGCAAAGATAGTACGGTCTGCTGCACAAGCAGGCCTTTTCTTTTTGTCAATTGCGCCATCGGGGGAGCCCCAAACCGCTTTTGGGCGTAGTGGACAACCCCCGCGACATTCGCCATAATAAGGCTATGGAGAAGATGACGACGCTCTGGAAAAGGGTGCTGCAGCAAAAAGAGCTGCTGATTATTCTGCTCATTGCGTTTTCCATTCTGTTTGCCCTGGACACGCTTCTGGTGCAAGGCTCCCACCGGGAGGAAAAATACCGGGAAACCCTCATGGTGGAACGACTTCAGGCCCAGGTGCAATCCTCCCTGAACGAGCACGTAACCGCCCTCATCGCGCTGAAAGTGGTTTACCAGAACTTCTACGACATCAGCCACTACGACTTCCAGCAGTACGGCCAATCCATCACCTCCGACCTCAAAGGCTTCCGCCGGCTGTTTTACATCGATCCGGCCATGACCATCCGGGAGGTCTACCCACTGAACCCGGAGAATCGGGGGCTCATCGGCTACTCGCTGAAAGAGAATCCCGCCATCGTGAACCTGCTGGACCAGGCCCGGCAGAAAAAGCAACCGGCCACCTCCAGCCTGCTGCCGTTCCTGAGCCACCCCAAAAGCTACTGGGCCGCCATTCCCATCTATCGCAACAACCGGGAATTCCTGGGCTACGCCGCCGGGGAGCTGTCCCTGGAGTCCATTTGGCATCTCTACCTCAAGTCGCTGGACCACTTCCAGCTTCAACTGGTGGACCCGGAAGGCACGGAGCTGTTCCAGCAGGTTTCCATCGATCCGCACAGCCCCACCCTTATCACCATGCCCTTTGACGTGGGGAACCAGAAAAAATGGACGCTGCTGCTGAACCCCCTGCAACTCTCCTCGGCAGAAACCCTGGCCCTGGAGCGGGGCAGCCTGTGGATGGGCGGCCTGATGATTCTGACCCTGGTCATTGCCATGATGCAGGCCGGACGCCGGCACAAAACCGAGATGGAGGAAGCCCAGAAGCAGTTCGAGATGATGTTTGAAGCCTCGCCCGACGGCATTTTGCTGCTGGACGAAAAGCTGGAGCTGCAAATCTCCAACCCGGTGGTACGCCAGTGGCTGGGAAAAACCGAAGGGGAACTGACCGGGCGCAACTTTTTTGAGCTGTTCAGTTGCCAGTGCCCCAACATCCTGAAGTGCCAGGAGCTTACGCATCTGCTTTGCGCCAGCAAGGGCATTGCCGCGGAACTGCCGAACATTTTGGAAACCAAAATCATCGACCCGCCGGAAGGCTCCCCCCGCAACTTGCGGCTGAACGCCTCCACCATTACCCAGGAGCGGGATGGCCGCCGGGAAAAAGGCTTTATCTGCGTGCTAGGCGATATCTCCACCATCAAGGAGCTGGAG
The DNA here is from genome assembly GCA_964390635.1 of uncultured Vampirovibrionales bacterium. GTDB lineage: Bacteria > Cyanobacteriota > Vampirovibrionia > Vampirovibrionales > Vampirovibrionaceae > CAYMIG01. Next base: position 23,120 of record CAYMIG010000017.1, on the reverse strand, counting down.
CGGGTGAAGGAAACCTACGTGGCCACCCTGACCCACGACCTGAAAACGCCGCTGCTGGCTCAGCAAATGGTGCTGGAACGCATTCTGGAAGGCCGGGCAGGCCAAGTGAGCCAGGAGCAAAACCGCCTGCTTAGCGGGGCCATCGAAAGCGTGCGCGACATGCTGGAAATGGTCAACATCACCCTGCTGTTCTACAAGCTGGAAACCTCCAACGTCACCCTGCAACGCCAACGCATGCCGCTGGCCAACGTGTTGCGGGAGCTGCTGGGCAACCTGCAACCCCTGGCCGAAAAGCGCGGCATGACCCTGGAGCTGGAAACCGCCCTGGACTTGCCGGAGGTGTATATCGACCCCATCCAGATGAAGCGCGTTTTCCAGAACCTGATCTCCAACGCCATTACCTACGGGCTGAAAGGCAGCCCCATCGTCCTCAGCCTGCGTGCACAGCCGGGCTCAGACGAGCAGGGCTCTCCAGAAAACCTGCTGCTGGAAATCCGAAACCGGGGCAAGGGCATCCCACCCGAGGATCTGCCACGCATTTTCGACAAGTACTACTCCCAATCCCGCCGGTTCAAGCAGATTGGCACCGGCCTGGGCCTGTACATCTCCCGCCGTATCGTGGAACTGCACGGCGGCAGAATCTGGGCCGAAAGCGAGCCGGAACGGGAAACCCGCTTTTACATCACCCTGCCCTGCGCCCAACAACTGGGGCCCGGCGGCGCGCCGGATGAGGATGAAACCGTGCCCGCCACCGCGACCTCTTAAACCGCCGCAAATTTTCCCACACCCCTTGGCAAGCGGTCTCTGCCGGCACCGCATATTAGCGCTGAAGCTGGCGCTCGGTTCTGGCGGCCTTCTTCTCCCAGCGGGCCCGCTCCTTTTCGGTAGGGGCATACCGGGCCGCCAGTTTCTGGTGTTGCAAGGCCAGGGACAGCTGGTTTTTATCAGCCAGGCATTCGGCCAGCAGGGCATGGGTTTTCCAGTTGGCGCTTCCCAGGCGCAATGCCTCGCTGGCCGCCTTTTGCCAGTAGCTTTCGGGAATGCGCCGGGGCAGCATTTCCAGGGAGACCACCTGATCCCGGGCCGCCATCCGGGCGGTTTCAATGTTTTGCAGCAGGCCCTGGGCGGAGGCCGCCTGCGGGTGGGCCGCATTCAGCTTGCGGGCAATGCGCTCCGCCCCCGCGTAATCTCCCAGCATCAGCAGGTCACAAGCCATCTGCAAGGCCTGCCGCACCGAATCCGAGTCGTCCAGCTGGGCATGCGCGGCTTCCCAGTCCGCCATCAAGCTTTGGTAGGCCTCGTGGCGGCCTTGCAGGAAAGCGGCTTTCAGGGCGGCTTCCGGCGCCTGGGCTTGCGTTTTGGGATCCTCCGGTGGCAAGTCAGCCAGGGGGTCAATGTAAAGCAGGCTCAGCCGGTTTTGGGGACTGTCGCCCTCCGCCAGCCGGGCACGCAGGTAGGCCTGAACCTTGCGGATAACGGGGCGGGCCTGGAATTCGTCCAGGTTGATAAGGCCCTTGCGCTGATGGAAGGCCGCCTGGGCAAAGGCGGCCACCATGGCATCCAGATCCTCGCGGGCGGGGTTATCCGCCGGGCTGAGGGCGGCATCCAGATACCGCTCTCCGGTCTCGTACAATTCGTCCCATCGCTGGGCCCGCTGCAGGCGGCCAAGCAGCTCCCGCTGGTAGCCACGCTGGCCGGGCGCTTCCTTCAGCAGGGTTTTGAGCAACAGCAAGGCCCGCTCGGGCTCATCGCCCTGGTCATAAATCTTTAGCAGGGCCTGCACGGACTGCGCGTCGGCGGGATTGATAGCCACGGCCTTTTCCAGGGAGTCCCGGGCGTCCTCCGGCTTCATCTTGCGCTCGTAGGCAACACTCAGCAGCTTGAGGGCCTGGGTATGCTCCGGCACGATTTCCAGCAGCTGCTTGAGGTCTATAATGGCGTCATCCACCCGGTTTTTCTCCAGGGAAGCCTTGGCCAGCAGCAGGTAGACCTGCGGGGTATGGCTGGCGCTCCGCTTTAAGCCATAGAGAATGGCCAGGGCATCGTCCACTTTGCCTTCCGTCAGCAGCAAGCGGGCCTGGGCCAGCTTGACGTTAAGGTCGGCGGGCGCCAGCAGGGCAGCCTTCCTTAAGGAAGCCCGGGCTTCCGGCAGCAGGCCGTTTTCCATGGCCCACTCGGCCAGGCCGGTCCAGGGGTGTGGCTGGGAGGCATTCAGCCTGATCGACTGGCGAAAGGCCGTCTCGGCGCTGGACAGCATGGTTTTGCGGCCCTCGGCATCGCCGGCGTTCCGGGCCCGCAGGGCCGCCTGGTAACACGTCCACCCCAGCCCGTTCAAGGCGGCGGCCCGGGTATAGCGATTGCGGGAGCCATCGTGAATTCGCTGGAATTCGGCCATGGCCTCCTCAAAGCTGCCGGAATCCCGCAGCAATTGCGCTTTCGCCAAATGCAGGGAGGTGTTGCCGGGAGCCTTCCGCAGGCACCCTTCCAGCATGCGAAGGGCCTCGTAGAAGCGGCGCTCCTCAATAAGCACGGTCAGGGGATCGCGAGGGCGTTGCGGCACCGTGCGGATAATCACCTGCTTGTCCCCAGGGCCGGGCTGCACAATCACCTTGGGCGACTGGGCATCGCCGGAAGGAACCAGGCTCTGGTTGGAGGGGGGTGTAAAGCCGGGCGGATAGTACTTTTTGGCCGCCTCAACCGGAGATCCGCCCAGTGAAGCAAGGAGTATAATCAGGCCGAGGGCCAGGCCGAAGGGCTGTGGACGGTTCAAATGTGGTGCCTCGATTTAATGACGGTTCCACGTGGACTTCGGATATAATAAACCCGTGTCCCCCATTTTAGCCAAGCCCGCAAGGTGGAGTCAACGTTATGGAAGCTTCAACCGCCGTCACGCCAATTAAACTCTTTATTGTGGAGGATTACCACCTGACCCGTATGGGCCTGGTGGCCGTGCTGAGCGAATTTCCCCAGCTCCGTTTCGTGGGGGAGGCCGAAAGCGCCGAGGAAGCGCTGCAGCAAATTGACAGGGAGCCGCCCGAGGTGCTGCTGCTGGACCTGGGCTTGCCTGGCATGAACGGCATCGAAATGGCCCAGGAAGTCCGCCGCCGCTGGCCGGAAATCAAAATCGTCATCCTCACCTCCCACAACCAGGAGGAGGAAGTGATTGCCGCCCTGGGCGCCGGGGCCCAGGCTTACGTGCTGAAGGACGTGAAGCCCGAACGGCTGGTCCACGTGATAGAAACCGTACATGAAGGCGCCGTGTGGCTGGATCCGGCCATTGCCTCCATGGTGCTGACCCTGGTCAACACCCCCGCCGCCCTGGGCATGGTGAAAAAAGCCCCGGCAGAAGGCACCGAAACCGAGAGCGAGCTGACCCAGCGGGAGCTGGAAGTGCTGCAGCTGATTGTAGAAGGCAAAAGCAACCCCGAAATTGCCGAGCAGCTTTGCATCAGCATCCACACCGCCAAGGCGCATGTGGGCAGCATCCTGAACAAACTGTGCGTCAACGACCGGGTGCAGGCCGCCATCAAGGCCCTGAAGGAAAACCTGGTTTAAGCCCCGGTTAATCGCAGGCCGTGGCCGGCAACAGGCGGCGCACCGCCGCCAGCATATCCTGCATGGGAACCTCCAGGCAGATCGGACGCTCGCAACTGGCCTGCCGCACGTCCCACAGGCAGGGGCGGCAAGCCAGATCCGGGCGGGTCACCACCGCAAAGCGGGCATCGGCAGGCACCAGCTTTTTCTCGTCGGTGGGGCCAAACATCGCTACCAGGGGGCGTTGATACCCCACCGCCAAGTGCATGGGGGAGGAATCCACGCACAACAGCAAGTCGGCAGCGGCAATGAGCGCGGCCAGCTGGGACATGCTGCGGGTTTGCCCGTACAGGTTGGTAAACCCGGGCTGATCGGCGGGCAGGGCCGCCAAAATGTCTTGCACCGCCCCTTCGTCATCCGGGCCGCCCACCAGAAACACCTGCGCTTCCCCGGCCAGGGCACCAATCAGGCTTGCCCAGGCTGTAGCGGGCCAGCCCTTGAGGATATTCTTCTGGATGCTGATGAGACTGACCCCGGGATGCAGCAGGATACGGGGCTTAGCGCCCGCCGGGGCCAGGAGAGTGTTGGCCCATTGCAGATCGGCCTGGGAGGGGGGCTGGAGTTCGGGCAGTACCCGCTGAGGGGGTTGGTACGATGGGCCAAACACATAGCCCAGAAAGGCCCGGGCCAACGAAAAGTACATGTCGGCGGCATAGGCCTTGCGATCCAGCGGGCCTTCCGCGCTGAGCAGGAGGCGGCTGGCAAGCCCCGTCTGGAAGCCTACCCGCACCGGGATGCCGCTGGCCGCCAGCATTACGGGAATCAGCGGGTTGCTGCCGCTGGAAACCACGGCGTCAAAACGCCCCCGGCGCAGACGGCCCACAATGTCGGCAAAGGTTTGCAGGCGTGAGTGCCCCTGCAAGTTCAGCGCCTCCGTGGCCGCAACGCCGGGCAGCAGCTCCACCACAGACCGGCTACGGGCTTCCAGAAACAGGGTCAGTTCGGCCTGCGGCAAATGGCGGTGAATTTCCCCAATGACCGGGGCAAACAGGATTTCATCCCCGATTCCGCCGAAGTTAATCAGCGCAATACGGCGCATGCGGACAGAATCAGGGCGAGGCATCCAGATTTCCCTTGAACACATTGGGGTTGGGCTCGGTGAACGTGGCCAACGCCGCCACCATAAACCAGAACAGCAGGTTAACCGCCGGGCGATACCAGATGGTATCGAAAATACCATAGGTGAACGATCCCAGAATCCCCATCAGCAGGGCCCCAACCAGCAACTTTTGCTCCACGGGCACCGGGCGGTCGAAAAACAACAGGGTTCGCAACACCAGCACCAGCATGAGGGACAAAAAGATGGCCAGCCCAATGACTCCTTGCTCGGCGGTGATTTCCAACGGTACGCTGTAGGCGCCCAGGGCGTTGTAGCCCGGCACCATGTACAGGCCATACACCAGCTTGAAAGTGCCGTTGCCCGGGCCGATACCCACCACCGGGTTGTCCTTAATCAACTCGGTGACACTGTGATAGACATTCAACCGGTAGGAAATGCTGCTGTCTTGCCGCATGGCGAAAATAGACTCCACCCGGTGCCGGATTTTCTCGGAGCTGACGATGCCCGCGGCCATCATGATCAGGCTGCCGAAGAGAATCACCAGCCACAGGGGTTTCAGCCAGCGGGAACGCGCGAGGGCTGCCTCATGCCAGATGAGGTGCCCCACATAGGCGAACATGGTGGCCAGCATCACGGCAATGGCCAGAAAACCACCCCGCGAGCCCGTCCAGACCAGGGCCACCAGCATGCACAGGCAAATGCCGGCCAGCGCCAGACTGAGCGGCCAGGTCTGGCGATTGACAAAACGCAGCAGCAGCCCGGCGGCGGCGGCAAAACAGGGAATAAGAAAACCCGCCAGCAGGTTGGGATTGCTGGGTTTCAGCGTGCCGAAGATGCGATCCATTTGCAGTTCGGGGTTTACGCTGGCATCGCTCCAGGTGGCCAGCGGCTGGATGTGGTTCACATGCTGGTAAAACCCCACCAGCGACTCTCCCAGCCCCACCACCACCAGCACACCCAGCAGGGCCAGCACAGGGCGCTCCCCCTGTGCGCTCAGGGTGCGAAAGACGATGTATCCGGCCACGAACACTATCATCTTGGCCAGGCCGATAACGCTGGTGGCCACGTAGGAGGAAAACGCCGTGGACAGGGCCGCCGAGGCCAAAAAAGCCAGCACCAGGGCATCAACCACCGTCAGCCGGGGCAGCAAGGGCGGGTGGAACAGCACCAGGCCCAGCAGCACCAGGGCCAGCAGGGCCATGACCGCCGCGCCGATGAGGCCGGTTTCCGCAAAGCAAAACAGCACGAACAGCAGGGCCACCCCCACCCACAACAGGGTATTGAAGGCCGGCCTGAACCGCTGGAAACGATTACCCCCAAAGGCCAGCTTGCCGCCCAGGGCCTGCGCCCATCCTCCCAGGCGGGAATGCCGTACCCAGCAGGCGAAATCCCGGGGGCCAAGCTGGGCCAGGCGCACCCAGGGGCGCAACAGCAGGGATCCTTCCAGGGCGGCCTTCAGAAACGTCATGGCCGGCTTAGGGCTTCCCCGGCACTTCGTTGACCGAGACAATCACCCCCGGCACCCGGTAGACGCGTCCTTCCACCTCGATGGGCAGGCCAATCTTCACCTTGATGCCTTCCGTCACGTAGCCTTCCTCGGTAAACAGGGCATGATCGCGCAGGGTGACGAAATAATCGAAGCCATGCGGCTCGGTGGGGTCTTCCACGGTCTGCACGCCGCCCGAAGGGGCAGCCAGGGCCACTTTGCGGGGAGAGCGTTCCACCTTCACGATTTTCACCGCGCCCCGGGGCTGGTTGCGGATGGTCATGGCCAGCATCTTGCCGGGCTCGAACAGATCGGGCTGCAGGGTTTTCAGGTTGCGGATGAACACGGTGTACTCGATATCGCCCTCGCCCTTGACCACCTGGCCGGAAGTGCGGTGCCAGCCGGCCTGCACGGCCAGAATGCCCAGCGCCACGGCCAGCGCCAGAACCACCCCCAGGAAATCGATCACGTTGTACCTGCCAAAAACCTGCCCGGAAGAATTGATCAGCATGCCAGACCGTCCTCAAACACTCTCTATACTTGTAATTCGGTACCGCCGCACAGCCGGGCCAGCATGTCGCCGTCCAGCTTTTCCAGCGCGGCCAGCAGTTCCTGCGGGTTGGTGGTGGCCGCCCCGAAGCGCTTGACCACGATGCTGGCCGCCAGATTGCCCAGCACCGCCGCCTCCACCATGGAGGCCCCCGCCGTCAGGGCCAGGGTCATGGTGCCAATGACCGTATCGCCGGCCCCGGTCACGTCGAAAACCTCGCTGCGGTTGAAAACCGGGATTTCGGTCACCCCGCCGGTCTTTTCAAACAGGCACATGCCGGCCCCGCCCAGGGTGATCAGCACGTTGTCGGCGTTGGTCTTGGCCAGCAAATCCGCGCCCGCCTGGCGCACCCGGGCCGGGGAATCGAGGTTGTAGCCCACGTTCTTTTCCGCTTCCGGCTGGTTGGGGGTCAAAAAAGTGGCCTGCTGGAAGGCGGCCAGATCCTGTTGGCTGTCCACCGCCATCACCAGGCCGTGCTGCCTGGCCAGCTGCTGGCAGCGGGCAATCACCGCCGGGGTAAACACCCCCAGCCCATAGTCGGAAAGCAGCAGGGCGTCGAATTCCGGGGCCATGCGGGTGAGAGTATCGAGCAGCTGGTTTTCCACCCGGGCGCTGATGGGCGCGCTGGACTCACGATCGATACGCACCACCTGCTGGGTGATGGAGTGGTTGGTAATGCCGGAAATACGGGTTTTGGTGCTGGTAGGGCGATCCTCGTCCTGGATGAGCCCGGAGGCGTCAACGCCGTCCCGCTGCAAGGCGTCAATCAGCAGCGAGCAGTAATAGTCTTTGCCGGAAACGCCCAGCACGGCGGTGCGTTTGGCGTTGAGTTTCGCCACGTTGTGGGCGGCGTTGCCCGCGGCCCCCAGGATGATGTGGGTTTCCTTGTGGCGCAGAATCAGCACCGGGGCTTCCCGCGAAATGCGGTCGGTATGGCCGTAGACCATTTCATCAATAACCAGATCGCCCACGATGAGGACGCGTCCCTGGCCGAGCTTGCCAATGGTGCTTTGGAGGGCTGCTTTAAGTGCCATGGGTCTTTCCTGCGCTGACGCTTCCATCATACCGCCAAGCGCCCGCAGGGTAAAGGCCGGAGGGCATCAGGGCGTCAGCAGGCCCTCGGGATCGGCCACCTTTTTTTTGAGCGCCTCGATCTGCATGGAGACCTCCTCCTTTTGCCGCAGGCCGGGCAGGGCCTGCTGGTAATGCTCGATGGCTTGCTGGTAGTGGGCCACGGCATCGGCGGTCATCTTGTGGGCCTCATCCGGGCTGATGGGCGGCTTGGCCTCCTGGGCCTCGCGAACCTGGCCCAGCAGGCCGTCGGCCACCGCCTCGTAGGAAATACCCAGCGCCTTGTGAATTTCCGCCTGATCCAGGCCCGGCTTGCCCACGAGTTCTGTGAAGGTCTGGATGGCCTTTTCGTTGTCCCCCTTCATCTGGTAGGCAATGGCCAGGTTGTAGGCGGTCTTTACGTTCTTGGGCTCCAGATCGCGGGCCGCCTCCAGCCGGGAAACCGCGCCGGCATAGTCGCCCGCCTCCATCATTTGCCGAGCCTTCTGGTTCAGTTCGGCAATGGAGCGGTTGTGCACAAAGTCGCCACCCCCGTCGCTACAACCCGACAGCAGTACCACGGCCAGCAGGCTCACAATGGCTTCAGGTCTCAATCGCCGCATGGGATTCCTCTCCGCTTGCAAACTGGGTTTCAATAAACCGTTGTATCACGACCGGGTACAATTTGTGTTCTTCGGCCAGCACTTTGGCCGCCACCAGCTCAGCCGTGTCGGCAGGATCCAGCGTGACCCGGGCCTGCCCCAGAACCGGCCCTTCGTCCACGGCCTCCGTGACAATATGCACACTGCAACCGGACTCCCTTTCGCCCGCCGCCACCACGGCCTGGTGCACCCGCATGCCCACCATGCCCTTGCCGCCATAGGCAGGCAGTAAACTGGGGTGGATATTCAGCACCCGGCGCGGGTAAGCCTCCAGCAACACCGGGCTGAGAATGCGATCGTAGCCGGCCAGCACCACCAGGTTCACCCCATGGGCGCGCAGTATCTCCACCAGGGCCGCATCGAAGGCCCGGCGATTTTCAAAGCCGGCCTTGTCCAGGTGGGCCACCGGCAACCCGTGCAAACGTGCATACTCCAAACCGGGCGCCCCGGCGTGGTTGGAAAAGACCAGGGCGATTTCGGCCTGCAGATGGCCTTCCTGAACAGCCCGGTGGATGGCCATAAAGTTGCTTCCCCTGCCGGAGAGCAGAATGCCCAGCCTGCCAGCCGCAGCCGGCTTGCTCATTCGATGGAAACCCGGGGCGTATCGGGTTTGGCGGCAATAATTTCGCCCACCACAAACGACTTTTCCTCGGTCTGCTCGTCCAGGAAAGTGCGCACCGCGTCGGCGTAATTCTTGTTGACCGCCATGACAAAGCCCAGGCCACAGTTGAAGGTATGCCACATGGACTCGTTGGGAAGGCTGCCCATTTTCTGGATGTACTCAAACACAGGCGGGCCTTCCCAGGTGAAGGCAAACAGGCGGGCCGCCGTAGTGGGGGTCAGCATGCGGGCCACGTTATCGTACAGGCCGCCGCCGGTAATGTGCACCATACCGTGCACGGCATCCGGAAACTTGTTCAGCATGCGCAGTACCGGCTTGACATAAATGCGGGTCGGCTCCAGCAGGATGTTTTGCAGTAGCCCACCCAGCTCCGGCACCGGGGTGGTGAGCGTCATCTTGTAGTTCTGGAAGAGAATCTTGCGCACCAGGCTGAATCCGTTACTGTGCAAGCCGGAACTGGCCAGCCCAATCAGCACGTCCCCTTCGCCCAAGCGATCATGCCGGGGGTACATACGTTCTTTTTCTACCACGCCCACGCAAAAGCCGGCCAGGTCGTACTCGTTCGGCTGGTAAAAACCGGGCATCTCGGCAGTCTCGCCACCTACCAGGGCACAGCAGGCCATCTCGCAGCCCTTGGCAATGCCTTCCAGAATTTCCTGGATGCGCTGGGGCTCGATGGCCTCGGTGGCAATGTAGTCGAGGAACACCAACGGTTGGCCGCCATTGGCCAGAATGTCGTTCACGTTCATGGCCACCAGGTCGATGCCGATGTTGCGGTGCTTTCCGCTTTCGAAGGCCAGTTTCAGCTTGGTGCCCACGCCGTCGCAGGCGGTCAGCAGTACCGGGTTGCGGTAGTGGGGCGGAATCTCGAAAGCCGCGCTGAAACCTCCCACCCCGCCCAGCACATGCGGCATGCGGGTACGGGCGGAAGCCTGCTTGGCGATTTCAACCACGGCCTCGGCGTGCCGCAAATCCACGCCGGCCTCTCTATAGGCATCTTCGGATGAAGGTGTCACCTGTTACAGCCTCTTTCGCAATCTCATAGTTAAGCATAGCAAAAAGCGGCCAGATTTTTTACCCACCTGAGGGATTGTTTTGCGGGGTGAAGAAACAAAAGCACCAACCGGAAGGGCCAGGGCCAGGACTATAACCTGAGCAGTTAGGTACCGAGGTACCAGGAAGCTGTTCCGGAATCACACCGGATCGGTAGACAACCAGAGGGCAAGCCCTCAGGTTCCCCTGCCGCCAGGGAAGCAGCGCCAATCCCGAAGGAGAGGCAGAGCAGAGCCCGAGGGCCCTACCGAAACGGGGTCTTGAAGTTGCCTTCAAAAGCCTTGTCTCTTACATCGTTTCCCTTTTGAGCACCAGCCCTTCGCAGCTGGTGATTGTATAGTAGCAAGCCGTTTCTACGGCGAATATAGTAGGTAACGGGATGTGTAGTAACGCTTTTGTTACGAACGGCAAGGCTTCCCGCCCCACTGCCATGGCGAAACCTTGAGATGGCAAGCCATTCTCGCCATAGCCAACTTGCAAGACCCGGATCCCAATCCGGCTTGCAGCCAAAGCGCATGCACGACTTTTTCAGGGCATGTGTCACAACCGGGCACCTCGCCCACCCGACGAATCCCCCGGATGCCTCCCACCGCGGGCAGGCAGCTGAAAAAGCGTCCGCAAGCGCCCGGCATCAGGCCCGGCGCACCACCCCCACGTGCAATATGCGACGCTCGTAGAAGCCAAGCTTCTCATACACCCGAATGGCGTTGGTGTTGGCTTTCCAGGCATGCAGAAAGGGGGTCTCTCCCCGGGCCAGGATATTGCGGGCCACGGCCACCATCAGGGCCCGGGCATATCCCAGTTTTTGATAATCAGGATGGGTGCAAACCGCGCTGATTTCCGTATAGCCGGTCAAGTGCAGGCGTTCCCCCGCCATGGCCACCAGCCGGCCATTTTTGCGGATGCCCACATAGCCGCCCAGTTCCCAGGTACGCTCGCGGAAGGGGCCGGGCTGGGTCAGCTCGGCCAGGGCCAGCATGTCCGGGATATCCACCTCGTCCAGCGGCTCGATACCTGGATCTTCAATCTCCGGAAATTCGGAGGGACCCACCATCTGGGTCAATGGCCCCTCAAAATCCAGGTGCCAACCTACCGGAGGGCGGGCCGGGCTTTCCAGAAACAGAACCAGTTGCTCATCGTCCCGGGCCAGGGGCCGCAGGGCTTCGTAAGCCAGGGGAGTGGGCTCCACCAGGCCCGAAAGGGGGCCAATACGATAGGGGTAGCGCCGGGCCAGGGAGTCGCCTTCAGCCAGGGCGGCATGCCCGGAGCTCAGGGCGTTCCAGATAGGATTATCCAGCACGTGGGTGGCAGACAAAGCTTCAAGTGGTTCCAGCATGACGGCAAACCGGGGTATCGGGGTGCTTATAAACCGTAAAAGCCGGAGGGCCGGCTTTTAAAGGTGAATATGGGGCGGATGATGGGATTCGAACCCACGAATACCGGAACCACAATCCGGGGCCTTAACCGCTTGGCGACACCCGCCATATCCAGTGAGGAATTTTATTTTAACCAAGACATTTCGGAACCTCAAGCCCGGCTTGCAGGCATGCCGAGCAACCGCGCACGGGATTGCCCCGACAAACATTTACCCACCCGCCACAGGGCTTTCCCGGAAAGACGAAACCACAGACGGCAGGGTAGCGGGAATTTACAATTAAGTTTAAACGGAAGAGCTTGCCAGGCGGGGCTTTTTACACACTTTGACCACGAGATGATACACTGGTGGCAGCCCCATCTTGGAAAGACGTTTGTGTATGCTATCATCGATTTCGAAATGCGCCCCAAAGTAAAGCTACAAGCCGTTATCCTGACGGGCTCCCGGGATGTCCACAATCCCCTGCTGGCAGGCACCAACCTGGCCAGCAAGGTGATGCTGCCCGTCGGGGGACAGCCCATGGTGCAACGGGTGCTGGAAACCGTGGCCGCATCGCAATACGCGCCGGAAATCTTCATCAGCACCAACGATCCCGACATCCGCCAGATGAAAACCGAGGTGCCTTTTCAGGTCATCCCCAGCGAAAGCCGGGCGGTGGACTCCTTCCTGAAATCGCTGGAACGCTTGCCGGAGCCCCACTACGTGCTGTTCGTCTCGGGCGATCATCCCCTGCTGACCACCGAAATGGTGGATTATTTCATAGGCGTGCTGTTGGAGCGCGAGATTGGCCTGGGCGCCGCCGTGGTCAGCCAACGCCTGGTGCAGGAACAGTATCCCGAGAGCCGGCGCACCTGGTTCCCGGCCAAGGGTGGGGCCTATTCCGGCGGCAACATGTACCTCCTCAACGCGCATGAATTCAAGCCCAACCCGGAATTCCTGGCAGCCCTGGATCGCAACCGCAAGGCCCAGTGGAAAAACATCGTGTGGCTGGATCTGCCCAGCATCGTAGCCTTTTTGTTCCGGCAGCTGGACATCCACCAGATTACGGCCAAAGCCGCCCGGCTGGTAGGATGCCGCACCGGCGTGGTGGACATGCCTTTTGCCGAATGCTGCATGGATGTGGACAAGCCCTCCGACAAGGAGATTGCGGAAACCATCCTGCGCCGGCGAAACAATGACGCCGCCTCAGCGTCCTCATCCACAATACCCCGCGTGGCGGCCAACTAATCAAACGGAGTGTTTTGACGCATGCCTGACACCTGGCTGGAAATTGGCGGTTTGCTGCTTCTGTTCATCATTGCCGCCCTAGGCAGCAGCCCGGTACCGATGCCGCTGACCGTTACCGTACTGTGGCTAGGGCAGTTCGATTTCCCCTGGGCGGTCATTATGGTAGCCACGGCAGGCTCCGCCTTTGGCTGGCACCTGATGGCCACGCCGCTGAAGGACTGGTTTGAAAAGCGTCCCGCGCTTGCGGCAAGCATTCCCGCCGCCTACCAGGAATTTTTTCTGCGAAAAACCGGCTGGTGGGTCTTTTTTTTCAATGCGGTGCCCTTTCCGTTTGAGCCCATGCGCTTTCTGGCGGTCATGAACGGGTACTGCCTCCGACGGCTGCTGATCTTCCAGGCCCTGGGGCGGGTCGTGCGCTACAGCATCCTGGTTGGGCTGGGTGCCGCCCTGGCCCACCACAAAATAATGCTTTGGGGAGTCATGCTGGGGCTGTTGTTGCTTCCCCTGCTTATCCGATGGTTGTTGCCCCTGTTTCGCCCCCCCATCCCGAGGGAGTTTCCGTCCGAAGGCTATTCCGCCGAAAAATCGGTCCCGATGATTTAAGCAGCCAGCCGGCCAGTGCCAGACCCACCAAACTGAGCACGATCCCGGCCTGAAACGGCTCGCACCGGTATTGGAGAATGGCCTGCCGCGATCCCTTGGGTACATAAATCGCCATCATGCGCTTGTTCGCCAGGTACAGGGTAACCGGGCTACCGTCAATAACCGCCCGCCAGCCGGGAAACCAGGATTCGGTCACCACCAGCCAGCCAGGGCCAGGCGGGCGCAGCTGGATACGCCCCGGAAGATCGAGTGATGTGGCCACTTCCAGGAAGCTGTCGGTTTGCGAGGCCCGCTCAGGGAGGTGGGGGCCCTGGGAAAGGATCACGCGACGACGCAAGTCCTGAGGAGAGGGAAAAACCTCGGCCAGGCGCCGGGAGCCGGGGCCGTCCACTGGCATCCAGACGCCCTGGGGAACCATATAGGCCCGGGGCAAAACCACTTTGGGACGCAGCACCCGGTAATTCAGCTCCTCGTCCCGTCCGATCTCGTCGAAGGCATCCGGTTTCCAGCGGAGATTCAAGGGATCGATGGCGGTAATTACCGCCTGGACACCACACAAGGAAAGCAACACGGGGGCGTCAGAGGTTCGCAGGCCCGCATTCATCCGTTGATGCAGCAGGGGTTGCAGGGGTTGCAGGCGCCCGTTCAGGTAGCCAAAGCCGTAAAACTGCCCGTAGTTGAAGCCCAGGCGATCCCGGTAGTAGCGCATGCGGTAAGGCCAGATGAAAGGATAGGCATCCTGGGGGACGGAAGGCAGTCCTTCGGACTGGGCCACGGTTTTTAGCAGGCCCGGAATGGCCAGCGGGGTGTTTTGCACCAGTTGATCGTCATAATAAAGCCTTGGATGAGGGCCCATCCCCTTCAGGGCCCCGACAATCGCCGGCGGCGGCGAGGGTTCCAGCAAACCCGCCGGGGCCAACGGGGTATGCCCGGCATGGGCCCAAAGCAAATCGACCAACGCCAAAAGCAGCAGGGCATTGGCATACCGAGCTCGCCAGGAGGCCTTAACCCAAAGCCCTGCAAGGCAAGCACCCAACATGAACCACCAGTGGCGGTATAAACCCGCCACATGCACGGCCCGATCGTAGGCATGATTGCCCCATTCAATAGACCACTCGTTAGCATGAGGGAAAATCCAGGCCTTGACAGGGTACGTCAACAGCGCAAAGGTCATGCCCCAAGCCAGCAAGGCCGTCATAGCCAGCTTAATGGGCAGCGAAAGCGATGGCAGAACCGAGGAAAGTATTCCCTGCCGCCGCCATGCCTGTGCTGCCATCACTGCGGAAAGCACCATCCCCAAGGTTGTCCAGAATACCATTTTTTCCAGGTACCGATGATAACCCAGCGGCGGAAACAGCTTGATCAGCAGTGGCAGAGCCCCCAGCGCGCCGGCCATCCCCACGCCCAGCGACAACAAAACCACCATCCCCCAAAAGCCACAATGCCGAAAGCGAAACAACCAGCCCACCAAGGCCAACCCCACCGGGATCACCCCGATAAAAACGCTATCTGCCCAGGGCACCACAAAGACCGGGTACATGAACATACCGATAAAATGGGGAAACGGGGCGGTGCTTCCGTAAAAGAACGGGTGAATCAGCTCCACCAGCCGCTGGGGAGGAAAAGCCCACAGGGCGCTTTCGCTGGCAGCCAAGGCATGCTGGCGCACCGACACCCCTACCAGCTGCATGGTGGGCAGGATTTGCACGGCAGCCAACAGGCCGCCCAGGCCAAACGAAACCACCCAGTGGCCCAGCGCGGCCCGCCCGGGCAGTCCAGGTGGCCAGCCCGGAGACCGCCAGCGCCACACCAGCATTAAACCGCACACCAGGGCCAGGATCATGGGATTCAGGGTATCCCCCGCTAGCAGCATAGCCGCCGTTGCCAGGGCTGACAGCGCGGTATAGCGCCGGGCAGCAACCGGATTTTGCTTTTGCAGACCGCGAATAAACCACGCCAGGCCGGCAGGCACCCACAACACCGCCGGTAAATAGTTGACATTGTCGGTAATGGAGAGCGTATAACCCGACAACCCGAATACCAGCGCGGCCCAGACGGATAAATCCCGGGTGCAACCCAGGGTGCGGGCCAGGCGGTAAAAAGCCATCTGGCCCAGCAGCAAATGCAGCAGGACGAACCAGGACAGGGCCGCAAAAATGCCCGGCACCACCCAGAAAAGCAGGTTGAAGGGATAGAGCACTTGATTGGTGATCTCGGCAAAAAACGGCATGCCCGCAGACAAATGCGGCGCCCAGAACGGAAACCGCCCTGCCTGCAGCTCGGAAAGCATAAACTGCTTCATCGGCGCGGCAAAAAAGGTGAGATCGCGCATAAAAAACCGCCGCCCGCCAAAGATCACCGGCCACCACATGCCCAGCCATACCAGCAGGATGGCCAGCCATGGCCCGTGGTTTCGCCTGAGAAGCCCGCGTTCTTGCATGCCTTACTCGACCCGACGCTATCCAACCCGATTGTACGCGCACGGCGGCCAAAGGGGAACCGCGCTACGGGCCGCCCCGATTAATCGCCCAGGAACAGTCCCACCCCGCGGGCGGTTTCCACCAGCGCGCTGTCCAGCTTTACGTAGTTGTATTCCTGGATGGCGTCTTTGATGGGCACCGAAATTACGTCCGGGTGGCGATAAGCGACCATGTGCCCAAATTTCTCCTCCAGAACCAACTCCACGGCCTTTACCCCGAACTGGGTAGCCAGGATGCGATCGTAAGCGGTGGGCGATCCGCCCCGTTGCAGGTGGCCCAGAATCATAACCCGGGCTTCCACGTCGATCAGATCCTTGATTTCTTCCAGCAGGCGGTGTCCCACCCCGCCCAGAATCTTGTTCTGGTAGCCGGGCGTGTCGCTGACCCGGGCGGTCACGTCGCCACCCTTGGGTTTGGCCCCTTCGGCAATTACCACGATGGCAAAACCCCGGCCATGCTCCACCTTGTTGTTGATGGCCTCGGCCACTTTCACCGGGTCGTACTCGATTTCGGGGATGAGAGCCACGTGGGCACCACCGGCAATGGCCGAGTTGAGGCAGATCCAGCCGGCATCGCGGCCCATCACTTCCAGGATCATCAGGCGGTTGTGGCTGGCCGCAGTGGTCACCAGGCGATCCACGGCCTCGGTGGCAATCTGCACCGCCGTCTGGAAGCCAAACGTCACGTCGGTGGAGGACAGATCGTTATCGATGGTCTTGGGCACCCCGATGATAGGCACTCCCCGCTCATGCAGTTGCTGGGCGATGCTCATGGAACCCTCGCCCCCAATGCTGATGACCGCGCTGATGGCCAGTTTGTCCAGCCGCTCGATAAGATCGTCGCAGCGATCCACATAAGAATAGGTGCCATCCTCGTTTTTCACCGGCCAATGGAACGGGCCGCCCTTGTTTGTGGTCTTCAGGATGGTGCCGCCCCGGATGTGGATGCCGGAAACCGTTTTGCTGTCCAGCAGAACCACTTCCATGGGGTCGCGCAGGATACCGTTGAAAGCCTCGATGCTGCCGATGACCTCCCAGTCCGGCTCGCTTTCGGTGCGACGGACGATGGCGCGGATAACCGCGTTCAGGCCGGGGCAGTCCCCGCCGCCGGTCATGACCATAATGCGTTTCTTGCCGAGATGAACATTCTTGCGCATAGGGGCTTCCTGGGGGTTCTTGCCGGGCATTTGCTCAGTGGGCGTACTCATCGAAACTCGCTCATATCTCTGAATCACTACATAGAATGGCCTGCAAGCGCCCTTTTGTCAAACGTCTGTGATCGCCTCTATAATCGCCATGGCGCAGCCCGCCGCCCGCAGCGGGAAACCGCCGCCCCCAAATGGCCGGGGATGATAAAATTGGTGATGAAAGTTGTTTTTAGCGTGAAAGCAGGGCCGGATGCCGGAGATGAAAACAGCCCAATCCCCACGCGCCCGGGGCGCAAGGCCTTGAATTTGCTGTGGCTGTTGCTGGGCGGGGGCATGGGCACCATGTGCCGGTATTTTATCAATGAGTGGGCCTTGCCCCGGCTGGGCAGCCACCTGCCTTATGGTACCCTGGGAGCCAACCTGCTGGGTTGCCTGCTCATCGGGCTGCTGCTGGGCGTGTTTGAAAGCCGCTTCGGCAGCCTAACCGGCGCCCCCACAGCCTTGCGGCTGCTGCTGATTACCGGCTTCCTGGGCGGGCTGACCACGTTTTCCACTTACGAGCTGGAAGCGTTTTTGTACCTGCGCGACGGGCTGTGGGGACGGGCGCTGGCCTACCTGACCCTCAGCATTGTGCTGGGGCTGGCGGTTTTGTGGGCGGGCTTCCAGGCGGGACGGCTGGCCGGGGGACTGCGGGTTTAAAACAGGGGGCCCCGCGGGCATGGCATATGTACGGCCCGGCTGGCACCGGTTTCAGGGGTCATGTACAGAATCCGTGGGGATGGGTTTGCCACTTTTCGGCTGAGCCGCCGTCAGTTTCGGGTACAATGTCTCTAACCCTCACCAGTCAATTCGCTGCCGGCCTTTGGTTTTTATTGGGCCGGAGATCACATAAAGGGCCCTCACGCTTATGAAACGCACGCTCCTGACCCTGATACTCTCGGCGATGGTCATCTTTGCCGGCTACGTGTTCTCGGTCACCCGCAACCTGCCGGACGTGGACAAGGTACTGAAAGACGGCATCAACCCCACCCACTGGACGCAAATCTTTGCCGCCGACGGCACCCCCATTATGTCGTTCGGCAAGTTTCACCACAAGCAGGTGGCGCTGACGGACGTGAACCCCGTCTTCGTGGAGGCCCTGCTGGCCACGGAAGACCGGCGCTTTCGGGTGCACAAGGGGGTGGATCCGGTGGCCATCATGCGGGCCATCGTCAGCGATGTGACCCACGGCAAAATTAAGGAAGGCGGCAGCACGCTGACCCAGCAGCTGGCCCGCAACGTGTTTCTCTCCAACGAGCGGTCTTTTTCCCGCAAGGTGCGGGAGGCCGTCCTGGCCATGAAGCTGGAGAACCGGCTTTCCAAAGACGAGATCCTCGAACTCTACATCAACAACATCTATTTTGGGGAAGGGGCCTACGGCATCCGGGCCGCCAGCGAGATTTACTTCAACAAGCTGCCTTCGCAGCTCAGCGTGGATGAGGCCGCGCTGTTGGCCGGCATCCCCCAAGCGCCCTCGGGCTATAGCCCGTTCCAGAACCCGGAATCGGCCAAGGCCCGCCGCAACGAAGTGCTGCAAAACCTGGTGGAAGTCGGCAAGCTTAGCCAGCAGGAGGCGGACAGCTACAAAAGCAAGTCATTTCACCTGAATGCCGCCGGCCAGCAGCTGTCCTCCTCGGACAAGGCCCCCTTTTTCAACCGCTACGTCATGCAGCAGGTGCAGCGCTACTTCAACGTGGACGAGCAGACCTTCTGGCAAAGCGGCCTGAAAATTTACACCACCCTGGACTACAACGCGCAAACCATGGCCGAAAACGCCCTGGTTAACCAGTCCCAGGCTTACGGGCGCACCCGCAAGAACCAGCAGGCGGCCCTGGTGTCTATCGATCCCCGCAGCGGGGCTATTCTGGCCTACGTTGGGGGCAGAAATTACCAGCAAAGCCAGTTTGACCGGGTCACCAGCGCCGTCCGCTCCCCGGGCTCGCTGTTCAAGATTTTCACCTATACCGCGGCCATCGACCGGGGCTACGAACCCAGCCGGGTGTACCTGGACGAACCCATCTCCATTGCCGGCTGGACTCCCCAGAACTACGACAAAAGCCATCACGGCTACATGACCATCGCCCGGGCGCTGATTACCTCCAACAACATCGTGGCGGTCAAGGTGCTCAACGAGCTGGGGCCGGAAGCGGTCATTCATACCGCCCACCAGATGGGCATAAAATCCCGGCTGGAACCTTATCTTGGCCTGACCCTGGGAGGCTCCGGGGTGAACCTGCTGGAGATCACCTCGGCCTTTGGGGTGCTGGCCAACCAGGGCGTGCGTTCGGAACCTTACGCCATTGAGCGCATCACGGATGAATCGGGCAAGAACCTGTACGAACACCACCCCGTGCACATGGACGTGCTGAACCGCACCACCGTGGACACCATGGTGAAGATGATGATGGGCGTGGTGGAGCGCGGCACCGGCAAAGCGGCGGCCATCGGGCGCCCGGTGGCCGGCAAGACCGGCACCAGCGACGATTACAAGGACGCCTGGTTCATTGGCTTCACCCCGGAGGTGGTCACCGGCGTATGGGTAGGCAATGACAACAACACCCCCATGCCCGGCATGACCGGCGGCGCGCTGCCGGCCAGCATCTGGCGGGCCTACATGAAGCCCTACATGGCCCGGCGCTCGCCCAGCGATTTTGATCTGGCCTACAGCAAACCGCTCAGCGAAAACGATTACACCAGCTACAACCTGGACAACCTGAGCGACAAGGACATGACCAACGGTCTGGCCACCCTGGAGCTGAAGCCCGGCGGCGAGCTGGAGCAGGATCCGCTGCTGGAGCCGCTGCACCCCGAAGAAGGCGGCAATTTCAACCCGGACGGGCAGTCCCCCGCCGGCGATCCCAATGCCACCGCCACCAGTCCCACCACCCCGCCCGTGGGCCCGGACGGACGCATCCCCATCGATGCGGGCCATCCGCCACCGCCTCCCCAGGAGCCCTACCGTGCCCCGCAGGGCCCTCAGCCACCCAACCCCCAACCGCAAACCCGCATGAACCCTTACACGGGCCAACCCACCGGACAGCAGCCTTATGCGCCCCGGCAGGCGGGTTACCCAGTGATTCCGCTGAACAACGGCGGACGGGATCCCAACGGCTTCGGCAATCCCCGTACCGGGCAGGCCGGCGGGGCGGGTGTACAGTAGCCCCCGCAAGATTGCCCGGTCAGGGTGTTTCAAATCGCCTTTGCTTGCTCTATAGTGCTGCAAGGCCCGTGTTCGGAGGTATAACGCATGGCGATGACGAATCTGGTATTTGAGATGCTGAAGGCGGATTTAACCGCCCCCCGGGTTCTGCTGGACCAGGTAACCACCTATATCACCGATCACTACGGCTACCCCACCACGGAACTGCCCGCCTTTTTCCAGGAAAAATACCCCGCCCTGGAAGATTACGAGGTGGATCTGGTGTTTTCGCCCCAATACACCCCCGCCGAGCACAACCGGCTGGAATACATCCCCATTCTGGGTGAAAAATCGCTGGGCAAGGACGAACTCACCGAGGTCAAGCGCCAAATCTACGAGGAAAACCTGTACACCACCTTTAAAACCGCCGATGGCCACGCCGAAGTGGTGGTTCCCGTGCACGAAGTATTTGTGGATCGCTACCTGAACCTGCTGCACCTGGATCACCCCCTGCCCAGCGAGGCCGTGTACCGGGCCATCCAGCAGGAAGTGCCCGCCGCCTCCCGCAACGAGGTCAACCTGCTGGCCCGCGACGGGGTCTGGCGCAGCGATGCCCGCCAGGACTTCCTGCTGGCCTTCCTGAGAGTGTTTGGCCAGCAACACAACTTTTCGGTGCAGAAGGTCCAGTTTCTCACCAACTTTGTGCGCACCTACCGGCCCGCCACGCTGGGCGATCTGGATCGCCAGCTGCAAAGCCTCATCGACTCCTGCGAGGCCGACATGGAAAACGTGGCCGGACGCGGCTTTCATGACGAGTACCTGAAGGCCATGCACGCCGGCGGACGCCTGAACCTGGGCGAGGAAGCCGAGGTTTTCGAGCACTACAAGGTGATGATGGACATGGCCCGGCAGCTGAAGGCGGACTTCCAACGCATTCCCGAAGCCTGCCCGGAACTCTGGGAGCGCGCCAACCGGCAGCCGGTGTAAAGCGACGCCGCATTGGGCAACCCGACCAGGCTAAGGGCGGGGCGGGTTGGCCTCGAAGTATCCGGCCACCAGGCGGTCGATACTGCGGGTAATGCTTTGGCTCTGCGCCCTGCGGGCCTCTGCAGCGGCATTGGGTGGCCCGGCTTCGCTTACAGGGCGCATGGGCTGCCGGGTTCGCAGGTCGATGGTGACAATGGCATGATCGGTGCTGCTCAGCACGTACAACAACTGGCCGTCATTGCTGATGGAAATGGCCGTGGGCCGGAAGCCGAGCTGAATGGTGTCGGTCGTTTCCAGCATCGCCAGATCGACGACCGAGATGCTTTCATCCCCCCAGTTGGCAATAAACAGCGCGTTGCCATCGGTAGCCATCACACTGTCCACGGGCGTGTCACCCACCTTGATGGTGCCCATCTCCTGGTGGTTAATGCTGTTTTTGAGGATCACGAAATCGCTTCCGTAGGACACCAGCAACGATACGCCGGGGCCGCCATCGGCCACATCCACAAAGCCGCCTTGGCTCATCGCCCCGGTTTGCCGCACCCGCGCTTCAGGGCCGACCGACTGGCCAGGGGCCTGCATTAAAGGGTTGGCGGGGGGCATGGTGTTCATCACCCCTGCGGTCAGGCGGCCCGTATCCTGAATCATGGTGCTGGAAGGCGCCGCTGGCGGGACATACAAGTTGGTTATATAAACCCCATCAGGACTGGCAGCGGTTAAGGCAGGCGTATTAACCCGGATGAAAGCGCCGGGCGCGCCAATGGATCCGCTGGCGGACTGCAAGAGCAAGCTGCCCGCAAGCAAGGTATCGCCCGCCGTCTGCAAGATACCACCATTGAGCCCGGTGGTTTGCAGGGTGGTATTGCCCGTGGTGGACAGGTTGGCGACCAGCTGAATAGGGCTGTTGTTGCCGCTGGTGGTAGCGGTAAAGCTTTGCAAGCCGGTATAATCGGTGGCAAGCTGGATGTCGTGGTTATCTCCCGACGTGTGCAGGGCCAGCCTGTTCACGTTAAACCGCATGCCCAGCATGATATCCCCGTCCGTGGTCAGGCTAAGGCCATCCGCCGTGATATCAACCGGGGTGCCGGGCGGTATAATCAGGTCCAGGCCCCGTCCGGTCACATCCAGGTTGAAGTCCCCGGCGGCGTTAAAGCTAAAGTGAGATCCCGCCCAGCCACTCCAGGCCGGGGTGATAATAATATCGGTATTACTGTTGTAGGTGGCATTGTTGGGCGAACCGGTCATGCCATCGACCAGCAGGTAGTCGCCAGGATCCGTGCCCAGCGAGGTATAAGTGGCGCTGGCTCCGTTGTTGGTGCCAATTATCGAGCCCGGGTTAATACGGATGTTATCGGCAGTGACCACGGCATTGCCATTGGTGGCCAGGGCCTGGGCGCCGTTTTGGATGGTAAACGTCCCCTGCCCGTTAAGATCGTGGTCGGCAACCAGGGTCATGTTGCCGGTGCCTTGAACCCCAATCTGGCCGGTGATGGTGAGATTGTTGTCAAAGTTGGCCGTCAGGGCAGCCGGGCCGGTGGCAATCACCTGGCCGTCCAGTACCCCGTCGTACCCGGATAACACGATATCCCCACCTGCCTGCAACAAGCCGGTATTGGCCACGGTCAGCACCCCATGGTCACTGCTGGCCTGCAGGGTCATGGCGCCGGTGGTTTGCACGTTGCCATTCACGTTAACCGTGGCATTCGCCCCCTGGACATGCACGGTCAGGGTGTCGAGGGACACATTGCCGTTAAAAGTGACGTAGCTGTTATCGGCCAGGGTGGTCAGAATCATGTGGTTCACGGTCAAGGGGGCCCCCGCCTCCACCTGAGCCCAGTCCTGCACGATGCATTCAATGGTGTCGGCGGTGACGCTGACAAAGGGCAGGAACCAGGCATAGGAGCCGGGCGTGCCGGACGTGTCCTGGGTAATCTTGTTGGCCGCGTTAAATACGATGCCGCTGGCCGGGTTGAAGTTGCTACTGTAAAGCACGATATCGTTGGACGAAATATAAGACAGCAGCGAGCCCTGAAAACCGCCATTCAC
>CAYMIG010000016.1:0-46830 GCA_964390635.1 uncultured Vampirovibrionales bacterium | reverse complement strand
TCTATCTGGAAAATCTCTGCCTTCAACTGGCCCTGAAAATTGGACGCCTGTCAGTTACCCACCGATTGAAACCGCATGATCGTATTGTCCCCGTCACTAAAAAATAGAAGTCGTAAGACTATAAATCAAGCCGACTGGAAACAAAAGCGTTATCAGAAATTGAATAATAATATTTACATCACAACCAGCGTGCGAATTCGACTGCCTCTAAAACCGGCACTTTTCAGAACCCGGTTTATTAAGATACCTGTTTGATAAAATTTAGGTTTTATTTCTCCTCACCCGCCATGCAGGTTGAATCAGGCTTTTTCAGCACCCACAACAGCTTGGGCACAAAGCCCACATAAAGCTTGGGATTGGGGTTAAAGGGCTCGGTGGCCACAATCTGGAACCCTTCGGCCAGGAAGGCGGCAAACAGTTCAGGCTCAGGATGGTAACGCAGGGTCATCGCCTCTTGGCTGACTTGGCGATAAATTCCGTCTTCGACGCGTTCCAGCAAGGCGATATGCTCCGCGCAGCCGGTCGCCGGCTCAAAACGGCAGGCCCGGGTCAGCCGGTGCAGACCGTCGTCCCATACCACGGTGGGCTCATGGTGAAAGAACCCCTGGAAGGTTTGCAGGGTGTCTGAATCTAGAATCAGCACGCCGCCGGGCTTCAAGGCACGATAGGCGGCCTGGATGAATGACAGCACTTCCTCCCGGGCCACCAGGTGATTAATGGTGTTGCACAGGCAAACCGCCCCATCCAGCCGCAAGTCTCCGGGCATGGCAAAATATCGGATATCCCCCTGCTCCCAGCTCAGCCGGGCCTGAACCGGGGCAGGCTGCTTGGCCGTGTTTTTGAGGGCTTCGGCCAGCATCGCCGGGGAACGCTCCACACCCCAAACCGACCAGCCCCGGCGAGCGAGCATCAGCGCCATCAAGCCCGTACCCGCTCCCAGATCGCCCAACAAGGCAGGCGGTGTGACTCCCGCCTTGCCCAGCCAATCATGAACCAACCCGCAAGCAGCCTCAGGCTCTTCGAAGGTGGCAATCGACTCGTAGAGAAATGCCGTGGTATCGTACACAGGGTACCTTTCCGTCCCTACCAGTATACCGGACAATGAGCGCCAGGGCATCCCGGTCGTCAGCGCTGGGGAAAGGCCAGCACCCAGCCTAGGCGGCGGAGACCTTCACCTCGGGACGCTGAGCCTGGCGAATGCGGGAAACCAATGCGGCAAGCTGGGGATCGTGCGGCAAGCGGATGATGATGGTCGCCTCGCCCTCCACCACTTTTTTACCGATGGCGCAGGTGGCCGGATCGAACTGGCTGATGGTGGTATCCACGGTGTAAATGACATTGGCCTGGCCGGGCGCATTGGAAGATTGCTTGTAGTCTACGTCCCGGACGGAAAGATCGGTGCGCACGGTATCACCCACGTGTACCGGGGAGAGGTATTTCACCTTTTGGCCGCCATAGATGGGGAAAATCGGGCGCTGGGCAATTTGTTTGAACATGGTGATGAAGGCCCGGGTGATTTGCGCGGTCACAAAGGCCCCAGGAATGGTGATTTTCGGCTCGGCTTCACCTGCGCCCAGGTTCCCGGCCAGTCCCTGGAGGTGCTGGATGTTGAGATCGCCCACGGCATCGCAAAACGCCTGCAGGTTTTCGCGGCTAAACTGCTTTTGCAGCTCAATGCGATCGCCCAGGCCGGGCAACCGAAACTGCTCGTTCATTGTGCGGTTCATGGCCGCCAGACGGACGGCAGGGGACTGGGCGCCAAACGACAAAACCGGGGCAGAAAACATCGTCAAAAACTCCTTCGATTGGGGGGATCTCATGAAAGCATGGCCAGCGGCGATTGTCATGCACATGGGGCCGTTGCTGGGCGATTCTATGCGTGCGAAAGGACGGAGCGGAATGCGGTCAAGGGTGTTATCAATGGGTTTACACCCCTTCGGCCGCCCACCAATCATTATTCTATTTTTGTAGTAATGTAACGGCGCCTTGAAGGGGGCGTAGGAATAAAGCCCACACAGGGCAGGTATCAACGGGTCATAGGCAGGGTGATTAAAAACACTGCGCCAGGGGTTTCTGGCTCCGCCAGCTGAATAGAGCCTCGGCATGCCTGTAGCAGCGATTGCACGATGCTCAGGCCCAGACCCGTGCCGCCCTGATCGCGGTGGGTGGTGAAAAAAGGCGTAAACAGGCGTTCCCGGTTGGCCGGGGAAATGCCCCGCCCATTATCGGCAACCCGCAGCAGGCAATGATCGGACTCCAGGACAATGTGCACCCGGCATTCCGTTGCGCCGTGCTGCAGGCTGTTATCTAGCAGGTTGGCCAGCACGGTTTCCATGGCCTCCCGGGTGATGGCCACCGGCAACGTTTCCAGCCCAGCGGGATGCTCCACTGCCACGTCAAGGCAACGGTCCCGGTATCGGGCAGCGGTGGCCGCCAGCAGGGGCAACAGGTCCATGGCCTCGTCGGTGGGAACGGACACGTCGGCGCGGGCCAGTTCCAGCAAACGGCTGACCAGCCGGCTTAAGCGGTCGGTATCCTGGGCGATGTTATCGAGGAAACGATTGCGCTGGGCGGCATCCATGGTGTCGAGATGTTCTTGTAACAGCTCAATACTGCCCTGGATAGAGGTCAGCGGCGTTTTGAACTCATGGGAGACGTGCATGGCAAACTGCCGGATGTAGGCGGAGCGATGCTCGATGGTCCTGGCCATGGTAGCCAGGTTTTCCGACAGGATGGCAATTTCGCGGGTAGTGGGATGCACGATGGGCCGCATCCCGGACTGATCCCCGGCGGCAATCAACCGGGACTGACCAATAAGGCGATTAATCGGGCCGGTAATGGCATAGGCGGTCAGCCAGGTGATGCCCAGGGTGGCCAGAAGCACGAAGATGGCGGCGGTTAAAATGGCGCCCCGCTTTCCATACAGGGTTTTACCAATATCGGTGGGGGTGCGGTTGAGCAATGCCACGCCCACCAGCCGGTTATTCAGCACAATAGGGGCAGCCACGTAAACATTGATTTTAGCCCCCCGGCTGATGGAAGCCAGCGGCGGCTGAGGGGCCCTGAAACCGCGCTCCCGCAGCACGCTCAGCGGAACGCCCTTCAGCGCGCTCTGCACTTCGGTCAGGTGGGCGAAGGATTGCCCGGTTTCCTGCTGGCCGGCCACCTGGATGCCCTGGTAATCCAGCACTTTCATGCCAGAAAGCGTCATGCGCTGGGCCTCTTTCAGCACAGGTAGCACCTGGGCCCCGGCATCCATGGACAAAGGGGCCGCAAGGCGATCGGGCCGCAAGCCATTGGGACGCACCGGCAAAATCGGATCCTTGGCCAGATCCAGCATTTCGGGGATGGGGCGGTAATAATCGGCATCTTTTTCCCAGTCCGGCAGCGGAATGCCGTAGGCGGAGACATCCATGCCCCTGGCTTGCAGCATGCCCGAAATTTCGGCTTTATAAGCCGCCGCAATAAAGGCCGCCTGCGAAATCAGCTCGGACTCGGTCTGGCGAATCAGGGCGCTTTCGTAAATTTTAAGGAAATGCAGGCCGCCCAATGGCAGCAACAGCACCACCAGGCTGACCGACAGCAAGACCATCCGCAGGCTGGGACGCCACTTTTCAAGGTAGCCGCTCACTGGCAGCGCCCCAGCTTATAGCCCACCCCATGCACGGTCTCAATCACCACATCGCAGCCCGCATCGGAAAATTTTGCGCGCAGGCGGCGAATATGGCTATCCACCGTGCGATCGCTGACCACATCGGAAAAAAGTTCCTTTTCAATCAGGTCATCACGCGTATACACGCGGCCCGGATAGGACAGGAAAGTTTCAAGCAGGTTAAATTCGGTCGCAGTGAGCACAACAGGATGATCGTGCCAATAGGCCATGTGCGTTTCCGGCTCCAGCCGCACATGGCCATGCGCCAGAACCAAGGCTTTTTCCGACAGGCTGGCCCGCGGCGACAGGCGTTTCAGGATGACGTTCACCCGGGCCACCAGCTCGCGAGGGCTGAAAGGCTTGGTCACATAATCGTCCCCGCCCAGCTCCAGCCCGATAATGCGATCAATTTCCTCATCGCGGGAGGAGAGGAACAGAATGGGCGTTTCGCTGGATCGCCTGAGTTCGCGGCACATTTCCAGCCCGTCCATTTCCGGCATCACGATATCCAGCACAATGAGATCCGGGGCTTCGGCCCGGGCCCGCGCCAGGCCTTCCGCACCATGGGCAGCCTCCAGAACGGCCATGCCGGCCTTTTCCAGCGCAAACCGGATTACCTCGCGAATGTGGGGATCATCGTCCACCACCAGAATCCGCCGGTTCACGGGCGCCCGTCCCCGGGTTCAAGCGGCTGCCACCCGTCCCGTTCCATGACTTTCCCAATTTCCCGGGTCTGGATTGCCTCTTCCAGCTTCAACAGGCGATGGTTCCGCCATGTCCATTGACGCCAGTCGGCCTGACGGGCAACCAGCGATGCCGTCATGCGGGCCCGCGCCAGGCGCACTTCCGTCCGCGCGAAATCATCCATCCGGGCATGGGTCTCATACCACGCCAGGGCGGGCAAGGCCTCCGCCCCGGCCTGCCATTCCAGGAAGGACAAATCCAGCGGCGGGCCATGCCCGGCTGCCTCCTTGCTGTGTTGTACGTTGTACCAGGCGATCATGCCGTTAAAATCGACCACGCTACACCCACATAATACCACCAGCAGGGCCAGCGCGTTGGCATTGATTAGCCAGCGGTTGGGCAGATCCCGCAGGATGCGCCAGAGTACCAGCACCAGCCCCAGGCCCACCAGCCCCATCCAGATTATGGCCGCAACCCGCCAGTGGGTCAGGGAATAGGCCTCAATGTAAAGCAGGGTGCGCAGGATGCTGGAGATGGTCAGGAAAACATTTTGCAGGATCCACAAACTAACCAGCCCCCGGATGACGGGCGATCGCCCACTGTCGCTGCCCGGACGCATGGAAACCAGCACGAACAAGCCGGCCAACAAAGCGGTAAAAATCAGTGGATAAGCGCCCCGGTGGGCATAATCGGCATAAGACATCCCATCGGGCAAGCGCACGCCGCCCCACAGGTACAGGGCATCCATCACCGTTTGCAGCAGGAAAATGCCGTTAAACAACACCAGGGAACCCTGCAACACCGAAGCGTCGGAGAGGTACCACCGCCAGCCCGGCAGGGCCCGAGCCATCCGTCCCACCCCCTGATGCATGCGGAACCAGCGGTAGGGTCGCAGGAAAGCCCACAAGGTGAAGCCCATAAAACCCAGGTACATTAACCGGGTCGGCTTGAGCGCCTCGGCCAGGAAGTCCCAGTCCAGCATGGCCAGCCAGTGCTGGATGAGCGGGTTAGCCTGCGAAAACAGGTGGATGAATACCAGCGAAAACCCCAGCGGCACCAGCCATTGCCAATTGAAACCGCAGCCTTGGGGATGTTTCCTCTTCCAGCGGAGCAGCATGGCGCCATCTCGAAAGGGGCGCTGCCAGCCGGAGGCAAGATAAATCGCCACCTGCCCCAGCCAGGCAAAGGCATCCGACGGCATACGCCCCAGGCTCAGCAGGGCCAGCGTGGCAAACCCCGGCAAAATGAGCATGGCCACCATCGAGTTGGGAGCCTCCACACAAGCCAGGGACAGCCCCAACAGCAGGCCCGCCGTGATTTGACCCGCTGCCTGCCTGAGCACCGCGGGACGGAACAGCAGGAACACCGCCAGCACGATGGCCGCATACAGGCCCAGCGTCCACCCGGCAGGCTGCTCGAAAAACAGCCAGTCGGCCAGGATGGCAAGCGCCAGGGCGGCTATCCACTTCCAGCGGAAAATAAAGGGGGCAGGGGAGCGCAGGAAGGTCGTCATTGCGGAATGCTCCCCTGCCCGGCGAGGGCGGGTTTTCGCCCCCGCCAGTGGTAATGCAGCAACAAGGCCATCATCAGCATTACGGCCCATTCATGCGGTTCCGGCGTCCCCGCCCCGGCGAATTGCTCCTCGCCATAGGCATTGGTGGTAATGCCCTTGACCATCGGCAGGGGCACGTCCGTATCCTGGGCAAGGCCCGGGTTGGGGTTCACCACCCGGTCGGAAACTGCCACGAAAGACGTCCAGTCCGTGACCAGGGCAAAATCCAGGCCCAGCTGGGTAACCCGTTTTTCGATGCCCGGACGATCGATATCGAGACCCTCCAGGTAAGTGGGGGCATTGTAGGCCCGCATCAGTTCGGCCACCTGTTCGCGGGCCCAAATCAGGGCAAGCGACTCGCCATGCGGGGTGGCCGATTCCGGCACGGTCACCGTCACCGGCAAACGGGACGGCACCCCGTTCACGCGCCCATACACGATTACCCGGTGAGTGCCTGGATTGCTGAATTTACCCTGAACGCGAATGGAGTCGCCGGCAAACAGATCGGGGATTTTTTGCGGGGCCACGTCGGATACATTCAGGGTGCCCCAGTCGATGGAGATATCGGTGAGCACCGGTGCTTCCAGCTTGCGCGCCAGCGATCGGGCGGCCTCATGCCCATCCTCGGTGGGATCGATATAGCGCACGAAACCCCGCCCCATGCGGGCCATTTCCCCCAGCAGGTACCGGTTGACCGAGGTGCCCACCCCAAAGGCATACAGACGGGCCGAACCCATTTTTTGCTTCAACAGGTTCAGCACCTCGGGCTCCTGGCCAATATAGCCATCCGTCAGGAACACCACAATGCGCATGGCCCCGTCTTTCCGGGGAACATCCAGCGCCTTGTGGATGCCGGATTCCATCTCGGTGCCGCCATCGGCATACAGCGACTCCACAAATTGCAGGCCACGGCGGATATTCTCCGGCGTTGCGGCCAACGGCTCGCTGGTAAATTCGGAGGCGTCGTTGCTGAAGCGGATGATTCGGAAATAATCGCCCGGCTTGAGCTTTTTCAGCGCCTCGCGCATAAAGGTTTTACTGGCCTCGATA
Source organism: uncultured Vampirovibrionales bacterium (assembly GCA_964390635.1). Classification (GTDB taxonomy): domain Bacteria; phylum Cyanobacteriota; class Vampirovibrionia; order Vampirovibrionales; family Vampirovibrionaceae; genus CAYMIG01. The sequence goes on along the minus strand of CAYMIG010000016.1, from coordinate 39,892 downwards.
GGCGGCCCGTCCATCGAACCGGAGGTATCCAGCACAAACACCATTTCCCGGGGTGTCACATCGGCGATGGCGGGCGCGGTGGGAGGCTCCAGCAACAGGGAAAAAAACCCGCCCCGGGCATCGCGGTGGCTTAGAAAACCCGCCTCGGTTTTCCGCCCCGCCAGGCGATAGCGAAGAACAAAGTCGCGGTTGTCAATGATCCGCCCCTGGGCAAGCGAGACCCGGCGCTCCCGCTCGGAAAGCCGCGTCACGTTCAGGGCATGGGTTTTGGAATGCACCGCCTTCACCGCAACCCCGCCATCCAGGTGAATGCCAATGGCCACCCGGTCGTCCTCAATGACGCGGGGCAGGTTCAAACCGGCCACCCCGGGATAGGCAGGCAGCGGGGCAGACAAAGGCTTACCTGGAACATAGCGCGGGCCCACCACCAGCGGCATCACCAGCTCGTACTCGCCGTCCACCTTGGGCACCGTCTGGGCATATTTCAGGGTGATTTTCACCGGCTGGCCGGGCATCAGGTTGGCAATCTGCTGGGTAAACATGTTGGGACGGTACTGGGTCAGCAAGGCCGCCGCCTTACCCTCTTCCTTGGCCTGTTCAAAGGACTGCTGGGCCTCGGCTTTCTTTTTGATGACCGCCCGAATGCGTTCGTTGCCCACCTGCATGGTCATAGCGTAGACGGCGGCGTTCTCGGGCAGGGGAAACAGATAGGTGGCATTCATGGGTTTACGGGCAGGGTTGGCAAAGGTTTGCGTCAGGGTGACGGTTGCCAGATCGCCCTGCACATCGGCGTCGATATCGGTTTTGAGAGTAGGTAAATTGACTTTTTGCCCATTCACCTCGGCTTCCACATGGCCGCCCAGATCCGGCGCAGCTTCTTCTGCGGCGAAGCCGCGAGGCAGGAACAGAAAAAAGACCAACAGCGCCAGCAAAACCGCGCCGCCTTTTTTGATTTCAACAAGCATGACGAACCCTCCTGTCTATGATTGATTGGATTGCAAACCGGAATCATTTTGCGCCGACAGTCGATTGCCCACAGGCAGATCCAGCGCCGCCGCCACCGAACGATCCCAGGCATGGGCCTCACCCATGGGTAATGCCTGCGGCGTGATGCGTTGCACGGTGGACCAGGTGCCGCCGGGCTTTTGCATCCAGTACCAGACGGCCTCGGAAACGCTGGTGGCATACTGGCCGTCGCTGGACACAAAAGTCACCGCAATCCGCCAGCGGGCACCATCGGGCGCAATGGCCTCGTAGACCGCCGACGGGATGACCGCCTGCTCCTGCCCGCGGTAATTCACCTGAAAACCCGCCCCTCGCAAGCAATCGGACGGCGCATGCAGGTGCCGCAGCGGGGCGGTGGTTTGCACCACCATCAGGGCATGGGGGCCGTACTGCATTTTGGCCGCCCGCCCGCCAAAGCGGGTGAAGTAGGCCGCCTCGCGGGGTTGCAAAGGCACCGCACGACCGGGGAAGCTCTGGATGTAAGCAGGCAAAAACAGCGGCCCCAGGGAGCGGCTTGTATCGAGCGGCTGATGCGGCAGGGTGACGATGATCAGCGTGGCCGCCACGAAGGCGGAACCCAGCAGCATGCGGGCCTGCCGGCGCCAGGACTCGGGAATGGAGGGCAGGCGAATGGCGGAAACCGCCGGTGCCTCATCCGCCTTGGGATGAGTGGAGGCGCTGGGCATGGAAGCCGCCCGCCGCATCAGCGGGATAAAGCCCAACAGCAGCAGGCAACCCAGACCGATGAGATCGTGCCAGGGCTGGGCCATCACGTCAATCCCGCCCAGCACGTTGGGAAAAGCCACTCCGACACACAGGATGGTAATGCGCACCGTATTGGCCAGATAGGCCAGCAGCAGGGCATGCAACACCCCCAAACCCGCCTCAAGTCGGCCTGGACGTTTAAGGGCCATCAGCACCGCAAAAAACAACAGCATGAAGGTAGCCGCCTGGGTGCCGGAACAAGGCAGATCGACCAGAATGTTATGTCCATCCAGCAAGATACGGATACCTTCCCGCTCCACCCGATAGAAAATGCCCAGCAAAAAAGCGGCGCCCACCGCCGAGGCCTGTTGCAGCACATAGCCCAGCGTGCGCTGCAACAGGTTGGTAACGGGCAAGGCAAAGACAAACACCACCGCCAGCCAGCCGGAGGACACGGCCCGCTCCCGGCGGTGCAGGTTGAACATCAGACCCAGGGCATAAACATCCACCACCAGGGCCAGCGCCCCCACCAGGTTAATGGCCAGCAACTGGCCCGCCAGACGCAACAGCGCGGTGGCCAGCAAAAGACAGATGGCCAGCGGCTTTTTCGGGGGGCACTCATCCCGGTTCCGGCTGGTCACGCTCCAAAGAAACAGACCGAGGGCACAGGCAAACACCCATGCCCCCGGCGAGTCGTAGGAAGGATCCGTCCAGGTGGCAACCAGCCACAAGACGGGCTGTGTAGCAAGAATCAGGAGACCGGCGGCAAACAGCCAGCAGGCGGGGGAAATCGCTTTCAGGTTGTGCAGTGCTTGACTCATAGTCAGCACTATGACAGCCAAGAATGCAACCGTGATGAAACCCGTGTGCAATTTTCGTGCAAAAGGCCCCGCCGGGCCCCACGGCTAGCTTTTCAGCTTGGCGTAAAAATGCCGTACCGTGTTGAGCGGATTTTTGACGGCGCCCAGCAGGAAGGTACGCTTGAAATGCATCGGCCTGGCGTCCGCCGCCACCGGGATGGGGCCTTGCTCCGGGTTCAGAATGTGCTGCAGCACCAGGGACGGATCGATTTTCTTTTGGGAAATTTCCGCCGGGATGGTGGAGACCGGAATACGCCGGAAAATTTCCACCCGGTTCACCGGGATGAGCCCGGAAGCGGGGTTGGCGATAATCAACTCGGGAATGGTGTCGGAAGTCAGCCGGAAATTCTGGAGCGGACGGACGCTCCCCAGCCAGCGGCCCAGATCCAGCCGGTTGAAGATGGGGCCGATGTCCCGGGCCCACAGCAAATCGCCCGGGGCGACCTTGATGCGCAACAGCAGGATTTCATCGTCCGACTGGCCGCTATTCAGCACGGCACTGCGCATGTCAATCATGAAGGACTGCAACGCGCTTCCCAGGTAACGGGTAGGTCGAGTCCAGTCTTGGGTGAGGTTGTCCCAGCTCAGCACAAAGGTGCCCGGCTCGCCAAAGCGCTTGGGCTTTAATCCTCCAGAGGCCAAAATCTGCTTCCAGGCACGCCGGGTGGTAAAGTGGTACACGTAATCGGGCCGGGACAGAACCGGCGTGCCAAAACCATCGCCCCTTCCAAACGTGAGGGGGCTGGCCGGCTTTTCCAACCGGGGTCTGGCGGGTGCGCCGGGCATCCTGGGATGCTGATGAACCGGGGAAGAAATCATGGGCAAGGTCGTCCCCTCGTTAACTACAAAATAGAGTGTTATTTTACCCAAAACGGCGCAGCCCGGTAAAATGCCGCTGAAGATTTACAATCGGCTATTTTTCAGGGCCAGGGTCAGGCCGTCGCCGATGGCCAGCATGCTGATGACCACCCGCCCATCGCGGTGCAGCTTATCGTTAAGGTCGCGCAGGGCCTGGGTATCTTTTTCGTGATCCGCCGGGTTGGCCACATCCCCGCCCCACAAGACGTTATCGAACATAATCAACCCACCCGGGCGCACCAGCCTGAGGCCCAGCTCATAATAGGTGTCGTAATTGCGCTTGTCGGCATCAATGAACATCAGGTCGAAGCTGTCCGCCTGGCCCGCATCCAGCAGCTTTTGCAAGGTGTCCGCCGCCGGCGCCAGCCGCAGGTCGATTTTATGGGCCACACCGGCTTCCTGCCAATACCGGCGGGCAATCGAGGTCCACTCCTCGTTCACGTCGCAGGCCACGACTTCGCCGTCGGCGGGAAGCGCCAGTGCAATGACCAGCGCGCTGTAGCCGGTAAAAGTACCCACTTCCAAGTAGCGGCGGGCATTCATCAACTGGGCCTGCAAGGCCATGAACTGCCCCTGCTCGGGGGCAATCTGCATGCGCGAAATCGCGCCCAGCGTGTCGGTTTGCTCGCGCAGTCGGCGCAGAACATCCATATCGCGCAAGGAATGCGCCAAAATATAGTCATAAAGCCGGTCATCCACCGGGGTCATGCGTTTGGTCATGGCAACCTCCTCCTTTGGCAGGATCCTAACAAAAGCATAAGACGCCCGCCAGGCAATGCCCGGCTTGACTTGCCTAAGCCGATCCGTTATAAAAGAGACCAATCGGTCTTTGAGACCGTATGGTCTTTTTATATACGGTAGTGAGAACCGGCAAGCCATCGCTCGCTGCCCAGGTTGCAATCCCTGAAAGTACCAGCCTCACGAGAAAAGGAAGTTCATCGTGTCTGAGAACGGAAACGGCAAGCACTCCCACAAGCGGCGCGTGGTGGTTACCGGCGTCGGTGGCGTTACGCCCTGTGGCAACGACCCCGAAACCTTCTGGAAAAACGTGCTGGAAGGCTACTGCGGAGTAGGGCCCATCACCCTGTTCGACGCCTCCGAGCAGGCTTGCACCATTGCCGCCGAGGTGAAGGACTTCCGCCCCGAAGACTACATGGACAAAAAGGAAGCCCGGCGCATGGACCGCTACATGCAGTTTGCGCTGGCAGCCGCCCACCAGGCTTACGAGGACTCGGGCCTGACCCCGGACAGCGTGGATCCCGAGCGCTTCAGCGCCATCGTGGGCACCGGCTCCGGCGGTATTGGCACCGTCGAGGCGCAGCACCTGGAAGTTCTGGAGAAGGGCTACCGGCGTTGCAGCCCGTTCTTTGTGGCCATGATGATTTGCGATATGGGGGCCGGACGCATTTCCATGAAGTACAACGCCCAAGGCCCCAACCTGGCCGTGGTTACGGCCTGCGCCACCGGCACCGACTCCATCGGCAACGCGTTCCGCATGATTCAGTACGGCGAAACCGACGTGGCATTCGCCGGTGGGGCCGAAGCCGCCATCACCCCCATGTCGGTGGCCGGATTCTCCGCCGCGCGGGCACTGTCGTTCAACAACGATAACCCCCAAGCCGCCAGCCGTCCGTTTGACAAGCACCGCGACGGCTTCGTGATGGGAGAGGGCTCAGTCATCCTGATTCTGGAAGAGCTGGAGCACGCCCAAAAGCGCGGCGCCAAGATTTACGGTGAAATCCTTGGCTATGGCCGCAGTTCGGACGCGCACGACATTGTAGCCCCGCCCCAGGATGGCCGGGGAGCCGCCTCTGCCATGCGCCGGGCCCTGCAAGACGCGGGTATTGAGGCCACCGAGGTGCACTATATAAACGCCCACGCCACCAGCACCCCCCAGGGCGACGTGGCGGAAACCAACGCCATCAAGGCCGTGTTTGGCGACTATGCCCAGAACGGCCTGCTGGTGAGCGGCACCAAGAGCATGACCGGCCACATGATTGGCTCGGCAGGCTCCGCAGAAGCGCTGCTGTCGCTGCTGGCCCTGCGCGATCAGATTATCCCGCCCACCATCAACGTAGACGAGCAGGATCCCGAGTGCGACCTGGATGTGGTTCCCAACCAGGCCCGCAGGGTGGAGAATTTCAAGGTCGCCATGTCGAACTCCTTTGGTTTTGGAGGGCACAACGCGTCGCTGATTTTCCGCAAGTGGGAAAACAACTAGGAGTTCTCCCCCATGGGCAACGCACCAGAACGGCTCAGCAAGGGTGAGCGCACCCGGGAACGCATCATTGCCGAGGTGGCGCCCATCTTCAACCAGAAGGGCTATTTTGGGGCCTCGATGGCCGATATCCTGGAGGTCACCGGCCTGCAAAAGGGCGGCGTCTACCGGCATTTCGAGAGCAAGGAAGACCTTGCCCTAGCCGCGTTCGATTATGCATTCCACTTGTATCACGAGCACCTGAAAGCCGCGCTGAATCGCATCAACTCGCCCAAGGAAAAGCTGGTAGCCGTGCTGGATGAGCTGTGCGGCCTGGCCGAAAGCCCGCTGATTCCGGGCGGCTGTCCGCTGCTGAACACCGGCATCGAAAGCGACGACACCCACCCGGTGTTGCGCCAACGTGCGCAGGAGGCCATGACCATGTGGCGCAACGAGCTGCGCGGCATCATTTTATTGGGCAAGCGCATGGGCGAAATCAACGCCTCGGTGAACGCGGAGGCTTTTACCACGGTATTTATCGCCACGGTGGAGGGGTCTATTTTCCTGGCAAAGCTGTACGACAACCCGGCCTTCATGGTGCAGGCCCTCGGTCACCTGAAGGGCATGATCCGCGAGCAGCTTTAAATAACCTTTAAATAACCAACGGATAGCCGCGGATTCATTCCGGTTTACCAGGGAATATCCACCCCGTCACGCATAAAATGGCCGGTACGCGTTTCACCCTCATCCAGCAGCAGGGGGAGAATTCCTTGCACCGAGGCTTCCGGGGATCGCTCGGCGTTGGAACCACCCATATCGGTTCGCACCCAGCCGGGGCAGATGGTGTTGACCGTTACGCCGGAACCTCGAAAAGCGGCGGCAAACTGGCGGGTCACGGCGTTCAGGGCCGTCTTTGAAATGCTATAGGCGGGGTAGGCACTTTCCATATCGCTTAATTGGCCCAAACCGCTGGAGACGTTAATTACCCGGGCACGATCGCTTTTTTTCAGCAGCGGCGCCAGTTGCTGCGTCACCCGCAGCGGGCCCAGCGCGTTGGTCTCGAACACCCGCACCACCAGCGCCGGATCCACCTCCAGCACCGAGGCCGCCGTGTCCTCATCCGGCAGGATGCCCGCATTGTTGACCAGAATATCCAGCCGCCCGTAGCGCTCCGCAATATAATCCGCCGCCCGCCGGATGGAAAGCGGATCGGTCACATCCAGGGGGAGAAAGTCGACAATCAATCCTTCCGCGGCAAGACGCTCCTGGGCATCCTGGCCGCGTTGCTGGTTGCGGGCGGAAAGCACGGTGCTGACCCCGGCCCGGGCCAACTGCCTGACCAGCTCCAAGCCAATCCCCTTGTTGCCGCCGGTCACCAGCGCCACCCGTGCATCCATCATCCACTCTCCTCTCTTGCCGAACCCGGCGATTATACGGCAAACCTCGCACCGCCCTCAAGCATCAGGGCGATTCCCAGGCAAAACTGGCGGCGGGGATCCGGCCATGAAACTTTTTGCTATGATCGGGGTATTGGGAGTACGTACACTGTTGAGTTCGGATTGGAGACCCCACACCATGAAAAATCTGTTGATCGGGTTGCTGGTTGGCCTGCTGATGGGCTATGCCGGCCTTAGTCTGGCCGGGGACAAGCAGCCGCACATGCGTGCCGCGCTGATGAGCCTGCATGCCGCGCAGGGCCAGATTCAAAAAGCCACCCCGGATAAAGGCGGACACCGCACCCGCGCCCTGAGCCTGGTGAACCAGGCCATCGCCGAGGTGGAAAAAGGCATTGCCTTCGACAACAAGCACGAGAAAAAAGATCCGCGCTAACACCCGAGATTCATACGCACCAAAGCAGCCGGCACCCGTTTAGCCCGGCTGCTTTTTTACTGCCCGGGCAGGCGGCAAGCTACTCTTTCAGGATTTTGGCGTACTGCTCCAGCTCGGCTTGCAACGGGGCATTTTGAATGCCCTTGGCCCGCATAGCCTGCAGGAAGGCTTCCGGCAGATTAAGGCCCCGACCTTCTTTCAGGGCCTGGAAGTAGGCGCCCTCGTAATCCTTGGGCACGCGCAGGGCCCAATTGGCGTCCCCGGTGGTGCCCGGCTTGTTGTAAAGCTCGCTCATACCGAACACATCGGCAAAAAACACCTGCACCTGCCGGGCCGGGCTGGCAAACAGCTCCGCAAACTTGGCCCGCACCATGGCCAGCGGATCGGTGGCAACATGGTGACGAAAATCGTTCTGGCGGGCGGCATCCGGCTCCAGGTCCTCGGTCAGGTTCTGGGCATGCTTGCCCGCTTCGGTGGGCTTGGCGATTTTCTCGCGCGCCCATTCCAGGATGGGCATGTTGTCGTGGGTGCCGGTGGTCAGCCAGTGCTTGGCAGCCACGTTTTTGCCGCGATAGAGGTGTTTGGGCTGATCGGGATCCACGAATTGGCTCACCCGGATGCCGCTGAGCCCTTTTTTGTCCAGCACCGCCACCACCGGGTTGGTCAGGGTGCCCAGATCTTCACACAGGATGGATTCCAGGGACACGCCCTTTTCCCGGGCCGCGGCCAGTACGATGTCGTCCAGAATCCGCGCATACTTGTCCACCACGGCGGGGGTCAGGGCAGTTGCCTTGACACGGCCCTCTTTATCGGGAGCCAGGCTGGCGTCAATGGCGCCCTGGTCCACGTAAGCGTACTGTCCCAAGTCGGGATGCCCCGGAGAAGAATAAAGGCGGGCGCCGTTCTTGGTGGTTCCCTCGCTGGCGGGATAAACCCAGGGATCGATGAGCCCGATAATGTGATCGATCCGCACCCCGCCGGGGTTTTCCTCGAAGATCTTGGCAAAGAGCCGCTTCATCAGCAGGCCGCCTTCGCCCAGGGAGCCGTCGGGGTTGAACAGCTTGTCGGGATCCAGTACCGGGAAGCCCCAGGCTTGCCCGTTGGCGGAGAAGTAATCCGGCGGAGCGCCCAGGGCCCAGCCGGGGAGAAAATTCCGGCGATACGCCCACACATCGCGATCGGAGAAGCCCACCTGGCGATCGGCCATCACCGCAAAGCCGTTCTGGGTTGCAAACGCCTTGAAGTCCTTCTTTTGCTCGCTGGCGATAAACTGAGTAAAGCAATAGGCGCCAATCACCGCCGCATGCGCCTGCTTCAGCTCGGAAACGCGCGGCCCCACGGCGGAGGCTTCCACGTCGTTGCGGGGCGCAAACAGGTGCTTGTCCAAATCGGCGTGCAGGCCCTGCCACTGCGGCCAGTAATCGTTGTTGTACTCCACGCTAAGTGCTTCGTACAGGCTATCCGGCTCAAGCCATGCGGCGTTTTCCCGCTTGAATTGCTCAAACCGGGATGAAATATCCCGGATAACGGCGGCCTCGGCCTCTGGCAAGGCGTCTACCCGCGACAACTTATCCTGAAAGGTATCGTAGGCTTCCCGCAGGGCTTTTTCCTGCGCGCCATGGATATAGGCATAGGCCACCTTGCGCCCGTCCTGGTTGGGGTTGTTGCGCTCGATATCCGCCAGGGTGGCCGCCGAAAGCAGACCGCCCCATGCCGGATCGCTGGCCAGCGGCTGCAGGTCTATGTTCAGGGGGTTGGTGGAAAAAACCGTCCCCGTATAGGGCGAGGCATCGACCAGCTTGGTCTTGCCTTCTGGGTCAATCTGCACGGTATCGAAGCCCAGATCGGCCATAAACTCGAAAAAGCCCTTAGCCCCATGCAGCGAGCCCACCCCGGTATTGGTCACGGTAGGCAGGCTGCGAACCGGGGTAATAATGCCCAGGTGCCGGATATCCAGCACATCTTTGGCCTGGCTGATGGCCTGGCGATAGCCTTTGATTTCGTCTTTTTTCAATGCTCTGCCGAACATGGGAAGCGGTGCGACGGTTGACGGTTGAGGTGAAACAGTAGAAAACATGCACGATACCACAATTGGCCGTTACGCTCCAGCGCGTGGCGGCTGCTCTGATACAAACCCCAGGTGAAGATCAACCGAATAAAGTCGGTCAAGCGACATTATTGACAAAAAAAGCGGCGCAATCTACCTGAGTTTCGAAAACAGCTGCTTGACCCGCTGCCAGGCATCTTGGGCGACCTCGGGATTGTAATCCTCGCGTTGGTCGCAGAAAAATCCGTGTCCGGCATCGTAACGCACCACTTCGTGGGTGACCCCGGCCATTTGCAGGGATTGTTCCACGGTCACCGTGTCCTCTTGGGGAATCAAGGGATCGTTTTTTCCGAAGAGACAAAGGATCTCACCCTGGATGCTTCCGCTATGGGAGACGGTGGGCGCCCCGCCGCCCGGGGTGGAGGTAGCCACGCCGCCGGCATAGAAGGACGCCGTCACGGCAATCTGCTCCAGGGTGGCCGCCATATAGGCCACATGCCCACCAAAGCAGAAACCAACGCACCCGAATCGGTGTTTGGGCAAAACGTCCGGGCGTCCGTTCAGGTAATCAAAGGTGGCCCACAGATCCTCCATCACCCCGCCCCAGGTCACGGCGTCTTTATGCTTGCGGCCTTCGGCCACATCGGCCTCCGTGTAACCCAGCTCCAGGTTTTTGGTGGTGCGGTGGTAGTAGTTGATGGCGATGACCAGGTAGCCTTCGGCGGCAATGCGCTCTGTTACGCTGCGAATGTGGCTGTTAACGCCAAAAATCTCCATGAAAACCAAGACGGCAGGCCATGGGCCCGCTCCATGCGGCTTGGCCACGTAGGCTTCCATAGGGAAGCCCCCCACATCGAGGGTAATCCATTCGGTTTGAACCATCTGAGCAACCTCTGCCATCATCTGTTCTCCGCATAACCTCACCAACATTCCATTATGATCAAAAGCTCCCCGGTGAAAAGGGTCAATTCCTCTATGCGGTTTAAATCGCTTGGCCCTGGGGCCCAAAGCCAAAATCCTGTATAATGTTTGCAGAGTGGTTTTTTTCTGTATACAGGAAGGACGTTTTTGCAGACCCCGTTGTCCAGAACCAGGGTGAGAGTCTGGTTGCTTGCGTTTTCGGTATTGTTCTGGCTGGCCTTGCCGCAAGCCCTGATTGCCGCTGCCCAAGACCCCGAGAGCCCGCAAACGCCCCCCGCCGCTACCGAAACCACCACGGAAGCGGCTCCAACCCAGAACGCCAAGCCTGCGGAAACTCCCCCTTCGGAAGCCCCGGCTGCCGTGCAACCGCCACCCGGCAGTGGAAACGATTCAGAATCTGGCGCACCGCCAGAGTATAACCCCTTTAGCGCCACACCAAGCGACTTTTTTGCCTATATCCCCACGTTCATCTGGGACAACATCCTGATGAACGGGCTGATTGCCTGGGGCATCACCCTGGGAGTCGTGATTTGGCTGGTATTGCTGATACGGGAAAACAAACGGCTGACCGAAATTATTATCATTGAGCGGAATTTAAAGGAAAATACCCAGCGACAACTTGAATTCCAGGCCCTTTACGATCCGCTGACCCAGCTTCCCAACCGACGGCTGTTTCATGACCGACTGCTTGAGACGGTTAAAGTGGCCAACCGAAGCCGGACACGTTTTGGGGTGATGGTCACCGACCTCGACCATTTCAAGGAAGTTAACGATACCATGGGCCATGACGCTGGCGATGAGCTGCTTGAGCAGGTATCAAAACGGCTTCGCTCCGCCTTGCGGGAATCGGACACCCTGGCCCGGATGGGTGGCGACGAGTTTGCCATTATTTGCCCCAGCATCAATGACTTCAAATCCGCCAGCGTGGTTTGCCTGCGGATTATCAGCTGCCTGCAAGAGCCGGTCATTGTGAAAAACAAGCCCGTACAGGTGGGGATTAGCATTGGCGTGTCGCTTTTCCCGGATCACGGTGCCGAAAACGAGATCCTGTTGCGGCGCGCGGATATTGCCATGTACCGGGCCAAGCAGAAACGCAATGCATACGCCCTGTACGACCCCGAAGTGGACCGCAAGCAGGAGCCCGGCCCCAAACCCGCACAAAGCCCCAGACCCGCCGAAAGCCCCCAACCGCCCGAGCCCGGCAGGCTCGGCTAACAGCCGGGCTTCATCCGTTTCGCTGCCCGGTGGCAATTTTCATGCTTGACCGTGTTTTTAGACCATTAAATAATAGGACATCACCTGTTTCTGATAGGAACTCGGTATGCACACTGCCAACTTCGTTAGCCATGCCCATCACGCCCACCATCATGGGTTCGTTGGCGCGGCTTTTTCTGGCAGTTACTAGTTTCCAGTCCCCAGAGATATGAGAAAGGCCGCACCCAACGGGCGGCCTTTGTTGTAAGCTTCAAAAACCGGAGAAACCTATGTCGGACAAACTCAAACTGGTCATCCCCAAAGGACGCCTCCAGGACAAGGTCGTCAGCCTGTTGTCCTCCGTTGGCGTGGATCTGATCTTCAGCAGCCGCTCCTACCGCCCGCTGTGCTCGGATCCTGAGATCGAGATCAAGCTGCTGAAGCCGCAAAACATCCCCCCGCTGCTGGCCCTGGGTCGGCATGACGCCGGTTTCGCCGGCTACGACTGGATTTTGGAAAACGGGCTGGAAGATGGCCGGGAATTGCAGACCCTCAGCGACCTGGGCTTCAACCCGGTCCGGCTGGTGGCCGCGGTGCCGGAAGAACTGGCCGAAGGTGAGCGGTGGAAGTCGATGCGCCTGGTGGTAGCATCGGAATACACCGAAATTGCCGGGCGCTACCTGAAGGAGAAGAACCTGAACGCCGTACTCATCAAGAGTTTTGGCGCCACCGAGGCCCTGCCGCCCGAAGACGCCGACATGATCATCGACAATACCTCCACCGGCTCCACCCTGCAAGCCAACCGCCTGGCCATCGTGGACGAGATCCTGCGCTCCACCACCCGCTTCCTGGCCAGCAGCGACGCCCTGCAGAACGGCTGGAAAAAAGAAAAGCTGGATCAGATGCGCATGCTGATGGACAGCACCCTGAACGCCGAAAAAAAGGTACTGCTGGAAATGAACGTTTCCAAGGAGGACTTTGACCGGCTGGTTACGCAACTGCCCTGCATGCGCTCGCCCACCGTGGCCCCGCTGTACGGCGAAGAGGGCTACGCGGTGAAAATTGCCGTGCCCGCCAAGGAAGTGCCCAAGCTCATCCCGCAGCTGATTGCCATGGGCGCCCGCGATTTGCTGGAATACCGCCTGGAGAAACTGGTCTCATGATCAAGCCCCGCAAGATTGTACAGGACATGAAAGCCTATGTGCCCCCACTGGAAGGGCGCCGGCCTTACATCCGACTGGACTTCAACGAGAATACCACCGGCTTCCCGGAGGCCGCCGACGGCATTCCCGCCGAGCTGCTGACCACCTACCCGGAGTATGACGAGTTCGTGCGCCAGCTGTCGGCCACCTGGCAAATCCCCCGGGAGCGCATCCTGCTGACCAATGGCAGCGACGAGGGGCTGTTTGTCATCTCGTTCACCTTTATTGAGCCCAACGAAGATACGGCCATCACCGCCACCCCCACCTTCGCGCTCATCCCGCACTACCTGAAACTGGTGCAGAGCCGGCTGGTCGAGATTCCCTACACCCCCGACTACCAGTACGACCTGGCCACCATTGAAGAAACGCTGGATGCCGGGGTCAAGCTGGCCGTGTTCGCGTCACCGGACAACCCGGTAGGGGCCTTGCTGCCCGTGGAAACCATCCGGCAATGGTGCGGGCGCTATCGCCAGACGCTGTTCGTCATTGATGAAGCCTACGCCGAGTTCTCCGGCGTCACCGCGCTGCCCCTGATTGACGAATTCCAGAACCTGCTGGTCACCCGCACCTTCTCCAAAGCCTGGGGGCTGGCCGGCCTGCGCCTGGGCGTGGTCATCGGGCACCCTGAAATGGTGCAGGCCATGGAAAAAGTCCGCTCCCCCTATAGCGTGAACAACCTGGCCCTGCAAACGGCCTCTCGCCTGCTGGGCGATATGGACAAGGTACGCCGGGAGGCCCAGAGCACCATGGCCCGCAAGGCCCGCATCGTGGCCGAGGTGAAAAACCGGGGCTACAAAGTGGTGGAGGGCCAGGGCAACTTCTTTATGATTGGCGTGGGCTGGGAGGCCCGGGAATTCTGCGAGTTTTTCCAGCGCCGGGGCGTGTTGCTGCGCGATCGATCCAGCCATCCGTTCCTGCGTGGCATGGTGCGGGTTTCCGTAGGCACGGATGCCGAGATGGCCCGCTTTCTGGAGGTGCTCGATGAGTATCGCAGCGCCCATGTGCTGCTGTTCGATATGGACGGCACGCTGGTGGATACCACCGGCAGCTTTGACGCCACGGTGGCGGCCATCGTGCAGAAGCACTCCGGCCAGCCGCTGGACATTGCCGAGCTGAACGCCCTGCGGGCCGAGGGCGGATGGAACGACGACTGGGATGCCACCGTGGAGCTGCTGCGGCGGCGGGGCATTTCCAAAACCTACCAGGAGATTGGTGAGGAAGCCATGCGCCTGTACCTGCAGCTGGCCCCCCAAACCGAATCCTGGCTGCTGGATCCCGGCGTGCTGCATCGCCTGAAGGCCCGCTATCGCTTGGGTGTCGTCACCGGGCGCTGCCGGATGGAATTCGACCCCACCTGGAAAGAGCGCTTTGCCGACTATTTTGAGCTGGTGGTGTGCCAGGACGACTGCCCCGGGGCCGGCAAAAAACCCGAACCCGACCTGCTGCATGCGGCCATCGGCACCCTGAAGGCCGAAACCGGCATTTACGTCGGCAATTCGGTGGACGACATGCATGCCGCCCGCAAGGCCGGCCTGCGCCGGGTCGCCGTTACCACCACGCTGGACGCCGGGGCCCTGTCCGCCGCGGGCGCCGAAGCCGTCATTGAAGACATGAACGCCATAGGAGACCTGTTTGCCTTATGAGAACCGCCACTATAAGCCGGGACACCAAGGAAACCCAGATTACCCTGACCCTCAACCTGGACGCCATGCCGGTTTCGGATGACATCCCGCGCATCCGTACCGGGCTGCCGTTTTTCGATCACATGCTCAACGCCTTCTCCTGCCACGGGCGTTTCGGTTTGGACATCGACGCCACCGGCGACATCGAGGTGGACCCCCACCACCTGATTGAAGACGTGGGCATCGTGCTGGGCGAGGCCATCCGCGAGGCGCTGCCGGGCTATAAGGGCATCCAGCGGGCCGGCAGCTTTGCCTTCCCCATGGACGGCTCGCTGGCCGTGGTGGCGCTGGATTTGTGCGGGCGTCCCAACCTGGTTTGGAATGTGCAGTTCGGCCAGTTCCCGGTGGGCAATATCGACCCCAACCTGTTCCGCGAATTCTACAAGGGGCTGGTGGACGGCATGCGCGGCACCCTGCACATTCACGTGCCGGTGAAAGATAACGACCACCACGTGATTGAGGCCACCTTCAAGGCCTTTGCCCGGGCCCTGCGCGAGGCCGTGGTGCCGGTAGGCTCGGATGTGATCATCAGCACGAAAGGCCTGCTGGACACATGATTGATGTCATCGACTACGGCGGCGGAAACCTGGGTAGCGTAACCCGTTGCCTGGAGCGCCTGGGCGCTGAATTTCGCATTGCCGGGGAAAGCGCCCCCCCGTCGGGTGACAACCCCCTGCTGTTTCCGGGCGTGGGCGCCTTTGGCGCGGCCATGAGCAACCTGGTCCGAAACGGGCTGGCCGCGCGTTTGCGCAAGCTGGCAAACGACGGCACCCCTTACCTGGGCATTTGCATTGGCCTGCAGGTGCTGTTTGAGGACAGCGAGGAAGCCCCTGGCGTAAATGGCTTGGGACTGCTGCCGGGCCGAGTGGTTAAATTCAGGCAGGGCAAGGTGCCCCAGATTGGCTGGAACTGGATTGACGCCCGGCAGAGCGGCTGGCCGGACGGGCACGTATATTTCGTGAACTCCTACTATCCGCGTCCCGCGCAGCCGGACACCGTTTTGTACGAAGCCGACTACCACGGAAAATTTGCCGCCGCGGTGCGCAAGGATAACATCACCGCCTTCCAGTTCCACCCGGAAAAAAGCGGCGACTTTGGCCAGAAACTGATTGCGGGGTGGCTTGCGGATGTCGGCTAAGGGCTATTGCAAACGCATCATTCCCTGCCTGGACGTGGCCGGCGGGCGCACCGTAAAGGGCGTTAAATTCACCAACCTGCGCGATATCGGGGATCCGGTGGAACTGGCCGAACGCTACCAGGCCCAGGGCGCCGATGAGCTGATGTTCCTGGATATTTCCGCCTCGGTGGAGGAGCGGGCCACCACCATCGACCTGGTGCGCCGGGTGGCCCGGGTGCTGAGCATTCCCTTCAGCGTGGGCGGCGGCATTTCCCAACGCGACCAGGTGATGCGCCTGCTAGAGGCGGGGGCCGATAAAGTTTCCGTCAACACCGCCGCCGTCCAGAGACCCGAACTGATCGCCGAGATTTCGGAAGCCTGCGGCGCCCAATGCTGCGTGCTGGCGGTGGATGCCCGCCGCAACGGCCCGGGCTGGGAAGTGCTGACCCACGGCGGGCGCACCCCAACCGGGCGGGATGCCCTGGCGTGGGGCGAAGAAGCCGTGCGGCTGGGGGCGGGCGAAATCCTGCTGACCTCCTGGGATCAGGACGGCACGCGGGAGGGCTTTGACCTGCCGCTGACCCGCGCCTTTTCGGAACGCCTGCCGGTGCCGGTGATTGCCTCCGGCGGGGCCAGCGGGCCGCAAAGTTTTATCGACGTATTCAACGACGGCGCAGCCGATGCCGCCCTTGCCGCCAGCATTTTCCACGACGGCGAATGGACGGTGGACGCCCTGAAAGCCGCCATCGAACAGAAAGGAATCCCGGTCCGGCGATGATTATTCCCAGTATCGACATTATGGGCGGCAAGGCCGTGCAGCTACGCCAGGGCAAAGACCTGGTACTGACCGAGGAGCGCGACCCCGTGGCGCTGGCCCGGGAGTTTAACCGTTACGGCGAAGTGGCGGTCATCGACCTGGATGCCGCCATGGGCAAAGGCGACAACCTGGATTTGATCCGCGAAATCTGCCGGGTGGCGGATGTGCGCGCGGGGGGTGGCATCCGGGACGAAAAACGCGGCCAGGAACTGCTGCGCGCCGGGGCCAGGCGACTGATCATCGGTACCAGCGCCACGCCGGAGTTCCTGCAGAAATTCCCAGCCGAGCGGGTCATGGTGGCCATCGACCACAAGGACGGCGAAGTGGTGGACCAGGGCTGGACCAGCGGCACCGGGGAAAGCTTTTTGGAGCGCGCCAAACGCCTGGAACCCTATTGCGGCGGATTTTTGTGCACCTTTGTGGCCACCGAGGGCACCATGCAGGGCATGGATCTGGACACCCTGCGCTCGGTGCAGGCGCAAATCAACCGTCCGCTCACCGTGGCGGGCGGCGTGGCCACCACCGGCGAAGCCGCCGCCATCAGCCGGCTGGGACTGGATGTGCAGGTCGGCATGGCCCTGTATACCGGCAAGCTGGCCCTGGATGAGGCGGTGGTGCAGGCGCTGGATTTCGATAAATGCCCGCAGATGCCCACCATCGTGCAGGATGAGACGGGTCAGGTTCTGATGCTGGCCTACTCCACCCCCGAAAGCCTGAAGCTGGCCCTGGGCGAAGGCAAAGGCATTTACTTCAGCCGCTCCCGCAACCAAATCTGGCGCAAGGGGGAAACCTCCGGCCACGTGCAGGAGTTGCTTTCCTGCCGAACCGACTGCGACCGGGATTCACTGCTGTTTACGGTGCGGCAAAGCGGCCCGGCCTGCCACACCGAAGCCTACAGCTGCTTTGGCAGCGGCCTGCGCGCCCGGCAGTTCTCGTTGCCTGCCCTGTATAACACCCTGCGCCAGCGCAAAGCCGACATGCCGGAAGGGTCGTTTTCCGCCAAACTGTTCGGCAACCGGGAATTTCTGTACCGCAAGATTATGGAAGAAGCCTTTGAGGTGACCCGAGCCCCCAACCGCCGCGAGTTGGTGTGGGAAATCGCCGACACGGTGTTCTTTTTAAGCGTGGCCGCCGTGGCGGAAGGCATCGAGTGGGCCGATATCGAAGCCGAACTGGGGGGCCGCAGTAAATGATCCCTCTCTACCAGGGCGAAGCCGCTAGTGCCGCGCTGAAAACCGTCATCGATCGCCAGACGGAACACGATCCACAGATTGAAGCCCGGGTGAAAGGCATCCTTGCCCAGGTGGCGGCGGAGGGTGACGCGGCCCTGCGACGGCTGGCCGCGCAATTCGGCGACAGCGTGCCCGAATCGTTCGAGGTGGATGACGCCGAAATCGCCGCTGCCCACGACCGGGTGCCGGAAGACGTGAAAGCCCTGTTCGCCCGCGCGGCGGAAAACATTCGCGTGTTCGCCGAGGCCGTGATGCAAAGCGTACAGCCGGTGACTCTGGATCGCGGCGGCTTTGGGGTCGGCGTGGACTGGAAACCCGTGCAGCGGGCCGCATGTTATGTGCCCGGCGGACGCTATCCCCTGCCCTCCACCGCGCTGATGACCGCCGTGACCGCTCGTGCCGCCGGCGTGCCGGAGGTATGCATCGTTTCCCCCTCGCTGCGGGATGAAATCATCGTGGCCGGCAGCATTGCCGGGGCCACCCGGTTTTACCGGCTGGGCGGCGCCCAGGCCGTGGCCGCCATGGCCTATGGCACGGAGAGCATCCCCGCCGCCCACATGCTGGTGGGGCCGGGCAACGCCTACGTAACCGAAGCCAAGCGCCAGCTGCAAGGGGTGATTGGCATCGACATGCTGGCCGGGCCCAGCGAAGTGGCCATCATTGCCGATGCCGGGGCGGACGCCCGCTGGGTGGCAACGGATTTGCTGGCCCAGGCCGAGCATGACCCCGATGCCCGGGCCTACCTGTTTACCGACAGTGCCGAGCTGGCCCAGGCCGCTCGCGCGGAACTGGCCCGCATGACCAGCAGCGAGCCCCTGCCGGACTGGCTGAAGACCGGAACCCATTGGGGCGCGCTCTTCGTATTTCCGAATATGACGAATTGCATTGAAGCCGCAAACACCCTGGCACCGGAGCACCTGGAGCTTCAGGTCGCGCAGCCGGAAAAGCTGAAAGGCAATTTATCGCATTACGGCGCTTTATTCATGGGGTATGGCACGCCGGTTCCCTTCGGGGATTACATGGCCGGCCCCAACCACACACTGCCCACCGGACGCACGGCACGGTTCGGAGGCGGGTTGAGTCCATTGACGTTTTTACGGCCCCAAACCTGGATACACGCCGGGGCCAGGTCACAATCCCTCGCCGAAGACAGCGCCCGCTTCGCGGAACTGGAAGGCCTCTCGGCCCACGCCATGGCCGCTCGCCAGCGCCTCACAGGTCACAGTATCACCCGTTAACAATTTGGCAACAAAAGAAAATAACCCGTTTTATTTAAGTACACCGGGGAGTTTGAGCATTATGACGAAAGCAACGAAAATCGGATATCTGGGGCCTGCGGGCTCCCACTCGCACCAGGCCTTGCTTAAGCTGGTGGAGTTCGCCACGGATCCGCTGCTGAAAAACGCCGAAATCATCGCCATGGAATCTTTCCAGAAGCAGATGGAGGGCATCGCCAGCGGCGAGGTGCCCTTGAGCGTGTTTCCCATCGAAAACTCGCTGGAAGGCTCGGTGGTGGAGGTGATGGAATCGATGGGCCAGCGGCTCTACCCGCTGCAACCCATTTGCGAGTTTATGACCCAGGTGCACCACTCGCTAATCCACCCCAACCCCAACGTGGATCTCTCCGAGATCGACACGGTCATTTCCCATCCGCTGGCGCTGGCCCAGTGCACCCGCAGCATCCAGCGGCTGCTGGGTGAACACGTGCACATTGTGCCCTCGGTATCCACCTCGGAGGCGGTTCGCAGCCTGAATGAGCCCGGACGGGAAAAAACCGCCGCCATCGGCACCGCGGAAGCCGCCCGCCTGTACGGCATGGCCTTGGTGCGGCAAGACATGAGCGACGCCCCCCGCAACATCACCCGCTTTTTACTGGTCGGCAACCCGGCCAGCCTGCCCAAAATCGACTTTGGCCCCATACACTTGCGCAAAACATCGCTGTGCATGGGTATCAAGGATCGTCCGGGCGGGCTGGTGGACCTGTTGTCCATCTTCAAGGACTATCGAATCAACATGACCCGCATTGAGTCCCGCCCCTCCAAAAAACGGCTGGGCGACTACCTTTTTTATATCGATGTGGAAATCGACCTGACCGACAGCGAACAACAGGCCATTATGCGCTTCCTGAAAGGGGGCACCACCTTCCTGCATATCCTGGAACCCTACCAGGCGCTGGGTTTGCTGAACCACATCACCGATGACGTCACGACGCCTGTTCCTTGCTAGTTTTCCCAACCTGGCCCTGCGCGCGGAACTACAGCGCTTTTTCCGTCATCACGAACGCCTGGCGGCTTCAACCGCCCACCGCATCCGTTGGGTCGCCCCGGAACACTGGCACCTGACATGGCTGTTTATGGGCAACGTTTTATCCCAGAGCCTCCCGGACATAGAACAACGGTTGCAAACGGCACTGCAAAATTTTTCGCCGGTTCACGCCGCCCTGGCCTCGCCCCAGGCTTGGCCCAATGCGCGTAAGTCCCGCACCCTGGTTTGGCCCGTCGAACCTTCGCTGGAAATCGCCGCCATGGCCCAGACGCTACGCCAGACCCTGCCGGAGTTCAGGGCGGAGCAAGCCTTCAAGCCCCACGTCACCATCGCCCGCCTGAAAGAACCCCAGGGCATCAGGCCCGGCGCCTTCGCCTTGCCGCCGGATGTGGCAGAGCCACCCGGCAGATGGCGCATTGAGGAAATCGCCCTGGTGCAAAGCACCCTGACCCCTGAAGGGCCCATTTACGAGACCCTCAGGGTGTTCCGGTCATTTCCGGGCTGAGGGGCGGGGACGCCGGTTCAGGCTCCGGCTCGTGCAGGCGATCGAGGGCCCGCAACGGGGGCCAGATGCAGCCGGTCACCAGCACCGTGAGAATGGTGGCAAAGCCGCCGCTGACCACCGAAAATACCGGCCCGAACAGCCCGGCCACCAGACCGGATTCAAAACCGCCCAGCTCGTTAGAGGCCCCGATGAACATATAGTTGATGGCCGACACCCGCCCCCGCATCTCGTCCGGGGTGCGCAACTGCACCAGCGCCTGGCGGATAACCACGCTCACGTTGTCGAAGGTGCCGATAAGAAACAGCATGGCAAACGACAGCCAGAAATGGGTGGAGAGGCCGAACACAATGGTGGCAATGCCAAAGCCCGTCACCATCCACATCAGCAAGGGGCCGCTACGGCGGATTTCCGCAAAGCGCGACAGGTAAATGCCCATCAGCATGGCCCCGATGGCAGGGGCCGCCTGCAACCAACCCAGGCCGCTGGGCCCGGCATGCAGGATATCCTTGGCGTAGACGGGCAGCAACGTTACCGCCCCGCCAAACAGCACCGCGAACAAATCCAGGGTAATGGCTGACAAAATGATGGGCGTACTGCGAATAAACCGGATGCCCGCCAGCATGCTTTCCCAGCTGATGGCCTTGCGCTGCGGTTTGGCCGCCCCGGGCAACTGGCGAATTATCAGCAGGGAAAGCAAGAACAGCAACACGCAGGCCAGATCGGCTATATACACCGGCACGGCGCTGTGGGTTGCGGCCATCATCAGCCCGGCGATGGCGGGGCCCACAATGCAGGCCACTTGGAAGGCAATGCTGTTAAGGGTGACGGCGTGGGTGAAATTCTCAGTGGTGACGATTTGCGGCACCAGGGCGGCGGCTGCCGGGCTGTGGAAGGAACGGCTCACCCCCAGCAGCAGCAGGAAGAGATACATCCACTCCACCGGGGCGTGACGCCAGGAAGCCAGCAGCAATCCCGCCACACAGGCAACGGACAACACCTGGGAGGCGATCAGCACCTTACGGCGGTTGTAATGATCGACCACGTGCCCGGCGGGCAAGGTCAGCAGCATCACGGGAATAAACTGGGCCAATCCCACAAACCCCAGCGCCATGGCCGAATGGGTTTTCTCGTAGATATCCCAGCCGATGGCCACCACCAGCATCTGCTTGCCCATCATACCCAGCAGGTTGCCCAGGGCGTACACCAGGTAGTTTTTTTCGGAGAAGGCGCCGTATCGTCCCGTCATTGCTCCATCCGTCATCCTGCCCCCATTGTATCGCCAGCGGCGCCGGGGGTAAATGGCAGGGATGTTCAGGGAGAGGGCGACAACCGGGCTTTGCGCAGCTCGGCGGGTGCAAAGGGCCTGGCCGACTCGCAATAGATTTGGCCCGCCGGCACGGAGACAACCTCCCGCTCCGGGTAGCGCAGGGCCGTGAGCGCACCCCCGAACACACAGCCGGTATCCACGTTCACCGCGTTCGGTGCCCAGTCCGGCTCGGGCACCGGGGTATGACCGTACACCACCAGGGCCTTGCCCCGGTAATGGGCCGCCCAGTCCAGGCGAACGGGCAGGCCGTACTCGTCCTTTTCGCCGGTGGTATCACCGTAGAGGGCAAAACTACGGGTGCGATCGCTGGATTTGCCCTGCAAATCCTCCCGAATGCCCGCATGGGCCACCACCAGGTTGCCGTCATCCAGAATCAGGTGGTTGTTCAGCGAGGATAAAAACCGGGCCAACTCCCGCTTGAAGGGTTCCCGGTCTTCATCGGGCAGTGCCTCAATCTGGGCCACGGTGTCTTCCAGCCCGTGCTTAATCTGCACGTTCCGGCCATTCAGCAGGCGCAACAACTTGTCGTCATGGTTACCAATCACGCTGTAGGCGTTTCCCGAAGCGCACATGTTGCTGGCAATCCGCAGTACATGGGGAATTTTCGGCCCCCGATCCACCAGATCCCCCAGAAAAACCACCTTGCGCCCCTGGGGATGCCCGTAGACCGGGCCGCCGGAGAGTCCCGCCCCTGGATTGAGGCGCACCACGACATAACCCAGCTTCAGAAGCAGCGCTTCCAGTTCATCCCCGCAGCCATGCACGTCGCCAATAATATCGAACGGCCCATGTGCACCGTGAATATGAAACGGCATGTGGGCCGGCAGCGTATGGGCAAGCTGGGTGTCCTGTTCCCGGGACGTTGGACGCATGGGCGGTTCTCCGCTGTGCTTTCGGGAGCCGGAATCGCGCCGGCGCCTTCAATTAAAATACCATCCCCACAACCGACGCGGGAGGGCTATTTTTTCTCCTTCGCTGAGCTGTCCAACCCGGGTGAAACCCCGCCTGGCCGAGCAAAAAGACTGCCCCCCGTTCGCGTTACTGAACGGACGACACACAGGGCCAACGGCACCCCAGCCAACGTTTACTTAAAAAAACTTATTAAACTGAAACTTTGTTCGTGCCGAACGGGTACTTAAAGCAGAGTCTGAGTGGCAGGGTTGTGTTCCACCGCCTCGTACGGAAAGTGATTTTTAGAAGGGATAGAGCGCATGAAAAACGTGAAAAGCATTCTGGCAACTGTCCTGGCAGCCGGACTGATCGCGGCCAGCCTTCCCCTGGATGCCTATGCCCGGGGCAACGGTCACGCCGGGGGCGGCGGTAACCGGCAACATGGTAGCGGACAACAAAAACCCCGTTATAATCGCGACAGCGGCCAACACAACGGTCGCCAGCAAGGCGATCGCGGCAACCACTACGGGCAGATGCGCAACCAAAATGCCGAACGTCCCGGGCACGGCGAATCAGGCCGCCGGGAAGGCATGGGCAACCGGGGAGAAATGGGACTGCGCAACGGTTGCCGCAACGGTGAAGGCGCTGGTGAACGTGGGGAGCGTCCCTTCCGCCCCGAACTTGGCAATCGCACGGGCGGCGGTGAGGGTCATCCGGGATGGGCTGGACGTCAAGGCGGCGGCGGCGAAGGTCGCCCCGGACGGTTTAATAGCGATGGCCATCCCGGCCAGCGTCCCGGTTTTGAGGGGCAAGGGCCACGCGCCAACGGCAATCGCTTTGGGCAAATGTCCGAAGGCGGCGGACAACACCGCATGCCACCCCAGGCCCAGGGAGGCCCTGGCCAGGGCGAGGGACGTCCTTTCCCGCCCCGTCCAAGCCAGAACATGCAGCAAGGGGGCGGGGTGCAACTCGTGAACCCGCAGGCAAATGGGGGGCCCAGCATGCGTCCTGAAGGGGGGCCTCCTCCCGGGCCAAACGGCGGACGCTTCCACGCTGACGGCCCCAACGGCGGCGAGATGGGCGGCGGACGCTTCCACGCTGACGGCCCCAACGGCGGCGAGATGGGCGGCGGACGCTTCCACGCTGACGGCCCCAACGGCGGCGAGATGGGCGGCGGCCACTACTACCGCAACGACGGGCAAGGCAACGTGCAGGGCGGAAGCCACACCCAGGCGGAAGGGCCTCACGGCGGGCAGTATTCCTCCAACCGGGAATTCCAGAAGAACGCCGATGGCAGTGCCTCGGGCTCCGTGGACAAAAAAGCCAGCCACCCCAACGGCGCCAACTACGAAGTCCACAAGGACTACAGCCGCGACGGCAACGGTAATGCCTCCGCCAACGTGGATCGGCATGCCGAGGGCCCTCACGGCGGCACGGCGGACGTATCCCGCTCTGTCAGCAAAGGCGCGGACGGCAGCGTGAACGCCAGCATGGAAAAAACCACGACCGGCCCCAAGGGCGCCACGGTGGAAACCAGCCACTCCGTCAGCAAGAGCGAGGACGGCTCCGTCACGAAAACCTACGAAAAAACGGTGACCACCCCCTCGGGCAACACGCATGAAGTGACCCAAAGCACCACCCGGGACACCGAGGGCAACGTCAGCCACAGCGCATCCAACAGCGGCACCAAAGCCAACGGGGCTACCTATGAAGCCACCCGCTCCTTTACCAAGGAAGCGGACGGCGACATGAGCCGCTCCGTGGAACGCTCCGGCACCACCGCCCAGGGAACCACCTACAACGTGGATAAAGACTGGAGCAAGGACGCCGAAGGCAACGTCAGCCGCTCCGTGGACCGTGAGGTCCAAAAGGCCAACGGGGCCACCTATGAAGCCCACAAGGATTGGAGCAAGGACGCCGAGGGCAACGCCAGCCGCTCCGTGGATCGCTCGGGAACCAATGCCCAGGGTGGTTCCTACGACGTCAGCAAGGACTACACCAAAGGTGCGGATGGCTCCCGCAGCGCGGACATTGAACGCGACGTCACCAAAGCCAACGGGGCCACCTACCAGGCCGATAAGTCCTTCAGCCGAGACAGCGAAGGCAACCACAACGCCAGCGTCTACCAGAAAGCCACGGACGCCGACGGCAACGTCATCAAGGAACGATCCTGGAACTACCCGGATTCTCCCGATACCGACCCCGAGGAATAACCTGTTGGACAACCAAAGACCCGGCGCACCCACCGCGCCGGGTTTTTTTCATGTGTAATCGCGTAATCGCCCTTCAGGCTTCCGGGGAGGCCGTGGCGGGCTCCCGGGCAATCAGCCGGGCATCCAGGGAATAGGCTCCCGGCCCCAGCATCAACAGGCCCAGCGAGGAGGCCAGGTAAACCAGCGCCAGCTCGTAGGTTGGCCCCCCGTCGGAGGACACGAACGGGTGCCCCGCCGGAATATGCACCATAAACATCGCCACCAGCATGGTGCAGATTAGCCCCATGCAGGCCAGGGGGGTTAGCACCCCCAAAATCAGGGCAATGCCGCCGCCAAATTCAGACAGGGCCGCCAAAAACTGAAGGAAGCCGGGTATCGAATCGCCCATCCAGTTCATCGGGGCCTGAATTTTGGGCAGTCCATGCAGAATGAAGGCGGCGCCCATCGCCAGCCGGATACCCAGCAGGCCCAACCCCGGCTTGCCGGAGAAAAAAGGCGGATACAGTTTATCCAATGCCTTGCACATAACGCCTCCTCTCGCTTTCCGTACCGTTCCCATTATCCCCGATTTCGCAGGTTTAGGGGCAAACTGCCGGCCACCCAGCAATTGTTACATCAATCGTAAAATTTCCCGCCCGCAAGCCGATCTCGCCTTGCCAGCCCGCTGACCGCGTGGTGTAATAACGGACGGCTGTTCATCACTGTTTCCAGGACCCGCACGCTTCGAGGGGTCACACACACAAGGCTGAGGAGTTTGATCATGGAAACCATGTCCGCCATCCCCACGTCCGGCAATTTTGCAGGCCCTGTTCACTTTGGCGAGAACAAGGCGAAGCAGATGGTCAAGAATGTCGCCCAACGGGGCGGAAAAGAGGTGGGGGATTTCTTTACCGGCAACCACCTGGAACGGCCCAAAGACCGGTGGGCCTAGCGAGGCACGCTGGCCATGCTGGCCCTGTTTGCAACCATGATTTGGAACGCCAGCCGCAATGCGCCGCCGGTTCCGGCGAATACCAGCTTGCCCCCGGGCGCCCCAACCCTGATAGCCCCGCCACCCGCCAACGGATTCGCCTACTACCCCCAATCCCCCCAACCAGCCCCGCACATCCGGTATGACGCGGCCAGCGGGGTATTGCAATACACCGTGCAACCCGGGGACTGGCTCTCCACCATTGCCCAGGATCTCAAGACCATGGGTTATCTGCCCCAGACGCTGCCCGATGAGCAAATCATGCAGATGTTCATGGATAACCCCCAAAACGGCATTAGCGACCCCAACCGCATCAGCGCCGGGGCCACCTATGCCATCCGAATCCATTCCTAGCCGCCGTCGTCCCGCGCCCTCCCCGAACGTCTGGTTTGGCTTACAATAGAAACCCATGGGTTTTTGTTGAGGGGATGCGGCCATGAACCTGAAATTGCCCGACATCATGATTTTCCAGAAGGGGGACACCATCACCCGCGAAGGCGAGCCCGGCGACTCGGCGTTTTTCATCGTCTCCGGCGAGGTGGAGGTGTACAAGCGCAACAAGTCGGGGCGGGAGGCCATGGTCGGGCGTCTGGGCGCGGATGAACTGATAGGCGAAATCTGCCTGTTCGCCGATCACCCCAAACGCTCCGCCACGGTGAAGGCTTTCACCCACAAGGTTCAGGTCATCGAGCTGAAAAAATCCGACTTCGAACAGGAACTTGGTACCCTCAGCCCGCGCATGCAAATGATCACCCAGGCCATGATCCGCCGCCTGCGGCAGGTTTACAATAAAATTGCCTGGATGAGCTGAGCCAGGCTAATTTTCAGGCGCCCAGGCAATCCGCCCAATTCAATTGTTTTTATACACATGAGTACTTGTCTGACAGGTGGGATTTGCTATGCAGCCCCTTCGCATGGGTCATAATGCGCAAGCCTCCGGCAGTTTTTCCGGTAGCCAGAACACGGGCTTTATCGGCAGTTCACTGGCGTCCGGGTCGGCGCCCACCGGCATGGCAAACCCCATGGCCTCTAACCCGGGCGGCGGCGACGCGTTAGGCGGCCAGTCCTTTGGCGCCCAGGGCAACGGCCAGCAACCCGACATGCAGGGCATGCTGTTTGGCATGATGGCCATGATGGGCATGATGATGATCGCCATGCTGGGGGTGGTTTCTACCCTGATGCAAAACAGGCAGGGGAGCGCAGGCGGCCCCAATGCCACCACCCCGGGATCGTCCGTTTCTTCGGGGGCCGCGCCGGGCGGCGATACCACGCCAGCAGGCATCTCCCCCACGATCGGCAACCAGCCCGTGGCCGACAATATTAGTGTGCCGCCGGGCGGGGCGGTCACGCCGCTGGATCCCAGCATGATGACGCTCGATTCCCCCTTTGGCGCTCCCCGGGATGGCGGGGCCCGAAGCCACGAGGGCAACGACTTTTTCGCCCCGCGCGGCACCCCGGTGCGCTCCATGAAGGACGGGGTGATTCTGCGCATGCGCAACAGCGACATGCCCGGCTATTACATCGTCATCAAGCACGATGACGGCACCTATACCAAGTACATGCACCTGCAGGACTTTGCCAGTGACGGCATAGAAGGACTGCAGGACGGCAGCCGGGTCAACGCGGGGCAGGTGATTGGACGGGTCAGCGACACCGGCAACGCCCGCGCCGCAGGGCCTCACCTGCACTTTGAAATTCACCAGGGCGGCGAGGATAACCCGGTCAACCCATGGCCCATTTTGCAGGCCCTGCTGCAAAACAACCGCCGGGCATAGCGGCTAGACCCTGGCAAGCTCCCGTTGGCCGGACGTCGTTGCGTCTGCCTGAAGCGTTTTAACTTCGGCGGTCTTGGTTGCAACCACAGGAAAATCCCGATCGGACTGGGTGGCCATCTCCTGGTATATACCGCCCAACTCGCGCTGGATGATTTGGCGGTCCTCGTCGGTGATCAGCTCGCCCGCCTTGGCCGGATCTTTCACGCTCTTGGGCACGGCAAAGCCTTCGGAGGCGGAAAGCTCCGCCCGCCAAACGGGATCGGCATCCACCAGTCCCGTCACCTGCGGGAAGTAAATTTTGCGGTGGTTGGCAATGGCGTCGTTGAACTGGATTTTCCATTTTTCAGCCACCATGGCCGGATCGAAGGGCAGGCCCCAGAAGCGGCAGACCTCCTGGAAAACGGCCCTGGGCTGACTGATCATGTTTTCGAACGTCAGCACCTTGACCGAGCCGGGAATACGACTTTCCAGATTCTTGTACAGGTTGTAAAGATACTTGTAGCTCTGGATGTAGACGTTCAAGTCGGGTCGGTTGGGGGCATAGGCCCGCAGCCAACCTCCCCACTGGGTCAGGGGATTGCGGAACACGATGATGGGGCGGCTCCGGCGGGCGGTGGCATCATCGGGAAACAGGGGATAATCGCGCTTGTAACGGGATCCACCGATGCTTTCCTTGAACACCAGCACGTCGGCCTCCCGGGGCATGTGCCGGTAGGCGTCGTGGGTGCCATCAAAAATGCTGTAGTCAATGTGGTTAAAACTGCCATCCGGCTTCTTGCCGCTGGCCTTGGATCCCCACTCGATCGGCTCATAGGCACCATAAACCTTGTCATTTTGAACCATGGCGTTCAGGAACGCCGAAGTGGCCGTGCGGTTAAGACCAACAAGCATCCGTACTTCCGGCATAGGGGAATCCTTCTGGGTTTTCGCTAAGGTGACCAGGCAGCAACGTGTAAAAGGCGTACGCTCGTAATAAAAGCAAACCCGGCCCAAAATTGCCCCGCCCCCACAAGCAGGCTGGAGTGGTAGTATATATCTTGGAGAGGAGGAGTGATGCCCTTTCAACAACCGGTGAGCATGGTCATGAAGTCGAAAGTGACGGATGTGCTGGAGACCGATACCGTCGCCAAGGCCCTGGCACTGCTTGACGAGAAGGAAATCAGCGCCATGCCCGTGCGAAGCACCGACGGCACCTACAAGGGCGTGCTTTCCCGAACCGATATCGCCAGCCAGCGCTTTTTCTCCATTCTGAAGGACCGTGGGGGGCCCGAGCACGTTCTGGTGCACGAGATTATGAACAAGACCCCACCCGTCTTCGTGCGTGAAGAAACCACCATCAAGGAGGCGGCGGCCATCATGCACCGTCGGCACATCCACCGGCTTTTCGTGGCCGGCAAAAACAACCAGCTCATCGGGGTGGTCAGCACGTCAGACATCCTGCGCCTCGTGGTGCTCACCATCGACCCCAAGGAATAGGCCCGGGGGCGGCTAGCCGCGAGACTCGAAATAGGACTCCACCAACCGGTTGATGCTGTTCACCAGCTTGGCGCTTTGCTCCTTGCGGGCCTGGGAAGTAAAGCTGAGGGAGGGCCGGGCCTGGGCATCGCTTTCGCGTTCGGGCTGGGCAGGCTGCATTCCGGGGGCAGACGGCAAGCCCTCCGGTGCAGGGGCTGCCCCGCTACTCAGCACGGTAAACTTACCTGTCTCAATGACCACCACACGGCTTTTATCGGCGTTAAACACGTAGAGCAACTGGGCATCCGGGCTCAACACCAGCGAATGCGGCTCCACGTCAACCGGCAAGGTTTTAATGGCCGTAAAGCTGCTGCTGTCGATGACGGTAATGGAATTGTCACCGGCGTTGGCCACATAGATGCGGGAATTCACCGGGCTGACCACCAAGTCTACCGGCTGAGGGCCCACCGGGATTTTGGCCAGCAGGCCCTGGTTGATATCGAACACGGAAACGGCATTGCCGGCGGAATCAAGGCGGAAAGTCACATGGCCGGGCGAGGCAGGCTCGGTGGCGGAAAGGCTAACCGTTTGCAGCGGATTGGCAGGCATCAGCTGGATGTTGCCACCGCTGGGCACCGCCGCCACGGCGTTGTTCAGGCCGTCGGTATTGACTGAGGGTTCGTTCACCACAATGTCCGCACCCGACTGGGTTCCGGTGGAAACCGGCGTGCCGGGCTGGATCAGGGACTGGGTGGAGGGCATATTGTTGCCGGTGGTCAGGTTGGATTGGCTGGATTGTACCGACAGCAAGCCCGCATCCGGGATTGTATTGTTCTGCGGCGGGTTAAGCCACAGCACGTTGAAGAGCACCTTGCCGGGGGGCGAACCGGAAATCAACAGCGTGTTGGACGGCGTGACCAGCCCTTCCAGGAAGGCGGACACCCCGTTGATGATGCCGGTGGCGCCCACCGTCAGGCTGGCGTTGGATACGTTCACCTGCAAGGGCACCACGTCGGTGCCGATGGTGCCGCCGCTCACCAGGATGGAGGAATTCGCGCCGGCAACGATGTTGTTGGCCAGGGAGCCGTTAGCATCCAGCAGGCTGCCGCCGGCGGTCAGATGCAGGGCGCGCGTGCCCACATCCAGCAGATCGATATTGCCGCCATCCACCAGGTTGATGTAGGCATCGGCGTTGTTGGTTTTGACGTTAAGGGTGGCCGTGCCGGAAATATCCACATCCAGGTCATCCAGGCCCGGGGCGGCAATTTGCCCGGTACCCACCCCGCCGCCGCCCATAAAGCGCACGCTGCGGTTGGCCTGCATCAGGATGTTGGCGAAGGTATCGTTGGCCAGGGTGGCATCGGTAATCAGCCCGGTGGTATTGACGTGCAGGTTGGAGCCCACCCCGGACAAATCCAGTTGCCCAAAGTTGATGTTGCCGCTGAAGGTATCGGAGCCCAGCTCGATGACCCCCGAGGAAACGTTCTGGAAGATGGCGTTACCCAGGGCTACATCGCCGGCGGCGCCACCCACACCAATGGTTCCGTTGTCGTTGTATGCGCGCAGGCGAAGCGTGCCGTTCACCCCGGTGCTGACGTTGCCGGCGCTCAGATCCAGCCCGGCGGTGCGCAAGTCAATTAAATGGTCGGTTACTTGCCATAAGCCGTTGGCCGACAACGTGCCGGCGGTGCGGATGTGGGCGTCGCCGCTCAGGTTGAAGGCATTCACGGTCAGGTCATCGACATCGTGGATGTACAGGTTGCGACTGGGGCCCATGTAGCTGGAATTCACCTGCAGGGTATTGGCGTCGATGTTGAGGGGCTGCAACGCGGTGCCCATTTCGTTACCGCTGATGGTCAGGGTATCGGCGGTAATCAGCTTGCCGGGCGCCTGGTACAGCTCGCCGCCGGTCACACTGTAAGTAAACAGGGTCACGTTGCGCCCGGTCAGGTTGCCCTGGATGGTCAGCGTATCGAAAGGCACCCAGTAGGTCACGTCGCGGAAAGCCAGATCCTGGTTGAAGAAGTTCTTGGAGAAGATGTTGTTGGCCGCGCCGTTGGCCGTGGACCAGACGAAGAGGTCTTTATTGGGATCCTGGGTAATGGCCAGGTTGCCGCCGATGTTGACCGAGTTCACCGCCGCAATGCCGGCCTGGAAGCGGGTTTCGGTCAAGGCGCCACCGTTGCTGGTTACATCGCCTCCCACCGTGATGGGGGCGTTCCAGGTACGCAGCCGGAGGTTGCCGGAAGCCGTGATGGAGCCGCCGATGTTCAGCGGGCTGTTGGTGGATCCGGCCACCGGGGTTTCGATGATCACGTTGTTGCCGGTCACGTTGGTGAGGTTGATGCCACGGTTGGCCCCGGTGGTGGTCACGGTGACGTCGCCTCCGGTCAGGTTCAGCTGCCTGCCGCCCAGCGTGAACAGGTAGTTGTTGGAGGTAATGCCCTGCCCATTCAGCAGGTTCAGGTTGTAGCCCAGCGAGGACAAATCAAGATCGCCCTGCACGATCAGACCGCCGGTACGGGCCACATCGCCAATGTTCAGGGTTGCGGCGGTGATGCGATCCAGCTCGGTGGCATTCAAATCGAACGTGGCGTCATTGCCGTTGCCGTCGGCGGAATCTCCCAGCGCGACACTGACGTTGGCGTTGGGACGCAGCGTCACGGTCTGGCCAGCCGCGTTGTAATTCTGGGCAATGTTCAGGCTGTTGCTTTCCACCAGCACGCTGCCGGAACTGTTCATGCTCCAGCCGATCATATCCAGGGCGCCCGTGCCCTGGGTTTTCAGCGTCACCCCACCCGGGCCGACCCAGTGCTCATTCAGCGTAATATCCCCGTTGTTGGCGGTGGTTTCAAGGTGCATGGAATCGGCCCAGATGCTCCAGCCGGTCCACAAATCGCCATCGGCTGTCACTTGCAAGGTGCCTCCCACCGGAATGCCAATCCAGGGATTCCGCCAATCACCGATACGAGTGGTGAACGCGCCGCCACTGTGGCCGTTCAAATAGATGCTGCCATTGGGCGCCCGCAGCGAAGAACCCCAGGCGCTGAAATCGACAGGGTGCAGCGCGCTGCCGATATCGCCAGACTCCACGCCCAGGATCATCAGGTCGGTTGAAGAGATCAGCCCGCTGGATTGCTGGATGGGACTGTTGGCACCCAGCGTTTGCAGCCACAACATGGAATTAGCATGCCAGTTGTGCTGCAGGTTGAATCCGCTGTTGGCCGCCCCGGTGCGGAAATCCAGCGTGTCGAAGGAAAGATCCTGATCGAAGTAGGCATTCTGGAAAATCGTCCCGGTGCCCGATATCACCCGCAGGGTCTTGCTGCCCAGCTGGCTGACGTTTAACGTGCCGCTAATATTCACACCCGCCGCGGCGTTATTAAATGTGGTCGCATTGGTGTATGCGTTACCGGCAATCAATTGCACCGAGGAATTAATCCCCCCCGTGTTGCTCACGTTGCCGTTGACCGTCACGTTGCCCCACTCGCTAATCAGGTTCAGATCGCCGGTGGTCACAATGTCGCTGCCCACCGTGATTGCACTGCCACTGCCAGTGGTATGCACATCGAGGCTGCTGCCGTTATAACCGCCGGTCAGCGAAATAGAGCTGTTGGTGCCACTGGTGGCCACACCCACGCCGTTGCCAGCCGTCACGTTCCGCAAGGTCACGCCCCGGTTGTTGCCGCTGGTCGCCCAGGACACCGCACCCGGCGTGTTCAGATCCAGCCAGTGCGCGCCGGGAGTCACCGCGC
The DNA here is from genome assembly GCA_964390635.1 of uncultured Vampirovibrionales bacterium. GTDB lineage: Bacteria > Cyanobacteriota > Vampirovibrionia > Vampirovibrionales > Vampirovibrionaceae > CAYMIG01. The sequence goes on along the minus strand of CAYMIG010000016.1, from coordinate 7,069 downwards.
TGTTGGCCGCGGTGATATTGCCCCCGTTGGCCAGGGTCAGGTTGTAGCCCAGGGCCGCCAGGTTGAGATCGCCTTCCACGGTAAGCCCACCGGTTCTGAAGGTAGTGCCAATCACCACGTTGGCTGCCGTCATGCGGGCCAGTTCCGCAGCCGACACATCCATCACCATGGGGACGTTGCTATCGGCATTGTCCACGGCCCCGCCCACCTCAATGGCATAGTTGCCGGCATTGGCAATACGGATGGTCCCCGCACCGGCATTAACCGTGTTGTTGATATCCAGCCAGGTGCCGCCCAGCCGGATTTCACCGCCGTTGGACGTCAGCACCCCGTTGATGGTGGTGCGCTCCCCGACGGCGTTTCCGTCGCTATTGCCCACCAGGCGAAGAATCCCGCCCGTGGTGGTAACATCGCCATCCACGGTCAGGGCCCACATGGATGAGATATCCACGCTCTGGGCATTGATGGGCCCGGACAGGGTGAGGGTGTCGCCCACATGCTCGAACTGGAAGGTGCCGCCCACGGTGGAGGCACCCAGGTCGCCGGCCCCGAAGTTATTGTAGGGGCTGATGTTGGTAGGCGTCGTGTCATTGTATACATAGGCATTGCCTCCGGTGTTCACGGTCACCGTGGCCGCCGACGTGTTGATCCAGTTGCTGGTGGCCCCGGACTGCCCGATGGTGCCTGTGCCGCTGGCCAGGTTAACCGTATTGCCGGCCACCACCCCGCTGGTGCGAATAATATTGCCGCTGCCGTTGGCGGTCAGGTTTACGGTGTCACTGGCGCCGGTAATGTTGCCGTTCAGGGTAATGTTGCCGTTGCTGGTGGTTGCCAGGCTCAGGGTGCCCGCGCCCGATTTGGCCAGCGTCCCATCCACCGTCAGGCCCACGCCGGTCATGGACACCGTGCCCGTGCTTGCGGAAACACCACCCGTATTCACCGTACCCAAAGCATTAACCGTAAGGTTCTTAGCCCCATTGGTAATGGTGGTGCCGGTGGCGGTGTAGTTGCCGCCATTGGCCAGGGTCAGGTTGTAGCCCAGGGTATCCAGGTTGAAGTCGCCCGCCACCGTCAGGCCGCCGGTTTTGGAGGTCTCGCCGATCACCACGTTGGCAGCCGTCAGGCGGGCAAGTTCGGGCGCGGAAACATCGAGCAGCATGGGGCCGCTGGTATCGGCGTTGTCCACGGCGCCTCCCACCTGGATGGCATTGTTGCCGTTCTGATAAATGCCCACATTCCCGGAACCGGCGTTCAGGGTGAAGGTGGCCGGGTTGGCATCACCATCATTCAGATCAAGGTGGGTCACATACAGGTTGATATTACCGTTATTCGAATTAACCAGGCCGTTAATCGTCAAGGCCTCCAGCACGGCATTGGCATCGGTGTTGGCCCAAAGGGCAATAGTACCGCCAGTGGTCGTCAGGTTGCCATCCACGTTCATGCTGTAATTGGTCGAAAAATCAATGGAGCCAGCGTTGACATTACCGGTGACATTCATAATGCCACCGGTGTGGTACATGTTGAAGGCGCCGCCCACGGTGGAATTACCCAGGTTGAATGGCCGGCCCACATAAGGAAATGCCCCCTGGTTATTTGACAAATACACGTTACCCGCCCCGCCCGTATTGACGGTAATGTTGTTTGCAGTGCTGTTAATGGGGGTACCGGAGGTGCCTATGTTACCGCTGCCGCTGGCAAGGTTGAGGTTAAGGCCATACAGTGTACCGCCTGCCCGGGTGATATTCCCGGTTCCGTTGGCGCTCAGGTTGACCGTCGCGTCCTGCCCGCCCACATCGGCATTCACGGCTATTGTCCCGTTGCTGCTGGTGGACAGGTTAATTGTGCCCACACCCGACATGGAAACCGGCCCGGTGACCGTCAAGCCCGCGCCGGTCATGGACACCGTGCCCGTGCTTGCGGAAACACCACCCGTGTTCACCGTACCCAAAGCATTAACCGTAAGGTTCTTAGCCCCATTGGTAATGGTGGTGCCGGTGGCGGTGTAGTTGCCGCCATTGGCCAGGGTCAGGTTGTAGCCCAGGGTATCCAGGTTGAAGTCGCCCGCCACCGTCAGGCCGCCGGTTTTGGAGGTCTCGCCGATCACCACGTTGGCAGCCGTCAGGCGGGCAAGTTCGGGCGCGGAAACATCGAGCAGCATGGGGCCGCTGGTATCGGCGTTGTCCACGGCGCCTCCCACCTGGATGGCATAATTGCCGTTGTTAGCCACGGTGATGGTGCCAGTCCCGGCGTTGACCGTATTATTGATGTCAATTTGCGTACCCCGCAGGGTAATGTTGCCGCCGTTGGAATTAACCGCCCCATCAAGGGTCAGGGGTTCCATGGTCACGTTGGCATCGTTGTTGGCGGATATCAGGATATCGCCGCCGCTGGTGTTCACGGAGCCCGTCGGGTTAACCGCCACGCCCCAGGCTGTGGTAAAATTCACGCTGCCCGCGTTGACAGCGCCGGCCACATTCATGACGCCACCATATTGCTCATACTGGAACAAGCCGCCCACGGTGGAGGCTCCCAGCGAGGCGTCGCCAAAATTGTTGTAGGGTGATACGTCGGTGGTGTGGGTTCGGTTGAACACGTAGGCATTGCCCCCGGTGTTCACGGTCACCGTGGCTGCCGAGGTATTGACCGAGTTACTGGTTCCCCCGGCGGCGCCAATGTTACCGCTGCCGCTGGTCAGGTTGACCGTGTTGCCGGCAATAACCCCGGCACTGCGGGTAATGTTGCCCGAGCCGTTCGCGGTAACGTTGAGCGTATGGCTGGCGCCGGTAATGTTGCCGGCCAGCGTAATGCTGCCGTTATTTGTGGTCAGCAAATCGATGGTGCCCGCGCCGGTTTTGGCAATTACCCCGTTGTTGGTGAGACCGCCGCCGCCCGAGGTAAAGCTGATGTTGCCGGTGGTGCTGTTCACGCCGCCGGTACTGACCGAACCCAACACGTTGACGGTCAGGTTCTTGTCGGCGGCGATGATGGTTTGCCCGGTGCCCGCGTAGTTACCCCCGTTGGCCAGGGTCAGGTTGTAACCCAGGGCCGAAAGATCGAAGTCGCCGCGGATGGTCAGGCCGCCGGTCCGGATGGTATCACCAATCACCACGTTGGCGGCGGTCAGCCAGTCCAGCTCGGTGGCGGAAATATCCATGGTGGAGGGGCCAAACGTATCGGCATCCACGGTGGAGCCGCCCACGAAGATGGCGTAGTTCCCCATCTCGTTGATGGTGATGGTGCCCGTGCCGGCATTGATGTTGTTGTTGAAATCCATCTGGGTGCCGCGCAGGATGATATTGTGGTTGTTCGAGTTCAGTGTGCCGTTGACGGTCAGGGTTTCCCAGCCACTGTCGCTACCGTCGGAGTTGGAGGTCAACAGCATCTGCCCGCCAGTGGTGGTCACGTTGCCGTTCACTTTCAAGTTCCAGGCGGTGCCCACATCCATAGCCTGGGCGGTCACGTCGCCGTTGATGGTCAGCTCATTGCCGCTGTGACGGAAATACAGGGTGCCGCCCACGCTGGAGTTGCCCAACGAGAAGGCCCGCCCGCTGTAAGGAGGCACGCCGGAAATGCTGTTCACCACCCAGGCGGTACCCATGCCCCCGGTATTGATGGTAATGTTGTTGGCGCGGGTGGCAATGCGGTTGGGGTTGGTGCCGATATTGCCGGTGCCGCTCAGCAGGTTCACAAACTGGCCGGCCAGGGTGCCGGACACCCAGTTGATGTTGCCCGAACCATTGGCGGACACGTCAACCGTGCCGTTGGGCACGTCAATGTTTCCGTTTAGTGTAATGCTGCCGTTGCTAGTGGTGGCCAGGGTCAGAGTGCCCGCGCCCGACTTGCTGAGCGTTCCATCCACGGTCAGCCCGGAAGCGCCGGCGTTCATGCTGACCGTGCCGGTAGTAGCCGTTACGGAACCGGTGTTGACCGCTCCACCAGCATTGAAGTCGAGGGTATAGCTGTTGCTGGTAATGGTATGCCCGGTATTGGAAATGTTGCCCGCGTTGGACAACCACAGGTTGTAGCCCAGCGTGGAAAGGTTGAGATCGCCGGCCACCGTCAGGCCGCCGGACTTGGCCGGATCACCGATGTAAACATTATTAGCGCTGAGGAAGTCCAGCTCGGTGGCGGAAACATCCAGCAGGTTGAGCGCGTCGGCATCCACCGTGGCGCCGCCAATCTGGACGGGCTGGTTGCCGATGGGCCGGATCACCAGCGAGGCGGTCCCGGCCGTTACGCTGTTGTTGATGTCGATCTGGTTGGCGAGCAGGTAGATGTCCTGGTTGCTGGCAGTCAGGGTGCCGTTGATGGTCAGGGCCTCGATAGCGTTGGTGTTATTGAAGTTCGCCCAGAGACCAAGGTAGCCGCCGCTGGTGCTGATGTTCCCGTCGACGGTGACGGCCTCGTTGCTGCCAAATTCGGTCTGGCCGCCGGTTGAGACGTTACCGCTGATCGTAATGTCATTGCCGTAATGCCAGAAAGTGAAAGCCCCGCCGGAACTCGACCCCCCAAGGCTGGAAGCCCGGCCATTGTATGGGGCTTGCCCGGTAATCACGTTGGAAACATTCACAATGCCGCTGCCGCCGGTATTGAATGCCATGTTGTTGGCCCGCAAATCGAGCGCATCGCCGGCGGTGCCAATGTTTCCGGTATCGCTGGAAAGCGCCACGTTCAGGCCGCCAATGTAACCCGAGCTCTGGGTAATGGAGCCCGTGCCATCGGCATCCATGGTCACAGTACCATTGGCCGCCTCCACGGTGGCCCCCACGCTAATGTTGCCATTGGCCGTCGTGGACAGGTTCACCGTGCCCGCCCCGGTCTGGGTGATAGCGCCGTCCACGGTCAGGCTGGTTCCGCCGGTCAGGTTGAGCGTACCCGTGGTGGCATTGATGGCACCGGTATTGAGGATAGCCAGACTGGTCATGGTCAGGTTTTTATCGGCAGCGGTGGTGGTATAGCCGGTTGCGGTGATATTGCCGCCGTTGGCCAGAGTCAGGTTGTAACCCAGGGTGGACAGGTTCATGTTGCCTGCCACCGTCAGGCCGCCAGTCTGGGCGGTTTCACCCACCGTGACGTTGGCGGCGGCCAGCCAGTCCAGCTCGGTGTTGGAAATATCCAGAAGACCCGCCACATCGGCATCCACCGTGGCACCGCCCACCTGGATGGCCGAGTTGGTGGCATCGTACAGGTAGATGGATCCGGTGCCCGCATTAACCGTGTTGTTGATGTCCATCTGGGTGCTGCGCAGGGTAATATTACCGTTATTGGAATTAATCGCCCCGTTAATGGTTAGATATTCAAGGGCGGAGGCATCGGTATTGGCCGCCAGGCTAACTGCCCCCCCGGTGGAGGTGATGTTGCCCGTCACGGTGACCGCCCCCAGCGAACTGACATTCACGCTCTGGGCGTTCAGATTGCCGGTAAAGTCCATGGTGGCGCCGCTGTAAAGCTGGTTATAGCTGCCGCCCACCGTGGAATTGCCCACGTTCAGCCCCGAAGTGATCCCGGAGCCGGTACGGGTATCCACATAGACACTCCCGGTGGTATTGCTGGTAATGTTCTTGGTGCGAATGAACATATATGTGCCGGCGGCGCCGATATCGCCACTGCCGCTGGTCAGGTTCAGGGACTGGGCTATGAGGTAGGAGCCACTGCCGGAGCGGGTAATGGTGCCCGAACCGTTGGCGGCGACGTTAAGGGTGTTCACGAAGGAACTGCCCACCGTGGAGGCAATGACGATGTTGCCGTTATTGATAGTGGTCAGATCGATGGTGCCCGCCGCCGATTTGGTAATGTTGGCGTCAACGTGGATCGATCCGCCCGTGAAAGACACGTTGCCGGCCCCGGCAGCCACGCCGCCGGTGTTCACGGAACCCAGCGCGTTGACGGTCAGGTTCTTGCCTCCGTTGGTGATGGTGGTGCCGGTGGCGGTATAGTTGCCGCCATTGGCCAGGCTCAGGTTGTAGCCCAGGGTATCCAGGTTGAAGTCACCCGTCACGGTAAGGCCGCCGGTTTTGGAGGTCTCGCCGATGTTCACGCTGGCCGCGGTCAGCCAGTCCAGCTCGGTGGCGGAAATATCCAGCACGGGCACCGCGGTATCGGCATCCACGGTGGCGCCACCCACCTGGATGCCAAAGTTACCCACCTGGCGGATATTGATGCTTCCGGCCCCGGCATTGATGGTGTTATTGATGTCGGCCTGGGCCACGTTGAGGGTAATATTCCCGCCGTTGGAGGCCAGGGTGCCGTCAAGGATGAAGGCCTGCAACCCGCCCGTGGGAGCATTGCTGTTGACGGTCAGGTTCATGGAACCAGCCGCCTGGGTGGTGATGCTGCCGGTCACCTGCAGGCTTCCGGGGGTGGCCAGGTTGAAGGTCTGGGCGCTCACGGTGCCGGATACGGTAGACGTGGAATTATCCAGCTGGATATCCAGAAGCCCGCCCACCGTGGAGTTTGACAAGTCGAAATTACGGGCCGAGTATGGGTTTTGACCCTGAATGCCGTTGTTGATGTATGCGTTTCCGCCCGTGTTGACCGTCAGCACGTTGGAACGCAGGTTGAAGGGCAGGCCCACCGTACCGATGTTCCCGCTGCCGCTGGACAGGTTGACGTACTGGCCGCCCACCCAGATGCCGGGGCTTCGGGTGATGTTTCCGTTGCCGCTGGTCGTGATATTCACGGTGCCATTCGGAACGCTCACGTTGCCGGCAAAGGCAATGTTAGCGTTATTGCCGCTGGTGGTGGCGCTAAAGCTTTGCAGGTTGGTGTAATCGGTGGTGATCTGGATGTCGTGGTTATTCCCCGTTGTTTGCAGGGCCAGGCCGTTCACATTAAACTGCATGCCCAGCAGGATATCCGCATCCGTGGCCATGTACAGGTTATCGGCCGTGATATCCAGCGGGCTGCCGGCGGGAATCAGGATATCCAAGCCCCGTCCGGTCAGGTCCATGGTGAAATCGCCAACCGCGTTAAACAGCAGGCCGGTGGGCGTGTTGAAGGTGCCACTATAAAGCGCGATATCGTTGGACGAAATATAAGACAGCAGCGAGCCCTGAAAACCGCCATTCAC
>CAYMIG010000015.1:0-57657 GCA_964390635.1 uncultured Vampirovibrionales bacterium | reverse complement strand
CTTAAGTAACCGCCTACGAACTCTTTACGCCCAATAATTCCGGACAACGCTTGCATCCTACGTCTTACCGCGGCTGCTGGCACGTAGTTAGCCGATGCTTCCTCTGCAGGTACAGTCAGATTTATTCCCTGCTGACAGCGGTTTACAACCCGAGGGCCGTCATCCCGCACGCGGTGTTGCTGCGTCAGGCTTTCGCCCATTGCGCAAAATTCCCTACTGCTGCCTTCCGTAGAAGTGTGGGCCGTGTCTCAGTCCCACTCTGGCTGGTCATCCTCTCAGACCAACTACTGATCATCGCCTTGGTAGGCCTTTACCCTACCAACTAGCTAATCAGACGCAGGCTCATCCTTTACCGATGAATCTTTAACCGTAAGCATTTCAGCTCACGGCTTATGCGGTATTAGCAGCGGTTTCCCGCTGTTATCCCCCAGTAAAGGGCAGATTACCTACGTGTTACTCAGCCGTCCGCCACTGCCCCGAAGGGCCGTTCGACTTGCATGTATTAAGCACACCGCCAGCGTTCGTCCTGAGCCAGGATCAAACTCTCCATTACAAAATTCTTTCAGAACCTTGCGGTTCAGCCGAGTTCCTTGCAGAACAAGGGCTCGGGAATTCTTCAGGAAATCCTGATGTGTCTGGCTCTCGTTTTATGGATTGAACGGAGTCTTTTAGTGTTCCGATATTCAGTTTTCAAGGTACGAAACAAGAAGTATATCTCTTGGGGGATTTGTATCTTAGATCGAGGGATTTTGAAAATCAACCGATCTTTTAACCTTTGTTAAGGAGTCCGTTTCTCAATCTTTCTTACGTACTCAGCAAGATTGGGGAAATGAGGAGGTGGAAACAAGTCCCTCATCAAGAGGTAAGCAGTATCATATCCCAAGATTCCCCAAATGCAAGCCCTTTTTTGGATTTTTTTTCAGGGCCCCGGATCCGGCGCCTGTCGGCGCTTCCGCCCCTGTCGGCAGGTGAGGCCACCCGGGTGGTTGACCCGCTTTGCAAAATTGCCCGCCGGGCATCGGGGTGAAATCAAACCACCCATGGGGGTCAAAAGTCCGCGGGGAATTTTGAGGGATCCCGTTGGGGCTTTTACAAGATGACGGGCAGGGCAGGGGGATGTTCCCGGCGCGTGTCCCGCTGGGGCTTGGGCCGGGCTGACCCTGCGCTTACCGCCAATGACGAAGGCGCCCTCTCCGGGGTTCCCGGATGGGTTTTACCGGGCAAACAGGCCGCGCACGCCTGAATGCCTGAAACCCCTTTGACAAGCGATTAAAAAAGAAAAACCGCAGCGCAAGGCCGCGGCAATATTGAAGAGGAGAGAAGAGAAAGTTTGGAGAGTTACGAAAGATGTGTGTTCCCTGTGTTTGCATAAAAACAAAAACAATCATTTTTGTGCCAGTTTTTTAAAAAATCAAGAAACGTCACCGACCCGATAGCCGGGGGAAATTATCTGTATATAAAGATGCTATGAGAGCCCGCCTGCCCTGGCCTTGCGCACACCAACGGGGCTTGAGGGGCTTTATTCCCTTACCGGCATCCACCATCACAGGAAGGAAAAAGTATGCATCGCACTGCCTTCGGCTCCTCGTTTGGCCGCCCCGCGCCATTATTTGGCAAGCTGGACCGCTACGTCGATTCCGATCACAAACTGGCTAGGCTGGGACGCCTGACCAACCTGGAGGTGAAGCCCACCGGCCAGCCCGGTCGGCACCGGGTGACGGATCGCTCAGGCGCCTGGCCCGGTGAACTGACCATTACCGAAACCGACGCCGCCTATCAAATCGAATCCACCCAGCCCGCCTTCCGCATTGAGTACACCAAGGCGGGCCAGGCAACCATTACCGAGGGCCACACTACCCGGCGGCTGCTGAATTCCGACCTGGGAGCCGCCAACAACTTCCTCATCAATGCCCTGAGGCCGGGCACCTAACCCCATTTACTCGGTGCTGGCTTCCTGCTCGCCTTTCAGGGCGGCTGCCAGGGTGTGCCACGCCAAGGTGGCGCATTTCACCCGTACCGGAAACTCCTTCACCCCGGAAAGAATGGTGAGTCGGCCCAGGCCCTCCTTGGCGCCGGCTTCATCCACGGTGCCGGTTAGCAGGCCGGTAAACAGCTCTTGCATGCGCAGGGCCTCTTCCCGGGTCTTGCCCTTCACGGCGTTGGTCATCAGGCTGGCGCTGGCCTTCGAGATGGCGCAACCGTCCCCCTGGAAGCCGATGTCGGTAATGGCCCCGCTATCGTCCGTTTGCAGGTACAGGGCATACTGGTCGCCGCACAGGGGGTTTTTGCCCAGGGCGTAGGCGTTGGCCGATTCCAGCACCTTAAAGTTGCGGGGCTTCTTGTTATGCTCCAGGATGATCTGCTGGTACAGCTCGTTGTAATCGCTCATGACGGTTTTATTATAATACGGACGAACTTAGTGTAAAGAACACACGTTTTTGGCGGGGGCCAGGGGCAGTTCCATATAGTACACATCGTCGTGCGGGTTCTGGTTGAAGGGTGGGATATCCGTGAAGCCGAAGCCTTCATACAGGCGGCGGGCCGCGGTCAGTCGCCGCAGCGAGTCCAGCCGGATGGCGTGGTATCCGCGGGTGCGGGCATCCGCAATGGCCCGGGATAAAAGGGCCTGTCCAATGCCCAGCCCCTGGGCTTGCGGTTTAACGAACAGGCGTTTCAGCTCGCAGGCGTTATCCGGCATGGGCCGAAAGGCGGCGCTGCCCACGGGGCTGCCTTCCCACAGCGCCAGGTACAGGTTGCCCGCGGGCGGGGCAAAGGCGCCTGGCAGGCTGTCCAGTTCCCGGTCCAGATCCTGGTCCATGGCCAGCAGAATGGCCTGTTGGCTCTCAAGAAAGGCTTCATACTCCCGAAAGAGCTGCTTGATAGCCGTCAGGTCAAAACCGTCCGCCCCGTATTCCCGAATTTCAAGCATCACGCAAACAGCCGGATGACGCTCTGGATGCCTTGGGCCAGGGCATCAATCTCTTCCCGGGTATTATAAAAGGAGAACGAGGCCCGGGCCGTCGCCGGCACGCCAAAGCGTTCCATCACGGGTTGCGCGCAATGGTGGCCAGCGCGCACGGCAATGCCTTCCCGGTCCAGCACGGTGCCGATGTCGTGGGGGTGGGCCCCCCGGATGGTGAACGACACGATGGCCGCCTTTTCCCGGGCGGTGCCAATGATGCGCACCTCGGGGATGGCGCTCAGCCGTTCGGTGGCATAGCGCAGCAGCTCGTCTTCGTAGGCGGCAATGGCTTCCAGCCCGATGCCGTTGACGTAGTCGATGGCCGTGCCCAGCCCGATGACCTGGGCGATGGCGGGGGTACCGGCCTCAAAGCGGGCCGGGGGCTTGGCAAATGTGGTTTTTTCAAAGCTGACGGAATGGATCATGTCGCCCCCGCACTGGTAGGGCGGCATCACGTCCAGGTATTTCATCTTGCCGTACAGGACACCCACGCCGGTGGGGCCGTAAATCTTGTGGCCGGAGAAGGCATAGAAGTCGCAATCCAGGGCCTGCACGTCCACCGGCATATGGGGGGCCGATTGCGCGCCGTCCACCAGCACCGGTACATCCAGCGCGTGGGCTTTTTCAATGATTTCCCTTACCGGGTTGATGGTGCCCAGGGCGTTGGAGACATGCCCCACGGCCACCAGGCGGGTTTTGGGGCCCAGCAGGCGGTCGAATTCCGTCATGACAATTTCGCCGGCGTCATTAATGGGGGCCACTACCAGCCGGGCGCCTTTTTCCGCGCACACCTGCTGCCAGGGCACGATGTTGGCGTGGTGTTCCATGGCGGAGATCAGCACCTCGTCGCCGGCCTTCAGGAAGGCCCGTCCGTAGCTGTGGGCCACCAGGTTGATGGATTCCGTGGTGCCGCTGGTAAAGATGATTTCGCTTTGCGAGGGGGCGTTCAGCAGTTCCTTTACCTTGCGGCGGCTTTCTTCAAACGCCAGCGTGGATTGTTCGCTGAGCTTGTACACGCCCCGGCGCACGGTGCCGTTTTCCTGGCTGTAATACCGGTGGATGCGGTCGATGACGGCCAGCGGTTTCTGGGTGGTGGCGGCATTGTCCAGGTACACCAGCGGCTTGCCGTAGACTTCCTGGGCCAGCACCGGGAAGTCGGCGCGGATGCGCTGGACATCAAGGGCGGGGCGGATGGTTTGCGTGTTTTCCAAAACAGGCTGGCTCACTTTCTAAACGGCCTCTCGGGATTCCGGATTCATCTGCCGGACCAGGGCGGAATCGCGGGAATAAAGGTTCCGCAGCACCCGGGCATCCAGCGCCTTGCGTACCATAGGGTGCGAGACCCGCTGGATGATCTCCTCGGCAAAGCCGTAGGTTAGCACGGCTTCCGCCAGATCGGGATCCAGGCCCCGGCTGGCCAGGTAAAAGAGCTGGTCTTTTTCCAACTGCCCGACGGTGGCCCCGTGGGCGCATTTCACATCATCGGCATTGATTTGCAGTTGCGGGCGGGTCCATACCCGGGCGTCCCCGGACAGCACCAGGTTCTTGTTCATCTGCATGGAGTCGGTGCCAATGGCGCCGGGCGCCACGAAGACCAGTCCGTTGAACTCGCTCTTGGCCTGTCCGTCCAGGATGCCCTTGTAGTACTGGTCGCTGGTGCAGTGAGGCACCCAGTGCTCCATCACGGTGTGGTGATACACCTCGCTCTGGCCTTTCAGCACGTCCAGGCCGTTCAGGCGGCATTCCGCCCCTTCGCCCTTCAGCAGCATCCGCAAGCTGTTGCGCAGCACCCGCCCGGTAATGGATACCGTGGTGACGTTCAGGCGGGCCTTGGGGGCAAAGGTGGCCCGGGTGGCCGCCAGGTGCCAGGCCGTGGGGCTTTCGCTCTGCACCAGGGTACATTGCACCTGGGCGTCCTCGCCCAGGTCGAAGTCATGCACGGTGTTGTTCAGGTAGTGATTTTTGGTAGCGCCCAGGGCCTGGATCACCAGATTCAGGCGGGCACTTTTACCAACCCGGATGAGGTTGCGCAGGTTGGCGGCGCGGGGTTGCTCCGCCCCGGTGGAAACCAGCAATACCTGCACCAGGGGCTCCACGCGGGTATTATCCGGCACCACGATGAGCGCGCCGTCTTCAAACAGGGCGGTGTTCAGGGCCGCAAAGGCATCCGATTCCCCGTCCAAACCTTCTGCCAGCCGGGCATGCACGTCCGGCACCCGTCCCGGCTCCAGATTCGAAAGGCTGTCAACCAGAACCCCTTCCGGCAGCGGGCACACCGAGGACAGGCTGGGGCAAAAGCGCCCGTTGACAAAAACCAGCCGGCACACCGGGGTGTTGGCCGCTTCGGTTTGCCCTTCCAGGGTGGAGAGCCAGCGCCGATCCACCGGGGCTTCCGTGGTTTCAGCCGGGTGGGTGTAGGCTTCAAACGGGGTATCCAGCAGGGGGCGCAGGTTCACGTATTTCCAGGCTTCGTTGCGGCGGGTGGGGAAGCCCAGGGCCTCGAAGCAGGACATGGCCCGCAGGCGTAGCGCTTGCAGCCAGTCGGGGCTGTCGGCCACCAGCGCGGCCAGTTGCTTGCGCAGTTGGGTTTCGTAAGCGCCGTGGGCGGTTTGGGGTTGCAGCGAGGCCACCATTACTTTTCCCCCTGGGCGGCCACGCCGGCTTCTTCAAGCAGCCAGTCGTAGCCCTTGTCTTCCAACTCCAGAGCCAGCTCTTTCCCGCCGGATTTGATGATGCGCCCTTCGGCCAGCACATGCACGTAGTCCGGCACAATATAGTTGAGCAGCCGCTGGTAGTGGGTGACCATTACGATGGCGTTGTCGGGGCGCTTTAGGTGGTTGACCCCGTTGGCCACTTCGCGCAGGGCATCAATGTCCAGGCCGGAATCGGTTTCGTCCAGCAGGGCCAGCTTGGGCTCCAGCACGGCCATCTGCAAAATCTCGTTCCGCTTTTTCTCCCCGCCCGAAAACCCTTCGTTCACCGAGCGGTTGTTCAGCAGTTCCGGGTCCATGTTCAGCAGCCTGGCTTTTTCTTCCAGCAGATCCTGGAATTCCAGTGGATCCAGCTCGTCTTTACCCAAGTGGCGCATCTTGGCGTTGTAGGCCATGCGCAAAAAGCCCGCGTTGTTCACGCCGGGCACTTCCACCGGATACTGGAAAGCCAGGAAGACGCCCTCCCGGGCACGCTCCTCGGGAGGCAGCTCCAGCAGGTTGCGTCCCTCAAACAGCACCTCGCCGCGGGTCACCTCAAAGGCCGGATGGCCGACCAGCACCTTGGCAAAGGTGCTTTTGCCGGAACCGTTGGGCCCCATGATGGCATGCACTTCCCCGGCGTTCACGGTAATGTCCAGCCCTTTCAGGATGGGAATATGGTTTTCGTCCCGGGCGACGCTGGCGTGTAAATCCTTGACGACTAGCACTGTAATTTCTCCATCAATAAACGTTTAGCCGACGCTGTTTTCCAGTTTCAGGCCCAGCAGGCGGGTGGCCTCCACCGCGAATTCGCCGGGCAGTTCCTTGAAAACGTCCTTGCAGAAGCCGTTGATAATGGTGGACACCGCTTCCTCGGTATCGACGCCCCGCTGGTGGAAGTAGAACAGCTGATCCTCGCTGATTTTGGAGGTGGTGGCCTCGTGCTCCACCTGGGCGGTGGGGTTGGCCACGTCGATATAGGGGAAGGTGTTGGCCTGGCACTTGGAGCCAATCAGCATGGAGTCGCAGGCGGTGTAGTTGCGGGCGCCTTCGGCGGATTTTTTCACCGAGACCAGCCCGCGGTAGCTGTTGCTGGATTTTCCGGCGGAAATGCCCTTGGAAATAATGGTGCTCCGGGTGTTTTTGCCGATATGGATCATCTTGGTGCCGGTATCGGCCTGCTGCAAGTGGTTGGTGAGGGCCACGGAGTAAAATTCACCCACCGAATGATCGCCTTCCAGAATGCAGCTGGGGTATTTCCAGGTGATGGCGGAGCCCGTTTCCACCTGGGTCCAGGAGATTTTGGCCTTTTCTCCCGCGCAGCGGCCCCGTTTGGTGACGAAGTTGTAGATGCCGCCCTTGCCGGTCTTGGGATCGCCGGCAAACCAGTTTTGCACGGTGGAGTACTTGATTTCGGCGTTTTTGGCCGCATGCAGCTCCACCACCGCCGCATGCAGCTGGTTGGTGTCAAACTGGGGCGCGGTGCAGCCTTCCAGGTAGCTCACATAGCTGCCTTCATCGCAGATGATGAGGGTGCGCTCAAACTGCCCGGAGCCTTCGGTGTTGATGCGGAAGTAGGTGGACAGCTCCATGGGGCACCGGGTGTTGGGCGGCACGTAGACAAACGAGCCGTCGGTAAACACCGCCGAGTTGAGCGCGGCGAAGTAGTTGTCGGTTACCGGCACCACGCTGCCCATGTACTGCTTCACCAGATCGGGGTAGTCGTGCAGGGCTTCCGAGATGGAGCAGAAGATGACCCCGTGCTTCAGCAGGTCGCGCTTAAAGGTGGTGGCCACCGAAACGCTGTCGAACACGGCATCCACGGCCACCCCGGCCAGGCGTTTCTGTTCCGAGAGCGGCAGGCCCAGCTTCTCGAAGGTTTTCAGCAGCTCGGGATCCACCTCGTCCAGGCTTTTTAGCTTGGGTTTGGCCTGCTTGGGGGCGGAATAGTAAATGATGTCCTGGTAATCGATTTTGGGATAGCTGACATGCGCCCAGTCCGGCTCTTCCATCTTTTGCCACCGGCGGAAGGCCTCCAGGCGGAATTCGAGCATCCAGGCCGGCTCGCCCTTCTTTTCCGAAATCAGGCGCACGGTCTCTTCGCTCAGGCCCTTGGGAATCATGTCGGCCTCGATTTCGGTGCGGAAGCCGTACTTGTATTCCTGGTTCGTCAGGGACTCAAGGCTGCTCATAAGGGGGAAAGCTCCAATCGGGGGTCTTAGTGGTGTACTTCAAGGTAACTGCACTCTTCGTTGCAGTGTTCATGCGGAGAATCGCCCATGCACGGGGTGCAAACGCTGCCCAACAGTTTCAGGCGGTTTTCAATCTCTTGGTTCAGGCGGGTCAGCTGCTCAATCTTCTCGGAGATAAAGCGCTGCTGCTGTTCCAGCGACTGGCGGGTCTGGGCAATCTGTTCCGCCCGGGTAAAGGTGCGGCTTTTGGAATAAGGGCCCAGAATGGTGAGAATCTCATCCAGCGAGAAGTTCAGCCCTTGCAGGGCCAGGATGGCCTGCACCCGCTTTAGCGAATGCCGGTTGTACAGGCGGTACTTACCTTCGGTGCGCTTGACCGGGCCAATCAGATCCATTTCCTCGTAGTAGCGCAGGGTGCGAACGGTCACGTCGCACAGCTTGGCCAGCGCGCCGATAGTGAGGAAGTCGGATCCCTCCGCTTGGGAAATAGACGGGGTACTAGCCACGGGGGTGTTTCCTTCGGTTCCAGTCAGTTGAGACGAGCCTTTGGGGGCTACTATCAGGGTAGCCTACATTAACGTTTACGTCAAGGTCAGTGTTTGGTTAACGTTCACGTTAATGTTGGAGATCAGTGGTATTGTGGCCAAAGCGCCGAGTCGTGTCAAGCAAGGTGAAACGGCTGATTATTTCTGGCTAAAAGGGTTTAATTGCCGTAAAAAAGGGTATAAAATGGGGGAAAAGACTCATGTATCCATATCGAGCGGTCATCCAAGCAAGTGCAAATGGAAAGTGCAGGCCATGCGTCAGAAGAAAAAAGAAAACTTCATCTTCTTCCTGGTATTCCTGTTCTTTGCGGGCATGATGGTGGTAAGCTACTACTGGAGTGGGGATCGCCTGTATAAAGACGCCTACCGCAACCCGGTACACGAAAACAAGCAGCGGGTGGAGGGCGAACGTCCCGCTACCGTGGAGCCCAAGCCGGCGGGGTTCAGCGAGCATGACATCGAGAAGCAGCGCGGGCGTCGCTACGCCACCTTCTAATTCAGGCTAATTCAGGCCCGGCCCATCACTCCAGGTCCAGGTTGTCAATAAGCCGCACGTCGTTCACGTAGGCGGCTATCAACACCTTGGTGCCGGGCGTCAGCCGCTGGGCAGGCTGCAGGGTGTGGCGATCCACCGCTTCCAGGTACTCCAGCCTGAAGGTTTGCCCCTTGCCGTTCAGCGAGGCCAGCACCTCATCGGTGGCCTGCTTCAGGATGGGGAGGCTGTCCGCAGGGCCTTCCCCGGTGGCCGCTTTTTCCCGCACCCGCTGGAGAATGCCCGAAAGCGCCAGCGCCGTTTGCCGGGCGTCCGGGGCGAGATACCGGTTGCGGGAACTCAGGGCCAGCCCGTCCGTGTCCCGAATGGTGGGATGGGCCACAATTTCGACCGGCAGGTTCAGATCGCTGACCATACGGCGGATAATGGCCAGTTGCTGGGCGTCTTTTTCCCCAAATACGGCAACATGCGGTTGTATAATGTTGAACAGCTTCAGCACCACGGTGGCTACCCCCGTAAAGTGGCCCGGTCGGTACAGCCCGCAAAGCCGCTCGGTCAGTTCCGGCGGGGGAACTACCTTGGTTACCTGCTCCGGGCCTTCGGGATACAGTATATCCACGGTGGGGGTAAACACGGCGTCCACGCCAAGCTCCCGGCAGTAAGACAAGTCCTGCTCCAGCGCCTTGGGGTATTTGGCCAAGTCCTCGTTGGGCCCAAACTGCAGGGGGTTTACGAAAATGCTGACCACGGTTTTTCCGCCCAGCGCGCGGGCTTTGCGGATGAGTGCCAGATGCCCTTCGTGCAGGGCACCCATGGTGGGCACAAAGCTGACCGGTGCTTCGCCCCAGGACTGGCGGAGCCGGCGGTATTCCTGGGCAGTCGTAACAACCTGCATCAGCGGGGCAGCTCGAATTCGTCAAAACCCAGGTACAGATCCGCCAGCAGTTCGGGCGGGAAGGCAAAAGCCTCGCGGTCGTTATCGGGAAAGGCCAGGCTTTGGATGTCGGCCCCGTAATCGGCCACCGCCTGCCGGATGAGCATGGTGGAATCCAGGTAGCGGCGCACGAATTTTGGCGACAGGTTGCCGTAACGGCCCAGCAAATCATCCACCACCAGGATTTGCCCATCGCAACCACTGCCCGCCCCAATGCCAATGGTGGGAACCTTCAGCCGGGCGCTTACCAGCGCGGCCACTTCGGCGGGTACCATTTCCAGCACCAGGGCAAACACCCCCGCCGCTTGCAGCGTCAGGGCGTCCCGCATCAGCTGGCGGGCGTCCTCCACGGTTTTGCATTGCACCTTGAAGCCGCCCATGGTGTTGAGCGACTGGGGCGTAAAGCCCAGATGCCCGATGACCGGGATGCCGATGGCGCTCAGGTGCCGGATAACGCCAACCACCAGCTCGTGAGCCCCTTCCAGCTTGACGGCCTGGGCGCCGCCTTCCTGAATAAATCGGCCCGCGTTGCGCACGGCATCCTCATGCGATACCTGGTAGCTCATAAAAGGCATGTCCGCCGCCACCAGGGCTCGCTCCGTGCCGCGCACCACGGCTTTTACGTGGTGCAGCATTTCATCCACGGTTACGCTGAGGGTGTTGGGGTGGCCCAGCACGGTCATGGCCAGCGAGTCGCCTACCAGCAGCAAGTCCACGCCGGCTTCATCCAGAATGCGTGCGGTGGAATAGTCGTAACAGGTCAGGGTGACCAGCTTTTCCCCCCGCTGCTTTTTGCGTTGCAGGCCCAGCGCGGTAATGGCCGGCTTGCGGGCAGGTTTTCCGGCGGCTTGCTTGTGGCTGTCATCAATAAACACGGACACGGGGCGGCTTTCCTGCTTCGGTGGGGAACGGTCGATGCGTGGGTGATTTCGGTGATTGTAGTAATCAGCACAATTTTAGGGGGAGGCGGGGCGGATGACAAGCAGATGTAAATGCGGGTTACTGCTTGGCTTTGAGCAGGTCGGCCTCCTCGGCGTCCGACAGGGTGCGCTCCGTGGGGAGTACTACCGTCTTGGGCTGGCCATGGCGGCGGCGATGGTATTCGTGCTTGAACCACTGGATGATGGCCCTCCCCAGCTGTCCCGGGTTGTGGCGCACGGCCTTCTGGTCGTTCTCATCCACCAGCAGCTTTTCCACCACCTCAATGCCCAGGGCCGCCATGCGGTCGCGATCCAGTTCCACCGGAAAGTAGCCATGCGCGGTGTATTTTTCCAGCAGGGCTTCGGGCAGCCAGTTGTTCACGATGACCCCGTTCAGCATGTTGGGGTAGGGACAGTGATCCAGGATGGCTTGCACGTGATCGGCCACGGTGTAGCCGTCGGTTTCGCCGGGCTGGGTCATGATGTTGGCCACATACAGCTTGGGGGCCTTGCTTTTGGAGATGGCCATGGCGATTTCTTTAATCAGCAGGTTGGGTAGCACGCTGGTGTACAGGCTGCCGGGGCCCATAATAATCAATTCGGCTTCTTGGATGGCCTCCAGCACCTCGGGCAGGGTCTTGGGGGAATCGGGGATGCATTTCAGCCGGGCAATCTTGCCTTTGGCCTCGGGAATCTGGGACTCGCCAACCACTTCCGTGCCGTCGGTCATTTCGGCGGCCAGCTTGATGTTGTCCAGGGTGGAGGGCAGCACCCGCCCAGAAATGTTGAGTACCTTGGAGGATTCTTTGATGGCGGAGAACATGTCCCCGGTAATCTGGCCCATGGCGGTCAGGAACAGGTTGCCAAAGCTGTGTCCCTCCAGCCCGGAGCCGGACTTGAACCGGTACTGGAAGAGTTCGGTAATGAGTTGCTCCTCATCGGCCAGTGCGGCGATGCAGTTGCGGATGTCCCCGGGGGGGATGATGCTGTGCTCCTGGCGCAGGCGACCGGAACTGCCCCCGTCGTCGCCCACGGTTACAATGGCGGTAATGTTAGAGGTGTATTGCTTGAGACCCCGCAGCAGGGTGGACAGGCCGGTGCCGCCGCCAATGGCCACGATACGCGGGCCATGCACCAGCTTGTTGTGCCGGTAGAGGGCTTCCAGAATGTCGGCGTCGTGCCCCTCGTGCTGGATGGCGTATTTCATGGTGCTGTAGGTCTTTTGCACCCCGATGGAAAACAGCACCACCCCGACAACCAGCATCAGCGGGCCGCTGTACTTGTTGGGGAAGACCTGGGCCAGGGCCTTCAGCAGATCGATGAAAACCGTGACCGGCTGCAGGTTCAGGATGAGCGCCATGCCGATAAACACGCAAAAGAAGCCCGCCAGCCCGATGCCAATCCATCGCTTGAAGGACAGCCCCGGTAACAGCCATGTGGCCAGCCGCGGAAACTTGAACATTTTAGGACGCATCTCCTTGCGGACACTGCGGAGCGACAGCCAGCTCCGCCGCTTGTTCACCCCATCTTACCATTTCCCGGTGGGTCATGACCACTTTTACCTCCGGGCAATGCGTGTTGAGGTGGGTGGCCAGCGCTTCGGCCATGCAAACCGAGCGGTGCTTGCCGCCGGTGCAGCCCACGGCAATGTTCAGCCGCATCTTGCCTTGCTGCTGGTAAAGGGGCAGCACCATGCACACCAGACTGGACCATTGCTCAAAGAACGCCCGGGCATGATCCAGGGCGAAGATAAAGTCTCGCACCGGCTTGTCCCGCCCCGTCAGGGGGCGCAGCTTCTCGTCGTAAAAGGGATTGGTCATGAAGCGCATGTCGAATACCAGCTCGGCATCCTGGGGCATGCCGTATTTGAAGCCGAACGTGGTAATAAACACCGTGAAGTTCTGGTTTTCGATGGGGCGACCCAGGATTTTGGCAATCTTGTGCTTGAGTTCCAGGGCATCTACCGTGCTGGTGTCAATGGAATAGTCCTTTACCAGTTCCTTCACTTCCGAAAACAGCGCTTTCTGGGCTTTAACCGCAGCCTGAAGCCCTGCGCTCTCAAAGGGATGGGACTTTTCCGATTGCATGTAGCGCTGCACCAGGATGGCTTCCGGTGCATCCAGGCACAGCACTTTCAGGTCGGGCATGTTCTGCTTCAGGGCCTGGATGGCTTGCAGCAGGCTGGGGGCGTCGGTTTCCGGGCCCAGCCTTAGCGAGAAGGCCAGCGGCTTTTGTCCCTGGCTGAGGGGGGCGATGGTGTTGTGCAGTTGTTGGGGGTCGATGCCGGCCACGGTCAGGAAGTCGTAATCGGCAAAGATGTCCAGGGCGGTGCTGATGCCGGCCCCGTTGGGCCCCAGTACCAGAAAGCTGTCCGGCTTGTCCGGAAACTCTAGAGCCATCCCGATGCTCCAATGTCCGCCAGAGGCAGGGAGACCGGTTGCAAAAGCATTTGCCCCACTTTTTCGGCAATCTCAATGCTGCTGTTCAGGCTGGGGCTGATGTGCAGGGTGCGGAACTTCACCTCGCTGGTCTTGCCATCCTCGGTGGTCAGCCGGTTCTGGTGAACCAGCTGCTTGGCCTGATCCAGCACGCCCTGGGGCGGCAGATTGTCTTGCACCTTGCCCAGAACCAGTTGGCCCTGGCTGTCGTAGCGCTTGCCCAGCTGGATTTCCGGCGCGGTGCGGATGCCCACGGATTTTTCAATTTCTTGCAACACTGGGCCTACCGGGCCCACCAGGATAATCCAGTTGCTGAGCTTGAAAATGGCCTCTGCCACGGTTTTGGCCACCTCCGGGCGGTTGACGAAAGTGGCATACAGGGCACCATGGGGGCGCACATGCTCCACCTCCAGCCCTTCGGTTTGCAGCATGGCCCGAAAGGCGCCCAGCTGCACGTAAATCCAGGCGGCTAGCTCTTCAGCGGAAATGTCCATGGGCTCATAGCCTCCCCGGGCCGGATCGGGGTAGCCGATATGCGCGCCAATCACGCAATTGTAGCGCTTGGCCTGGCGAATGGCGTTCAGCACGTCCAGCGGATCGCCGTCATGCACGCAGCAGGGGATGTTGACCGAGGAAACGTAGTTGAGCAGGCGGTAATCGGTTTTTTCAAAGAAACCCCGGTCACGCGACTGCCCGAGGTCGGTGTTGAGGTCCACGTACTTCTTGGTATTGGGGGAAATCAGGATCTTGCGGGCCAAATCAGCTGTTTTAGGCATGGTAAACCTTGTCTTGTTCAGTCATATCTTAAAGCAAACCGGCGAAATTAAAAACCGGTCAGTACAGAACCACCCACAGGCAAAGCCGCAGCTGGCGAACCAGGCACAGCAGCAGGGCAGTGGCAGCCAGATCGTAGGCAAACGGCTCCAGGCTCAGCCGCAGGGCATACCCCGGCCAATCGCCCCAGGCCACCTGGCCGCTCACGGCCAGGCCGGTCAGATAAATCAGCCCCAGCAAGTGCACCACCACCACCGAGCTGGCCGCCACGGCCAGCAGCTTCAGCGAGCGGCTCTGGGCCTCATGCTTCTGGAACACCTTGTGGAAGGTCTTGCCGTTAAGATAAGCCAGGGCCAGCATGCCAGCCAAGTAGCCAAAGCCGGGTTGCAGCACGTAGGTTAAGCCGCCCCCGTTGGCAAAAACAGGGTACATCAGCAGGCCGCCCAGCAGGAACAGCAGAATGGAACCGGAACCCAGGAACGGCCCCAGGAAAGCCCCGATAAACAGGGCCAGCGGCAACTGAAAGCTGTAACCCATCCAGTCGTTACCGTCGTTCAGCAGGTTCAGCGGGCTGGGCAGGGCCAGGGGCATAAAGCCCGCCACCACCAGCAGGGTGGTCATGATGGCGGCAATCAGCAGGCCGTTCAGGCTGAGCCGTGGCGGGTAGGAAACCTTGTGCATGATGGGTCGTGGGGGGGCGGCCAGCCCGTCCCAGCCTTCCATGCCGTCTTGTTTGTCCAGTTCCCACAGCGAAATTACCCGGTTGCTGCCCACGGTTTAACTCCCGAATCCTTGCGGAAAGCCACCCAGTTTGGCTTCCAGTTCCTGCTTCAACATCCTGTAGCGGTTGCGATAGGTCTCCGAATGAATGTCGGAGGTCGTCATAATCAGGGCATCCTCCTGGTTGTCCTGGTAATACTTGGGCCGGATGCCCACGGAGGAGAAGCCGTACTTGTAATACAGGTTCTGGGCGCTGTAGTTACTGACCCGCACTTCCAGGGTGACCCAGTGGATGGAGCTGCCCATGCAGCGCTCCAGGGCTTGCACAATCATCAGCTCGCCCAGCGAGTTGCCCCGGTAGTCGGGATGCACCGCCACCGTGGTAATGTGCGACTCGTCCACGATGAACCACTGGCCCAGATAACCAATCACTTTTCCGGCCTGCTTGTCCAGCAGCGAGTAATAGCGCCCCACCTGGTTGCCCAGCTCGTTGTAAAAGGAATCGTCCGACCAGTGATGGCGGCCAAAGGAGACCGACTCGATTTCCATCACCTCCGGCACGTCTTGCGCCTTCATACGGCGCAGCTCAAGCTGGGGAGCCTGGATGCGCACGTTCTGGGATTCGGGCGAAGACAGCATGGGCAATGGCGGTTCCTTTGGGACGTTACCCCTATTCTACCGAAAAACCCGATCCCTGCCATCGGTTGCCGCCCGAATGCTGAGAGTTCTTAATATCGGCAGGCCGGCTGCCACTTGTGGGCGGGGCGCGGTGGTATTAAAATGCTCGCTAAGCAAGTCTCAGGGGTTTGACGAACATTCCGCCCGAATTCGAAAACCAGCCCGTATCCAAAACCGCGTCCCGGCGCTCCCCGGTGGTGGAGCTGACTTTGCCCGGTGAGCGGCTTGCCGGCGGGCCCCTCAGCTTTAAAGTTCCCCCGCTGGAAAACCTGGCGGCCTCGGCCAACCGGCTACTGAAGTTCGAGTTCCCGGTCAGCCGCAACCGGCAAGTGCATGAGCGCCTCATCAAGGCCAACCTGATCTCCGCCAGGCTTTCCAAAAAGACGCTGGAGGAGCTGCCGGTGCCGGCCATCGAGCGGATTTACCATGCCATCTGGCAAGAAGCCTTCGGGCCCGCGGGTGCCCGGG
The DNA here is from genome assembly GCA_964390635.1 of uncultured Vampirovibrionales bacterium. GTDB lineage: Bacteria > Cyanobacteriota > Vampirovibrionia > Vampirovibrionales > Vampirovibrionaceae > CAYMIG01. The sequence goes on along the minus strand of CAYMIG010000015.1, from coordinate 41,843 downwards.
CCGAGGTGTTGACCCTGCTGCTGCTGGCCGAGGAGCTTCTGGAGTTCAACGCTGAAGCGCTGGTCAAAGAGGACATTCGCGGTTTAGGCCTGCACGAAACGGCAGGCCTGCACAGCTACTATTACAGCGGGGAAGTGGCTAAAGCCCCTTTGCTGCGGTTGCTTTCAGAGAATAACTATCGTACCGACCTGCTGGAGGCGGCAGAAGAGTCGGATCCCGCAGCGGTGCAGCGGGCTTATCTGGCTTGCCGGCGCTTAACTTCTCCCCTGCCTTGGGATGCCTTGTTATCCGAGCTGGATAACCCGATGCGGGAGCGATTCCCCCAGTTGGCCCGCCTGTGCATGTTGCATGAAGCCTTGGAGCGCGAGGGATGGTATCGCCCAGGAGCGTTGGCGCCCGAAAACTTTGGGGAAATTTTCCAGGGGCTGACGGCGCTGCTTTCGGGGCCTGTCGCCCAGGCTGTTGCCAGCCGTGGCAAGACTGCCCGCCCCGTGAAGGAGCTGATTCTGGTGGAGGGTGAAACCGAAAAAATGCTTTTGCCCCTGTTTGCGGAAAGCATGGGGGCGGATTTCAACGCGCTGGGCATTTTTGTGATGCCGGCGGGTGGCAAGAACCACGTCATGTCCTTGTACAAGCAGCATGCCAACATTCTGGGCAATCCCATCTTTGTGGTGCTGGACGGGGATGCCTCCGAGGTGGTCAGCGGCCTGCAAGAAGTGCTGCGTCCGCAGGACTTCGTTTACCAGATTCAGGAAGGCGAATTTGAGGACACCTACGACCTGCGGCTCATTTTGCAGACCATTAACCAGCACTACCAGCCCTATCCCGAGGTGACGCCGCAGACCTTCACCGACGAATCGATGGCCGGGCAGGGGCGGGTGCAGATTCTGAAAGCCATCTGGCAGTCCTACAACCTGGGATCCTTCGATAAGGTGGAGTTTGCCGGTAAGCTGGCCGAGATGATCCGCCCTAACATGCCCCCGCCGGAAGCCACCCGCACCTTGCTGGAAACCATCCTTAAAGTGCGGCGGGGCTTGTAGCCGTGCATTGGATGCTCCTGGATGACGGGGCCTTGCAGCCATGCAGCGATTGCCAGCCGGCCTTGCAATTCGGTTTCAGCGTATATACCACGTTTTGCCTGCCCATTGACCCGTTTTGGCTGGATGCCCACCTGGAACGCCTGCAACTGGATGCCGAGACCCTGCGCATCCCGTGGCATCCCAATCGAACAAGCTTGTTGAGTGCCTTGCGGATTGTGCTTCGGGATGGCGCGACCGTGGTGCGGGTCACGGTATTTCCCCGGCTGGGGCAATATGCCGATTTGTTTCGTCCGCAGGCCGGCCATGCCCAGGTGATGATCTCCATGCGTCCTTTTCCAGAGGCGCCTGCCGGCTTCATCGATCTGAAAAAGGTTGAGTATCAAAGGCCCCTGGCGCACATCAAGCACGGTTCCATGCTGGAGTCGGTGCATCTGAAGCAAGTGGCTATTCAGGGTGGCTATAATGACGTGCTTTTTGTGAACCGCCAGGGGCACCTGGCCGAGTCCAGCACGGCCAACGTCTTTTTGATCCGCCAGGGCGGCCTGTTAACCCCGGAGCCCGGGCGAGATGCCTGCCTGCCAGGCATCACCCGCCGGCGCATTCTCCAGTGGGCCCAGCGGCGAGGGGTTCCGGTGGTGACCGACGCGGTGTCCCCGGCGCACTTGAATGACTGCGAGGGGGTGTTTTTGAGCAACGCCGTCAGCGGTGTCCTTCCTGTGGCGCGGGTGGATGAGCAGGTAATCGCATGGAGCGCCGAAAGCCGGGCCCTGCTGGCGGAAATTCAGGCGGAGCTATTGCCTAGTCCTGCTTCTCTTCGTGGTATACCTTGACTGTGGCCGAGATGACCCCGTCCAACCCTTTGAGCTTTCGGGAAAGCTCGTTCACGTTGGCCTGCATGCCGCGCAGGTCGATGATATAAGTCCCGGTTGTCTTTTGGTTTTCCTGATCGCGTTGGGTTTTGACCTCCAGGGTCTTTTGGGGGAAGGCTTTGTCCAGCAGGGTTTCAATATCGGAAAAGCTGGGATCTTTGGCCGTTACCTGCACCCGCAGCAGGGTGAAGCGTTTCATGTACTTCTTGAACATCGTGCGTTCCAGGGCTCCAATGATAAACAGAACCAGGAACGAGAACAGGGTGGCCACGATGGACAACTGGTAGTAGCCAATGCCCACCAGCATGCCGATGCTGGCCATCATCCACAGGCTGGCCGCCGTGGTGAGGCCTCGGATGCTGGCCCCGTGGCGTAACACGGCGCCACCGCCAATGAAACCGATCCCGGCCACTACCTGGGCGGCAATGCGTCCCGGGTCTTTTACTAGCCGGTATTGAAGGTCGGGATCGCCTGCGGTAAAGCTCATGCCAGCAGTCATATCCGAGATAGACACGATGGTGAACACGGCAGCCCCCAGGCATACCAGGATATGCGTGCGCAGGCCCGCCGATTGCTGGGTGTATTCCCGCTCAAGGCCAACAATAGAGCCCAAAAGCAGGGCCATAACCAGTCTTTGTATCGCTTCGTCGAGCGTCAGCTCCATGCGGGTGCCTTTCGGTTCGGAAATCCGGCAGGTTCCACGCCTCTATCCTCTCCCTTGGCCGGAACGGGTAAGACTATTCTAGCAGCTTGGCGGGGCTAGCGGAATGCCCCGGGCAGCGGTACCGGTGTCGGCATCCGGTCTGCACTGCTCAAAGTACCGACTCACCAGGCTGTTGATGCTGTTGTTGATGATGCGGTTGTTCTGTCCGATGTGATCGAAGGCGGTCAGCCCCTGCGGCGTGGAGGCGCCGGGCTTCCTGGAAGGCGTTTGGGCTGTTTCAGCCGGGCTTTCTGCCATTGGGGCGGGCGGCTCTATGGCCTGGAGGCGTTGGCAGGCGGCCATCACCAGGGTGCCCGAGACGGGCAGGACGGCTACGGGCTCGGTGTTCTTCGGCCAGTGTGCTGGTGGCTGCGAGGCTTCAGGGCTTGACTCGGAGGGGTTTGGTCTTGTGGGAGGCTTTGCATGGTGGGATTCCAGACTGATATCCGATATGAATTCCGGGAAAATATCGTCCAGGCCCCGAATTTCTTGACCCGATCCTTCAACCGCCCTGCGGGGCTTGCGAAAGGCGTTGCCGATTTTTTGCCAAAGCCCACCTTGGACTGTCTTGATACTCAACCAATGCTTCATGATACCGACTCCACGCCTTGCAGATACGTTCTGGTATCTTATGCGGATTCTGAACCTTTTCCATTTTGGCCCGCACACGGGCGATCCGGCATCATCTGTCCGGACGAAAGTGGGTAAAAGGCTTGGAATGGCTTACGGGACGGGTAAATCCGCCAAGCTGTGCCGCTGTTTGGCCTGGGGGGTAGCTTCTTTGCGGTACACGCTCTTGCCCCGCACGAAGGTTTCCTTCACCAGCCGGTCGTCTCCCACGTATACCAGACGCTGGAGCATCTCCTCCCGCACCGCGATCCCCTTGCCGGGCGGCATGAAATCGCTGCGGGCCGAGAAGTCCAGCACCACAAAGTCCGCCTCCTTCCCTGCCAGGAAGTTGCCGATGCGGTCATCCATAAACAAGGCCCGCGCACCACCCAGGGTTGCGGCGTAAAACAGGGTGTTAAAGCTGACCGGGGAATCGGTCTGCATATACTGCGCATCTTTCATCACTTTCAGCATGCTCAGTTCCGGGCCGGCCCCCACGTCAGAGCCCAACCCCACGCGAATCTGGCGCGCCAGGACATCGTGCAGGCGAAAGCGTCCGCTCTTAAGGAAGAAGTTGGAGCTGGGACAATGCGCCAACGAACAATCATGCTGCTTCAGGCGATCCAGTTCGCCATCGGAGAGATGCACCCCATGGGCCAGGATGGTGCGGGCGCCCAGTAAGCCAAACTTTTCATACACGTCGGTGTAGTCTTTGGCCCATGGGAACTGCTGCCGGACGGCTTCAATCTCGCCGGGCTGCTCTGAAAGATGGGTATGCAGGTAGGCATCGGGGAATTTTTCCCGCAGTTTGCCGATGCCTTCCAGCAGGGGCTCGCTGCTGGTCAGCGCAAAGCGGGGGGTTAGGGCAAACTGAAGCCGTCCCTTATCACTCCCGTGCCATTCGTGGTACAGCAAGGAGGCTTGATCCAGCAGGTGGGTGGGGTTTTTCAGCAGCTCCTGCGGGGCGTTCACGTCCATCATAGTAGGCCCCATGATGACCCGGTTCCCCTGCTTTTGGGCGATTTCAAAGGCAATCTTGGTGGCCAGCTGGTGAGAGGTCAGGAATACCGCGGCGGTGGTGGTGCCGTTTTTTAGCAGGTGCTCGAAAAACCACCGGCTGACCGTCCAGGCATACTCGGTATCGGACAGCCGGGCCTCGGCGGGATAGATGTACTGCTCCAGCCAGCTGAGCAGATCGGGGGCCTGGCAGCCGGTTACCGGCAGCTGGGGCATATGCACGTGGGTATCCACGAACCCGGGGATGATCACATCGTGGGCGGCAAGGGTAATCACCTTCAATCCGTCCGTTTTGCCCTGCCGCTCCAGTGTTTGCCACGGGCCGCAGTCTTCAATCATGCCTTTTTCGTTGACGATGAGGCCGCCATCGGGCAGAAAAACCGGCTCCTGTTCCGACAGCATGTGGAAGACGGCCCCTCGATACGCGCGGCGTTCCTGGCGATTCACTAAATCCTCAAGCGGCATGGCCCCAACCTCTCAATTGGCTCAAACGCAGGCCATTGTATTATGGCCGGGCCCGCCTGTCCAGTGCTGGCCGGCAGGAATCTCAAGGATGTTTGGGGGGAAGGAGCCGCCAGACCCGGCTGCCGGTTTGCGGTTCGGTATAGATCAGCTGGAAGCGACCGGCATGGTTTTCCACGGCGGGCTTCAGGTAGGCGCTGCTGCTGCCAAACACCGTGTCCTGGAACACATAGACTTTCAAGTCGGGGTTAAGCGTTTGTTTCTGCTCGATATAGGAAAACAGCTCGTCGGCATGCGAGGTGAAGGGGTAGGCGGTGGACTTTCGACCGCTGTAAAAATAGGTCACCGGAGGTTTCCGGCTGATTACCAGGCTGTCTTCCGGCAGGTTCCGGCCAATCCACAACAAGGTTTCGTAATAGGCCCGGTTGCCCTGGCGCAAGGAGGGGCCGGCATCCGCCATCTTCAGCTCAAAGCCGTCTTTGACCCGGCGGACGGTTTCCAGCAGGTGGGTGGTAAGCGCCAGGGCCAGAAAGCCCGGCAGGATTAGGGCAGCGGCGCGTTGCAGGGCCGGCTTGTCCATAGTGTTCAGGCAGGCGCTGAACTGCCACCACCCCCAATACAGGCACACCAGCATCAGGGGAAACACCGGCAGCAAAAACCGGGGACTGATGTACGGATAAACCAGCAATACCCCCATGTACAGGCCAATGTACAAGGCCCCAAAGGGGAAGGCCTGCCACAGTCGGTAAAGCCCATAAAAGAACGGCGCAATCACCAGCAACAAAAAGGGCCACAGGTGGGTGGGGCGATACTCTACCTCGCCCTGGCGATATTTGATAGGGGGGAGTACCTGATCGAGGCCCAGCTCGCTGTAGCGGAGGAAACGATCCTGGATGTTGCCCAGCAATACCGAAGGATTCGCTTGAGAGCGGTTCTTGTCCTTGTCCACGGGGCGATCGACCAGAAAGTGCTTCACGTATTCCAGTTTGATGGGGGACTTGTCCAGCACCTGTTGCACCCCCTGCTGGTTCAGGGAGTCGATGGCGCTGGGGTGGTGCAGTCGATAGAAGTGCTCATAGCTTTGCCAGCCCCCAATGCTGAGCAGGAACACCACCAGGGCTATGCCAGCGGTGCGCCACTGCCGCTTTAGCCCAGTTGCAAGCAGAAAGGTCAGCACCAGGGCTAGCCCAATCTGCCGGGTCAGGGCGCTGAAGACAATCAGCACAATAGCCACGACCGTCCAGCGGCGGCTTTTTCCGTCCATGGCCTCCAGGCTTTGCTGGCGCTGCCACATGGCAAAGACGGCGCCCATCGAGAAGGCCCAGTAGGGCACATCCGACAGTACGTCGGCAATGTACTTGAATATCAGCGGATTCACCGCCACCAGGGCGGTCAGGGCCATGGCATGCCTTTGCCCCAGGAGGCGACGGGCCCATAAATAGTACAAGGGCAGGCTCAGCAGAAACAGTAAGCCCATGTAGCCCTTGAAAACCGGCTGCATGGCGGCTGTGTCGGTATTGTGGAACAGCAGCATGAGCCCGGCTAGCTGGAGGGGGAAGAAGGGCGGGAAGGTGAAATAAGGCTGGGGGTTGGGTTCTGAGACCAGCAGGTAATGCCCCTTCAGGATGCTTTGCCCCAGGATGCAGAAGATGGCCGCGTCATGGTTGACCACGGTGAGAAAACGGTTCAGTTGCAGCCCCAGCAGGAGGCCGGCAAGCAGTAAAACGGTGGCGACAAATACAACATCGCGCTTGTAGTGAGTCCAGAGGGGGTTGATCATGGTACAGCGCCTTCGGTTCAAACCGCCAAAGCCATGAACCTAGTTAACAAAGCGGAACTTGACCAGGGCTTTCAGGGCCCACAAGCCGTCGACCCAGGTAATCTTCTTGCCTTCGTTGAAGGCCCGGCCCTGGTAGGAGATGGGGGCTTCCAGCAGTCGGCACTTTTGCTTCAGTACCTTGGCGGTAATCTCGGGTTCAAAGTCGAACCGGTTGGAGCGAATGGTGATGCCCTTGATGACGTCGGCCTTGAAGGCCTTGTAGCAGGTTTCCATATCTGTAATGGTGGTTTGGTACAGCAGGTTGGTCACGAGGGTCAGGAACTTGTTGCCCAGGTAATGGGTCAGGGAGAAGGCTTGGCTGTTGCTGTCCTTTTTCAGACGGCTGCCGTACACCACGTCGGCTTCGTCGTTGAGCAGGTGCCGGATGAGTGGCGGGTAGTCCTGGGGGTCGTACTCCAGGTCGGCGTCCTGGATGGCGATGATGTCGCCCGTGGCATGCTGGATGGCGGTGCGCAGCGCGGCCCCTTTGCCCTGGTTCTGGGCATGGTAGACAATGCGGTACTGGGGGCGCTCGCTTTCCAGGCGCTTCAAAATCTCGCGGGTGCCGTCCTGGGATCCGTCATCCACCAGCACCAGTTCTTTTTCCAGCCCGCAGAAGTCCACGGACTCCACCTTGTCCAACAAGGCTTCCAGAAACTGCTCTTCGTTGAAAACGGGGATGAGGAGGCTGATTTTCTTGGGGTTGTTTTTTTCGTTCATGGGGGATGGGGTTCGGCTATGCTTTGACCACTCGGCCAGCTACGGCCATTTTAAAGAAAACAGGGTTTTTTTGAAAACTTTTTCACGGCGTTTTGATACCATTTCGGGGTTGTCTGGTGGTCTAAGCGGCTTTTCCCGTGCCGGGTTCCGGCATATCCGCCAGTACCGGGGGCAACAATTCATGACCCCCTGATTTTATAACGGCAGCGTGGAAAAATTTGTACTTGCAAACTCATGCTGACTCTGTAAAATTGCTACTTTATTCGAGTGCCATTCTCACCAATGAGCGTTTTCCCCCGTTAGTACCCACCGTAACCAGAAAGGGACCCTGCCAAATTGAACGCGCATGCTGCCGATTCCACCGTCGTCAACTTGGGACGTCACCTTTTAGCCGAATTCTATGACTGCAACCCCAATATTCTCAACAATGTCCAGCTGATTGAAGACTCCATGTGCGAGGCCGCCGAGGCATGCGGCGCCACCATCGTGCAGAAGAACTTTCACATGTTCAGTCCCTACGGCGTAAGCGGGGTGGTCGTCATTATGGAATCCCACCTTGCGATTCATACCTGGCCGGAATACGGTTATGCCGCGGTCGACCTGTTTACCTGCGGCGAAAACTGCGACCCCATGGTGGCTTACGAGTACCTGAAGGAAAAATTCCACGCCAAGTCGGCGTTCTACTCCGAGTTGAAGCGTGGCCTGCTGAACCTGACCACCGATCAAATCGTGCAGGCGCCTTTCGTGATTGAAAAAGAGCTTTCCAGCGATTTGCAGGCCCACATTCCCGTGGCGGCCAGCCATCAGCCCGGAGGTACCCGCGGATGACCAAGATCCATTCCGAATTTGGCCCACACCTGATGCTGGATTGCCGGGGCTGCAACTACGACAAGATCAGCAACCTCGATTTTGTCTGGAATTTCCTGAACGATCTGCCCGATCGCATCGGCATGACCAAGATCATCCAACCCTACGTGTTTCCCTATGCCGGGCTGATTCCCGAGGACAAGGGCATTACCGGCATGGTGGTGATTGCCGAATCGCACATCACCTTCCACTCCTTCACCGAAAAAGATTATTTCTTCTTCGATGTGTTCAGTTGCAAGCCCTTCGACACCGATGCCGTCACCCGCATCGTCACCGAGACCTTCGAGGTGAAGCACTACGACCGGCACAACGCCATCCGCGGCGTGGAATTTCCCCGCAGCCTGGATGAGCGCGTGGGCCTGGTGGGTGCGCACGCTGGCGTCTAGGGTGCCCCGCCTGTATAATGGACGGGCTTTGACTGTCTGAATACGGAGATCACGGTATGACCCATCCTGATGAATCGTCGCTGGATTTGTGGGTGCGCGAACGCCACCTGAACCGCACCGAGCTGGGCTACCGCGTGCGGGAGGTGCTGCACCATTCCGTTTCCGAATTCCAGCAGGTGGACGTGGTGGATACCTTGGCGCTGGGCCGCATGCTGTTTCTGGACGGCATGGTCATGACCTCCGAGCGGGACGAGTTCATCTACCACGAGATGATTACGCACATTCCCATGCTGGCCCACCCTGAGCCCAAGGCGGTGCTGGTTATCGGCGGCGGCGACGGCGGCACCATCCGCGAGGTACTGCGTCACAAAAGCGTGGAACGTGCCGTGCTGTGCGAGATTGACGGCGAGGTCATCGATGTCTGCCGCAAGTACCTGCCCTCCATTGCCGGCCAGCTTGACGATCCCCGGGTGGAGATCGAGGTGCGCGACGGGGCGGCCTATATTGCCCAGCACAAAAACACCTTCGATGTGATTCTTATCGACTCCACCGACCCCATCGGCCCCGGGGAAAAGCTGTTTACCCAGCAGTTCTACCGCAACGTGTACGAGGCGCTGACCGAAAACGGCATTATGGCCAACCAGTCCGAGTCGGCCATGGCCGTGCCGGAGGAGTGCACCCGCATCAACAAGCTGCTGAAGTCCGTGTTCCCGGTGGTGGTGCCCTATACTGCCTGCGTGCCCTCCTATCCGGGGGCGCAGTGGACCTGGAGCTTCTGCTCCAAGGGTATCCAGCCCCTGGAACGCATTAACGAGGCCATGGCGGCGGAGCTGGAAAAAACCTGCCGTTACTTCAACCGGGATGTGCACAAGGCCGTTTTCGCCCTGCCCAATTACGTAAAGCGCCTGTATGAGGGCCAGCCCGCGGGAACCGCCAGCGGATGCTAAGCGGCCCGTTTATTCCCCGCAGCTGGATGGGCGCCTGCCAGAGCTTCGAGGAGGCCGACTGGGTGATTGTGGGCCTGCCTTACGATGGCACCACCTCGTTTCGCCCCGGCACTCGCTTTGGCCCGGAGGCCGTGCGCTCCGCATCCTGGGGTCTGGAGACCTACTCCCCCCTGTGCGACAAAGACCTGGAAACCCGCCGCTATTTCGATGCCGGGGAGCTGGAGTTCCCCCTGGGTAACCGGGACGCCATTCTGGCCCTCATACGCAAGAACGCCCAGCAGGTGCTGGCCGGCGGCAAACGCTGGCTGGGGGTGGGCGGCGAGCACCTGGTGACCTATCCGGCCATCCAGGCCTATGTGGAAAAATACCCCAATCTGGCCGTGCTGCATTTTGACGCCCATGCCGACCTGCGGGACGATTACCTGGGCGAACAGCTTTCCCATGCCACGGTGCTGCGCCGGGTGGCCGATCTCATCGGGCCAGAGCGGCTGGTGCAAATCGGCATCCGTTCAGGCCCCCGGGAGGAATTCGACTGGATGCGCCGCCATGGCACCCTGCTGGAATCGGAGGCGGACATTCCCCGGGCCCGCCAGCGGCTGGAAGGGTGCCCGGTCTTTCTCACCATCGATCTCGACGTGCTGGATCCTTCCATTATGAGCGGCACCGGCACCCCGGAACCGGGCGGCATGGATTTTTGCACCTTTGTGCGCTGGCTGCGGGCTTTTGACGGCCTGGACTTCGTGGGAGCCGACGTGGTGGAACTCTCGCCCCACTACGATCCCTCGGGCGTCTCCACCGTGGTGGCGGCCAAGGTAATTCGCGAAGTGTTGCTGCTGGGCGGATAAATTGGGGAATCCGATATTTCGGAATATCAAAAAATTCGGCTTTTGCTTTGCCGAAGTGTTTAAGAAAGTTTAAGGCCGGGAATGATACCGTTGTAATGCTGTGATTGCCAATCACCCGGTTTGGCAAAGGCTTCCCATCTACGACGGCTTTGCCACTCAGAATCATGGACAAACTAAACCCTGGCCCCTCAGGCCAGGGTTTACTTTTTGGGTTGTGAAAGCCGGGCAGGAACCCTGAAAACCCGCCGCCAGGCCCGCTGGAAACCTTTGCGGAAATTCCGAAAAAAGAAAACCCGATCCCCGTGGACCGGGTTTTTTGGCGGTTGGTTGGCCTCTAGTTCTGTGCTTTTAGCGGGATGGGAACCCCCTCGTGCAGGGGGGCGCCCTCCGAAAAGAAGCATGGCCCCTTGCGAATAAGCAGCCAGTAGAACAGCTGGCGATGGTAAAACTCGCTTTCGGGCAGGCTTATGCGTTCATGTCTCACGGTATTGGGGACTTGCCCCAGACGGCGGCTTTCCAGCAGGCTGTCATCCAGCGCCAGCCAGATTTGGTCGCTTTTCAGGAAGCGGGCATTTTGCAAGGCGAATGGCCGTGGTTCGATTTCGTGCTGATTCATGGAAGCTGGCCTCCTTTTGTTGCCGGGCAGCCGGTGGGCCCCTGAGTACCCCGTGCATGCGCCGCCCATGGGCGGTCGAAGCGAACCGCACGCCCGAACCGGCGCGGTGAGTGTGGGTGACGATTTTCTAGCGCATGGATGTTATGCCCACCCGGCTTAAAAATTATGCATGATCCGGCGAGGAGGGGGTGGAAAAAGCGGTGGGCGCGTTTTTGCCCCAGCGGGTGCGTTCGTCGTGGCGGCTCCCTTCCAGCAGGCTCCATTCCATTTCGGAGTCGGTAAAGTCCGTGCCGCACAGGTTGGCCCCGGTAAAGTCGGCATCGTTCAGGGCGGCCTTGTTGAATTTGGCCCCGCCCAGATCGGCGTCGCGGAAGCTGGCCCGCTGGGCGTTGCAGCCGGTCAGCACCGCCTCAGCCAGCGAGGCGCTGTCGAAATTGGACTGGTCCAGATCGCAGTGCAGCAGCTCGGCCTCGTCAAAGCTGGCCTGGTAGAAATCCGCCTCCCGCATGGAAGAACGGGAGAGATCGGCCATGATGAAGCGGGCTTCGGCCAGGTAGGCAAAATCGAAGATGCAACCGCTTATGTTGGCGTTGCTGAAGTTGATGCCACAGAGGTCTTTGCCGGTAAAGTCCAGGCCGGCGAGATCGAGCTCGGTATATTCGGTGTTGCGGCGGAAGGCGTTGAAGGCTTCCGCCCCCTGGGTCACGATCAGCTCGTAGATGCCTTGTTTGTCGAGTCCTTGCATACCCTCGATTGAACCCGGAAGAGGGCGAAAATGCAAGTATAATGGTAATGGTTCAGCGTTGCAGGGAGGAGAGTACCATGCGTTCCGCCAATCCAGCCTTGAATGCCGGCACATTCGCCGGCGTGCCGCATGTGGTGGGCGAAGAGGCCATGACCCTGAACGGCGCCATCAACTGTACCGCCCTGATGCTGGTGCTGCTGATGGCCTCGGCGGCCTACACCTGGCACCAGGTGATGGACGGACAGTTCGGGTACCTGAGCCCCTTTTACTTCGGCGGGCTTTTTGGCGGGATGCTGTGCGTGGTGGTGGCCGGCTTTAAAAAGGAGTGGTCGCCTGTGCTGGCCCCGCTGTACGCTATTCTGGAAGGCTTCGTGCTGGGCGGGCTGTCCTCGTTTTTCGAGCTGCGCTACCAGGGCATCGTCATCCAGGCGGTGGGCCTCACCTTCACCACGGCGTTTGCCCTGCTGTTGGCCTACCGCTCCGGCCTCATCGAAGTCACCCAGAACTTCCGCCTGGGGGTGTTTGCGGCCACCGGCGGCATTGCGCTTTTCTATATGCTGACCATGGTGCTGGGCTTTTTTGGCATTAAAATGCCGCTGCTCAACGACTTCAGCTTGTTTGGCATTATCCTGAGCGGTTTTGTGGTTATCGTGGCGGCCCTCAACCTGGTGATGGACTTCGACTTCATCGAGCACGGGGTGCGCCAGGGGGTGCCCAAGTATATGGAGTGGTACGCCGCCCTGGGCCTGATGGTGACCCTGGTGTGGCTGTATATCGAGTTTTTGCGCCTGCTGGCCAAACTGCGCAGCCGCAGATAGCGCGTTTGAATTACCGGGCTTTTGGTGGATAATAGCGGGGTGATTTAGTGCAGGATTCCCCGAATGCCTTCTACCGCCGCCATCCCCAACATTACGGAAACCCTGAAGTCGCTCAATCTCACCGAGGGCGAGTACCGCAAAATTTGCAACCACCTGAACCGGGAGCCCAACTTCAACGAGCTGGCCATGTTCAGCGTGTTGTGGAGCGAGCATTGCTGCTACAAAAACTCCCGCCACTTGCTCAAACAGCTTCCCAACAAGGGCGAGCGGGTGGTGGCCGGCCCCGGTGAAAATGCGGGCGTGGTGGAAATCGGGGACGGCATCCAGATTGCCTTCAAAATAGAAAGCCATAACCATCCTACCGCCGTGGAACCCTTCCAGGGAGCGGCTACCGGGGTGGGAGGCATTCTGCGCGACATCTTCACCATGAATGCCCGGCCCATCGCCAACCTCAATTCGTTGCGCTTTGGGCCCCTGGAGAGCAGCCGCAATCGCTACCTGTTCAGCGGGGCGGTGAAAGGCATTGCCCACTACGGCAACTGCGTGGGCGTCCCCACCGTGGCCGGCGAGGTGTTCTTTGATGACTGCTACAGCGGCAATCCGCTGGTCAACGCCATGGCGGTGGGCATCCTGTACGATATGGACATTATGCCCTCGCGGGCCATGGGGGTGGGCAACCCGGTGTTGTATGTGGGTTCGGCCACCGGCAAGGACGGCATGGGCGGGGCGGCTTTCGCCAGCCGGGAGCTGGATGAGAAAAGCGGGGAAGATCGTCCCGCCGTGCAGGTGGGCGACCCGTTCGCCGAAAAGCTGCTCATCGAGGCCTGCCTGGAGGCCTTTGCCACCGGCTGCGTGGTGGCGGCGCAAGACATGGGTGCCGCCGGGCTGACCAGTTCCAGCTGCGAGATGGCCAGCAAGGGCGATCTGGGCATGCGCATGGATCTTGACAATGTGCCGGCCCGCGAGCCCGACATGAAACCCTACGAATACCTGCTCTCCGAAAGCCAGGAGCGCATGCTCTTTGTGCTGGAGAAAGGCAAGGAGCAGCCGGTGCTGGATGTGTTTGCCAAGTGGCGTATCCCGGCGGTGATTATCGGCGAAGTCATCGCCGAGCCGCAAATCCAGATTCTGCACAAAGGCGAGTTGGTGGTGGATTTGCCGGCCAAGTTGCTCACCGATCTGGCCCCCTCCTACGATCGCGGCAGCAAGCCGCCGGAGCCGGAAGCTGCCCGGGCGCGCCGTACCCGCGATGTGCGCCAGGGCCTGGACGACATTGCGCCGGGCGATGTGCCCGGCTGGCTGGCGCGGCTGTTTGCCTCGCCCAACATGGCCCGGCCCACGGGGGTGATTTCCCAGTACGACCGCCATGTGCAGAACAACACGGTGCTGGCTTCCGAGAACCTGGGGGGCGGGGTGATCCGCCTGCGCAGGAAGGATGGGGAATTTTCCGGGAAGGCGCTGGGCATGACCGTGGACTGCAACGCCCGCTACGTCTACCTGGAGCCCTACCGGGGCACCATGCTGGCCGTGGCCCAGGCGGCGCGCAACCTGGTCAGCGTGGGCGCATTGCCCCTGGCGGTCAGTGACAACCTGAACTTTGGCAACCCGGAAAAGCCGGATATTTATTATCAGCTCTATTACGCTGTGCAAGGCATCAAAGACGCCTGCCTGGTCTTCAACACGCCGGTCATTAGCGGCAACGTCAGCCTGTATAACGAACATTCGGGCGAGCCCATCTTTCCCACCCCCACCATCGCCATGATTGGCTTGGTGGCGGATGAAACCCGGGTGATGACCCCGGTCATTAAAGAGCCCGGGCTGCACGTGGCGTTGGTGGGCCGTTTCAAGCCGACCCTGGGCGGCAGCGAATACCTGAAGCTGGCGACCGGTAAAACCGAGGGCCCCCCGCCGGATATCGACCTCAACCACGAAAAGCGCTGCATGGATCGCCTGCTGCGGCTGATTGCCGAGGGCGCGGTGTGCAACGTGCAAGATGTGTCCATTGGCGGCATGCTGCCCACCTTGCTGGAGATGCTGTTTGACCATCGGCTGGGTGTGGCCCTGGATGTGGACGCCCTGGCCGGCGACTTCCGTCTGGACGAGCGCCTGTTTGGGGAAACATCCGGCACCTACTGGCTGGCCTATCGCCCGGAGCGGGAAGCCGCCCTGCAAGCGGCCCTGGGTACCGAGATGGCGTTCCATCCGTTGGGCAAAATCCTGCCGGAGCCGGTTTTGAAACTGGGTGAAGCGCCTGCCGTCCCCCTGGAGCCCCTGGCCGACCTGTGGAGAAATACCCTTGCCCGACTGTGATTCCGATTTCCTTCCCTATAAGTCGCTGAACGAGGAGTGCGGCGTCTTTGGCATCATGGACATGCAATCGGCATGCCTGGGGCATACCCTGTATTTCGGCATTTATGCCCTGCAGCACCGGGGCCAGGAAAGCTGCGGCATGGCCGTTTATGACAACCACCAGCTGCGCATCCACAAGGAGATGGGCCTGGTGAACCAGGTGTTCAACGAAAACCTACTGGACAGCCTGCATGGGCAAATCGGTATTGGCCATACCCGCTATTCCACTACTGGGGCCAGCAACCTGGGCAATGCCCAGCCGGTGGTGACGCGGACTCCGCTGGGGGGCCTGACCGTGGCCCACAACGGAAACCTCACCAATACCGAAGTGTTGCGGGCCTTTTTGCAGGAGCGGGGCTACTTTGGCCATGGCTCCTCCGATACCCATCTGGTGGCCCAGCACATTAACTACCTGCTGGGCCAGGGCACCCCGCTGAAACTGGCGGTAAAACAAACCCTGGAAGCCTGCGAGGGCGCTTTCTCGCTGGTGATTGCCGTGGGCGACACCCTGATTGCCGCCCGGGATCGGCATGGGCTGCGTCCCTTCTGCATGGGCCGCAATGCCAACGGCGGGCTGGTGGTGGCTTCCGAAACCTGCGCCCTCGACATCGTGGGGGCCCGCTACGAGCGGGATATCGCCCCCGGCGAGATTCTCATCGCCGAGCTGGATGAATACTACCGGGGCCTGCACAATACCGGCCTGGGCAAAACCGAATCGCTGTTTCTGGAAGGCGAAAAACGCGAGCACCTGTGCATTTTCGAGCTGGTCTACTTTGCCCGGCCCGACAGCGTGATTCACAACCAGTCGGTTTACACCTATCGCCTGAACCTGGGGCGCCGTCTGGCCCGGATTTCCCCGCCGGTCAACGCCGATATTGTCATCCCCGTGCCGGATAGCGGCAACGTGGCGGCCATCGGCTATAGCCAGGAATCGGGCATCCCCTATGCCGAGGGGCTGATCAAGAACCGCTACGTGGGGCGCACCTTCATCAACCCCACCCACGAGCTGCGGGAAAAGGGCATCCAGCTTAAGCTCAATCCCTTGCACGACGTGCTGGCTGGCAAAAGCGTGGTGGTGGTGGATGATTCCATCGTGCGGGGCACTACCAGCCGAAAGCTGGTGCAGATGCTGAAGGAAAGCGGGGTGCGGGAGGTGCACTTCCGGGTGTCGTCCGCCATGGTCAAGCATCCCTGCTTTTATGGCATCGATATGTCCACCGGTGACGAGCTGATTGCCAACCGGGAGCCAAATGTCGAGGCCATCCGCAAGTTTTTGAGCGCCGATTCCCTGGCCTACCTGTCGGTAGAGGACATGGTGGCCGTGGCCGGCCTTGAGTCCCCATGCGCGGCCTGCTTCAGCGGCCAGTATCCCGCAGGCCACCCGGCGGACCACGAACTTGCGTTTCATCATTAAGATAGACAACAAGGTTTTATATTATAAAATTAGCGTATAATATCGGCATTGGTTTTTGGGGGAGAAGAAATGCAGAGTATCGGGCCGTTGGGCTTTGGCGCCAAGTTCGGGCAGCCGACCGTCCACAAAGAATCTTGCATTGCCGTGGCACCGTCCGCTTCGAGGGCACCGGCCTTGCACCGGGAGCCGCAGGCCGACACCGTGCAGTTTGGGTCGTTCTGGAACCGCAAGCCCAAGCCGGAAGCCTTGATGCTGAAGGCCGTGGCTGCCAACAACATCCAGGAAGTCAAGCAGTATCTGGATCAGGGTGTTTCCATTGAGTACCAGGACAAATATGGTCAGACCGCGCTGTCTACCGCCGCCTGGGCCGGTCATGCCGATATGGTGCAGTTTTTGCTGGACCGGGGGGCCAATGCCGACCGCAAGTCCTACAATGGCACCTTGTTGATGAGCCTGCTGGCCACCACTGCCCCCGGCGCCCGGCCCTGGTATCCCAAAGTGGCCAATATCCTGGCGGCGGCAACCCAGGACATCAACTACCGCGATGATCGCGGCTGGACCGCCATCAACCTGGCGGTGAAAAACGGCTTCGATGATGTGGTGGACGCCCTGATTGCCCAGGGCGCCGATGTGACGCTGGCCGACACTGACGGCAAGATGACCCCGCTGATGTGGGCGGCATGGCGCGGCAAAGACGAGCTGGTGATGAAGATCCTCTCGGCGGTGCCGGCTGCGCAGCGCCTGGAATATATCGATCGCAAGAGCAAGTACAACCGCAGCGCCCTGCGCATGGCCCTGGACAACAACCGCAAGGGCGTGGTTGGTATTCTTAGGGCCTTCGGCGCCACAGAGCCCCCTCATTCCGGTTATGATGAGGCCGACGATGAGGCGGACGAGAAAAAGCCGGAATAGCGCCCGCTTTGGCCGAATCTTAAAAATGCGTTGAGAACCCCGGACCTGCCGGCGGGATGTGGTATAGTATCCTGTACCGCACCACCGATGATGGTTTGACCTGAGCGGCGTCCGGGGGACGAACCTTGTCAGGACGGGAACGTAGCAGCAATAAGTCTTTAACCGGCGGGTGCTCGTTGCGTCAAACCGGAGGAACTGTCTGGCAACAGGCAGGGTGCGGTTTTTTACGATTGCCTATTCTGCCCGGATGTTCATGAGCCAGGAATCCCCGCCCTATTACCAAGCGTTGCACGATGAGGCCGTTCGCCAGGGGCAGCACTGGTATATCGATCCCCGCTCCGGCTACCTGGTCATGACTTCCCTGTACCTGAAGGCGCAGGGGGTTTGCTGCCAGTCTGGTTGCCGCCATTGTCCTTACGGGTTTAAAAAGTCGGGCTGCTAGCGAATCCAGGTGTTTTTCATCAAAAAACCCGCCCGAAGACAATCTTGGGCGGGTTTTCTAGCTTTGAAAATTCTACTTGTAGTAGGTGTGGCCGTATTCCGAATAGCCGTATTGCCCTTGTTCCATCTGGTAGAGCTTTTCGTCAATCCGTTCGGTCAGGTTCTTGGCCACCTGCTCCAGGTTGGGCGGGGTCAGCAGGGGGCGGATGCCCTTCAGGGAGAAGCTGGCCAGCACGTCCCGCTGCGGGTTCTTAATGTCCACCACCAGCTTGGAGCAGTTGCGCACGCCGGCACATCGCAGCTCCACCCGGTAATCGGCCTCTTCCAGGTTCTGGGTCAGGGTCAGGTCGTTGGTTTTATTTACTTCCGCCTCCATCAGTCGCCAAAACCGGGTTTCGGACAGGGCGGGGGTAGGGTTCTGGACGAAGGCATCTGGTGGGAAGTCCAGGCTGCTGAGGAAAAGGATTTTGCGGGCGGGCGGCTCCTGCGGAGCATCCTGGGCCTGGGCTTGCAGGGCCGGCGCAACGGCGCCCAGGAGCAGGCCGCCGATGAGCGCGGTCGGAATAACTTGCTTCCAGCGAATCATGGGGGATCTGCCTCTCAACACTTGAATGAACATAGGGAAAGATACTCTCTATTTTAAGCCCCCGAACCGGTTTGGGGATCGAAAATCCTCCGGATGGTTTAGCTGCCAGTGGGCGGAAACCCGCGCCCGCTAATCGCCCAGGGTGACGGCGGGGTTGGAGGCAAAGCACAAGTCCAGCAATCGGGGCGTTTTGGAAGCCATGCCGATGGGCATAAAGTGGAAGCCGTCGCCCAGGCCGGTCAGGTTGTGCACCACTTCGGCGCAAAAGCGGATGCTTTCCTCGGTGGCATTGTCGGAACGTTCCAGCAGCGCGATGTATTCCTCCGGAATATTGATGCCGTTGATTTCCTGGTTCATGCGGCGGGCCATCTCCGCCGAACGGGGCGGAATCATGCCCAGCAGCACCTTGGGCACGGGGCAGCCCACCAGCTCGGCGGTGGTTTGCAGCAGCTCGCACATGGCTTCCACCGGCTCGCGGTGATAGACCGGCTGGGTCTGGAAAAACTGCACGCCCCGCTCCATTTTCTGTTGCAACCGCAGTTGCTGGGCCCGGTTGGCCAGCTTGAAGGGGTTAATGGCCGCGCCCACCGTAAAGTCCGTGCCGCCCTGCTTCAGCTCTTTTCCTGTGGCATCATAGCCCCGGTTCATGGTTTGGATGAGATCCAGCAGGCGCACCGATTCCAGGTGGAACACCTGCTTGGCATGCTCCTTCTGATCGCCAATCTGCACCGGATCCCCGGTGAGCGCCAGGATATTGCGCAGTCCCAGGGCATATCCGCCCATCAGGTCGGCCTGCAGGGCAATCAGGTTGCGATCGCGGCAGGTTAATTGCCACACGGCCTCAATGCCGGTTTGGGCCTGGATGAGCAGGGACGAGGCCAGCGAGCTCATCTTCAGGATGGAAAGCTGGCAATCCGGCACGTTGATGGCATCCACCTTGCCCTTGAGGGCTTCGGCCTGCGCCAGCAGCCGCGAGGTGTCCGTCCCCTTGGGCGGGGACAGTTCAACCGTGACGACGGGTTTTCCGCTTGCCAGTTTATCCCGGAAGGACAACGTATTTCTTCCTGCTCATCCGTGTGTCTTATTCTACCACCGTTTTCGGCGCTGCCCGTCGGGCGTTTGCGGGAGATTTCCTCATGCCGGGGCCGCTGTGACACTGCCGGCAAGTGTATGTCGAACCGCTCAGGCGGCACCTGCACCGGCTAAGCTGAAAGCAGCAACGGAGGATTTAACCATGTCGATACTGCTGCTGTTGGCCATTCCTGCGCTGGCCCTGGCAATGATGGCCGTAGCCGGCGCCGTGGCCCTGTGGGATCGTTACCGGGCCGCCGAAAACCGCTAGGCTAGTTTCCGGGCACCAGGTTGCACAGGCCGGTGGCTTGCTCAAACATCCGGGCCACCCGCAGCAGTTTCTCCTCGGAAAGGTGCGGGCCCAGGATTTGCAGGCCAATGGGCAGGCGGTTGTTGTCGAAGCCGCAAGGGATGCTGATGGCCGGGATGCCCACCAGGTTCACCGGGATGGTGGCAATATCGGACAGGTACATGCTGACCGGATCGTCAGCCTTCTCGCCGATTTTAAAGGCGGTGGTGGGCGAGGTGGGACAAATCAGCACGTCCACCTGCTTCCAGGCGGCTTCAAACTCCTGGCGCAGCAGTTTTCGGGCTTTTTGGGCCTTGCCGTAGTAGGCATCGTAGTAGCCCGAACTCAGGGAGAAGGTGCCCAGCATGATGCGCCGCTTCACCTCGGGGCCAAAGCCTTCCGCCCGGGTTTTGCAATACATGTCGGCCACGTCTTTGCCCTCTACCCGCAACCCGTAGCGTACCCCGTCGAACCGGGCCAGGTTGGAGCTGGCTTCGGCGGTGGCAATGATGTAGTAGGCCGCTACCGTGGCCTGGATGCTGGGGATGGAGAGGGTTTCCACCGTGGCTCCCAGCGACTGGAAAGTTTCAATGGCCTGTTGAAAGGCGGAGGCCACCTCAGACTGCATGCCTTCGCCGTTTAGCTCGCCGATAATGCCAATACGCAGCTTGTCCACTGGCTTTTCCAGGGTTTTCAGGTAATCCGCGGCGGGCTGCTGGGGCAGCGATGTGGAATCCCGGTCGTCAAACCCGGAGATGACCTGTAGCAAGGCGGCGGCATCGGCAACGTTGCGGGCAAAGGGGCTGATCTGATCCAGGCTGCTGGCAAAGGCCACCAGCCCATAGCGGGATACGGTGCCGTAAGTGGGCTTGATACCGACCAGGCCGCATAGGGCTGCCGGCTGACGCACACTGCCCCCGGTATCCGAGCCAAGGGAAACCGGAAGAACCCCTGCCGACACGATGGCCGCCGAGCCTCCCGAGCTGCCGCCCGGCACCCGGTCGGGATCCCACGGGTTGCGGGTAACGCCCATGGCGCTGTTTTCCGTGGAACTGCCCATGGCAAACTCGTCCAGGTTGGTCTTGCCAACGATGGGCATTAAATGCTGCTTGAGTTTGCGGGTGACCGTGGCGTCGTAGGGCGATACGTACCCCGCCAAAATGCGGCTGCTGCAGCTGGTGGGGTAGCCAAGCACGTTGATGTTGTCTTTAAGGGCCAGGGGAACGCCTGCCAGCAGGGGAAGATTCTCGCCCTTTGCGGCCTTTTCATCCACGGTGCTCGCGGTTTCAAGGGCCAACTCCCGGGTCAGGCTATTAAAAGCCCGGAGCTTTGGGTCGACCGACTCAATGGCCTGATAGGTTTTTTCAATAACTGAGACGGCGCTGGTTTCGCCGGATTTTATTTGCTCATGCAGCGCCAGCGCGCCGATTGCTTGGGACATAACGTGCCGCTTCCATCCAAAAGACTGTGTTCACCCGAATTGTAACGCAAACACATCCGGGCCCGAAAAGGCAATGCAAAGGATATACCGGAGGCTGAAAAAAATAATTTTTCACCTCAGTTGCGCTCAAAAGTATATCTAAAATCTATAACAATTCTTAACGAAAGTTACCAAAACAGGCAACTTTTCCCTTGTTTTTGTTTTTTTATTATTAAGACGACTTTAGGATTTCCCGACGACACAAGCAAGGGGTACGCAATGGCAAGTCCGCAAATGGTTTTCAGCCCCCACATCATCCTCAACTTTTTCCGGAGAAACAACCCTCTGGAAGCGATGGTGATGGGGTTTGTCCAGTTTGCGTACAACCTCGTCACCTTCCAGAGCCGTCGCAAGCTGCTGAAATACCGCAAAATGCTGGAATTCCAGAAGCTGGAACGCATTGAGAAAACGCTGAACGATTTCAACCCTTATGCGCACCATAAGGGGGTCAAGATGGACCGTACTTACTAAACGACCAAGATAGGATCCCGAAATGGGCTTTGCGGCAAACCAGGCAAGACTGCTATCCCTGATCTCTCGCAAGAGCGATCTGGAGCTTGAGTCGCAGTTTATCAGCCAGCACCGCATCTATCTGGCCAACATGGTCTCCGGCTTCTTCAACATGCAAGCCAAGCTGGAACCCGAGTCCGAGGCGGCCCGCATCCTGGAGGCCCGCATCAAGCAGCTGCAGCAGGCCGACAAGATTCTGGAGATGCATCTCAACCGCATCACCTCGCAGCGGGATGCCATCATGAAAGAAATCGACAGCACCCAGAACGTAGTCAAGAAGAATATCGAAAGCTCCTTCGGACTGATGGGCAAATAGGCCCGCGTTTTATCGTCACCCCGATCCCGGTACAATAAAGTCGTCTTCGTCTGTTTGAAATCCAACCTTTGTGCCAGCCGCAAAGTATTCCTTAAAACCGCCTGAGGCGCGACGGCGCTTTAAGCAGGCATTGCTCGCGCTTTCCGGCACCGACTGGGCCGAGAAGGCTGAGCAGTATTGCGATTACCGCTTGGATGGCAAGGCCGGTGGCGGATGGCTGCGCGCTAAGCAGTTTACCAACGGCACCCTTTACCTGGAAGCCAGCACCGATGCCCTGCTGGCCGACATGGCCGCCCTGCTGGAAAACGGCGCGGCGGGTGTTTCGGCCTTGCCCGTGGCGCCCAGGCAACCTGCCGCCAGGCCTTCCGCTCCCGCTGCCGGAACCACCCGGGGCTTGCTGGAGATTACCGGCACCTACATCGGCACGGATGAATCCGGCAAGGGAGATTACTTTGGCCCCCTGGTGGTTGCGGGCGTGGTGGTGGACGACAAGACCGCCGCCATCCTGCGGGAACTGGGGGTGTGTGACAGCAAGAAGCTGAACGACCGGCAGATTGGCGAGCTGCAAAGGCAGATTATCGAGGTGGTGGGGGCCAAGGCGGTGAATACCGTGGAAATTGGCCCGGCCAAGTACAACGAGCTGTATGCCCGCTTCAAAAGCGGGGGCAAAAACCTGAACCACATGCTGGCATGGGGGCATGCCACGGTCATCGAGAACCTGCTGACCCGCTTTCCGGACTGCCGCCAGGTGATTGCCGACCAGTTCGGCAGCGAGCACTACATCCAGCGGCAGCTAAAGGAAAAAGGCAAGCAAATCGAGCTTTTCCAGACCCCCAAGGCGGAAGCCAACGTGGGGGTGGCCGCTGCCAGCATTGTGGCCCGCCATCACTTCGTTAAAAAAATGGGCCAGCTCTCCGAGCGGTTTGGTATGCCGTTGTCCTTTGGGGCCAGCTCGCAGGTCAAGGCCCAGGCCCAGGCCATTATTGCCGCCCATGGCCGCGAAGCCCTCAAAGAGGTAGCCAAGCTGCACTTCAAGACCACGGAACAATTGGTGTAAGCCCTTGGCTTGCTTTCCTGCTTTGTTTGTCAAATAATAAAAATCCCTGTACGGGGGAATCCGGTGGAATTCCGGAACTGTGCCGCAGCTGTAAGCCAGTCGACTGGACGAGTCAGAATGCCCGGCGGGGAACAATTCACGGTCCGCTTCTTGCGAGCATAAGAGCCCGTTTCTATTGATTCCGTAGACTGGTTGCTTGCAAAGGTAACCAGTTTTTTGTTTTTTGAAGTTCAGGTATCCGCGTGAGCATCCCATCGTGTAACATTCCGCCCGTATTCTCGGCGTTCAGCCGGCAGCGACGGCTGTTGTCCACGGTTGCGCCCAGCCCGGTGACGGTGCGCGATACTTTTCTCGATCCTAACCGCCATATGTCCTCCAAAAAGGCCGTGGGGCTGTTCCTGTCGGGCATGGCGGCGGCCTTTGCCGGGCGCTGGGTGCTGGCGTCCTTGTTGCGCAAGCCCGGCCAGCTGTTGCAGGAGGCGGAGCACATCAAGTTTGAAACCAACAACATCCTGAAAAAAGACCCCCAGAAGCTGGATGAGATGAACATCGCGCAAAGCTTCTCCGAGGCCATCTCCTCCATCTACCGGCTGGCGCTGGCCGATCCGGAGCAGCGCACCGCCCTGCTGGCCTACATCGGCTCCAGCATCTTTGGCTATCTTTCCGGCAGCTTTGTGCAGGGCAGCCAGGAAACCTGGGTGCGCCGCGAGGAGACCAAGATCCGGGCCCACCTCATCAACCGCATGCAAGATGTGTTCAAACAAAGCATCCGGGTGAAAAACGAGATCGACAACCAGATCCGGGAAGAGGCGCGCAGCCGCATTCTGGCCCTGCTGGAGGCCGGCGGCATCCCGGAGGCGCGCACCCTGGTAATGGATCGCCCCCAGGCCGAGTCCCTCAAGACGCAGCGCAACTATGTGTTTGAGCCCACCCACCGCACCGTCCCGCCCGGCTTCGGCTCGGCCTTCGTGCAGCCCGCCGACTCCCAGGAGGCCCTGGGTTACACCAGCGAGGAGGCCGCCTGGAAACGCTTCCAGGGGGCGTTCATATTCGGGCTGGGCGTGTTTGCCGGCATTACCCTGCACGGTTTCATCCGGCTGTTTACCACGGCGGGGGAAGGGGCCAAGTACGTGGGCAAAAAAGTGGTGTACGAGACCATCCACGTGAAAGACAAAGAGGCCTGGTGGATCAACGGCATCAAGAACCGCCGCAACTTCTCCATTTTGCTGGGCTTTTTTGCCATGTCCGCCGGGGCTAAGGTGGGCAAGCTGCTGGTGGACGGGTTGCGGGAAATCGAGGTGACCCGGGTGAATGCGCGTACCGAGCTGGATTACCAGACCCACAACTGGCTCACGCAGGATCCCAATTTCCACCGCATTGCGGAAACCGAGGCGGTGGCGGATGCCCTGCGGCGCCTGGAAATGGATATGCCCTACCTCAAGGATAACCGTGCCCTGCTGCAACAGCGCATTGAGACCATCCTGACCAACGTGGGCCGCAACTCCGCGCCCAAGTACTTCCCCATGACACCCATGGTGGGCCTGGTGGTGGCCCGCAGCTAGTTTCCTTCCCCGCTGGGGGAGGCTGCCTGGCCGGAGGTGCCTGTCGGGTTGCCGGCGCCGGGCTGGGAAACCGGTGGTTCAGGCGCCCCGCTGGTGATTTCAAATACCTGTCCGGGCACCACGAAAGCCTTCTCGTCTTTTTCGGGG
This sequence comes from uncultured Vampirovibrionales bacterium, assembly GCA_964390635.1. Lineage (GTDB taxonomy): Bacteria > Cyanobacteriota > Vampirovibrionia > Vampirovibrionales > Vampirovibrionaceae > CAYMIG01. The sequence goes on along the minus strand of CAYMIG010000015.1, from coordinate 17,246 downwards.
AAAACCAGGGTCAGAATGGTGTTGGTTTCGAAAAACTGGTCTTCGTTCACCGTGCGCACCTCGTACAGGCGGATGCGGTAGGTGCTGCCGTCCGCCACGCTTTCCACCCGCCCCCGGAAGCGGCTGCCCTTGATGAGCGGGCCGGCGTTGTTGACCAGCGAGAAGGTCACGGTGTCTCCCACCGCCAGGCGGGAGCGGAACAGCGACGCCGTAGGGGTCACAGTCATGCTCAACCCGGCGGGCAAAAAGGCCACGGCGCCGCTGGGCAAGGCGGCCTCCAGCTGGGTGTGGGTTCCAGCCACCTGCATCAGGCGCACAATGAACGGGGCAATTGCCGGGGCGGAGACTTCCTGCTGCGGCAAAAGGTAGGTTTCATGCCGCTCCTGTCTGGTTTGTGGAAAGAAGTTGGCGTAGGCCATCTTGGCAACCGGTGTCACAAGTTCGGCGGGCAGCCGGTTTCCGTCGGCAAAGCTTTCCACGGTAAGCCGGTTGGCCGAATCCGAGGGGGCCGGTGGGCGCAGGACCTTGCCAAGGGCCCCATACAGCTCGGCAAAGCGGATGGCTTGCCCGGGGTGGTAAAATCCATGCTCCTCGGGGTAGTCAATCAGGCGTTTTTCGCGGGCTACCTCGATGGGGGCGTAGTCCGGCAGGTCGACCGGGACATCCCGGTAAAAGGGGAATTCGCTCACCATGAGGGTGTTGTAGCCGATGGCACCCACTATCAGCCGGGCCAGCTCCGCCCGGGTGATGGGCGTGGTGCGGGTTGCGCTCTCTGGTGGTAGCAAGCCGGCCCGGATCAGGAAATTCAGGGCCTGGAGGCGTTGGGTTTGAACGGCGGGCGGCACGGCATCCGCTGGCCGTTGTGCGGAATCGCCTTGAGGGCCTGTGGGCACAGGGGGGGAGGGAACTTGTGGGGCCGCCTCGCCTGTTGGCCTGAGCGGGCCTGTGGCATGGCCAGCCGGAAGCAGGGCCAGGGTCAGCCCCAGCGCGATAGCAATCCCGGTTCTGCCTGCCGTTACCATGCAAGTACCTCCGCCTCAGTGTGTGGCATCCGGTGGCCCGTGTCAATGGCCCCACGGCCCAATTTTAAGCCATCCGGCCATGGCTTGCCGGATCCGATACAATGAAAGCAGCAGCGTTGGATGGCGTCAGGATGATCCCGGCTTCCCTGGAACAGCTTTTAAAATCCATCGCCTCGCCCCTGGCCCTGGTGGACGGCGAGGGCGCCCTGCTGTGGGCCAACGCCGGCGGGCAGACCCGGTTCAAGCATCTGGCTTTAATGCTGGACGCTATTACCGAGGGTGGGGAGCTTTCCGGGCGGCAGGTCATCGCCGGGATGATCGATCAGCCCTGCCCTGGCTGGATTAGCAGCCACGACGGCCTGCTAAAAATTACCCCCATGGCTTTAAGCGACGGTCGGCCAGGGGGCTTGCTGGAGTGGCTGCCCGAGGCCGGGGCCCAGAAGCTGCACATCCTTCAGGAAGTGGGCCGGGCGGTCAACTCCTCCCTCATCCTGGAGGATATCTTTGACTCCCTGGGCGAGGTGCTAGCCCAGCACATCCCCTACCAGGAGGCGGTCATCGTTATTCTGGACGACACCCAGAACGGCATTAAAATTGTGGTGCGTATTTCCGAAGCCGGCGACCTGGAAATCTCCGGCGAGCACAACACCTTTGCCGGGTACGAGCCGGTTATAGACCGCATTCTGCGGAATCCGTCCTCCCATCTCTATGGTCGGGCCGAGCTGGCCGATTCCCTGTTGTTTCGGGCGGAGTCGGCTTCCGCCATCGTGGTGCCGCTCATCAACAAGGGGGTGGTCATTGGCCTCATCGCCATGGCGGCTGCCCAGGAGGGTGGTTTTTCCCACTACCAGGAGGAGCTGCTGGTGGAAGTCTCCGCCCAGCTGGCCGTGGCGGTGGAAAACGCCAAGTTCTACTGGCAAACCCAGGCCCAGGCCAGCCGGGAGTTTCTCATCAACCAGTTGACCATGTCCATCCGCCAGTCCCTGGACATCGACAGCATTTTGGGCACGGCGGCCACCGAAATCGGCAAGGTCACCGGGGTTAGCCGGTGCTACATCCGGTACTTCCAGCCCGGGGCGTTGGATGCCGATTACGAGCCCGAAGGCATCGAAGAGCTGGCAGTTGAGCCGCCCCGCATGGAGATTGCCCCCCGGGTGTACCGCTACCAGATGCCCGGCGTGGCCCCCGTGGCGGAAGATGCGGTGGACTTTGAGCGCGCGGTGTTTCACCTGCGTAAAGACCAGCCCTACAATCCCTTTATTCTGAATGACGTGCGAGATTGTCCGCCTACGCTGGTGAACCAGGGCTGGTTTGAGGAGAACCATATTCGTTCCCTGTCAGTGTTTCCCATTCTGGTGCGGGATGAGTTGGTGGGAACCATTACCTTGCACCAGTGTGATGCCTATCGGGTGTGGGTAAACGAGGACATTGAGCTGCTGAAGGCTCTGGCCGAGCATCTGGGGGTGGCCTTGCACCAGGCCCAGCTTTTCCTGACCCTGGAAAACCAGAAGCAGGCCCTGGAGCAAACCCTGGATGAGCTGAAACAGGCCCAGCTGTACCTCATCCAGTCTGAAAAAATGGCGGTGCTGGGCCAGTTTGTGGCGGGCATTGCCCATGAGGTGAATACCCCCCTGGGAACGATGATTGGCAACAACGCCACCCTGAAAACCTGCCTGGATAAGCTGGTGGGCGCCGATGCCCCGCAGCCCGAGCTGCTGGAGAGCATGCAGAGCCTGCTGGATCTCAACAAGCTGGCCTCTACCCGCATCCAGGAGATCGTGCGCAACCTGCGCAACTTTGCCCGCCTGGACGAATCCGAGCTGAAGACGGCGGACATCCATGAAGGCATTGACAGCACGCTGCTGCTGGTGAAAAGCGCCCTGGATCCCCGCATCGAGATTGAGCGCCGCTACGATGAGCACCTGCCCCCGGTGCAATGCTACCCCGGCCTGCTGAACCAGGTGTTTATGAACCTGCTGGTGAATGCGGGCCACGCCATCCAGGACAAGCAGGAGGCGGGTAACGGGGCTTCATCGGGTGGCACCGGAAAAATTACCATTGAAACCTGCTACGACCGTGACTCCCGGCGGGTTACCATTGCCTTCCACGACACCGGCAAAGGCATCCCGGAGCAGAACCTGGTCAAGGTGTTCGATCCGGGCTTTACTACCAAGGGCGTGGGGGTGGGAACCGGCCTTGGGCTGGCGCTGTGCTACCGCATTGTGGAAAAGCACCGCGGGTGCATCCATGTGAAAAGCAAGGTCAACGAGGGAACCAGCTTCTACGTGGAAATACCCGCTCAGCCGTTGTCTTGATGGTTTGCGTTTAGGGGTTATGATAGTACTCACACGTCCACCCGGTATATCCTGTTTAGAAAGAATTGAGTAGACGATGAGCCAGTCCGCCCTTGAAGAATCCCAGAAGCAGCGTTCCTTTTTTACCAAGCGCACCTGTTTTAACGGGGAGCTTTCCCGGGATCAGCTGAACCAGACCGTGACGGTCAACGGATGGGTTTCCGCCAACCGTGATTTGGGCGGTATCGTCTTTGTGGAGGTGCGCGATCGTACCGGTATCATCCAGGTGGTGGCGGATCCTTCCAAAAACCCGGACGTGCACGCCGTATTGTCCGGCCTGAAAAGCGAGGACGTGGTCTCCGTGACCGGCCCGGTGTCCCTGCGTCCGCCGGAAACCGTGAACCCCAAGCTTTCTACGGGGGATATCGAGATTTATCCCGTTCGGGTGGAAGTGTTGAACCGGGCCAAAACCCCGCCCTTCCCCATTGACGAGGAAGCGGACAACGTGGATGAGTTTACCCGCTTGAAGTACCGCTATCTCGACCTGCGCCGGCCCACCATGCTGCGCAACCTGGAGCTTCGGCACAATATTGCCCAAACCATCCGCACCTACCTGAACGCCCGCCGCTTTCTAGAGGTGGAAACCCCGGTGCTCATCAAGACCACCCCGGAAGGCGCCCGCGATTACCTGGTGCCCAGCCGGGTACATCCCGGCAAGTGCTTTGCCCTGCCGCAGTCGCCGCAGATTTTCAAGCAACTGCTGATGGTGGGCGGCTTTGAGCGGTATTATCAAATCGCCCGTTGCTTCCGGGACGAGGATTTGCGCGCCGACCGCCAGCCGGAATTCACCCAGCTCGACCTGGAAATGGCCTTCATCGAGCAGGATGACGTGCTGTCCCTGATTGAAGGGCTACTGGTGGAGGTGTTTGCCGTGGCGGGTGTGAAAATTGAGGCCCCCTTCCGCCGCATGACCTGGAAAGAGGCCATGGAAAAATACGGCTCCGACAAGCCCGACCTGCGCTTTGGCCTGGAGTTCGTGGATCTGACCGATGTGTTTGCCGCCAGCGAGTTTGCGGCCTTCCGGGGCCCTGTGGACAACGGTGGCGTGGTGAAAGCCCTCAAGGTGGAGGGCGCGGCGTCCTATTCCCGCAAGGAGCTGGATGATTTGCAGGTGGATGCCAAGCGCTATGGCGCCAAGGGTCTGGCCTACATCGTCTACGGCGAAGAAGGGCCGAAGTCTCCCATTCTCAAGTATCTGAGCGAGGCTGAGCAGCAGGCCATCGTGCAGCGGACCGGCGCCAAAACCGGCGATGTGGTCTTCTTTATGGCCGATCAGTTTATCCCGGCCTGCACCGTGCTGGGGCGCTTCCGGTTGCAGTTTGCTGAAAAGCACCAGCTCATTGACCCGAACCGGCATGAGATCCTGTGGGTGGTTGACTTTCCGCTGTTTGAAAAAACCGAGGCCGGCATGGCCCCCAACCACCACCCGTTTACCTCCCCGCACCCCGAGGATGTGCATTATCTCGAAACGGAACCCTGGAAAGCCCGCTCCCTGGCCTATGACGTGGCCTACAACGGCACCGAAATCGGCGGGGGCTCCATCCGGATTCACCAGGCCGATTTGCAGGCCAAAATCTTCAGCCTGCTGGGGCTCAGCGATGAGCAGGCCCGCGAGAAGTTCGGCTTCCTGCTGGATGCCTTCCAGTATGGCACCCCGCCGCACGGGGGCCTGGCCCTGGGGTTGGATCGCATTTGCGCCATGCTGGCCGGCTGCGACAGCATCCGCGATGTCATTGCCTTCCCCAAAACCAACCAGGCCATCGATCCCATGACCGACGCGCCCGCCGCCGTCGATCCGGCCCAGATGAAGGAGCTGCACATCCAGTGGGATCTCAAAAAGCCGGAGCCGGAGAAGAAAGCCGAAAGCAAATGATAGATCTCGAGGCCATTCGGCAAGCCGCCGTGTTAAGGCGAGAGGGGGCGGACTACGTAGTGGAGTCCCCACTGGCCGAACTGGTTATGGGTGTGGGCGACACGCCGGAAGAGGCCTGGCGGATTTTTAACGAAATTCTGGAAGACGCCTACGACAACTACAAGGCAGGCAGGCCAAGCAAAGGCTATCCTTGGGCGGGCGCTTAGGGTTTTAAATCCCTAGCGGCCCGATCCGGCGGGGGCGGCATTGGAGGCCGGACGGATGACACCGGGCATCATGCGTTGCAGTTTGCTGCGCTGGTCGGGTTGCAGGATATCGCGCTTGTCCAAAAACGTTTCCATGGAGGCGTTCATCAGGTACATCTCGTTGTGGGTGATGCGCCGTTGCAGGAACTTGATGCGTTCGCGATCCCCGTTGGGCAACAGGGACTTGAGTTCGGCCTTGTCCCGGGCAATCTGGTCGGTCACGATGGCGCGATCCCGCTCCCATTCCGATTCCAGGCGCTCAATCTGGCTGGACTGCTGGGGGGTGAGATTCAGCTCGTCCCAGTTGATGTTACCGGCAAAAGCGGCGGGAACTGTAACAAAAGTCAGGACAACCACCAGGGAGGACACCTGGATCATCACCTGGGTGGGTATTTTGTCGATCAGGCTTCGTTGCATTTCCTTTAAGCTCACTATTCAAGTACCTTACGCTTTTTCGGCTGACTTATTCTCCAAGCAGGGCCAGGATCTCCTCGCTGGTCATCTGCTGGCTCAACGCATCAAACAGGTATTCCTCCGAGGAGGGGCCTGCGCCGTCCTTTTTGGAGAGGGCGTCCCTCTGGGGCTTGGCGGCGGGGGCCGGCATGGGTGCGCGGGGGGCGGCCAGTTCCGGATCCAGCATCGGTTGCATCACCGGCAGATCGGAGGCGCCGGTGGCGGCTCCACCCTGTGCAACCCCGGGGGCCATCTCGTTGCCGGCGGCACCCGCCGGTCGCAGCACCTTGTCCTCCGCAGGGGTATCCAGGGCGGGCTCCAGCATGGGCCCGGACAGGGGACTGTCGGAGAAATTGACCTCCCGCATACGGGGATCCGCCTCGTTGTCCACTGAGGCAAGTTCCGAAGCCGGCATGGAGCCTGCCTCGGCAATCATCCGGCCCTCGTTTTTCATGGCGCTGCCCAGTTGCAGGGAGGATCCGGGGTTTTGCACGGCAGGAACCGCGAGAATCAATAAAATAGCCGCCACCGAAGCCGGGACGGCAAAACGCAAGACTTTTTTGAAAGGCACCACCTTGCCCGCGCCCGCGGTTTCGGCGGCCTCTTGCTCCAGCCGCAGCTTCACGGCAGGCCACATGTCCGGGGCCTGCTGCTGCAATTGTTCCGAAACCGCCTGGATCCGCTCGGACAGCCGGGCGTAAAGCTGCACGGTCCGGCGGGCGGCAGGGTCGTTTTCAATCAGTCCGGTGGCCTCAATCAACTGCTTGCCGGAAAGCTCCTTATCCACATAGGCGGAAAGCATTTCCTGGCGGGGATCGACAGCAGGCTCCTCTTCCGAAAGGCCAATTTCCGTCTTGTAGGCAGTCATCACGGCCTGGCTGATATCCAGGGTACAGGAGGCTTCCAGCCGGTAGCCGAACTGGCGCACCGCTTCCGAAACCTGCCCCATGTCCGCCAGCAAGCGGTTGGCCTCGGCATTGCGGTAAAGCTGGCGTTCAAACGCCTGGAAAACCGGGTCGTGGGAGGGAATCTCGTTGTCGTAGTAGGCGCAAATAAACTCGGGGTCGGTGTCCATCAGCTCGACGTCGCGATCGGCTTCCAGCTGCCTGGCCAGGTTCTGCCACAGGCCGTCCCCCCCTTCGGGGATCGCCTTTAGTTGCTGCTGCGCCGTCTGCCGCAGGGCGCTTTGCAGCGATTGCTGGCGATTCAGCTCGTCGCGGTAGGCGGAATGCTCATCCAGCAGCTTTTCCAGCTGGCGCTGTTCATCGGGCTCCATGATTCCGTCCAGATAGCGGGAGATCAGAACCTGGATTTCCGGCAAGGAGTGCGGTGGATGATCCTGCATCAGGGGCGCTTCCTATACGACACAGCTAATTTCCCTAGACTTCTTTCAGGTAGGGTTCCAGAACCTCCTGGAGCTTGAGCCGGGCACGCGCCAAGCGGGACTTGACGGTGCCGATATTGGTTTCGGTCAGGCTGGCTATTTCTTCATAGCTGAGGCCCTGTATTTCCCGTAGGACGATGATGGTGCGAAACTGTTCCGGAAGATTGGCGATGGCCGCATGAATTTTACGATCCAGCTCGGAATTGAGGGCCAGTTTATCGGGAAGTTCGGTAGGATCCGCCACGTCCCGGGTGGGAGCGCTGTCGGAGTCGTCCTCGAAGGCGGGCTCATCCAGCGAGACCGTGCGCAGTTGCCGGGGAGCCTTCCGTAGCTCATCGTAGAACAGGTTGGTGATAATGCGGTTCAGCCAGTATTTAAAGGTTTTGGGGTTGCGCAGCGACTTGATGGAGCGGCACATGCGTAGCAGCACCTCTTGGGTCAGGTCGCTAATGTCGTTCCGCTCCGGGGCCAGCTGGTTCAGGGTAACGTAAACCAGCCGCTGGTAACGCTGAACCAGCTCTTCCAGCGCCGCCATGTTATCGGCCTGGGCCAGACCCACCAGCTCGTCGGTGGCAAGCGCCCTTAAATCCTCTTTGGTGTGGCTTTTGATGGACATCGATTCGAACCGTTTCCGTAAGCCCCGATATGACTTCCCCATTGTAGCACAGGCGGGCTAGCGCCTGGTTTCAAGTTCCCGCCGGAAGCATTCCCGTACAATCACGGTTTCCGTGTGCTTGTCGAGCTCGATGAACTGGCAAGCCGTGGCGTAGTCATCATCGTGCCCTGCCCGCATGCGGTTTTCCACCGAGAAGACCACCCGGGCTTTCAGGGTCATTTCGGGCAAATCCTTGTTGAGTTTAATGTGAATGAAGATTTCCTCGCCCTTTTCAAACTTGCGTGCGCTGGTCAGCCGCATGCCGCCGCCGCTGACGTCCTCGGTGGTGGCGTTTACCTTGACCCACTGGCTTTCCCCTTCCGGCATGGTCAGCAGGTACTCGGCCACAAAGGGAATGCTCATGGGGATGCGCACATGCCGGCGCCGCTGAACCACTTCGATGCTGCAATCGGGTGGAATCTTCAGCCAGTAGCCGGCAATGGGGTAGGCCTGGTACAGGTGCACCACCGGGTAAAAGATGAACGGGTTTGGGTAGGCGTCCATGAGCATGCCTACCACCATGCCGCCTTTCATCAACCTGCCGACCCTTTCTAAAGTTGTGGTAGGCGGGGCAATCTTGAAGTTCAGCCCCTCTACGTCCAGCACGATCGAGGGGAAGGTGAACTCAAACTCGGGATCCTCCGGATCCCAGACGGTGACCTGGAGCTTCTGGTGCACGAGCAGCGCGCGTTGGAGTTCCTGCAAAAGGGGCACGGTGTCGACCGGTGAAAGTCTCTAACCCCATCATTATAAGCCCAACTTTGCGGATGGGCGTGCACCCTGGGGAGGATTATTCCTGTGAGGCGTTTCCGGTGGTGTTTTCCGCGTTGCGGCGGCGGATATAGGTGCGCAGGGCTTCCCGAATCAGCTCACTGCGGGAGCGTTGCTCTCTTTCGGCCACATCGTCAATGCGCTTCAGGAATTCATCCTTCATGGAAATAAGCACTCTTGCCATGTGTAACCAACCTCCGTTATGTGACCGGACATATCAATATTGTCCAAAGTATATACGCATATTATAACAAGCAGGCCCGAATTGCAAGAAAAACCTCCCGTTGCCGGGAGGCTTTTCATTCCTGAGTTTTTGGCGCCAGGGGCCTAGTAGCCGGCAATCAGCAGCGGCACCAGTAACAGGGCCACGATGTTCAGGATCTTGATGACCGGGTTGATGGCCGGGCCCGCGGTATCCTTGTAGGGATCGCCCACGGTATCGCCGGTGACCGCCGCCTGGTGGGCAAAGGAGCCCTTGCCACCCAGGTTGCCGTCCTCAATGTACTTTTTGGCGTTATCCCAGGCGCCGCCGCCGGAGGTCATCGAGATGGCCACGAACAGGCCGGTCACGATGCTGCCCACCAGCACGCCGCCAATCATCTTGATGGCCGCGTAGTCCCCGGGGATGACATAGGTGCCCAGAATCCACATCAGCACGGGCACACCCACCGGCAACAAGGCGGGAAGCATCATCTGCTGCAGCGCGCTCTTGGTCACGATGTCCACGCAGGAGGCATAATCCGGTTTTTCGGTGCCTTGCATAATGCCGGGCTTCTCCTTGAACTGGCGGCGCACTTCGCCCACCACCTCGCCCGCGGCGGTGCCCACGGCTTCCATCGCCATGGCGCCGAACAGATAAGGGATAAGGCCGCCCACGAACAGGCCCACCAGCACGAAGGGATCACCCAGTGAGAAGAGGGCTTGCAGTTGGGTCATGTTGGAGAGCACCGCCAGGCCCTTTTCGGCAGCGGCAGCCTGAAGGTCCTGAATGTAGGAGGAGAACAGCACGATGGCGGCCAGACCGGCGGAGCCGATGGCGTAACCCTTGGTCACAGCCTTGGTGGTGTTGCCCACCGCATCCAGCGGGTCGGTTACACCGCGCACCTGCTCGCCCATTTCGGCCATTTCCGCAATGCCGCCGGCGTTATCGGTAATGGGGCCAAAGGCGTCCAGCGCCACCACGATGCCGGCCATCGAAAGCATGGCCACCGCGGCGATGGCGACGCAATACAAGCCGGAGGCGCCACCCTTGCCGATGAAGAAGGCGGCCAGGATGCCGATGGAGATGACAATGACCGGCAGGGCGGTTGCTTTCATACCCACGGCCAGGCCGGCGATGATGTTGGTGGCGTGGCCGGACTCCGAGGCGTTGGCCACGTGCTTCACCGGGCTGAACTCGGTGGAGGTGTAGTAGTCGGTAATCCACACCATGGCCAGGGTCACGGCGATGCCCACCATGGCGGAGCTGGCCAGCGCCACCCACTCGATGTTCATGCCGTTGCCGCTCAAGCCTTCGTTGAAGAACTTGAAGGTGGTGGCGAAGATGAGGATGGCCACCAGGCCGATGGCGGTGTAGAGCCCTTTGTAGAGGGCTTTCATGGGGTTGTTGTCGCTGCCCACCCGCACGCCGAAGGTGCCCAGGATGGAGGCCAGGATGGACAGACCGCCCAGCCACAGCGGGTACAGGATGGCGTTTTGGTTGCCCGGGAACAGCAGGTTGCCCAGGAACATGGCCGCAATGGTGGTGACGGCGTAGGTCTCAAACAGGTCGGCGGCCATGCCGGCGCAGTCGCCCACGTTGTCGCCCACGTTGTCGGCAATAACGCCGGGGTTACGCGGATCGTCTTCGGGGATGCCGGCTTCCACCTTGCCTACCAGGTCGGCGCCCACGTCGGCGGCCTTGGTATAAATGCCACCACCCAGACGGGCGAACACGCTGATGAGGCTGGAGCCGAAGGCCAGGCCCACGATGGAGGGAAAAAGCTCCGGGGTGTGGGCAAACCGGTAGAATACCGTCACGCCCAGCAGGGCCAGGCCCACCACCAGCATGCCGGTCACGGCGCCACCCTTGAAGGCAACGTCCAGTGCGGGTTTCATGCCGTTTTTAGCGGCTTCGGCGGTGCGCACGTTGGCGTTGACGGAGACAAACATGCCGATGTAACCGGCCAGGCCGCTCAAAAAGGCGCCCAGCAGGAAGCCGGAAGACACGAACAGGGCATATTGAGGCCCTTTCAGGTTGTTGAAGAGGATGAAGAGGATGATGGTGAGAACCACCGCGGTGAGGGCGATGGTTTTATACTGGCGGTTCATGTAGGCTCGCGCCCCTTCCTGGATGGCGGCGGCAATCTCTTGCATCCGCTCGGAGCCGGCGCTGAGCTTGAGAATCCACCCGCGGGTGAAGAAGCCGTATATAAGGGCCACCACGCCGCACAGCAGAGCAAAGTTCAAAATACCCATAGGTCTGATCTGTCTCCCTTTCGTGCTTTTAAAGCCTGTTATTTCCGTACTGAGTCTTGGGGGTCGATCCTGCGATGATATGGAAGGATTTCAGAAAAACGCGGTTTTGAAAAGCCGGTTTCCACAACAAACGGAGGCTCCGGGCCCGGGAGGCGTGTGGAGTGTGTCTTGTGACGCATTACCGTTTGTAAAAATCGGTGAAAGCCTTGCCAATATCCGAAAAGTCAGGAAAAAATGTGCCCGGCGCGATTCGAACGCGCGACCTACGGCTTCGGAGACCGTCACTCTATCCAACTGAGCTACGGGCACGCACAGACCACTAAACTAGCACCAAGTGCCCGGCAAGTCCAGCCGTCGCAGCAAGTTGTAAACTATTTCTTCTCTTTGATGTGGCCTTGAGGCACTCCAAAGCGGCTGACCAGGATGTCGGTCACCGCTTCCACCAGCCGCTGGCTGTCGGACAGGGCCTGCTCGGCGTCGGGGGAGACGCCTTCCACGTATACCCGCACGATGGGCTCGGTCCCACTGGCCCGGATGAGTAGCCAGCTGCCTTCCTGCAGGTATAACTTGACCCCGTCGCGGGTTTCATACTTGGCTTCCAGGGCTTCCACCGCCTGGCGGGAGCGAGAGGCATCCACCGGGAAGCCGGCCAGCTCGCCGCCGTTCTGGCGGAGGTTTTCAAAGTGGGCCAGCACGTCCTTGCCGCGCTCGGTTTTCACGCCCAGCTCCCGGAACACGTATTGTCGCGGAACAGACGCTTTGACTTGGGTCAAAATCTGGCTAAGCGGCTTCTTTTCGGTGGCTATTAGCTCGGCCACCAGCAGGTTGGCCAGCAGGCCGTCTTTTTCCGGGATGTGATCGATGATGCTCAGCCCGCCGGAGCTTTCCCCGCCAATCAGCACGGGCAAATCGCCCTTTTCCTCGTGCTCGATGAATTCCTCGGCAATGTACTTGTAACCCACCGGGGTTTGCACCACGGGCAGGTTTTCCCGTTCGGCCAGGGCGTCCAGCAGGTGGGTGGTGGCCTGGGAGCGTACCACGGCCCCTTTCTGCTTGCGGTTGTTCACCAGGTGGTACACCACCAGCGAAAGCACCTCGTTGGCGTTCAGGTAGCGCCCGGTTTCATCCAGCACCCCGAAGCGGTCGGAGTCGCCGTCGTTGGAGAGCCCGACCTGCAGGTTGGCGGAGGTGTCGGCTTGCAGCATGGCGGCCAGTTCGGTTAGGTTGCTGCCGGTGGGCTCGGGCATGCCGGTATAGCCTTCGGGCAACTGATCGGTGTCGTGAATGACAGTGAGATCAATGCCCTCGTCCCGCAATAGGCGAGGCAGGTAGCGACGCCCCGTTGCATAGAGGGGGTCGTAATAAATCTTCAGATCGCTGGCCTTGATTTGGTCGTACTGGATACCGATACCCGCTTTCAAATGCTTCTGGTACAGGGCATACGGGTCGAAAGTTTGGATGGCAGCGGGTTCCGTGGCACCATACTTGGCCCGATCCAGGGCCCGGTTGGCCGGGTTGGCCTGGAAACCCTCGATTTGCCGGGAAACCGAAGTGGGCATGACCGCTGCGTCCGGGGTCAGGAAGTTGTAGCCTCCATAGGGCCACGGGTTGTGGCTGGCGGTCATCAGGATGGCGCCGAGCGTTTCGTCAAAGCCCAGGCCAAGTTCCCGGAAGTACTTGGCCGCATACGCCAGCACTGGGGAGGGGACGTCGGTTTGCGCCTGGAAAACATCCAGCCCCCGTTGCTTCAAAATGTCGGCAATCAGGGGGATAAACCGGCGGGTCTTTTCCCGGGTGTCGCCGCCGATGAGCACCGGCAGCAGCTTGCCGCGCTTTTCAATTTCGCCAACCAGGTAATCGGCCACCGCGCCGGTGATGTGCCGGATGACCGCCTCGTTAAAGCCGCTGTCCTGGTCGTTTCGGTAGCCTGACGTGCCAAACTTGTAAACCGGATGTGCCTGGGTCGATTGCATAACCCCTCCCATCTGACGAACCTACGCAATGCCTAATATTAATGCACCGGGCCGCCCGGGACGCAACAGGCAATTCTCATTGCCCGGCTCAAAGTGGGAGCCCATTTCTCCCTTGCCCGACCCGGCCAAAACATGTATAGTCGGTCTGTATTTGACGTGAAACCTGATGGCGGATGTGGAATCGAGTTAAACGCTTTGTGTTGGGCGATCCCCTGGCCTCGCACCGGGAGCGGCATGAGCGGCTGAATATCCCGGTGGGCCTTGCGGTCTTTGCCGCTGACGCCCTGTCTTCCACGGCCTATGCGACCGAGGAAATCCTGCTGGCCCTGGCGGGGACGGCTTACATGCTTCACAGCAACCTGCTGGCCTTGCCGGTGGCGGTTGCCATCGTGCTGTTGATGGGGATTGTGGTGCTGTCCTACCGCCAGGTGATTATGGCGCATCCCTCCGGGGGCGGAAGCTACGAGGTATCCAAAGAGAAGCTGGGGGTTCTGCCCAGCCAGATTGCCGCCGCGGCGTTGCTGATTGACTACGTGCTGACGGTGGCGGTCAGTATTTCGGCGGCGGTTGCGGCCTTTACCTCCATTGGCTGGGTCACGGAGCACACCCGGGTGCTTTGGGCGGTGCTTTTTGTGGTAATCGTCATGCTGGCCAACCTGCGTGGCGTGCGGGAGTCGGGCAAAGCATTCGCGGTGCCGGCCTATTGGTTTGTCTTGTCCATGGTGGTGTTGCTGGGCTTCGGGTTTTATCGCTACTTCACCGGGGACATGCCCGCGCCGGTTCCTCCGGTGACTCCTGCCGGGGTGCCGCAGGTGGAGCCGGTAATGTCGGTGGCTCTGGTGCTGGTGATGCTGAACGCCTTTTCCCACGGCTGTGCCGCTTTAACCGGTATTGAGGCTGTTTCTAACGGGGTGCAGGCTTTCCGGGAGCCTGCCGAGGTGAACGCCAGCCGCACCATGACCTATATGGGCCTTATCCTGGGTGGCATCTTCCTGGGGGTCACCGGGCTGGCCTATTTTTATCACATTTACCCCGATCCCACCGGCCAGCAGACGGTTATTTCCAAGGTGGCCTCCGCCGTGTTCGGTTACGGTACCGTTATGCACATTAACATTCAGATTATTACCGCGGTCATCCTGGTGTTGGCGGCCAATACCAGCTTTTCAGGCTTTCCCCGGCTGGCGTCCATCTTGGCCCAGGATGGCTATCTGCCCCGCCAGCTGATGAGCCTGGGGGATCGGCTGGTGTATTCCAACGGTATCCTCATTCTCAGCCTGCTGTCTATTCTGCTTATCGTGCTGTATCACGCCGAGACCCACGCGCTGATTCCGCTATACGCGGTGGGGGTGTTTTTGTCCTTTACCCTGGCCCAGTTTGGCATGGTGGCCCACCAGAAGGCCCACCCCGATCTTGGTTCGCGAAGCCGGCTTTTTATTAACGCGCTGGGCGGTTTGGCGACCCTGGTAGTCACCTTCATCCTGATTTTTGAAAAATTCACCGAGGGGGCCTGGATTGTGATTCTGGCCATCCCCATTCTCATTTCCATGTTCCGCTCCATCCAGTCGCATTACCAGTCGGTCAGCAAGCAGTTGGCCTTGCCGGCCACCGGGTATTGCCCCGTCGCGGTGGAGCACACGGTGCTGGTGCTGGTTTCCTCCCTGCACCGGGGCACTATCCCGGCCCTTGAATATGCCAAGACCATCTCTGACAATGTGGAGGCCGTCCACGTGGAGCTGAACCCGCAATCTACCGAGCGATTGCGCAAGGCATGGGAAGAATGGGGCTGCGGCATTCCGTTAACCATTCTCAAGTCCCCCTATCGCTCTTTGACCGAGCCGCTGCTGGAATACATCGACGAGGTGGAAGACCGGCATGAGCACGATCTGGTCACTATCATCGTCCCCGAATTCGTGACCCGCAAGGGCTGGCACAACCTGCTGCACAACCAAAGCTCCATCATGATCAAGGCCCTGCTGCGTTCCCGGGCGGGCAAGGTGGTGACCACCGTGCGCTACCACCTGGAGGAGTGATAACCCGTTCGGGTGATTTTTGCCTCCGGATGTGCATTTCTGCTGGCCGCCACTTGGAAACCTGCCGGGTTAATGCTACAACATGCCCTGTTAGTTCAGTGTGCATATCTTGATGGCGATCCCCCCTTCGGCCATTCGCAGGCGCTGGTACGATCAGCAAGCCGATCTGTCCCGATGCGTCATGCTGCTGGCGGCCTTCCCTCCCGAAGTACAAAGTATAATCGCCGACGGCATGAACGATCTGGCCGAGCGGGAATTTGAGGTGAGCACGCTGCTCAAGTCCCTCAAATCGCTGGGCCCTGAAATCGTTCTGGGGATTTATAAATCCAAAAACAAGCGCCGCCAACTGGATCAGGCCCCCCACATGCACAAGGCCCTCAACTGCCTTTACATGTTGTCTGCCGAGAACCGTCAACTGTTGGCCCAGTTGACCCTGGAGCTGGTTAACTACATTTACCGCTATTTTGAGGCTTGCAAGCAGTACCGGGAGCAGTCCAGGCCGGAACACCTGGTGGCGCTGACCCGCCATTACGTCCGAAACGGCGGCCCGGAGGCTGAGCAGTTTCTTGCCGATCTTCGAAAGGAGTTCAGCGCAGGTCTCCGGGGACGATCCAGCCCGCCCAATGGCCCGGGGCTGCGCGATCACGAATCCGGTATGCGTTTAAAGAAATTGCATTGATTCACGATAAGATAAAATGATGAATGCAAGCTTCGGATAAGGCTTTTTTGCATGCAGGATCCCACATTTCATAAGCGGTGGTACGACAAGGACGAGACCGTTTCCAAGGCCGTCCGCATGCTGGAATCGTTTCCGGGGGAGATTCAGACGGTTATTGCCGAGGGCTCGCTGAAACTGGCCGAACGGGAGTGCAAGATCCGCGAGTTGATGGCCAACCTCAAGTCGCTGGGCCCCGAAAAAGTGCTGGGCATCCATAAATCCAAGAACAAACGGCGCTATTACGATGAAAATCCTACCGTCCACAATGCGCTGAACGCCCTGTTTATATTGTCGGATGAAAACCGCCTGTTTCTGGCCCGGCATGTGCTGGATATTATGAACTATATCGTGGAATACATGCGGGTTTGTAAAGGCTACCAGGTTGATCCGGAGCTGGAGGACATCTCTACCCTGGTGAATACTTACGTAGAAACCGGCGCGGAGGAGGCCCGCATTCTGCTTAAAAAAATTGGCGAGCGTTTCAAGCGCAATTTATCCCGGGCCATGGGGAAAGACGAAAATCTGGCCCAGGACTTGCAAGGCCTGCGTATCCGGGAAGATCGCTCCGTGCTGGATTGAATCCAGGGCTGGCAGTTGAACTATAGTTGTCGTAAAATACCCTCACTTCCCGCGTGGGAAGCGAATGGTTTATGTGATGAGTAAACAAAAAAACAACCGCTGGTACGACCAGGATCCCACCCTTTCCAAATCGGTTCAACTGATTGACACCTTCCCTTCCGAAATCCAGAGCATTGTGGCCGAGGCCATCATGCAGCTTGCCGAGCGGGAATGCAATATCAAGGAACTGCTGGACAACCTGCGTTCGCTGGGGCCGGACAAGGTGCTGGGCATGTATAAAAGCAAAAACAAACGCCGGCGCTACGATGGCAATTCCTCGGTGCACCAGGCGCTGAATTATATGTTTATTCTCTCCGATAACAACCGCCTGTTTATGGCCGGCAAAATCATCGAGATTGTCAACCATATCTATGATTACCTGCGCATTTGTAAGACCTTTCGCAAGCTGCCCGACCCCGATGACATCCAGGCGGTGGTGGATGCCTACCTGGAGCTTGGCGGCCTGCACGCCACCCGCTTGCTGCATAATATTGCCCAGAACCTGAAGGAAGAGGTGGCCCTGGCGCAGGTTGCACCAGAGGATGAAGCCCTGGCCGTGGCCGAAGATACCCAGGGCATGAAAATTCGCGAGGATCGCCTGTAACCCCTTCTGGGCGGGGTCTGGGATCGTAATTTTTAAGGTGACTATCCCTTTACAGCAAGTAAATTAGGCCAATTACTACTATTATCTAA
>CAYMIG010000014.1:0-65192 GCA_964390635.1 uncultured Vampirovibrionales bacterium | reverse complement strand
AACTGTATTCAGAATAGCAGAGAGTCTACTTGTTGTAAAGGGATACTTGCCTTTTTAAATTTAATTCGAAAGTTTTAATGCCGCCATAAAGCTCAATTGAGGGGTGAGGAATGATTTTGGAAGCCCCCGCCCTGCTGAATAAATAACCGTACCCTGAACCTATTTTAATCGCTCGGGCGGGTGGGCGATTCCAGAAATGTCAGTTTGCCGGTGCGGCTGTCAAACCGCGCCCGGATGCCGATGGGCATGGGGTAGTTGTTGCGGCCATGGCCGATGGGAAAGTTGATGCCGATGGGAATGCCCCGCTCCCGGGCAAAGCGCATGAACTCCCTGAATTGTTTGCCCCAGGGCATGTCCTGGTTGTCCACCCGGTGGAACTCTCCCAGAATAACCGCCCGGGCCTTGTTCAACATGCCGCTGTTCACCAGTTGGGCAAACCAGCGATCCAGCGACTCGTAATCGCTGTACCAGTCTTCAAGAAAAACAATCTTGCCGTTGAAGTCCGGCTGATACGGAGTGCCAATAGTGCTGGCGATGGTAGACAGGTTGCCCCCCGCCAGGCGCCCTTCTGCCACCCCTTTGACAATGGGCGTGTAGGGACGGGGTGGCTTTTTGGGATAAGGCTTTTTGGTCCGGGCAATCCAGGGATTGCTTTGGCCCGGGCGACTGGAATTTCGTTTGTGGATGGTAAATGCCTTGGCAGGCTGGCTTAGCACGTGCCAGAACGACTCGATGACTGTTTTGTTTTTGACCTTGGGATCGGGAAATCCGGTATGGAAAACAACCAGGCCGGTGTGCTTGTGGATGGCGTTCAGCAGGAAGGTGTTGTCGCTGAATCCGGTAATAATCTTGGGGTTTTTCCGAATCAGTTCCCAGTCCAGCCCTTGCAGAAAGTAGGGGCGGTAGGTTCCCGAGCCGCCGATGACCGCGAAAATGGCCTTGACTTCCGGGTCGGCAAAGGCCCGGTTTAAGGCCCGGGCGCGCGCTTCATCAGAAGCGCTGACAAAATGGGTCTCATACAGCCCGTTGGGAGCATAGCGCTTTACCTTAAAACCCTGCGCTTCCAGGATTTCGGCGCTTTCATCCATCTCCTCGGCGGGGACGCCGGTGGCGGGGGTTACCAGGGCGATGGTGTCGCCGGGCTTCAGGGCGGGCGGCTTGATGAGCGGGGGCGCCTTGGCGACCCGCCTTCCCGAAAAAGTCACAAGATCGACCAATCCTGGCGCTGATGAAAGCACCGTCGGTTTTTGGCTGGCGGTAGCGGTTGCAGCAAAGCGCGAAACCCATGCGCCTGGCATGCCAATAACAGGCCACATCCGGTTTTCCCCCTCGAATTGGAATAACCCGGTGATGTAATAGGTGCTTATACTATACCAGAAAAAACAGCAGTGTCTAATCCGATAGTTTCAGTACCGCCATAAAGGCCTCCTGAGGCACTTCCACGCTGCCTACGGCCTTCATGCGCTTTTTGCCCTTTTTCTGTTTTTCCAGCAGCTTGCGCTTGCGGCTGATGTCGCCGCCGTAACATTTGTCCAGCACGTTTTTGCGCATGGCCTTCACCGTGCTGCGGGCCACAATCTTGCCGCCGATGGCCGCCTGGATGGGCACCTCGAACATCTGGCGGGGAATGATGTCCTTCAGCTTTTCGGTCAGCACGTGCCCCACCTGGTGGGCCTTGTCCCGGTGCACAATGCAGCTGAGGGCGTCCACAATCTCGCCCGCCAGCAGGATGTCCAGCTTTACCAGATTGCTCCGCTTGTAGGCGCTGAAATGGTAATCCATCGAAGCGTAGCCCTTGCTGCGGGACTTGAGCTGGTCGTAATAATCGGTCACCATTTCGTTCAGCGGCAGCTCGTACTGCAGGTTCACCCGGGTCTTGTCCAGGTAGTCCATGCCCAGGAATTCCCCCCGGCGGCCTTGCGAAAGCTCCATCAACGCGCCCACGTAGTCGGTGGGGGTAATGATGTTGATCTTCACGAAGGGCTCTTCCATGAATTCGCGCTTCACCGGATCGGGCAGCTTGGAGGGGTTGTCCACCTCGATGATGGTGCCGTTGGTCATGTGCACCTTGTAGACCACGCTGGGGGCGGTGGTAATGAGATCCAGGTTGTACTCGCGCTCCAGGCGCTCCTGAATCACCTCCATGTGCAGCAGTCCCAGGAAGCCGCAGCGGAAGCCAAAACCCAGCGCCTCCGAGGTTTCCGGCTCAAAGGTAATGCTGGAATCGTTCAGCTTCAGCTTTTCCAGCGATTCCTTCAGGATGCCGTAGTCGTCGTTGTTCACCGGGTACAAGCCGCAAAAGACCATGGGCATGGCTTTCTGGTAGCCGGGCAGGGGTTCAGCGGCGGGGTTGTTGGCCAGGGTGATGGTATCGCCCACGAAGGAGCCCATTTCTTTAATGCTGGCGGCAATATAGCCCACTTCGCCGGACACCAGCGTTTGCCGGGGCTGACGGCCCGGTTTCATCACACCCAGTTCGGTCACCTCGTAGGTTTTGTTGTTGGCCATAAAGCGGATTTTGTCGCCTTGCTTCACCTCGCCGTCCACAATGCGCACGTAGGTGATAATGCCCAGATAGGGGTCGAAGTAGCTGTCGAAAACCAGCGCCCGCAGGGGCTCTTGCTGGGTGATTTTGGGCGGCGGCACGTATTCCACGATGGCTTGCAAAATCTCGTCGATGCCGATGCCTTCCTTGGCGCTGCACAAAATGGCTTGCGAGGCGTCGATGCCCACCACTTCCTCGATTTCATGCTTCACCCGCTCGGGATCCGCGCCGGGCAAGTCAATTTTGTTCAGCACGGGGATGATTTCCAGGTTGGCGTTGATGGCCAGGTACACGTTGGCCAGGGTTTGGGCCTCCACCCCCTGGCTGGCGTCCACCACCAGCAGGGCGCCCTCGCAGGCTTGCAGCGAGCGGCTCACCTCGTAGCTGAAATCCACGTGGCCGGGCGTATCAATCAGGTTCAGCACATAATCCTGCCCTTCGTAGTGGTAATCCATGCGGGCGGCTTGCAGCTTGATGGTGATGCCGCGTTCGCGCTCCAGCTCCAGGTTGTCCAGCACCTGGGCTTTCATTTCCCGCTGGTCGATGGTCTTGGTGGCTTCCAGCAGGCGGTCGGCAATGGTGGACTTGCCATGATCGATGTGGGCGATGATGCAGAAGTTGCGAATGTTGCTAGTCATGGGAAGGGGTGGGTTCTTTCGTGTGGGGTTGTTTTGCCTGCGCCTGCAGGGCAGTGCGACAGGGGGTGAGCGTATTGTACCGTATTTGGGGCTTAGGCTTTCACCAGGGTGTTTTCCCTGGCCAGGGGCTTCCAGGTGGCCATCTGTTCCTTCACGAACGCCAGCACCTTGCCCACCGGAATATCCTGGGGCTGATCGGCGTCGCGCATCTTCACTTCCAGGATACCTTCGCCCGCTTTTTTGCCGGCGGTAATGCGGATGGGAAAGCCGATGAGGTCGGCATCCTTGAATTTAACCCCGGCCCGCTCGTCGCGATCGTCCAGCACCACCTCCACGCCGGCGGCGCGCAGCTCGTTGTAAACCGTTTCCGCCAGGGCCATCTGGTTTTCCTCCTGCACGTTCACCGCGATGACGATGGCGTGGTAGGGGGCGATGGCTATGGGCCAGATGATGCCGTTCTTGTCGTGGAAGCGCTCGATAGCGGCCGCCGCGGTGCGGGTCACCCCGATGCCGTAGCAGCCCATCACGAAGGGCTGCTCGGTGCCGTCTTCGGCCGCGTACGTCGCGTTCATCGATTTCGAGTACTTGGTGCCCAGCTTGAAGATGTTGCCCACCTCGATGCCTCGGGTCATATCCAGGGTGCCCTCGCATTCCGGGCAGCGATCGCCCACCCGCGCCTTGCGGAAGTCGGCCATATGCTCTGGCAGCGGCAGGTCGGCGCCCCAGTTGGCGTTGACCATGTGCTTGTCCACCTGGTTCACCGCGACAAAGAAGTTTTTCATATCCCGCACGCTGGGATCGCCCAGAATCAGCACGCCATGGTTTTCCGGCAGGCCGATGGGGCCGATGAAGCCTTTGGCCGAGCCGCCGGTAATGCGCTCCAGCTCTTCGGCGGTGGCCATGCGGATTTCGTTGGCCCCGGTCAGGCGGCTCACCGCGTTGAACAGCTTGGTTTCCTCCACGTCGAAGTCGCCCCGGATGAGGGCCATCACCGGGGTTTTCTCGTCGGCAATGTAGATGAGGCTTTTTAAAATCAGCTCGGGGTGCATGTTGAAGTCGCGATGCATGATTTCCAGCGACACCGCCCCCGGGGTCTCGATGACCTCGGTTTTTTCATAGGGGCTTTTCTGGCTGGAGGGGATCAGCACCGATTCGGCGCGCTCCACGTTGGCCGCATACTCGCAGCGGTCGCAGAAGAACACGTCGTTCTCGCCGCTTTCCTGCTCGCCTTCGGCAATGCGGGTCAGCACCATGAATTCATGGCTCACGCTGCCGCCGATGGCCCCGCTGTCGCTGCGCACCATGCGGGTTTCCAGGCCACAGCGGTCGAAAATGCGGGTATAGGCATCCGCCATCACCTGGTATTCCTTGTCCAGGCATTCTTCCGAGCTGTGGAAGCTGTAGGCGTCCTTCATGATGAATTCCCGGCCCCGCAGCAACCCGAAGCGCGGGCGGATTTCGTCCCGGTACTTGATCTGGATCTGGTACAGGTTGGCGGGCAGCTGGCGGTAGGAGCGCAGTTCCCGGGTGGCGATGTCCGTAATCACCTCTTCGGCGGTGGGGGCCAGGGCGTACCAGCGGTCATGGCGGTCTTTCACCCGCATCAGCAGGTCACCGTACACATCCCAGCGTCCCGATGCCTGCCACAGCTCGGCTGGTTGCAGGATGGGCATCAGCAGCTCCTGGGCTCCGGCGCCGTCCATCTCCTCGCGCACGATGGTTTCCACTTTTTTCAGCACCCGCCACATCAGGGGCAGGAAGTTGTAGACCCCGTTGGCCACGCGACGGATATAGCCGGCCCGCACCAGCAACTGGTGGCTGACCACTTCGGCGTCGGCCGGGTTTTCTCTGAGGGTGGGGGTCAAGAGCCTGGACATGCGCATGGGGATTACGGTGCTCCGATTTAAATTCGATGGCACCATCTTAATGCAAAGAAGGCCTTGCTCCAAGCACCACCGCAATCGACCGGTCTGGCGCCAACGTCCCGGGGCGGTTCAGATCGGGGAGAGTCGCTAGCTGTTGTCGGCTTCCCCGCTCATCTGGGTGCCGACCACCTCGCCCACGCAGGAGTCATCCCCGCCGCCCGGCTGGACCGTGACCGGATGGTCTTCATGCAGGTCGCTGAGGGTTTTCTCCGGCACGTGGGTGTGGCCGCTGCCGTTGGTGCGGGCCGCCTTCACCCGTTCGATGATGTCCAGCACCTCTTTGTCGTCCAGGGTTTCCTTTTCCAGCAGCACTTTCACGATGGCATCCAGCATGTCCCGGTTGTCATGCAGCAGCTTGCGGGCATAGGCGTATTGCTGATCGACAATCTTCTTGACCTCGCGGTCGATGGCGGTGGCCACTTCCTCGCCGTAGTCGCGCTCGGTGCCGAAGTCGCGCCCCATGAACGTATGCTCGTTGCGCTTGCCGTACACGATGGGCCCCAGCAGATCGTTCATCCCATAGGCGGTCACGATGCGGCGAGCCAGTTGCGAAACCTTCTCCAGGTCGTTGCTGGCGCCGGTGGTGATGTCGTCAAACACCACCTCCTCGGCCACCCGGCCGCCCAGGGCCATGGCGATGGTCGCCATCAGCTGGCCGCGGGTTACATGCACCTTGTCGGCATCCGGCATCGTCCAGGTGAGTCCCAGCGCCATGCCGCGCGGGATGATGGTGACCTTGCGCAGTGGATCGCAACCGGGGGTCAGCACGGCCACCAGGGCATGGCCCACCTCGTGGTAGGCGGTCAGCTCCTTGTCCTTCTCGCTCATAATCTTGTTGCGCTTTTCGGGGCCGGCCAGCACCTTGTCGATGGAGTTTTCGATGTCGGACATGTGAATCACGTCCTTGTTCTGGCGGGCGGCCAGCAGGGCGCCCTCGTTCAGCAGGTTGGCCAGATCGGCGCCGGTAAAGCCCGGAGTCCGCTTTGCCAGCAGCTTCAGGTCCACATCGGAAGCCAGCGGCTTGCCCTTGGCGTGTACTTTCAGAATCTGCTCCCGGCCTTGCACGTCGGGGCGGTCGATCATGACCTGGCGATCGAAGCGTCCGGGCCGAAGCAAGGCGTTGTCCAGGATGTCCGGACGGTTGGTGGCCGCCACCACAATAATGCCGGTGTGCGGATCGAAGCCGTCCATTTCCACCAACAGCTGGTTCAGGGTTTGCTCACGCTCATCGTGCCCGCCGCCCAGGCCCGCGCCCCGCTGACGGCCCACGGCATCAATTTCATCCACGAAAATAATACACGGGGCATGCTTTTTGGCCTGCTCAAAGAGATCCCGCACCCGGCTGGCGCCGACGCCCACGAACATCTCCACGAAGTCGGAACCGGAGATGCTGAAAAACGGTACGCCTGCCTCGCCGGCCACGGCTTTGGCCAGCAGGGTTTTACCGGTTCCGGGCGAGCCTACCAGCAGCACCCCTTTGGGAATTTTGGCGCCCAGCTTCTGGTAGCGCTCCCCGTTCTTCAGGAAGTCCACCACCTCTTCCAGCTCGGCCTTGGCCTCGTCAATACCCGCCACATCGTTGAAGGTCACCTTCACCTTGCCTTCCATCGACAGTTTGGCGCGGCTCTTGCCGAAGGATAGGGCCTGGGAGCCTCCCCCTTGCGCGCTACGGAAGACCATGATGAGAATAAACAGGAACAGCACCATCACCGAGACCTGGATGAGGATGTTCATCCATTGCCCGGTGGACTGTTGTTCCTTGTATTCGAAGGGCACCTTGGTGTTTTTCAGCTCGGGCACAAGCAGCGCGGTCATATCATCCTTGGGGATGGTCACCACGTACTTCTGAAGCGGCTCGGAAGGCTGGCCGTTGCCTCCGGCCTGGGATTCCACAATGCCATAGGCCGTGTCGCCCTGGATTTCCACCCGGTTAATCTTGTTCTGCTCCAGGAGCATGCTGAATTGGGAGTAACTCACCTGCTTCAGTTCCGGGACGTTCTTGCCCTTGAACATGGTGGTGGCAAACAGGGCAACGAAAATCAGGAAAACCAGAATCCAGAACCCGGCGTATTGATGCTTTTTCATAGGAGTGCTGCTTCTCTAAAACTTGATGCTACGGGTTGCCGAAAAGGACACAAGGGGCGGCCCAACCAGCCGAAAATCTACATAAATATTATGCCCGATTATATCACAAGAGCAGAACCCCCCATATGACCCATCCTGCGGCAGGGGTCGGATGAGGCGGGGGCCATTGTGGGCAAGCCAGGACGGGAAAGTAAAGGCAGGTATCAAGGAAAGGCTTGATGGGTTGATGTTTTACCGGGCACGATTCCTGAAAAATAAGGAAGGAAAGCTTTGGATGGGCTTTCGTATTAATTGGCCCCGCGCAAGCGTGGAAAAAGCCTCGCCCAGGCCACTGTGCCCACGGAGTGGCCCAAGTCGGCTTTGGGAGTGGAACGTTTCAAATTCGTAATGAAACCCATCCCCCCAGGCGCCTTGTGTTACCTTGGATCTGGGGCCGGGGTCGGGGAACGCACCCCGTGGCCGCACGTCTGGTTGTTGGTCAGCTGCCCGCCCTGTGCTAAGATAGCGGCAAGTTGAGCTAAAGGACGGTTCCAAGCCCATGACTTCCTTAACCACCGAGGATTTTCCCTACACGCTCAGTTACGTGATGGATCTTTTGCACGTTGAGGAGCGCGATTTAACCACCTACATCCAGGCGCTCAACCTGTCCCCCCGGCAGGATGAAAAGTCGGGGCGGCTGATTTTCAGCCATAAGGACGTGGAGCTGTTGCGCAAGGCCACCGAAATGCGCCGGCATGGCGAGGAACTCACTACCATTGCCCGCTTGCTGGCGGTTAAACCTGCCTCGGCCCCTACTACCGAAACGCTGGCCCCTGCCCGGCACGCCACCCCGCCCACCATGCCGCCCCGCACCACCCTGACCGGCGGCAAGGACAACATCACCATGATGGTGGAAGCGGTCAGCCAGGTGAAGGAAGGCATTCTCAAGGATCTCTCCCGATTGCTGGACGACAAGCTCTCTGGCCTGGACGAAGTGGTGGTGGAGCTGATTCGCTGCAAAAGCGAGAACGATTCCCTGAAGAAAAAGCTGGAAGAGGCGGAACGAGCCAACGAGCACCTGCAATTCGAGCTATCCCGGTTCAAGCAGGTTCAGTTCGGGTTTTATCGCAAGCAGTAGGCGCCTTAGTGGCGATCCGGCCCTTTCCTCCCCGGAAGAGAGTTTGATCATGGCAAGTACCAATGGCTGAAGGCGCTCGTCCCAATGGTTGGGTTCCTCTCGCTTTCCTGCTTCCCTTGCTGCTGGTGTATTTATACCTGCTGCGGCCCGGAATAGCTGGTGTTTTCTATGATGACGGAATTTACCTGATGGGGGCCAAGGCCCTGGCCACTGGACATGGCTATCACCTGCTGTCCGAGGCTGGCGAGCCGGCCATTATCAAGTACCCGCCCCTGTTTTCAGCCCTGCTGTCGCTTATCTGGATGGTGGCTCCCGGCTTTCCGGCCAATTTGGCGCTAATCAAGGGGTTGAATATCCTGCTTAGCCTGGCTACGCTGATGGCGCTCTATCTCTTGGGGCAGAAGCGTTTTTCTCTCTCTCCGTGGGTGTCTGCTTTGTACTGCCTGACTCTGGGGTTGAATTTCTACTGGGTCAACATCACTGTGGAGGTTTTTTCCGAGCCCTTGTACCTGCTGCTGACTTCCCTGGTATTGGCGCTTGCCCTCGATCTCTACGTAAAACCCCCTCCCCGGCTGACACCCCGCATCCAGTTTTTGCTGTTGGCCTTGTCTTTATTGGCCTTTTATACCCGAACCATTGCCCTTGCCTTGATGGCTGGGCTGTTTGTCTGGCAGTGGCAGCAGTTTGGCCGTCAAAAGGCCATGCTTTACCTGCTGGGCTGTCTGTTGGGCAGCCTGGGCTGGCTGTTATGGGTGCTGAACCATCCGCCGTCCGTAATGACCGCCAATCACTTCTATAGCATTCCCTACAACCTGGGCTACCTGGATGAGCTGACCTACAAGGTCATCCAGATGCGGGGCGTGGCGCCGATTGCCTGGGGGGGCGTGGTATCTTTCGGCCCTGCCCTGCTGCGGACGGTTTTGCCGGCTACCATGTCGTGGACGTATACCCTGGAAAATGATCTGATGGCGTTTACCTGGCCGGGTCGCCTCTTGGGGTTGCTGGTTTTGGGGGTGATTGCAATCCCTTGCGTGTATCGGTTAAAACGTTTTCGCAGTCCTATGGCCTGGTATGCTCTCTTCTACGTAGTAATGGTGCTTTTGTGGCCGGCGCATGACCAGTATCCTCGCCTGCTGATGGGGGTGATACCCTTTCTGGGCCTGATGACGCTGGGCTGGCTCCAGGGGCAGGGGGCTACCAAGGGGATGGTGGCCCTGTTGTTGGCAATCTGTCTGAGTAATGTGTGGCCGCTAACCAGCTTGCCGCGGGGGGAACGCTTGGCCATGGGTGTGAAGGGGCTGTTATGGCAGGATACCCAGGCCGCGTTTTCCGCGATTCGGACGCTGCCTTCCGAAACGCTGATTTGGGGTCGCTACAATGGCTTATACCCGCTTTATACCGGTCGAAAGGTAATTAACCGCAACGTGATAGGCTCGGCGCAGGCCTATCCACCAGGCAGTACCCTGGAGGAGAACCGGCATCGGCTTTATGTGGCGTTGCTTGGCTTTCTGAAGTCGGAGCATGTGGAATACCTTCTGCTGGAGCCCCGAGTGAAGGGCTATTGGTTGCACGATCTGCCAGAATCGGGGATGTACCAGTTTGTGCAGGATTTTCCCGGTGTTTTTGAGCCGGTTTACACCTCTCCGCACGGCTTGGTAGTCTTATTCAAGCTGCATTACGAGGCAATGCCCACCGCTACCAGATAGGCTCGGGCCGCTTCAGGCGCAGCAGGGCCAGCGATCGGCCCGGCAGCTTGAACGACTCGCTGGGTAAAAAAATGGTATAGGTCGAAGGAGGAAGCTCCTGCGTGGTTTCCAGCAGCAGTTCCCAGCTCTCGTCGTGCTCCAGGGCCGGCAGTTTAAATGTCACCTGCTTGTGGTGCGCGTTTATCAGGAGTAGCATGGTGTCGCCGGTCACCAGGTTGCCCTTTTCATCCATCTCGTTCAGGGCCAGCCCGTTGAACAGCACGCCCAGGGTCTGGCTGTCCCAGTCCTTGCCGGCCATCTCCTTGCCCCGGGCGTTATACCAGACCACGTCCTTAATGGTGGGGGTATGCTGGGAGGGCAGTCCTAGAAAGAATTTTCGTCGCTGAAAAACCGGATTTTCCTTCCGAATCTGAATGACCCGCTTTACAAACCCGAAAAAGGCTTTTTCATCCTCGTTTAAATCCCACTGTAGCCAGCTAAGCTCGTTGTCCTGGCAGTAGGCGTTGTTGTTGCCCTGCTGAGTGCGGCTCAGCTCGTCGCCGGCACAAATCATGGGCACTCCCAGCGACAGCAGCATGGTGGCCATCATGTTGCGTTTCTGTTTAAAGCGCAGGGCGTTTATTTTCGGGTCATGCGTGGAGCCTTCCACCCCGCAGTTCCAGGAATTGTTGTGGTTGTCCCCGTCGTTGTTGTTTTCGCCGTTGGCCAGGTTGTGTTTCTGGTTGTAGCTGACCAGGTCTTGCAGGGTGAAACCGTCGTGCGAGGTGATGAAATTGATGCTGGCGTGCGGGTCTTTTTCGCTGTACAGGTCGCTGCTGCCCGAAATCCGGGTGGCCATTTCGCCCAGGGTGCCGGGATCCCCCTTCCAGAAACGGCGTACAGTGTCCCGGTACTTGCCGTTCCACTCCGTCCACAGCACCGGGAAGTTCCCCACCTGGTAGCCGCCCTCGCCCAGATCCCAGGGCTCGGCTATCAGCTTGACCTGCGACAGGACCGGATCCTGGTGGATGATGTCGAAAAAGGCGGATAGACGGTCTACGTGGTGTGATTCCCTGGCCAGCGCTGCTGCCAGGTCAAACCGGAACCCGTCCACATGCATTTCCAGAACCCAGTAGCGAAGGCTATCCATTATTAACTGCAGCACACGGGGATGTCCCACATTCAAGGTGTTTCCGCAGCCCGTGTAGTCCATGTAATACCGGGGATTGTCTTCTACCTGCTTGTAGTAGGCCCGGTTATCAATGCCCTTGAAGTTGAAAGTCGGCCCCAGGTGGTTTCCTTCGGCGGTGTGGTTGTACACCACGTCAAGCAAAACCTCGATCCCTGCCGAATGCAGGGATCGAACCATACTCTTGAACTCCCGTACCGGGTCTTCCGGGGTGGCATGGGCGCTGGCGTAGCGGGCTTCCGGGGCGAAAAAAGCCAGAGTGTTGTAGCCCCAATAGTTGGTCAGCCCCCGTTGCACCAGGAAATGATCGTCCACGTGCTGGTGGATGGGTAGCAACTCAATGGCGGTGACGCCAAGGTGGGTCAGGTGCTCCAGGATGGGTTCGCTGCCCAGGGCGGCATAGGTGCCGCGGAGGGCCTCTGGAACCGAAGGATGCCGCATGCTGATGCCTTTTACGTGGGCTTCGTAAATAATCGTTTTGTGCCAGGGGGTTTTCAGCAGCCGATCATCCCCCCAGGCAAAGGAATCGTCCACTACGGCGGCCAGCGGGGCAAAAGCCGCGTTGTCCGTGCTGTCCATGATGAGATCGGCCTCCGATGCGGAGAGTCCCCGCCCCGGCTGGGGCACTTGGTAGCCGAACAGCGCGTTGTCCCAATGTTCTTGGCGCACCACGACCTTGGCGTAAGGGTCCAGAAGCACTTTGTTTGGGTTGAAGCGCTTGCCTTTCAATGGATCCCAGGGGCCATGCACCCGGTAACCGTATATTTGCCCGGGCCGGACATCGGGAAGGTAGCCATGCCATACATGGTCGGAGTATTCCGGCAGCAGGATGCGGACACTTTCCTTGGTGGCGTCTACCGAATCGAACAGGCAAAGCTCGACTTTTTCAGCGCCTTCCGAAAACAGGGCGAAGTTGACCCCCTTGCCGTCCCAGGTGGCGCCCAGCGGATAGGAACTGCCGGGATAAACCCGCACATCGCGGCATGCTGGCGGGATGTTAATCATCCCGTTTCTCCCGGCCTGTAGTCTGGGGTTTTTCAGTGGAAACAGCCTTTTTGGCTCTGGTTTTTTGGCCGTTGGGTTTGCCGTCCAGCACCTCGGCCAGGGCCGGATCAAAATGCAGCACCCGCTGCGGATAGGGAATCTCGATGCCTTCCCGCTGGTAGCGGGCATGCAGCCGCTTGTAGAACTCGTGTTTCACCAGAAACTGGTCGGTCAGGTTCTGCACTCGCAGGATAATCGAGAAATTCACGCTGGATTCGCCAAGGGTGTGGAAGCGCACGAACGGCTCAAAATCTGGAATGGCCCCTTCCGTGGTGGTCAGGACTTCCTTGGCCACTTCAATGCTGATGCGCTCAACCTCTGCCAGGTTGCTGTCGTAGGAAACCGCCGCCTCCAGGGTCAGGGACATCTCCGGCAGCGGCAGGGTGCAGTTGGTAATGATGCTGGAGGCCATCTTGCTGTTGGGCACAATGATAATGTTGTTGTTCAGCATGCGAATACTGGTGTTGCGCCAGCTGATATCCTCAATGGTTCCCTCGTAGCCCCCTTCCAGCTTTACAAAGTCCCCAATCTTGATTTGGCGGGCCAGCAGCATGTTGATGCCGGCGAAAATGTTGGCCAGGGTGTCCTGCAAGGCCAGCGAGATGGCCAAGCCCCCAACGCCCAGGGCGGTCAGGATGGGAATGACGGACACCCCCACCGATTGCAGCAATACCAGCAGGCCCACAATGTAAACCGCAACCCGCACGATGTTTTCAAGGATGGACGTGTTGGGAAGCGCTTTCAGGCTTTCGTGGCGGCTCATGTAGAATCGCACGAAGGCCAGTGCCACATTGCTGATCAGGCGGATGGTGATGAGCATGGACAGGATGAACAGCAGCCGCCGGAGCGGGGCCAGCAGAGCCTCCCCCATGAATGACAGGCTGTAAGAGGCCATGTACAGGCCGCCCAGGGTGAACAGCCAGAAGATAACCCCCTGGAACAGGTTCCCCACCCGGTCGCTCAGGTCTAGATCGGAGGCGTCAATGGCCTTTTGCAGCGCGGCGATGAGGGTGCGCTCCACCATGATGCCGATGATCAGCCCGCCCAGGATGAGCAGCAGGGGGGCGGCCCACTGCCAGTCGAATACCAGGGTGTAGTATTGGTTCATTTCCGTTTTCCTGTTTGCGCTTTCCTGCCTCGTGCCTTGGGGCCAATGCTCCGTGGCATGATCGTATAACAAAAACGGGGTCGGCATTGCCCTGCCGCATGGCCGCCCGTGCCCGAGCAGGTCGGGGATTTCGGCTACAGCCCAAACCGGGCGAAAACCGCCGGCACCTGTTTCAGATAATCCCCGACATCCAGGCAGGCGTCAATCTCGTCCGGGGAAAGCATTGCGGTGACTTCCGAATCGTTTTTTAGGTTGGCGCAAAAGTCGCCTTCGGGGGTATTCCAGGCGGCATGGGCATTGCGCTGCACCAGACGATAGGCATCTTCCCGGCTGACCCCCTTGTCAATCAGTCTCAGCAGCACCCGCTGGGAAAAGATGATGCCGCCAAAGCGGTTCATGTTGCGCCGCATGTTGTCGGCATGCACCACCAGATCCCGCATGACCGTGTTAAAGCGGTTCAGCATGTAGTGGGCAAGGATGCAGGCATCCGGAAAAATCACCCGCTCCACGGAGCTGTGGCTGATGTCGCGCTCGTGCCAGAGCACCACGTTTTCCATGGCCGGGATGGCATACGAGCGCAGCATGCGGGCCAGGCCGGTCAGATTCTCGGAGCTTACCGGGTTGCGCTTGTGCGGCATGGCCGAAGAGCCTTTCTGCCCCTTGGCAAAGCCTTCTTCCACTTCTAAAATGTCGGTCTTCTGCAAGCCGCGGATTTCCACGCTGAATTTTTCGATGCTGGTGCCCAGCGAGGCCAGGGCCAGGAAGAACTGGGCATGGATATCCCGGGAAATCACTTGCGTGGAGGTTCGGGCCGGTTTCAGGCCCAGCCGTTTGCAGGTTTCCTCCTCTACCCGGGGGGCAATATTGGAGTAGCTGCCCATGGCACCGCTCACCTGTCCCACGCGGTTCTCCTCCAGGGCGTCTGCCAGGCGCTTTTGCTGCCGTTCCAGCTCGTCCAGCCAGTTCAGCAGCTTCAGTCCAAAGGTGATGGGCTCGCCGTGGATGCCATGGGAGCGGCCCACCATGACTGTGTCCCGGTGTTCCACGGCCCGCTGGCGAACCGTCTCGATGAGTTCGGAAAGCTTTTGCTGGATGAGTTGGCCCGCCCGCTGAATTTGCAAGGCTAGCGCCGTATCGATGAGGTCTGAACTGGTCATGCCCAGATGCACAAAGCGGGAGTTCTCGCCCACATGCTCGGCCACACAGGTGAGGAAGGCGATGACGTCGTGGCGCACCTCGGCCTCAATCTCATCTATGCGGGCGATATCGAAGCGGGCCTTGCTTTCCACATCAGCGGCAACTCCCCTGGGAATGTAGCCCAGTTCTTCCTGCACCGCCACCACGGCGATTTCCACCTCCAGCCATGTCTGGAACAGGGCCTCTCTCGTCCAGAGGGCCGACATTTCCGGCAGGGAGTAGCGTTCAATCATCGTTCAAGAAATCAACCAATCACCCGATTATTTTCTGTCGGACGTTCATCATAATCAAGGAGTGGGAGATGATCCAAATGAGGGTGCAAACGATGGTTCTGAAAAAGCTGCTTGCGAGTTCCCTGTCGGTATCCTGCCTGGTGATGCTGGCTGCAAGCCTTGCTTTTGCCGATGATATGCCCTCGCTGGAGATGACCACCCCCTATCCCCAAGTATTGACCCCTGTCAGCGCCATCATCGACAACGCGCGCCTGGATGAGCCCCTGCCCCTTAAGCCCGCCGACCCGGAAATGACCCTGGAACTGCCGAAAGCGGCCCCTCCCTCCCAGGAAATCGGCCCCCAGCCCCCTGCCAAACCCGCCGGGAAAAAGCCCAGCCAGGCGGTATCGCCGCAAAAGCCAGCCGCCGGGAAAAGCGCCAAACCGGCCACGGCCAAGCATGCCAAGCCTGCCCAGCCCCAGGCTGCCGAAAAGCAACCCGAGACAGTGCCTGCGGTGGCACCGAGCCAGCCCGATCAGGCTGCCGCCCCTGCCCAAACCCCGCCCCCCGAGTCCGCTGCCCAGCCGGCACCCGCCCCGGCGGAGCATGCCGCCGTGGAACTGGATACCCCCGTTCCGCCTGCGGCAGAAGAACAGCCTGAGGCACCTGAGCAGTCCGCGGTAGCCAGTGATGATGGGGTCAATAAGAAAACCAAAAAGCATATCAAGCCCATCAGCTATTCGCCGGTGCCTGCCATTGCCATTTTTCCGGTGATTAAAACCGGCAGCGAGCGGGCTTTCAGTGATTTGCCGGTGCTTTTTGCCCGGGAAATTGCCCAGGGCATGGAAAACCAGGCCGCCGGCACCAAGATTTACCATCCGGTGTATACCGTGGATGAGCTTAAAATGCGGGGGCTGGGGCACATTTACGACAAGGTGATGCGCTATTACGTGCAGGCCGGCCGCCCTGAGCCCGCCGCCATGGATTACATGCTCAAGCAGCTGTCTTCGCAGGATCGCCCCATTACCCGGGTGGTATTCGTGGAAGCCGATCTTGACCTTAATCATGCCGCAGATCCCGCCGGGGCCTGGGATCGGACGAACGCCTGGCTGACGGATGCCGTGCCCTCCCACACCAAGTACCACATTCGCAGCCGCCTACAGGTGTTTAACACCGAAGATCCCGAAATGCACCGCACCTGGAGCTGGAGCTGGAATAAATCCATCAAGACAGACAAGTTCTACAACGTGACGCCCTCGGTGTTTGCCGACAGCGATAGCCAGCAGGCCTTTGCGGCGGTGTCCCGGCAGATGACCCGCGAGATTATGCTGGCCATGTCCAAGCTGGGCAAGACCGCTTATATGGACCCGCTGTACGACACCTCCGTGTCCGGGCAACTGGCCAAGGAGCCCCCATTCCCCAACCTGAGCGAGAAAGCCCCTAAAAACGGCATCACCACAACCGACCGCGAGGCCATTGAGCGAATCCTGCGCCGCCAAAACTCCATTGCACCCTAGTCTCCCGGTGGCTCGACCGGCGGCGATGACTTTTGCTTGCGCTGATCCAGCAGCTTGAGCACGATAAACACCACCACAAAACCCACCACCCCCAGCATCAGGGCGGCCAGCACCGGGAAGGCCACGGTCATCACCGAAAGGGCCAGGGCCATGACGTTTTCGATGGTGGCAATTACCGGGTTGGCCAGGCCAAAGGTCAGCGCGGAGGAGCTGAGCCGCGTGATGTTGGTGGTGGCCTGTACCGCCCCCGCCGCGCCGCCACCCACAATCAGGGCGATCCCCCAGCGCAGCACCGGGTCGGTATCCGGGATGAGGAAGGAATAGGTCAGCAGTGTACCGGCAACAACGGCCACCGGCGTGGCAATGTGATCCAGGATGTTGTCCAGCCAGGGCACGTAGTAGGCGCCAATCTCAAACAGCGTGGCGGCCAGCAGCACCACAAAGGCGGTCTGGTTGTTTAAAATGGCCAGGTCTCCCGGC
Source organism: uncultured Vampirovibrionales bacterium (assembly GCA_964390635.1). Taxonomy (GTDB): domain Bacteria; phylum Cyanobacteriota; class Vampirovibrionia; order Vampirovibrionales; family Vampirovibrionaceae; genus CAYMIG01. The sequence goes on along the minus strand of CAYMIG010000014.1, from coordinate 48,450 downwards.
AGCGGCACCCCAAAGTACAGCGCGGCGGTTGACAGTACCAGCGCGGGCAGAAAGACCCGGAACCCGCAGGCTGCGCTGAGACAAACCCCCAGGATAACGCTTGAAGTGGCATCCAGCATGATCATGGCGTTGGGTGCTCCCTGTAAAAGCCCGAACCGGGCCAACATGGCGTCAAGGACTATTCTGCGGCGACAGCGCTTCAGCCTGCAACCGTGTGCCTGAAATCGGCATCGCTCCTTCCCCAGATTAAAGCCTAAAAGCGGAAGAGCCACAAGGGCTTTCCCGTATTCCGGTACGGCGAGCCCGCTGCGGGCATTGAATGACGGCGGCAGGGCTTGGGACTCGGAATAAAGACATCGGTGATAGTCCATGAAAGCCTGGCTGTGCTTGCTTTAACCAAACTTCAGAGCCTAAAATGAGGGGTGTGTAACCTCCATGTGGGATATCAGCAGAGGGCAGGGAAATTTTCATGAAAACCTTGGCTTCTGGGCTTCATCAGTTGACACACAGGGTGGCCATCAATGCCCCGGTGGATGTCTGTTACAGGACGTGGGTGGATTCCGTAAATCTGCCCCGAATCATGCACCGGGTGCTGGGGATGCGCTACAAGCCCATTGACAATGCCCCGTCCGAAATTACGGACGCAGTCGATATTGAGCGGCGCATGGAACTGTTCAGGCAGGATATCCTGCCCAAGTCCCAGATCAAACAATGGCTCCTGAGCGGCCCCGGAGGAAAATGTTACCAGGTGGAAAATACCGTCACCCTCGATATTCCCAACCATTTTTTTTGCACCATCTCCACCGATCTCAAAGATATTTGCGCCCAAAGTTCGGTGCTGTTTTCCCGGGACAGTTTGAACCAGTTTACCCTGATTGAGTGGCAGGTGTCCTTCTGGCATTCGCCCTATAACGGCAGCATGTCGAGGCTGGCTGCGGATGTGCTGGAAAGCGGCGATACGTTTATGCAGGACTGCCTGCAAGATTTCAAGGCCGCCGTCGAAAGTGGATGGCTTCCGGCTGGTTCGGCAAACCATGTTTGAGGCAAGCCTCAGGCGCGTCCCGTGCCTGCCGTTTGGGACATTGCCCTCAGCGCGGTCATTTCCCCGCCGATGAAAAACACCAGGGAAGAATAATACAGCCACGTCACCAGCAGGATGACCACGCCCATCGCCCCGTAAACCGGGTTGAACTGGTGCAGGCGATCGATATACAGGCTGAACAGCAGGGATAGCACCAGCCATCCCAACACAAAAAACCAGGAGCCCGTGTAGACCGTTCGCCAGGCCAGCCGTCCAGCTCGGGGACGCAGCACCAGCCCGTAAATGAACGCCGTGGCCCCGTGCAAGCCCACAATGGCCACTCCCCACCGCACCAGCGAAAGCAGAAGCAGCATGTCGGCCTGCAGGTGCAGCCGCGCCGTCAGCCAGCGCAGCAGGAAATCCCCGAACAGGATGAGGTAGGTTGCCACAATCAGCAGCCCGCCCAGCGATAGCACAATCAGCAATGACAGCCAGTAGCTGTACCAGAAGGGAAATTTCCGCCCCTCCAGGCCAAAGGCGCGCTGCAAGCCCTTGATAATCACCCCGCCCACCCCGGAGGCCGACCAAAGCGAGCCCAGCAGCCCAATGACGGTCAGTCCGGCGGAGCTGCCATGCACGATGGCCTGGAAAGTATCCAGCAGCAGGCCGGTGGTATGGGCCGGCGCCAGGCGGCGGATAAAGTCCATGGCCAGGGGAAACACCTCCTGTTGGCCTCCTGCCAGGCCGGCCAGCGAGGTGAGGAAAATAATCATGGGAATCATGGACAGGATGAGGTTGTAGGCCATCTCCCCGGCCAGCCCGGTGCAATCGTCCTGTCCCATCTTGCGGGAGAGGGTCAGTACGTAATTTACCGCCGCGTCAATCATAGCCGTACTTTGTGATAAACCACCGCTTGACCAACTGGGTCAGCAGGAAATAGGCTACCAGGATGGCCAACAGCCAGCCAAAGTAGGCCGGCGGCGGTGCCTCAAAGCCCATGGGTATGGCCAGGGGAGAATAGGGCAGGGCAATGCCAATGCTCATGATGATGACCGAGGTCAGCAGCAATTGTGGTGCCGGCCAGCTTTGCAGAAAGGGGATCTGGCGGGTGCGAATCATGTGCACGATGAATACCTGCGAGAGCAACCCTTCAATAAACCAGCCGGCCTGGAACAGTGACTGTTTTGCGGGCGTGTTGGCGCCAAACACAAACCACATGATGGCAAACAACGCGTAATCGAACAGCGAGCTGACCGGGCCGAAAACCAACATAAACCGCTCGATGTTGCTGATTTTCCAGGGATGCGGGGCTTTCAGGAAATCCTCGTCCACGCGGTCAAAGGGAATGGCGGTTTGCGAAAAATCGTAGAGCAGGTTCTGGGTCAGGATGTGGATGGGCTTCATGGGCAGAAACGGCAAAATAAAGCTGGCGCCCAGCATGCTCAGTACGTTGCCGAAATTGGAGCTGGTGGTCATGCGGATGTATTTAACCAGGTTGCCAAACACCTTGCGCCCTTCCACCACGCCATCCCGCAGCACCAGCAGGTTTTGCTCCAGCAGGATCATGTCGGCGGATTCCTTGGCGATATCCACGGCGTTATTGACCGACAGCCCGATATCTGCCGCTTTCAGGGCGGGCGAGTCGTTGATGCCGTCCCCCAGGAAGCCCACCACGTGGTTTTGCCTGAGGGCCCGGATGATGCGTTGCTTGTGATCCGGGGTCAGCTTGGCAAATAGCGTGGTTTGCTCGGCCCGGGCCGCCAGCGCCTCATCGTTGAGCGCGTCGATTTCCGGGCCGGTCAGCATGCCATGGACCGGTAAATTGACGGTGCGGCAAATTTTCTGGGTCACCAGGGGAGAGTCCCCGGTCAGGATTTTCAGCTCGATACCCAGCTGAGACAGGCTGCGCACGGCTTCGGCGGTGCTTTCCTTGGGCGGGTCCAGAAAGGCGATGAAGCCCAGCAGTGTCAGGTCGTTTTCGTCATCCAGTGTGTAACGCTTCTCTTCCACCGGCAAAGACCGGGTGGCAATGGCCACCACCCGGAAACCGTCCTCGTTCAGGCGCTCCACCTCCTGCTGGGCCAGGCGGGCCATTTGCGGGGTCATTGGGAAATCCTTGCCCTTGTCGTGAAACCGGGTGCATACGGCCATGGTCTCTTCCACCGCCCCCTTGCAGAAAAGGGTCTGGGTCTCGCCCCGGCGCAGAATAACCGACAGGCGCCGCCGTTCAAAATCGAAGGGAATCTCGTCCACCTTGTGGTAATCCGGCTCAACCTGCAGGCCGTCGTCTTCCACCGCATGTTTCAAAATGGCCTCATCCAGCAGGTTTTTCAGCCCGGTCTGGAAGTGGCTGTTCAGGTACGCCGCCTTGAGCACCGTCAGGCTTTCGCGCCCGTGCAAATCCAGGTGCTGGTACAGGATGACTTCGTTGCGGGTCAGCGTGCCGGTTTTATCGGTGCATAAAATGTCCATGGCGCCGAGGTTCTGGATGGATGATAGGCGCTTTACAATCACCTTTCGGGCCGAAAGCGTTAGCGCCCCCCGCGATAAATTGGTGGTCACCACCATGGGCAGCAGCTCAGGCGTCAGCCCGACCCCCACCGAGAGGGCGAACAGGAAAGCCACCAGCCAGTCCCCCTTGGTAAAGCCGTTGATGAGCAGGATGATGAAAACCATGCTGAGGATAAACCGGATTAATAGCCAGCTGAGGGCGTTCAGCCCGGTCTCGAAAGCGGTGGGAGGTTCCTCGGCCACCACCTTGGTGGCCAGGTTGCCGAAATAGGTCTGATCGCCGGTGGCCAGCACCACCGCCCGCCCCGTGCCGGACAGCACGCTGGTGCCCATAAAGCACAGGTTGCCGTAGTCCACCGGTTCTTCGGAAGGCATCGGCTGGGCGCCCGCGCTTTTTTCCACCGGAAAGGCCTCGCCGGTGAGCGCCGATTGGTTTAGGTGCAGGTTTTTGGACTCCAGCAGCCGGATATCGGCGGGCACCAGGTCGCCCGCGCTGAGCTGCACCACATCGCCCGGAACGATTTCCGCCAGGGAAACCTCCCGGGGCGTTCCGTCCCGGAATACGCACACCTGGTTGGAGACCATGGCCTGCAGCCGCTCCGCCGCCCGGCTGGAACGGCGCTCCTGCAAAAAGCGCAACCCTACGCTGAGCAGGATCATGACCGCAATCATCACCGCCGAGAACCGGTTGCCGCTTACATAGGAAACCGCGCCCAGCAACAGCAGCAGGTAATTGAAGGGGCTATGAAAGGTAAGCAGTAGTTGTCGCCACCAGGGTTGCGGCTTGCGACGGGCAACCTCGTTGGGGCCTGTCCGGGCCAGGCGTTCCGAGGCAAGGCTGGTGCCAAGTCCCTCCGGGGTGCTGCCCAGTCGTTGCAGCAGATCATCCAGCCCCAGCCTGGCCAGCTCGCGCAGGGGGTTCAGGCGCGTCGCATCGGTCTGGGTTGGGGGCGGCTTTGTCATGGCGTGTTTATCCCGGCCAGGCAGTCTTGTGGAACGGTCGATCCTCCCGGCACCAGCATACGCCATTTCGGCCCGAGAAACCAGATGCCGTAAGCCACCCGCTGCCCGGCTCAATCCAGGGGGTGGATTCGCCAGCGCACGGGGCGATCCTTGAGGGCGCACCAGTCGGGGGCTCCCTGATCCATGTGCTCGATATCCCGGCAAAAGACGGCCAGCAGATCGTCGATGGTGACAATGCCAACCAGTTCGCCTCCCTGGCAAACCGGCAGGCACTCAAAATGATGGCGTTGCATCAATTCAGCGGCATGCTTCAGGGAGGTGTCCGGGGATACCGTCACCACATGGCGGCTCATGCAGTCCCTCACCGGTAACAGGGGCAGCTCGCGGCGATCCAGGCTGGCCACGTCCGAGGCGGCCAGCACGCCCAGAACCTGCGAGCCTTCGGTCACCACCAGGTGATGCAGGTCGTGCCGGCTCATCAGGGAAAATGCCTCGGCCATGGAGGCCTCCGGCGCGATGGTGATCACCTGGGGCCTCATCAGGTCATGAATGCGCATGGCGTCCTCCCGATGGGGCTTGTACCAACCCGGTCCGGTCGAAATGGCTTATTTCCACGGTGTGCTCCTTGTCGTTACGCACGATGATGACCGGCTGGCGGGCCTGGCGAAAGACCCGTTCGCTGACGCTGCCCATCAGAAAGCGGCTTAGCCCGTGGTATCCGTGCGAGCCGATGACTATCAGGTCCAGGTCCTTTTGGGTGGCATATTCGCAAATGGCGGAAGCCGGCTCATGAAAAATGCGGTACTCCGTGCTAATGACCCGCAGCCCGGCTTGTTGCGCCTGCTGGCGGGCCTCCTCCAGCAAGCCCCGCACCGCAGGTTCGTCCTCCGGGTTGCACAGGGCCCAGGGGAGTTCCGCCGGCACCGGCACCAGGACCATGAACAGGTAAATTGCCGATTCCTGCCGGTTCAGAAATTTTCCCGCCTGCCGGATGGTCCAGAGTGCGGAATCCGAGCCATCCACCGGAATCAAGATGTTCATGCGGCCCTGCTTTCCCTTTGCCGATTCTCACATGTTTTATTGTATGCCGGTGGGCTGCGACGGCCATTGCCAGCCTTATTAATCCGGCCCATTGCCCGGTCAGCTAATTTAACCCGGAGCCGTTTTAGGGCAGGCTATACGTTCCAGCGACCCGACCAGGAGAATTCGCATGAACACAGCCATTGCCGAGATTGCCATCGATCCAATCGGAACCCAGTCCCCCGATGAGAGCGATTACATTGTGGCCGCCGAGCGCGTGCTGAAGCAGGCCATTGCCGCCGGAGCCGACCTGCGCTACCGCATCAACCCCATGGGAACCACTCTGGAAGGGCCGGCGGAAACCGTGTTTGCGGTGCTGCAAAAAATGCATGCGGCCCCCTTCTTCCAAGGGGCGCCCCGGGTCATCAGCACCATCCGCATTGACGAGCGCCGGGACCGGGAGGCCTCCATGGCCCGGGCCGTGGATGTGGTGGAGCGCAAACTGGCCGTCACCAAGGCGGAAATGTGCTAGGCGGGTTCCTTGCCATAAGGCCCCGTCCTGCCCGCTGCTTGCTGTGGGCGTTGACCCTGGGGCTGGCGATGGCCCCGGCAGCGGCGTTTGCCCAGGATCGGACGGAAATGGAGCGGGCCGATGAGTGCTCCCCGGGGATGCAGCTGAACGAAGACGGGCTACCCGAAATGGACTGCGCCACCCTGGAGGTGTTGATCCGGCATGACCACTACACCATCGGGCTGCTGCGACAGGTGCTGAAGCAGGCCCGTCGCCCCGAGCTCCGCACGCTCATTGAGCAGATGATCCGGGATCACGAGGCGGAGATGGCCCGCCTGACCGTGCTACGGAACACCTGGTACGGCGAGGCGCCGGATGAAACCCAGGGCGGTGCGTCTTACAACCGGGCTGGCCCGCAATTGCCCGTTCGGTGAATGGTTTTGCCGCCGTAAAACGCCTAGGATGCTGGGAGCTATCCAAGGGGAGGTGTTGATGAAAAAAGCGGTCCTGTTGTTGTTGGTTTTGGGTTGCCTGGGTTGGCCCACCGAATCGTGGGAGGCGCGGGCCCAGCTGGGGCAGGTCAATCCGGGGGCGGTGCTGGGCTGGCAAATGCGCTACTGGGATTTGCAACGCAGCCAGCCTTACCTGTTTCGGCCCGTGACGCCCCAGGACATCCAGGGCCCCGGCACCGAGGGGCTTGTCCAGTGGGGGCCCCAGCAAATCACGCCGCCGCAGCCGCCTCCTTCCGACTTTACTACCCAGTTGCAGGTGGTCATTGACGCCCTGGATACCGGCAATTACCAGAAAGCCCTGGAGCAGAGCCAGGCGGCGCTGAAGGAGAACCCCAACGCCCTGGAGCTTCACCTGATGGAGGGGCTCGCTTTTTTGCGCTCGGGGCAGTATTACAGCGCCCTGGATCAAGGCCGTACCGTGATGGATATCAACCCCAATGCGCCGGGAGGCTACGCCCTTAGCGCCGCCGCCAACCTGTACCTGCAAAACCCGGGCGAGGCCATTCGCCTAAGCAACGAAGCCCTGCGCCTGAAGCCGGATAACCCCCGGGTGCTGGCCATCCGGGGGGCGGCCCACTACATGCAGGGAGATGCGGAGCAGGCGCTAAAAGACTCGCAGCAAGCCATCGCCCTGGATTCCGAGCAGCCGGAGCCCTATTTGGTGCGGGGGGCGACCTACCTGGGCATGGGCAAGCCGCAGGAGGCCCTGGCCGATGCCCAGAACGTCATTCGCCTGGAACCCCGCCGCGCGGATGGCTACATCCTGAGGGGCAACGTCTTTTTACAGCAGGGCAAATTCACGGAAGCCTTGTCAGATGGCAATACCGCCATCAGCCTGAACCCGGACTCGCCACGGGCCTACTATCTGCGGGCCAAGGCCTTGCAACTGACCGGCAACACGGCGGAAAGCGTACGCGATTACCACCGCAGCGCGGATCTGTTTTTCAGCGGCGGCAACAACCAGCAGGCCGCCCAGGTGCTCAAGGAACTGCAGGCCGGGCCTGCGCCTACAAACCAGTCAAAATAAGCGTAAAGGAGACAGCCGAATGGATATTGTAGAGATTTTAAGGGAGCAAGCCGTGGCCATTGGCCGCGAGGTAGAGGAATTGAGCCGTCGCGACGGGGTGGATTTCATTGAGGTGTCCAACGCCTGCAACGAGATCCGGCTGCACGTGCTGTGTCTCGATCGCGCTTTGCTGCCCGAACTGCGGAAGCTGGACGTGCCCAATGAGGTGCTGCGGGTTTGTGAGGCCGACCACGAGGAGCTGCTGGACATCGTGGAGCGCATCAATCCCCGCGAGCGTTCCGAACTGCCGGAGCTGCTCAGCCTGTTGAACGATCGTATCCGCGTGCATTTCCAGGTTGAGCGCAATGGCTTGCTGGGGCGCGTGCGTGATTATCTCTCGCCGGTGGAATCCAACCGGCTGGCCCGCCTGTTTGAGGAAAGCCGTGCCAGGGAATCCAAAAACCTGCCCACGCCGGGTGTCCGTTAAAAACGCCAGGCAATTTGCGCCATGGGCCGGACTTGCATGCAGTAGTCACCTGAGTAGGAGCCTGTCCATGCTGAGTACTATGCCCCTGCGGCATTTCATCCCTTCTGTTGCGCCTTCCACGCTTCAACCGGCAAAATTTGCCGTCGGAATCCGCTTTGGGGAGGGCGGCGATCAGTTTACCCCCAGCCAGGGCGACCTGGGCACCCAGCGCGAAGCCATCCGCGCCGACGTCCGGGCCAGATGGGGCATGGTGCCCAACGTGGTGGAAAGCCTGCTGACCGCCCCAGCCACCGCCCGGCTTTATTTGCAAGGCCGCGAACTGATGGGCCAGGCTTCGCTGACTGCCGTTGAGCAGGATGTGGTGCAAATGGTAGCCTCCCAGGAAAACAGCTGCCACTATTGCGTGCCGGCGCATGGGGCCAGCCTGGCCATGGGGGGGTTCCCCCACCTGCAACAACTGGCCGTCCAGGGGGAAATCCCGGAAGCCCGCCTGCAAGCCCTGGTGGAAGCCACCCGTGACCTGATGGCCACCCGGGGAGCCCTGTCCGCCGCGCAGCGCAAAGCATACAACGACAAGGGAGTCACCGATCAGCAACTGGTGGAAATCATCGGCCTGGTGGCGCTTAAAACCATCAGCAACTTTACCAACCGGCTGCTGAAGACCTCGCTGGAACCCTGGATGCAGTCCTAGTGCCTGCCGGCCCTAGCGGGTATGGCACTCGGTGATGTTCAGCATGGCTTCCTGGGCAGCTTTTCGCACGTGGTTGTTGCTGTCGCCCATCAGCTTTTCCAGTTCTTGAATGTGGCCGGCATCGCCAAAGGAGGCCGCCAGCTCGCAGGCCCATACCCGGTGGCGTGGGTTGGTATCCCGCCACCAGGCGTCAAAAAGCCGTTTCCAGGTAACGCCGTCACACACGTGGCGGAGCGTCCAGGCTGCTTCCTTTCGGACCGTCTCGTTGCTGTCCGAGGTAGAGAGCTGGAAGATTTGATCGAAGTCCTGTTGGCGCCAGATATTGCGCAGCGCCCGCACGGCCACCTCTCGGGTGGCAGGATCTTTAGCCTGCACCAAATCCAAAATGGAGTCATGGGCATCATCCACGCCCAGCTCGGCCAGGGCATGGCAGGCGGCCCGCACCACGTAGGGCGAGGAATCCAGCAGATAGGCCCGTAGAAGGTCGGCATGCTGCCGGGCACCGGGATGCTGGGCCAGCGACGAGACCGCCGCCCTGCGAATGGTGTGATCCGGCGAGCTGGAAAGCTCCATCAACACCTCCACGGCCTCGGGGGAAGCATGGCGCTCCAAGGCCTCAAAGGCCTCCCAGCGTTCGGCGGTTCCCATCATGATCATTTCTTTCAGCTCGGCAACGGATGCGGTGTCCAGCATCGAAACGCCGTTCAGGATTGCGGGCTCGTTAAAAGGTTCGTCCATACCAGAATCCTACCAATATTTGGCCGTCATGGCCATCCGTTGTCCGGCTGAATTGCTAAAAGGGAAGCGTTGCCATCGGGAAGGGCGGGTCTTGTCATCGGTTGCCAACTGTCACCATGCCATCGTTTTCTTGCTGGAATTCAAGCCAACGTGACCGCCATGTTAACGAATCAGAATACACGGCTAAAGTACCACATGCCGGTGTGGTCCAAACATGGCCCCGGGCGTCCTTGAAAACAAACGCAACAATTTTTGCTTTATACTGTTGCCGAGTGCAGAGAGGAACGACGCCATGAAAAATTTGCGTGCAACCATGCTGCTGGCCGCGGCCATGCTGGTGCTCGGCCTGGCCGGCTGTAAGCAGGAAACCGCTCCCGTAGAACCCCAGGCGCCCCAGGAGTCGACAGAAGCCGTCCAGCCCCCGCCGTCGCGGCCAGCCCCGGCGGAGCAGGCGCAGGAGCCCGTCACCACGCTTCAAATCAAGGATACCCAGCCCGGTACGGGCAAAGAGGCCAAGCCGGGCGATACCATCACCGTGCACTACACCGGCACACTCTATCCCGGCGGCAAGAAGTTCGACAGCTCGCTGGATCGCAAGGAGCCCTTCACCTTTCGCTTGGGCGCCGGCGAGGTGATTAAAGGCTGGGACGAGGGTTTTAAAGGCATGAAAGAAGGCGGCAAGCGAACCCTGGTTATTCCGCCGGACATGGCCTATGGCGCAATGGGTGCCCCGCCGGATATCCCCCCCAATGCCACCCTCCAATTCGACATCGAGCTGCTGAAAGTGCAATAACCAGTGCTGTCCCTGCTTACCGATCCCCAAACCTACATCAGCCTGCTCAGCCTGACACTGCTGGAAATCGTGCTGGGTATCGACAACATTATTTTTATTTCCATTCTGGCGGGCAAACTGCCGGAGGATGCCCGTCAAAAGGCCCGCGTGTATGGGTTGGGGATGGCCCTGTTTGGCCGGTTGGCCCTGTTGCTGTGTCTGTCGTGGCTTACCGGGCTGACCGCGCCCCTGTTTACGGTGGCGGGCCTGTCGTTTTCCGGCAAAGACTTGGTATTGCTGGCCGGCGGGTTGTTCCTTATCTGGAAAAGCGCCACCGAAATCTACGACAAGGTGGAAGGCGATCCGCACGCCATGATGACCGACCAGCCGCTGCGGGCCGTGTCATTTCGGTCGGTCATCCTGCAAATCATGCTGATCGACGTGATCTTTTCGCTGGATTCCATTATCACCGCAGTGGGCCTGGTGCCGCATATCGCCATTATGGTGGTGGCCATCCTGGTTTCGATGCTCCTGATGATGGTGGCGGCGGGCGGGATAGGCGGTTTCATCGATCGCCATCCTTCCATCAAGGTGCTGGCGCTCAGCTTTTTGCTGATGATAGGCACCATGCTGGTGGCGGAAGCCTTCGAGTTCCACATTCCCAAGGGCTACATCTACTTTTCCCTCACGTTTGCCCTGTTCGTGGAATTCATCAACATCAAAAGCAGATCCCGTCACCCGGTCTAGTGGGCAAAGCTGCGCGGGGCCAGCACCGATACCGTGCCGGCGTTGGGCTGCCAGTGCGGCAGGCGAAGTCTGGGGGCCTGCCAGAACGCAGGGCGAGCTTGCGGGGCGGGGGCGCCGTAGGCCAGATGGCGGTCGAAATCGATAAACCATGCCGGATTCTGCGGGCGTCCATGGCGTAAAATCTCGAAGTGCAGATGGGGCCCGGTGGAGTGGCCGGTGGATCCAACCCGGGCAATGGGTACGCCGGTGGATACCGTATCGCCTGCCTGCACCAGCAGTTTGGCGCAGTGGGCATAGCGGCTTTGCAGCCCGTCGCCGTGGTCAACCACCACGGAACGACCGTAACCCGATTCCCATCCGCTGAACACCACCGTGCCCGGTTTGAAGGCATAAATGGGGGTTCCGGTTCGGGCCGCCACGTCGATGCCCTGGTGGGGACGCCCATCCCGCAGGCCGAAAGCGGATGAGACGGTTCCGGTTTTCAGCGGGGCTGCCGTGGCGGGCGGAAGGCTTGCCGGGGAGGCGGGTTTCAGGTATTGCGGAGCCAGGCAAGCCAGGGCGGCTAGCAGGGCCACGACAGCCAAGCCTGCCCAGGCGGGATGGAAAACGCGCCTTCGGGCCGGGGGCGTTTCGGCAGGCTGGGCCTGGATTTCCAGTTGTCTGAAGGGGTTGCCCCCAGGAACAGTCGGTGCGGTGGTGGGTAACATGGCAAACGTTTCCGGGCGATGGATGACCACTGTGTGCGGTAAGCAGTTTATATAGCCCAAACATGAGTCCTTGGCCACTGCTCAGCCCTACGACGACTGCCGGCATGCCCGCCCGGGGAATAAACGCCGGGCCTGATTTGACTTATACTTGCCCTGGCAAGGGGAGGGGCAAGTTGATGGCTCAACCGGCGTCTTCCGGGCTGCCACGCCCGGTCTGGCAGACAATCCTGTTTATTCTGGTGGTCGCCCTGCTGCTTTGGTTTCTCATCCAGGCGGGCCACGTGGTGGTGCTGGTATTGTTTGCTCTGGTTTTGGCGGCGGCGCTGTATCCGCCGGTGGCCTGGTTGCGGCGGCGGCATTTTCCCAGCACGCTCAGCATTCTGGGCTTTTACCTGCTGTTTATCGTCCTGTTCGGCGGCATGGCGTTTTTGGCCCTCAACGCGCTGTTTTCGGAGGGCCGCCAATTTGTTGCCCAGCTGCCTGTCTATAACCAGCGCATTGCCGTCTGGCTGGAGGCTCTCCCAGAACCGCTGGGCAGTTTGTCGGTGGTTTTCTCCCGGCAGGTTTCCGGGTTGGCGGCCAGCGCTTTGAACCTGCTCATCAGCTCGTTAAGCTACCTGTTTAGCCTGGCCAGTGGCGTGGTGGGCATCCTGACCGTCCTAGTGCTTACCTTTTACCTGCTGGTCTACCTGGATCACTTCAAGCGCCTGGTGATGCTGCTGGTGCCCGCCCCCAGGCAGGAGACGACCGAGCGCATCCTGGTGCAGACCGCCGCAAAAATCGGGGGATGGGTGCGGGGGCAACTGTTGTTGATGGCGGTGGTCGGCAGCCTGGTGTGGCTAGGCATGAGCGTGCTGGGCGTCCGTTATGCCTTTATGCTGGGCGCCTTGTCCTTTATGCTGGAAGTGGTGCCGCTGATCGGCCCGCTGGTGGCCATGGGGGTGGGTGTGCTGATTGCGCTGGCCCAAGAGCCCATGCTGGCCCTGTGGGTGGCCTTGTATTACCTGGGGGTGCAGCAGGTGGAAAACTTCGCGCTGGTGCCCCGCATTATGAGCCAGGCCGTGGCATTAAACCCTTTCTGGGTCCTGCTGTCGGTGCTGTGTGGTGTGACGGTGGCCGGCATCAGTGGGGCGTTGTTGGCCATTCCCGCTGCCGTGCTGGTGCATGTGCTGGTGGATGAGTTGTACATTCGGGGTGTCCTGGGTCGGAACTCCAAGGGCGATACGCCTGCCTAGCCAGGCGGGCGCTCGAATCAGCCGACAGTCCCCGTCGATACCCCGGTTTCAGGGTTATGTGTGGCTCCTAGCCGTGCTCGGCGCAATTGGAGCCGCAAAAGTGCACGGTGTCCCCGCCAAATTGGGGCGTGGCCGAAGGCTTGGCATTGTGCTGCACGCAATGCGCACCGCAAAAATGCACCGCATCCTGCGACGGTTTGGCGGCCTGTGGCAATCCATGTCCAAACTGAACCTGTGGCATATCTCTTTCCCCTTGGTTGAAGTAACCGCTGTAATAAAACCGCTGATGCAAAAAACGTGCGCGCTTTTGCCATGGCGCGGCTTCGGCCCTATTCCCCAATGTGCCAATCCGCGATGGGTTCGCCCGTAGCACCTTCAGGCAAGGCAGGGTGCCCATGACCGCCTTCGATTCTAGCCCGGCGGTTAATACCCAAGGCAGGCGCTTTCCAGAATAATCAGAGACATCCCGGCGGGTGAAATGCCCGGTTTTGCAATGCATTGCCCGCCCAATCCAGACAGCACCACCCACTGCTTGAGGAGGACACATGATGGCGAATAAAGGGCAGCGTTCCGGCGAACGGGGCTTTGCGGCGATGGATGAAAAGAAGCAGCGCGAAATTGCCCGCAAGGGCGGCGAGACGGTGAGCCGCAACCGGGAACACATGGCCGAAATCGGTCGCAAAGGTGGCAAGGCCAGCCACGGCGGGGGACGCAAATCCTAGCCCCTATGCCCCAGGCCCGCTCCAGGCGCCCGGATTGTCGGGTGCCTTTTTGGCAAGGCCGTCCGGGGAAAAACACCTCGTCCGTTCGCATATAGCCGGCAGGCGAATTGCCAGGCAGGCCCCGCGCGCGCAAAATGAAACGCAAAAAAGGAGTTGCCCATGGCCGAGTTGTCCATTGCCCGATGCATCGACTGGATCAGCCACCACGCCCAGCCCCTGGATGGCGCGCCGGATAATTATAACCGTCTGCTGGACAGCCTGGGCAATGCCGATATCGTGCTGCTGGGTGAGGCCACCCACGGCACGCACGAGTTTTACCGGGAGCGCAGCCTCCTGACCCGCCGCCTTATCCTGGAAAAGGGCTTTAACGCGGTGGCCGTGGAGGCGGACTGGCCGGACGCCTATCGGGCCAACCGCTACGTGCTGGGCGGCGGGGAGACCCTTTCCGCGGTGGAGGCGCTGGACGGCTTCCGGCGGTTTCCTACCTGGATGTGGCGGAACACCGACGTGCTGGAGCTGATCGACTGGCTGCGCGCCCACAACGAAAGCCGCCCAGAGCGCGATCAGGTGGGCTTCTACGGCCTGGACCTGTACAGCTTTCATGCCTCGGTCAATGCGGTGATTGCCTATCTGGAGGGGGTGGATCCCGCCGCCGCCAAGGAGGCCAGGCAGCGCTATGGCTGCTTCGACCACTACGGCCAGGATATGCAGCAATACGGCATGGCCTCTTACCTGGAGGCCAAAGGGCCTTGCCAGGAGGAGGTGCTGGCCCAGCTAGAGTCCCTGCGCCGCCATGCAGCGGACTATCTGCGGGGGCTGCCTCCCGTGGGCGGGGACGATTTTTTCGACGCGGAGCAGAATGCCCGGGTGGCCCGCAACGCCGAGGCCTATTACCGGGCCATGTTCCACGGGCGGGTGGATTCCTGGAACCTGAGGGACCGGCATATGGCCGAAACCCTGGACATCCTCATCGACTACCTGAACCGCCGCCGGGGGACGGCCCGGGTGGTGGTGTGGGCCCACAACTCGCACGTGGGGGATGCCCGCTTCACGGAAATGGGCCGCTACGGGGAAGTCAACATCGGGCAGCTGGTGCGCGAAAAATACGGCTCCCGGGCCTTCAACCTGGGGTTTTCCACGTATACCGGCACGGTAACCGCCGCCCGGGAATGGGGGGAGCCGCCTCTGCGCCGCAACGTCCGGCGGGGCTTGCCCGGCAGCTATGAGCAGTTGTTCCACCAGTGCGGTATCCCCAACTTTCTGCTGGATTTCCGGCAAGACGCTACCCTGGCCGAAATGCTGGCCAACCCCATGTTGCAGCGGGCCATTGGGGTGGTATATGCCCCCCATACCGAGCGCCACAGCCATTACTTTCGGGCGGAGTTGTCCCGGCAGTTCGACGCCTTCATCCACCTGGATGAAACCCGGGCCGTGGTGCCCCTGGAAACCACCACCGCCTGGGAGTCCGGTGAGGTGCCGGAAACCTACCCCTCGGCTTTGTAGCGGAAGGAGGCAGCCATGTTCAAGGATCGACAGGATGCGGGACGGCAGTTGGGCGAGCGGCTGCTGCCCTACGCCAGGGAGGATGCCATTGTGCTGGGCCTGCCCCGGGGAGGCATTCCGGTGGCGGCGGAGATTGCCCGCAAGCTGCAAGCCCCGCTGGATGTGCTGGTGGTGCGCAAGCTGGGGGCGCCGGGACACGAGGAGCTGGCCTTTGGGGCCATCGGGCCGGCAGGGGGCATTACCCTGAACCCGGATGTGGTGCAACTGCTGGGACTTTGCCAATCCGACATCGAGCGGGTGGCGGCGGTGGAGCGTCGCGAGCTGGAGCGCCGGGAGCATCGCTTTCGGGGCCGCCGTCCTTTTCCCAATCTTGCGGGGCGGACGGTCATTCTGGTGGATGACGGGTTGGCGACCGGGGCCACGGCCATGGCGGCTATAGGCGCTGTCCGCCATATGCAGCCACGGCGCATTATCCTGGCCGTCCCGGTCGGATCCGCGCAGGCGGTGTCCATGTTGCGCCCGGAGGTGGATGAACTCCTCTGCCTGGTTGCCCCCGACGATTTCCGGGCGGTGAGTTTGTGGTACGAGCATTTCAACCAGACCTCCGATGAGGAAGTGATCCGCTTGCTGGGCACATTCCAGGAGCAACCGGAACGCCAGACCGAAGGGAGGGAAGGATGATGGGGAGTCGTACCGGCTTTTTCACCCCTCAAGGGGTGGTCATCGGCTTGCCCCAGGGCCGGGGGCACCTGAATGCCGATCTCACGCTGCCTGAAGCCTGCCAGGGGCTGGTTATTTTTGCGCATGGCAGCGGCAGCAGCCGGTTCAGCCCGCGGAACCGCTTTGTGGCAAGCCGGCTCAACCAGGCGGGGCTGGCTACCCTGTTGGCCGACTTGTTGACCGAGCCGGAAGATCGCGAGGATGCCGTGACCCTGGCGTTTCGGTTCAATATTGCCCTGCTGGCCGAGCGATTGCGCCTGGTCACCGATTGGGCCCGCAGCGCCGCCGCGACCCGAGACTTGTCCATTGGCTATTTTGGGGCCAGTACCGGGGCTGCCGCCGCGTTGATTGCCGCCCAGGAAGGCCATGGAATCGTCCAGGCGGTTGTGTCCCGGGGTGGGCGTCCGGATTTGGCGGAGCGCAGCCTGTCGGGGCTGCATTGCCCGACCCTGTTCATCGTGGGCGGCCATGATCCCGACGTGCTGGCCCTGAACCGCCGGGCTGGCGCCCTGCTGCCTTCCCGCACGGTGCAACGCCTTGAGGTGATTCCCGGTGCCGGCCACCTGTTTGAAGAGCCCGGCGCCCTGGAACGGGTAGCCGATCTGGCGGCGGGCTGGTTTCGGGACTACCTGCCCCCCCGCGTCGGCAGCCAGCCTACTGGGTAGGCAGGGTGGAGGGATTAATCTCCGCCGGTTGCCGGGTGCCATATTGGTTTTGCACCCATTGCAGGAAGTTTTCCGGCGCATCGGGCGCCTCGGCCATAAACGGCGCGGGATCCACGAAGACCGAGCCTGGCCCGAAGGGGTTTTGCCAATCCCCCGTGAAGGAGCCCACCACCACTTCGAAATGCAGGTGGTGAATCTTGGTGTGCTCGCCGGCCCCGTTGATGCCGTAACCGTCCTCACCCATCCGCCCCAGGCTCTGGCCGGCTTCCACGGTTTGTCCGGGCTCTACGTAAATGCCGTCCGGGAAGTTGCCGTGGGAATACACCACGAAAATATCGCGTCCGTCGGGCATGTCGCCTACGTCCACCACCACGGCGTTCCCCCGGCCAATGTCATGGTTTTCGTTGTCCAGGAAGAGCGCGCCGGTGTGCACCACTTTGCCGGGCAGCGGGGCGATGAACTCGGCGGGCGCATCGTTACGCTGGTTTTCAAAGAAGTCGATGGCCGTGTGACCACCCGCCTGGTAACCCACCCCCGCGGCAAAGCCGGTGCCGGTGGAGGCGTAATCGCTGAGAGGGAAGTACTGGAATGAGGGCAAGGACTGAAAGCCGGGCACCGCGGACATGCTCGTTTGCGTCTGCTGGCCCTGGGACAGCATAATGGTGGCCTCATCCGGGTTTTGGGTGTTGTAGGCGGGTTCCACGCTGACCGTGTTGTTGTTTTCCATGGTGCCTGACGGGCCGACCACGGAGATCACCGGATCGGCGCTGCTGGCCACCGGCTCACTCACGGTTTCGGCGGGTGCCTGCGACAGGTTTTCGGGATACATCGACCGCATGGTGTCGTAGCGCCCGGCAATCAGGCGCTGGAGCTCCAGGGCGGAGATGTCTCCGTCGCGGTCCAGGTCGGCCCCGGAATTGCTGCGATAGACTGCCTGCTTGGTGGAATCCCCGTTGAGATCCCCAATATTGCCGGTCTCGTTGATGTATGCAGGAGTAAAGACCATCAGGTAGTAATCCACGGCGGTTTGTGGCGCCCGGTAAGATTTGAACCAGTGCTCCATGCGTTCTTCAATGTGCGGAAGCTGCTCGGCGAAAGTGAGCCCGCCTTTCCACTGCTCGCTGGGCGCGCACCACTGGATGGAGCCCACGCATCCTACCGAGTTGGCCTTGTTGGGGTTAAAGTAGGGGCCATCCGCCGTCGGGTTATAGGCGGTTTCATGCAGGAAGATGGAGAGCAGCCACAGGGGATCCACGTTTTGGCGCTGCGCCAGTGCCTTGAGCTGGTTGAAATCGGACTCGGTGATGGGCAGGCTGGCGTTGTAGGGGTAGTCCTGGAAAGGCAGCGGGGCCACCAGGGTGTCCATGTCCGAAATATTGGACTGGCTGCCGGCCATGGGAGCCACCTGGGCCCGCTGAACCTCGGCTGCCGGGGGCGGCTGCAATTCGGCATCCTGGACGAAAATGCTGAGAACCGGCAGATAGCCGCTGGCGCCGGACACTTTTTCGGGGGTAATGTCGTTCAGCTCGTAGATGGCCGCCTCGGGAATGCCGTAGCGCGCGGCCATATCCGAAACCTGCCCCGCGTCGCGGAAAGTCACCGGGATAAGGGCGGCTTTCAGCTCTTCGGGGAAAGGATTCTCGGTGCTGTTGTATGAAGTCCATCGTCCCAGGATGCTGTCGGCGATTTCGGCATTGCTGTTGCCGCCCAGGCCGTTGCGGCTTAACAGCTCCCGGCTGGAGGCGGGCAGGGGATCCACGATGGCCATTTGCATGGCCGGGATTTCCGCCGGTGCTCCCCCGGTGGCTGGGTTTTCCACCGTCTGGGCCGGCAGGATGGACTGGCTCGGGTCGGCCTGTGTGGCAGCTTCGGGCGCCACGGTAATTTCCTGGGGAGCGACGGGCGCCGTAACGCTGTCCGGGGCGGCTTCCACCTGAATTTCCTGGCTGGGAGCCCCCGGCATCATGATGAAAGGATTGGCCTGGGATGCCTCGGGGGCCTGGACGGTGACCCCGTTGTTGGCTTCCGTGACGCTTGGGGGCTGCGGCGGATAGACCAGCACCTGGTAGCCGGAACCCTGGGTGACCGGAATCAGGATGTGCCAGCCCGTCTCAATTTCGTCCTCATCCAGAATCAGGCCTTCGTTGGCCCGCATAATGGCGTCCACCGTGGTGTTGAACCGGGTGGCGATTTCACCCAGGGTGTCTCCCCGCACCACCACGTACTCAATGGTGCCGTCGATTTGCGCCGGCGACATCTGGTTTACGTTTTCGGATACCAGCTCCAGCGGGGACGGCTGCGTGACAATCGTCATGGGAGCCGTGGAGGAATCCGCGATTGCAATCGAGGCAGGGGGAACCAGAAGCGGATCACCCGGGTTGACCTGATAGGTGCTGGCGGGGGCTGCGGGGACAACCTGCACCATGGCGGGTGGCAGGGCGGGATTGCTTGAGGGGGAGACCGGCTTAACCAGCTGGTTCACGGCCATGGTAGCGATGATGCCGGTGAGCGCGGCCAGCAAGACCAGGTCGTAAGCCTTCTTGTCCACCGAGCGGCGAGAGCCACCGGAGGCATCCAGGCTGCCCACCTCTTGCAGCAGCTCGGGCACCTGTTCGCGCAGCCGGGTGCTGGTGTCGATGACCGCGTTGGCAAAGTCCTTGGCCTTCTGGATACGCTGGCGCTTGTATCGGCTGAGCGGCTGCGGAGACAGCAGGTATTCTTTTACCAGATCCTCGCCCACCTGAAACGCCATCAGGGCGTAGACTTCCCGGTTTCCAAACTTGCGAAGCAGCGTTTTCATCCGGTTCAGGTTTTCTTCGATTTCGGTGAGGGAGGGCGAACCGTCCTGTGAACCCTTCAGCTGGCTGGCAAAGTAATTGACCGAGGCCAGCAGCGGCAAATCCACCCGGCTCGGGCTGTTCAGCACGTCATAGGCGCGCTCCAGCTCCTCCATAAAAGTCTTGTTTTTAGCGGCGTCCTTGAAGGCCGGGTCAATATCCCCCATGCGTTTGGCCAGGCGGGCTAGCTCGGCGGGGCGGGTTTTGGGGGTGAACACATGGGCCAGCCGCCCCACCCGGCGGGCAAATTGACGGGCTTCCGCAATGGTCAGCTGCTCCTCCGGGGTCAGGCTGGCGGGCTTTAAAATATAGCGCTTCACCAGATCCTCGCCGGCCCGGTAGGCCATCAGGGCGTCCTCTTGCACCAAAAAGCGGTGCTGCATGTAGCTCAGGTACTGCACGGCGCTTTTGAGGTTCTGGTCCAGCGAGAGGCGCTCATCCAAGGTGTCGTTGACGGTCAGGCCCATTCGGTGGGCGGCGCTTTCCCGCAGGCCCAGCAGGCCGCCGGTGGCCGTGGTGTTCCAGCGGTTGTCGTAGGCAATGGCCGCCAGCAGCTCGGCGGGAGCAAACGAGGTGCCGCTGGCCACCACGCGGCGTACCAGGTAGTGCAGCCGTCTTTCATCGGCCCGGCCCAGCTTCATGGTGTCGTCCTGCTTCAGCTTGTCCAGGATGTGGGCCACCATAATGTCTTGCTGGGTGGGTGTTTTTACGGGTGGAGGCTGTTTGACCACGGCCTGGCGCAGGGATTGAAGCAGGGATCTGGACTGGGATTTGCCGCTGAACCTGGGTGTAAAGCAATCCGCCGTCGGCATGCCCATAGTCCGAAGAGACGGCAGGCTGGCGGAAAACCGAACGGGCGCCTTAGACCTTTCCAGCCAAGGCTTCTTGACTGAACTCGGCTGTAAATGCAAGACATCATGATGAATCATGCCTGATTTACCCCCCTAATTGCGACAGCCGAAACCATACCCCCAGGCTGCCGCACTCAAGACAGTGATGAACCCTAAAATTAGCTTGAGGTGCATTGTAACAAATCCATGAGAAATCTCAATCATTCGTAACAAAAAATAGGCAGTGGCAAAGGACTAAACATAGGTCAGTTAAAGACAGCCCAACAGTTTTTGGGGAAGGCCTGAAAAGCCGCAGTTGCTTTACAATTGGAAGCCGCTTTTTGAGTCGCTCCCGCAATCCTCCATGCCTACGATCTTTTGGGGGCAAGGGTTGCCGTATGATGGGTATGCCGGTTTGCGTTGCCAACGAAGTCGGTTTGGGAGTGAATCCAGGCCCCTGCCTTTCCAGGCGACAGCCGCGAAGGTTTGAAATGGGGCCGCCATTGTGTCAGTGGGCTGACGGGTGTTTGCGTTGAATTTTTGTAAATGCCTGCTCAAGAAAAAAAGGTTTTGATCGATTCACAGCATTATGAGCAAGATATTCGCCTGGATAGCAGCACTGCTTTTGTTCGCGGGGATTTACAGCTTCGTCAGTTGGACGGGGTTCTCCCTGGATAACTTGACGCCGGATGAGCAGGCGCAAATCAAGGCCGGCAGAATCGAGCAGGTTTCCACGGAAAGCCCGGAAAAAGTCAACGGCGCCATCCGGTTCATCTCCTCACTGGACGAGAACTTCCAGTACACGGTGCTGCACGACTATATCGACTTCCAATGGCTGGGCTGGACCCTGTTTTCGCTTACCGCCCTGGTGTATATCATCAGCAAAGAACAGTGGATGCGCCTGAAGCGACAGCTGCAAATCCACGCCATGTACGACACGCTTACCAATTTGCCCAACCGGCGCCTGTTTACCGACCGTATCCAGCAGGCTATCAAGTTTTGCCGACGGGAAGAGCGCAAGTTTTCCCTGATTATGGCGGATCTCGATCACTTTAAAACCGTCAACGACACCTTGGGGCACCACGCCGGCGACGATCTGCTGCGGCAAGTGACCCTGCGCCTGAAGGACGTGCTGCGCGATTCCGACACCATCGCCCGGTTGGGCGGGGATGAATTTGCCATTATCATCTACTGCGGCGATGATGAGCATTTCTCCCTGACTTCCGTGGCGGAGCGATTGATTCAGGCGCTGGAAGATCCCATTTACATTGAGGGGCTGCCATTCTCGGTTGGCGTCAGCCTGGGTATCGCCACCTTCCCGGATCATGGCGACGATGCCGAAACCCTGATGCGGCGTGCGGACATCTCCCTGTATCGCTCCAAGGAGAAGCGTAACTGCTACACCCTGTATGACAAGAATACCGACGAGCACACCCGTGATGCTCTGCGCACCGTCAGCGATCTGCGTAACGCCATCCGTAACAAGCAGCTGGAAGTGTATTACCAGCCCAAGATTGATTGCAACACCAAGCAAATTAATGGCGTAGAAGCCTTGGCCCGCTGGATTCACCCGGAAAAAGGCTTTATTTCCCCTGGCGTGTTCATTCCCCTGGCCAAGCAAAACGGCCTGATCCGTCACCTGACCGTGCTGGTGCTGCAAAAGGCCATCCGCCAGGCTGCCGAGTGGTACCGCAACGGCTACGAGATTAAGCTGTCGGTCAACATCACCGGCGAGAACATCGAGGATCTCAACTTCCCGGATGAGCTGTCCTACCTGCTCAAGCGGTTCCAGATGCCCCCGCACCTGCTGGAACTGGAGATTACCGAGGATGTCATCATCAAGAACATCCAGAAAGCTACCCAGATTACCGAGAGACTTCGTGAAATGGGCGTTGCCATCTCCATTGACGATTTCGGCACCGGCAACTCCTCCATCAGCTACCTGAAAAAGCTGCCCATCAACACCCTGAAAATCGACTATTCCTTCATTCGGGAAATGAACAACAACCCGGATGACGAGGCCATCGTAAAAACCACCATCCTGCTCAGCAAGAGCCTGGGCATGTCGGTGGTGGCTGAGGGGGTGGAGGATGCCCTCACCCTGGATCGCCTGCATTCGATGGGTTGCGATTTGGCCCAGGGCTTCTATATGTGCAAGCCCATTCCCGCTGATTTGCTGAACGAGTGGCTAATCACCTCTCCCTGGGGTATTCAGGGCGCCGCGTCCCAGCCCGGGGAGCCGGATTCGGGAACGGCCAACCGCTAATTTCCAGTTGCCACCCGGGCGGTTGATCGCATACATTAGTATGCCTATGGACGCAGTTCTGAAGGCAGTCATTCCACCCAGAGGCGCGACGGCGGTTCTGCTGGCGGTGTTCATCTGGCTGTGGGGCCTCCCGGTCCGAGCCGATGAGGGCAGCAGCATCTTGCAACCGGCTTCCGGCTTTCGCAGCGTGTTTGGCATGCGGGTGGACAGCATTGATCCCAGTGCGGCCACAAACCCCGCTGGGGCGCAACAGCCAGGCTACAGGGGGAGCCACCAGCTGGTGGTTTATACTCCGGCCTTCGGGGCCCGCACCGGCACCGGGGAGCCCGGTCTGGAAGCGGTTGTGTCAGGTGATACCGTCACCGGCTGGGTGAATGCCAACGCCCCCATCCCGCCGGACGGCTGGGTGGTTAGCGGTAACGGCAACGGGGCCAACTGGATTCGGAAAGTCGTGCGCCCGGGTGCCCGCGTGGCGCTGGATACGGCAAGCCAGCGCCTTCAGGTGATCCATACGCCGGAAGTCTATATCAACCAGGTCGCCCAGGCCCTGGCCCGTATCGAGGACCGGGATCTGGGGACGGATGCGGAAGCCCGTCGCCATGCCGAAAATGCCCGGGCCTGTTATGGCCAGCTGACGCAAAACCGGAACCAGCCCTTGACCCCGCAAATCGTTTCGCTGGCGGATTATTGCGAAAATGAAGCCACCCTGGCCTATTACCGTACCGTGATCCCGAACCCGGCTGGCTTTCGGGGCGTCTGGCTGCGGCCCACCAGCCGAAAGCCCGAGGACATCGCCCAGGCCGTCTCCGAGCTCAAGGCCGCCGGCATCCGGGATCTCTTTCTGGAGACGTATTACCAGGGGCGCACCCTGTATCCCAGCCAGGTGATGGCGGAAGCCGGCTTGCCCTCCCAGCATGGCCAGTTTGAGAAGTCAGATCCGCTGTCGCTATGGATTGATGAGGCCCATCGCCATGGCTTGCGGGTGCATGCCTGGGTGCAGGTGTTTTTTGCCGGCAACGCCCGTGAAAATATAGAGCAATTCGGCCCCATCCTGCAAAAGTATCCCCAGTGGCGCAACGTGCAGCGGGCCCATTGGAAGGATGCCCAGCCGGTGCCCTCCAATATCGAGCCGGGCCACTACTTCCTGGATCCGGCCAATGCCGAGGTGCGGGCGTTTTTGGAGAAGCTGATCCTGGAGGTGGTCAGCCGTTACCCGGTGGACGGCCTGAACCTCGACTACATCCGCTATCCCGCCAGCGCCCATCCGGATAAGCCCACCTATTTGCAAAGCACCTGGGGCTATACCGAAACGGCCCGCCAGCAGTTTCAGGCCCTGGTGGCCCAGCAGCGAAAAGAGGAGCAGGCCAGGCAAGCCGAGACGGCTAAAAAGGCTGGGCTTCCCCCGCCCAAACCCGCCAGGCCCGATACAAAAACCGATCCCAAGGACTTAACTCCCCAGGATCCCCTGTGGCCCCAGTGGGTTGCCTGGCGCAAGGAGCAGATCAGTCTTTTTGTGAAACACATTTCCGAAACAGCCCAGGCGGTCCGCCCTGGCCTGGTGGTATCCGCCGTGGTCTTTCCTCCCAGCGACCCCGATTTGGCGGTTAAGTTGCAAGACTGGCCCCGCTGGGTTCGCGAAAAAAGCGTCCAGGCCCTCACCCCCATCGGCCTGACCCCCACCCCGGAGGGCATCTACCGGCAAAGCGTGCAATTCCGCGAAATGACCGCCAACCAGGTGCCGGTGTACGTGGGTATTTTTGGCCTTTACAACCGGGTTTCGCCGGTTGATCTGGTCGGTCAGGTAGAAGCCGTTCAGAAAGCGGGGCTGCCCGGGGTGGTTTTGTTTGACGGGGGCCGGCTGACCCCTGAATACCGGAAAGCTCTACAGGAAGGGCCTTTCCGCCCCGACCAAATGAAGTAAATTCGAGGTCAAAATCCGGCTTATTGCTCATAACTGGTCTATAATGAATGAGTACGAGAATTCGTTGGCGTTGGAAAAGATTCCCGCGATATGGCGTGGCGGAGGCGTTTGGAGACATTGAACAAGCAATTTTCGATTCAGTTATCGGCAACTGTTTTTGTGCTGCTGCTTTCCGTGGCTCCTGTCTGGGCCCAGGCCGTTCCTGGCGCCCCTACCCAGGTTAACCCCGGCTTGGTGACCCCCGAACCGACTGAGGAAACCAAGCCCGCCACCAAGCAAATGCTGCCCGCCGAAACCCCGGAGGAGGTTCAGCTGGAAGTGCCTGAGCCGGCCTCGGGCGTTTCCCAGGACGAAAGCGTGCAATTCGAGGTTTCCGATATTGCCCTGGAAGGCAACAGCGTCTTTTCCGAGGCGGAGCTTGACGACTTGGTCAAGCCCTACGAAAACCGCAAGGTCACGCTCAAGGATCTCAGCCTCCTGACCGAGGCCATTGCCGATCGCTACCGGGATGCCGGCTACATGACCACCCAGGTTTACCTGCCGCCCCAGAGTATTGAGAACGGCGTGGTGCGGGTGGCCATTGTGGAAGGCACTATCGGCAAAATCATCCTGAACGGCAACAAGTATTTCCGGGCCCGGGTCATCCGGGATCAGCTTGAATTTGAGCCGGGTGAGCTGCTCAGCATTCCCAACCTGGAAAACAACCTGAACAACGTTAACCGGAACCAGCCCTACCGCCTGAAAGCCGTGTTGAGCCGGGGCGAGGAAACCGGGCAAACCGATGTCACCCTGGATGTGCTGGAAACCCAGCCCTGGCAGGTGACCGCCACCTATGACAACCAGGGCCGTCCGTTTATCGGCATGTTCCGCCATGGCATCGAAGTTTCCAACGATAGCCTGCTGGGCCTGGGAGACCGTCTGAGCGTGCGCTGGATGGGGGCCACGGGCACCCAGGTGGCTGCGCTGTCCTACAACCTGCCGGTGCACAAGTCGGGCACCACCCTGGGCTATGGCTTCAGCTTTGGTTACGTGGACGTGGACCTGGAGCGTCGGGAGCAGCCCCGCATTGAAGGCTATGCCCAGAACCACAGCATTATTCTGACCCAACCCCTCAACAAAAGCCGCTCCCTTACCTGGGATGGCTCCATGAACTTCCGGGAAATCCTGACCAACGTGGATCACCAGCGGGTTTCTCTGGATAGCATCCGCTCCCTGACTACCGGCATTACCTACAGCCGATACGATCGCTGGGGACGCACCTTTATGCGCCTGCAAACCGACTTCGGGGCGGACTGGCTGGGCGCCAACCGGGCCTTCTGGAAAGCCAACGCCTTCCTGACCCGCCTGGTGGTGCTGCCCAAAAACAACCTGGTCATCCTGCGCAGCGCGGCCCAGTTCAGCCCGGATGCCTTGCCCTCGGCGGAAACCTTCCAGATTGGCGGCGAGTACAGTGTGCGTGGCTATACCGAGGGCCTGATGACCGGGGATCAGGGCTACAACTTCAGCGCGGAGTGGCGCTGGCCGATTCCGGGCCTCCGTCTGCTCAGCGCGGATTTGTCCGAGCGGATCCAGGGCGTGTTCTTTGCCGATGTGGGCCAGGTGTTCCAGGATCTCAGCGTCAACGGACGCCGGGCGGCCAGCGTTAATGCCGCGCGCAACAACTTCCTCATTTCCGCCGGCACCGGTTTCCGCTTTCGTCTTAGCCAGTATTTAAGCGGGTTTGTGGATTTCGGTTTCGGCCTGCACAAGCTGAACCGCATTGAACCCAACGGGCAGCCGACCATGCGGGTGCATTTTGGCCTGCAGTCGGAAATGCTGCGCAAGGAGTACAAGGTGCAGGGCGATCAAAAAACGGTGATTGACCGCATTCGCAAAATGGGGCCGGCCCCAGGCGCTGCCCCTGGCACCACCGGGGTGGAGCGGGCTTTGCCGGCCATGCCCCCGGAAAAACTCAATCCCTAACGCGCTGTGTCCCAAAAACCCGCGCCACTTGACCCTCGCGTGGCTGGGGCACCCTTTTTCGCCTGCCTCCCGCGGCATGGCAAGAGACCCTCTCCTCCATTTGGAGGAGACCGCCTTCCAATTGTTACAAACCTGAAACCTCTGAATGTCCCTCTGTACAAGGATTTAATCATTTTTGAAATGTTTTCTTTCGTTATCGATCGGTCAAGTAGGATGTTCATTTAAAAAGCCCGGGGTAGGATGGGATCCGTAAGGAAAGGAAGCCCATGAACACCGTGATTGACCTCACCGAGACGCGTCGGGTCAGGCAGGAACGCTGCACGCTATACAGTGACGCTGCCCGGGACTTGATGCGGGTGATTGAAACCTACCGTCACCGCCTTGACAAGAAATACATGGCCTTTTTGCTGGCCATGGCCGTGGCCGATCTGGCCTTGCGCTTTTCTGGAGACCAGCCCGGAAGCGGCAAGGCGTTTTTGGAAGAGGTGGTCAACACGGCCCGGCAGCTTCATGGGGCTTGAGCCCCCTCCGGGCACCTCAAGACTGACTGACCGGCCAATGGCGCCGCCGGCTTCCCACGGCATAATTAAAACCAGGGGAACGACCCGGAGGGCTACCGATGAGAGTCAAGGAAGTCATGAGCACGGCGCTGGAAACCATCGCGCCCGACGCGCGCGCGGCCTTTGCCAACGAGCTGATGTGGCGCAAGCAGATTCATCACCTGGTGGTGATGGACGGCGACATGATGGTGGGCCTGCTTTCGGACACCGACCTGGGTGGCCCCGGGGGCAAAGAGATCCCGGACAACCTGGCCGTGCGCGACGTGATGCGGCGCCGGGTGCGGGCCATCGATCCCGAGGACAACCTGAAGCATGCCGCTAATATTATGCGGGAAAACCACTTTCATTGTCTGCCGGTCATGGATCGGCACGGAAAATTGCTGGGCATCCTAACCAGCACCGATCTGGACCGCCTGGCCACGCGGGGGGTGAACCATCCTCCTTACTCGGGGCAGGAGCCCGTGCCGCCCCGGGTGAAAAATTTTCGCCCGCCGAATTAAGCAACCGCTTGGCCTGTCTTTTGGGCTGGGGCATAATGGTACAAAGGCAAGGAGTGTGCGGAATGAAAAAGATGGTTTTGTGGTTGTTTGCGGTGGTCGTGGCGTGGGCGCTGTCTTCGTGCGCCCGGGAGGTGCCACCGGATTTGCAGCAGGGCATGGCCGTGATGCGCTACATGACCTCGGGTAAGTTCCTGTCTCGCTCCATGTTTTATGCCGCCTACCCCCAGGGCAAGCCTTCCGACTTTGTCAGCTACCTGTTTTCCACCATTGCCTCGGCGGAATGGCCCCCGCTGGCCGGCAGAGGCGAGGACAACGCCATGCTGCGCGAGCAAATGGCTGCCACCCGAACGCCCATGGTTCCTGCCACGGTGTTGTTTGTGCCCGAAAAGCCGGATCTGGCCCATGCCCAGAACCAAGTGGTCATCAAACCCGATGACGCCGCCAACGTGGTGATTCTGGAAGCCTACGTGCTGCCTTCCGAAGATCCGGTGCTGGTGGAGAAGCGTACCCTTCCCCGGTTCAGCCCAGATCCGATGGCCCAGGCCAGTTACCAATCGGCTATCCAGATGGGGGCCTCTCCCCGGGGACGCTAAAACCCGGCCTTGGCTGGGTGCTTGCCAGGGCAACGGCCCGCCCGGGCAATTTTGAACCAGATTTTGCTTTTATATATATAAGACAACCCGTACCGGGTTAACAAAACTTAACAAAGGACTAGCCAAACGGTCGGTTGTCCACTATGGTTTTAATAACTGTAATCGATACACCAAGGATACCCTCACCCTACTATGCAACCCACCTTGTTTTTTGGCTTCGGTTTTGCGGCTCGGTACTTTTTTTATTACCGGGAAAAAGCCTGCGTCTCCGAAGTTACGGTGGAATAGCATATAACCGCAACCAAGGCATCCAGACCGCAGGCTCCCCCAAAGGACCTGCGGTCTTTAAGTTTCAGCAAGTTCAGACCGAAAGGAACAATCACAATGGCAGAGCGAATGTTACACGAAAGAACCCAAGGCCAGAAAACCACCGTCATCCGGGTTGGCCAGGCCGAAGTGGGCGGGGACGCCCCCGTATTAATGGCCGGCCCCTGCGCCGTGGAATCCTGGGAGCAGCTCTCGGCAGTGGCTGAAACCCTGGTAAAACTGGGCATTCCCGTTATCCGGGGCGGCGCTTTCAAGCCGCGCACCTCTCCCTACAGCTTCCAGGGCATGGGCAAGGAAGGTCTGGTGCTGCTCGATATGATCCGCAGCCAGTACGGCCTGGCCGTGGTGACCGAGGTGATGAGCGAAGAGCAGATTGACATTGCCGAGCCCTACCTGGATTGCTTCCAGGTGGGATCGCGGAACATGCAGAACTTCACCCTGCTGAAGGCCCTGGGCCGCACCCGCAAACCGGTGCTGCTGAAGCGGGGCATTTCCGCCACGGTGCAGGAATTCCTGCTGGCCGCCGAATACATTATGGCCGAAGGCAACCACCAGGTTATTTTGTGCGAGCGCGGCATCCGCAGCTTCGATCCCGCCACCCGCAACGTCCTGGATCTGGCCGCCGCGGCCCTGTTGAAGGAACTGTCGCACCTGCCGGTCATCGTGGATCCCAGCCACGCCACCGGGCGGCGCAGCCTGGTGGCTCCCACCGCCCTGGCCGGTCTGGCCGTTGGCGCGGATGGCCTGATTATTGAGGCCCATCCTCAGCCTGAAAAGTCGGTCTCCGATGCCGATCAGGCCCTGTCGCTGGAAGACCTGGCCGACCTGGTGCCCCGCCTGGATGCCGTGGCCCGGGCGGTTGGACGGGGCGTGCGCTCCGAGGCGCTGGTTTAGGCTAACGGGCCCCCGGCTGCGTCCTCCAGTTCGCTTTCGGCTGCGTAACTGTCTTCCACCAGGGCTATCCAGCCGCAGTGGGGACAGCGATACTCCCGGGCCTCCCCGTACACCACCATCCGCCCCCGGCTGGTGTCGTACTCCTGCTGGTTAATTTCCCGTACCTTCAGGTCGTCATGCCCGCATTCGGGACAAATGCGATATTGCATGGTCGCACTCCTGTCATCTCTCTCTGTGCGCATCCATCATGGCTGTATACGACGCGGTGCGCAACCCCTCCACCGGGCAATTCCCGCAGCCCTTCTGCTACCGGGCCCTATGCCGCCTGGGTATTTTTGGCGTTGTTGTTGGCGGTTTCCTTTTTCACCTTGTATACCGCGAAGGCCTGTCCCGGGCGCGGCCCGCTGATGGTTTCGGCATGGTCGGAGTAGGCCCGTCCCTTGCCGGCGGTAATGAAGATGTGCCCGTGGGTGTAGCCGGCGCCGCTGCCATGGCCGCGGTCGTATACCACCACGTAGTCGGGGGGCAGATTCTTCACGTCTTCCGGGCGAACGCCGTTGATGCGCTCGAAGTTTTCGGGGTGGGCATCGAAGTAGGCCGCCGCCTTGTAGGCGGAACCCAGCGCCGGAATCTTGACCCCATAGTTGGCCAGCGAGGTGGCGACACCCTTCAGGCACCAGCCGCTGCTTCCCAGGGCACCGCCGGTTCGCGAGGCCACATCGGCCAGGTTGCCGCCGGCTGCGGCGCCCAGGGAGGAAATATTGCCGTTGCCCGCGCTGGAGCGGAAGGAAGGCCCGCTGGGGGCCGCCGGGTTGTTGAAGCCCGCCGAACTCACGGCGTTGCCGCCCGGGTTTCCGCCCGGGTTGCCCCGGGAATTCCCGCCTGGATTATTGCCAACCGCCGAGGAGCCGCCCGGGGAGGATCCCGTCGATCCGCCCGGCGCTCCGGTTGTTCCCAGCATCCCACCCGGTGTGTTGGACATCATTGAAAACAACTGCATGATGAAGCCCATAATGCCCATCATGAACATACCCATAAAGCCCATCAACTGGTTCATCTGGTCATACACGTTGCCGGAGCCGGCCATATTGGAAGCCCCGAAGGCGCTGGTTCCCAGGCCCGGCGATTGCTGGGCCAGCGGGGAAGCGCCGAAGGCGGAAGTGGTGGGCACGGCCATGCTGGAGGGGCTAAACAGTCCGAAGGAGGACGGCGCACCCTGGAAGAATGCCGGTTGAAAACCCGAGATGTTCATAACAGTCGTTCCTACTCCAACTCCTACTTGGCGACCTTCGCCAGATGAACTCAGACAAAACTCAAGACTCAAACCTACAAAAAAATAAAAACAATCAAAAGGGCCAAATTGCTTAGCCTGCCCCAAAATGGCTTCTGCCACAGCAAGAAGCCTAAGCAATTCCGGTTTTTTGATTGTTTTATTTTTAATGTCTTTCTTTTCTCGAAATCTGTCTGGGTATTTAACAGGGGTAGGGTTTGGCAATGTCTTTTCCGGTATCTTTCAACATGATGCCTGGCCTGCAGGGTGTTTCCGGCTTGGCGGGCTTATCCGCCCCGGGTGGGGGCGCCAACCTGGCCAGCCTGATGGGGGGGGTGAATTCCCCGGCCTTCAGCAGCATCGGGGGTGGCACGCCTGGTCTGGATGCCGCCAGCCTGCACAATATGGGGGTCTCCAATTCCTCCCTCATGCTGATGGCCCAGATCAACATGATGATGGCCTCGGTGCTGAGCGGCATTGGCATGCTGATGCAGCAGATCATGGCCAGCGTGCAGCAGCGTCAGCAGGCGGGAGGCAGCTTGTCTGCCGCCGGCAACGGGGGTGGTTTCAACCCGGCCCCGGGCAATGGGGGAAGCGCCACCAATGGGGCGGGCGTGATCGGCAATAGCTCGGTGGCGGGTGGCGGGGCGGCTCCGGCGCCAACCGGCCTCCAGGAAACCGGAAATCCTGGCCCGGCCAGCAATATGGGTTTTATTTCCCCCTTGCCCCAGGGCAGCTATGGTCTGGGAGACGGCATTAACGCCCGGCGCAGCTACGGCGCCCACGGCGGCCAGGATATGGGCGCCCCCATGGGCACCCCGGTTATGGCCGCCAAGGACGGGGTGGTTACCCGCATCGATTTCGATCCGGGCGGGTATGGCAACTGGGTGGAAATCCAGCACCCGGACGGCACCCGCACCCGGTACGCGCACCTCAGCAGCTTTGGCGGTTTCCAGAAGGGGCAAAGCGTTCGGCAGGGCAATATCATCGGCAAGGTCGGCAGCACCGGCAACTCCACCGGCCCCCACCTGCATTTCGAGGTCATTGCCCCCGATGGTCGCAAGTATGAGCCTCGTCAGGTGGCGGCCTTGTAAACCGGCCACCGGGAATATCCCCGGTGTCGGAAGGCCTGGGGCGACTAAGCAATTAGTGGATATATTTTGTTTTTATTTTTCTAGCATCATTTAAGGGTGCCTGAGTCTGAGTTTTGGGATGGAGTTTCGTCAATGGTGTCACCGTTGTCTTTCAACACGTCGGCCCTGATGCCGCGCGGATTGAACACCGCGACCCCGCAGGGGTTGACTGGTGGCTTGACGGGTGGCCTCAACGCGTCCGGCTTCAGCAGCATCGGGGGTGGCGCTCCCGGTCTGGATGCCGCCAGCCTGCACAATATGGGGGTCTCCAATTCCTCCCTCATGCTGATGGCCCAGATCAACATGATGATGGCCTCGGTGCTGAGCGGCATTGGCATGCTGATGCAGCAGATCATGGCCAGCGTGCAGCAGCGTCAGCAGACGGGCGTTACCGGGGCTGCCCCGGGTGGTTCCAGCGCGGTGGCCAACACCTCGGGCGGCAACAATCCTGGCGGGACTGCCGCGGTGTCCAGCAGCGGCGCGCCCGGTGGCGTGACCGGGGCGGTTCCCAGCGGCAGTAACTCGGCCATGGATCGTGTGGCTGCGGCGGGACGTCAATCCGCCGCCCGGCGCGGCACCACCGGCATGTGCCTGGCCGGGGTCAACGACGCCCTGGAGGCTGCCGGCTTGGGCGTGGCGCGTAAGCCTTCGGCCTACATGGCCGCCGATGTGCTGGCCGGCGATAGCCGGTTCAAGGAAGTCAAAGTGGGCCAAGGCCAATTGGCCAGCCTGCCGCCCGGGTGCATTATCGTCTGGGATCGGGGCGCCGGGCACGAGCATGGGCACATTGCCATTACCCAGCCGGGCGGCAAGGAAACCAGCGATCATGAGCAGAACCTGATTACCAACTATGGCACCGGCTTCCGGGTGTTCGTGCCCCAGGGTTGATCGATTCGACAGCCCGGCGCTTTGCAGACGCTTTTCCGGGGTGGGGCAATTCGTTGCTTTGTCCGGGTTTTTAATCAGCGTCACCATTGATGCGTTCATCCCCGTATCCATTTAATCCCTGTATCCATTTAATCCCTGTATCCATTTTCCGACTCACCTTCACTTGCCCAAAAATAAAAAGGAACCACTCCCATGAACCCTGTGTCTTTTCGTGCGACCCAGTCCTATTCGCCTGCTTCCGCATCCGGCCCGACCTTTGGCGGTGGCTTGAAACGTTGGATTAGCAAAGACAACGATTCCAGTGTATATTCCGATGGCGACTTTTCCCAGGCAACCCTGGATGCGGCGGAGCGGCGTTTCCAGCTCATCAAGCTTCTCAGCGCCGGTCCGAAACTGTTGGTACGCATCGTCGTGGGGATTTTCGACCTGTTTAACCCCAAGGGTTAGAACCGGGCCACCGGTCGGTTACAGTTGCCCCGTGACTGCCATCATCTGCACGGCGGCCTGGTGATACTCCGCCTGCACCTCGATTAATTTAACCTGGGCCTCTGCCGTGGCGCGCTCCCGCTGGTTTACCAGAAAGAGCGTGCTGTCACCCAGTTCAAACCGGGTGCGCTCCCCTTGCTCCAGTTGCAATGCCAGCTGGTAGGCTTGCTGGGCGGCCTGGTAGCGGTGAAAGGCCTGGTTCAGCTCGGAGACGGTGTCGTCCACCTCAAGCAAAATTTGCTGCAGCATCGCTTTTTGATCCAGGTCCAGCTTTTGCAGTTTGAGCCTGGCCAGTTCAACCTGGCCCCGGGCCGTGCGGTTGCGCAAAGGCACCACCACCGAGACCCCCGCCTTGATGACCGGCCCGATGGAATTTGCGCCGGTGTCGATTCCGGGGGCCGCATACAAATCGAGTATCGGCAAAAGCTGGTTCCTGGCTAAATCCAGGTCAACATCGGTGATGTCTTTCAGCAGCGCCAGCTGGGCGAGTTCAGGCCGCTTCTGGATGGCGGTTAGCTTGGCCTCCTCAATCTCCTCGGCGGAGAACGCCCTGGGGGCGGGAAGGGCCTCGGGCGCCTGCTCTGGGGCGGGGCGCCACATTTCGCTGCCGTCCTCATTCCAAAGGTAGCTTGAAAGGGACAGCGTGGACTTCTGGAATTCGCGCTCGGCCTTGAATAATTGCTCCCGGCGGCGTTGCACCTCCTGGTCGGCTTCCACGGCATCAATCATGGGCAGGTCTCCGGCCCGGGCGCGTTCCCGAATTTGTCCGGCCCGTTGTTCGGCGATTCGCAACAGGTCCTGGTTAATGGTCATGCGCAGCCGGGATGAGGCCCAGTTCCAGTAGCTACCGGAAGCCCGCAGCAGCAGGGCCAGGCGAAACTGGCTGTATTCCGCGTTGGCCAGCGGCTCTCCCAGCAAGGCCCGCCTTTCGTCGGCGGCTTTGGGGTTAATGCCAGCTCCTCTCAGCATGGGGACGCTTAAGCCCAGAAAATAGGTGCCGGCTTTGCCGGTTCCGGAGGCCGGCGACTTGATGTCGCCGTAATGATAGGCGGCGTTGGCGGACAGTTTGGCCCCGTAACGCGTGACCATGCCCACCGACACATCACTCAGGCTTTCAAACTTTTCCTGGCCGGGTTTGGGGTAACTGTTGTAACGCTGAAGATCCTTGTCAAAGGTAATGGCGGGATCGAAGGCGCCCTGTTTTTCCAGCCGTTTGGCCGAGGCCATGCGGCGCTCCAGTTCAGCGGCCCGCAGCTTGGGGTGGTATTGTTGCACCCGCAACAGCACGTCCTCCAGGTGGAGCGGTAAAAAGGCGGGTTCCGCCCAGGCGGGCAAAACGCCCAGTAGCAGCGTCAGCAGCAATCCGGCAAGGGGGTATCGGTTCATTTCTTTTTGGGCTTCTTCACGGAGGTTTCGGGCATCTTTTTCAACTCCGACTGCTTGTCGGTCAGGGCGGGCATGCTGACGGTGGGAGGAAAGGCGTTGAACTGGCGCCACATTTCGAACCATAGCGGCACATTGTCCAGCATGATCCAGCCTACTGCCTCCGAGCCCGGTCTGAGGTACTGGGAGGAAGGCCATGCCTGTTCTTTGCCGGCACGAATCGCTTCAAAGTCAGGTTCCACCCAAACCCGGTAGCGGCTTGTGCCGTCATCCACGGCGTCTATCACCTTAACTCTGCCGGCAAAAGTGCCAACGGCCACCGCCGGCCAGCCGGAAAACTGCAAGGCGGGCCAGCCGGAAAATTGCAGGCGCACGGGGCGACCCACGGAAACCAGCGGGGCGTCGTTGTCGGAAATCAGTAGCTCTACGGCCTGATCCGCTTTCTCCGGCACCAGGCTAGCCAGCACGTCACCCTCGCTAACGGTTTCCCCGGGGCCTGCCTGCAGGATGCGAACCACGATGCCATCCCGGGGGGCGCGAATGTTTCGCTGCGAGACACGCTGCCGCAGGTTCTGTATCTCCACCTCCAGCTTGGCTAAATCGCTGTTGGTGGATGCCAGCGTTTCGTAGGCGTTGGCAATGGCAGCCTGGGCACTGCTTAGGGTGGCGGCCGTATCGGCGTTGACCTTGACCTGATCGAAACCCGCCACGTTTTGATCCTGGCGGGCGACTTCCAGAGAGGCGATGGCCTGATCCACCCGGGTGGCCGCCTCGACTTGACTTTGCTCGGCCAGTTCCAGATCGCGGGTGGAACGCAATCCCCGCTGGTGAAGCTCGCGAATGCGCGTCAGGTTCAGTTCGGCGGTAGTTTGGTTTTGCCGGGCCGCTGTCAGGGCTTGCTGGGCCGCATCTATTTTATTGAGGGCCTGCAAGGTTTTGGCCCGGGCCGAAGGTACGGCTGCGCTGCGTGACCTTTGAAGGTAGCTCGCCTGGCTTTGCAGCGAGGCAATCCTTGCCTGGGCGGCATCCCTGCGGGCTAGCAGCGCATCCCTTTGCATTTCAAGCCGTTCCAGCTGATCGGGATCCAGGTATTTGGGATCAATTTCCGAAACGGTTAACAGCACCTGGCCACTTTTGACCCGCTGACCTTCACGTACCTGCCAGTGATTTATGCGGGCGTTAAAGGGGGCTTCTATGCTTTGGGGGCGATCCATGGGCGAGAAGACCGCCACCCTGCCCACGCCGGAAATGGATTGCTGCCAGGGCACCAGGATGAGGCAGCTGATAATAACCGCCAACAGCAAGAGCAAAAACAGGGATACCTTGCGAAAGCCCCGTGTTTGAGGAATGGACTGGATGGCTCTGGAGGTCTCCAGAACCTGTTTTTCATTTTCCTGTTTTTCATGTATATGGAGAAGATCGGCCAACATTTACATCCTCCCGGGCATTGCCGGAAACAATGCCGCAAGCCGTCCTGACTCATTTTTCATTAATTCCTCGGGGCGGCCGCTTTCGGCGACTTTGCCGTCATGCAGGATAAATACCGTCTGGGCCCTGGCAATCACGTCCGGCAGCTGGGTTATAAACAATACGGTCCAGGGATGGCCTGGATCGGTCACGTAATCCAGAATGTGGCGCCGGGCAGCCATATCGATAGCCGAAAAGGTCTCATCCATAATAAGCAGTTGCGGCTTGTCCACGATGGCCCTGGCAATCATCAGGCGTTGGCGCTGGCCCAATGAGAGATTTCGGCCTTCGCTTGCCAAGGCGGTTTGCTTGCCCTGCGGCAGCCGGGCCAGGTCCTCCGACAGCAAGGTGGCTTCCAGCGCCTGTCGGACGTCCTGGGGTGTTATCCAAGGCCTGCCCAGGGTGATGTTTTCTTCAACCGTCCCTTCAAAGACCTCGTGGGTGATGCCGGCCCAGGCCACTCCTCGGCGCAAGGCGGCCAGATTCAGGTCGCGGATGTCCACCCCGTTGATTTCAATCAGGCCCCGGGTAGGTTCATGCAGGCCACACAATAAAGAGGCCACGGTGCTTTTTCCGGCGCCGCTGGCGCCCACCAGGGCCACCCGGGAGCCTGGCTCGATAGTCAAATCCAGGCCAGACAATACTTCGGGCGCATTGGGATAGGAGAAACGCACCCCTCGAAATACAACGCTGGCGCCGCCCGGGCAAGCCGGCAGGTCAATTCCGGCCTCTTCCGACTCTACAGGCAGCTCGGTCAATCGGCCCAGCTTGTCCATCCCGGTGAGCAAGTCATAAAAGGGCTCAATCTGGCGCATCAGTTTTTCAAGCGCCGAAAGCACGGAGAAAACCACGATTTCGGCGGCCACCAACTGTCCCAGGGTCAGCTGCCTGTTAATCACCAGCCAGCCGCCAATGGCCAGGATGCCCACGCTGGCCAGGGCGTACAGCAAATAGGTACCTACGGCATGCCGGAACAAAACCCTGAAATGACGTTTTCTGGAATCAATATAGCGGCATACGATACCATCCGCCTTGTGAACCGTGTGCCTGGGCAGTCCCGCCACTTTAAAGCTGACATGGCAACGCCCCACCTCCTCCAGCCAGCCGGCGACATCGTATTTCTGGTAGGATTCCTGGATGCTGCTTTTGAGTCCCCCAAAGCCCAATCCCCAGATGACCAGCAGCATGCCCAGGATCAACAGGATGTCGAAGGCAAGCAACAAAGGGCTGTAAAAGGCCATCAACACCAACCCCACCAGGATTTGCAAAACAGAGCCGGGGCCGTCCATTAAAAGCTTGGACCAGGTTTTTTGAACGGTCAGGATATCGAAAAATCGATTGGTCAGTTCCGGCACGTATTCGTTACGCAGGGCGTCCATGCGGATGCGGGGCAGACGATATGCAAGCCTGAGGGCGATTTTGGCAAAAACCCGCTGCTGGATGATTTCGACCATGCTCATTTGCATCAGCCTGAGCACTCCCGCAAACAGCAGGCCCACAAACAGCAGCAGGCTTAAAACCACCAGCGGCTGTAAAAACACCCCGGCGGCAATGGTATTGACCAACGCCTGGGCGGCCAGGGGAACAGCCAGCATCAAAAGACCGTTCAGCAACGTGTAAACCAGCAGCACCAGAATGTCTTTGCGGTCTTCTACCAGAAGCAGCCAAAGCCTGCCCAATGGCGAGACGGACGTGGGGACTGGTTCCGTGTGGCTGCGTATTTGCAAAGCGCTCATCACAAGCTTGACAATTTAATTATTAGAGTATTATAAAATTATAATATTATAAATATTACATACGTTGGCAGAAATATCAAGCCCATGCACCGAAAAAAATTCGATTCGGTTCTTAAGTCAGTCGCTTCGCTTTTCCGGGTACTCTCCCACCCGGACCGCATTCGCCTGGCCGGCCTGCTGCAGCAGGGAGAAATGGGCGTGACCCAGCTGCACGAAGCCATGGGGGTGAGCCAGTCCACGGTCTCCCAGCACCTTAAGCTCTTTAAAATGCAGGGCCTGGTGACGGAGCGGCGGGATGGGAACCACATATATTACCAGGTTAAAAGCCCCCTGCTTAAAGAATTGATTGCCCTTGCCATTGAGTTGCAAACCCAGGACATGGTCACCCAGGGGCGAACCACCATGGTTCTGATGAAAGAAATGAAAACGCTCTGGCGTCGGCAGGCTGAAAAAGATTAGTTCTTAAGAACAGGTCCGACCTCCTCCAATGACGGACGACCCGGGGCTGCCAGATCCCTACAATGGATCTGAGTTAATCGGAAAGGGTCGATATGTTACAACTGGAATCTTTTAAGCAGGATGAAAGGGTTGGCGACCTTCGCCAGCTTTTGCAATACGGGCTGCTTTCTCACCATGAGTTGCTGTATCCCGGAGGCCATCGCCGCCTGGACTATGATGCCCTCGAACTCGATGTGGAAATGATGCTTTCCGCGGTTGATTATTAAGGCAAGCTGTATCAGGTTTTATAACCGGATGAAACGACACCCAATTCCACCCCCCTCCGCAGAACTAGTCCCACTGAGCCCTGTTTGGGCCCTACAAGGGACGATGGCAGGAGGGGGGCTTTCTTTTTAAACTGAAATCAATCTGCCCGCTGGAAGGCAGTCTGGATAAGGAGAACCCGAATGGCCGCACAGACCCCTCAAAAAGTTAAGACCGCCATTACCGTGGCTTATGGAGATGGCATTGGACCTGAGATTATGGCTGCCACGCTATCAATCATCCAGGCCGCCGGTGCCCGGCTAAACATCGAGGAAATCGAGATTGGGGAAAAAGTGTATGAGAAGGGCCATACGGCGGGCATTGAGCCAGCTGCCTGGGAGTCCCTGCGGCGCACGAAGGTGTTTTTGAAGGCGCCCATCACTACACCCCAGGGCGGCGGATTTAAAAGCCTGAACGTGACCACCCGAAAAACGCTGGGGCTTTATGCCAATGTGCGTCCCTGCGTGTCCTATCACCCCTTTGTGAAAACCAAGCACCCGGTGATGGATGTCGTCATTATTCGGGAAAACGAGGAGGATCTCTACGCCGGTATCGAGCACCAGCAAACCGATGAGGTGGTGCAATGCCTTAAGCTGGTCAGCCGTCCGGGGTGCGAAAAAATTATCCGTTACGCCTTTGAGTACGCCCGCCGCAACCACCGCAAAAAAGTGACGTGCTTTACCAAAGACAATATCATGAAGCTGACTGACGGCCTGTTTCACAAGGTCTTTGAGGAGGTTGCCGCCGACTACCCGGAGCTGGAAAACGAGCATTGGATTGTAGACATTGGGGCGGCCAAGCTGGCCGATACGCCCGAAGCGTTTGACGTGATTGTGATGCCAAACCTTTACGGCGATATCCTGTCCGACGTGGCGGCCCAGATTACCGGCTCCGTGGGCCTGGCGGGATCTGCCAACATTGGCGAGCATGGCGCCATGTTTGAGGCCATCCACGGTTCGGCACCCCGCCGGGCCGGTCAGGACCTGGCCAATCCCTCCGGCCTGTTGTTGGCGGCGGTGATGATGCTGGTGCATATCAACCAGGCGGACGTGGCTGAAAAAGTGCATAACGCCTGGCTGAAAACCATTGAGGACGGTATTCACACCTACGACATCTACAAAGAAGGGGTGAGCCGGCGTCGGGTGGGTACCCGTGAATTTGCCGAGGCGGTCATTGAAAACCTCGGCCTGCGGCCCCAGGCGCTGAAGCCGGTGCACTACGAGAACGCCCCCGCCACCGGCATGGTGCCCGCCACGCCGTCCCGCCCCAGGGCGCGGAAAGCCCTTGTCGGGGTGGATGTTTTTCTGCACTGGCCGGAGTCTGACCCGGCAACCCTGGCCGAAATCTTGCAAGGGGTAGAGGCCCGGCAGCTCAAGTTGAAGATGATTACCAACCGGGGCGTCAAGGTCTGGCCTGACGGTTTTCCGGAAACCTTCTGCACCGACCATTGGCGTTGCCGCTTTGTGGCTCCCGAAGGCCAGTCCATCAGCCATGCGGAGATTATCGCCCTCCTGGATCGGGTTCACCGCACGGGGCTGGATTTCATCAAGACGGAGCATCTGTGCACCTTCGATGGTATCCGCGCGTATTCCCTGGGTCAGGGCGAGTAAACCTTGACCCGGTTTAGGGTAGAATCTTGCTATGACAGGATGGCATCAATGGAGCACTTTGCGCCGATACCAGGTTTTTTTTCTGGTAACGGCCATTTTGCCCCTGGTGGTGTTTCTGGCCGTTTTCCTGGGAACCACAATCCACAAATGGGATCAGCGGGAACGGCAGCTGTTACAGGCCGGTGTGTTTTACCTTCAGGCAAGCCGGGCTGGCGAAACGCTGACCCCTGAGCAAAGTGCCAAGCTGCAGGCCGTTTTGCCGGGTTTTAAAATACGAAGCCTGCGCTTGCCCGTTTCCCGCGAGGCCGGATTTTTAGGGAAACCCGGTATTCAAACCGAGCGAATCGGTGACAAGTTATATCTGACGGTATTTTTTTCTTCCCCGGAAGGTTCCCGGTGGTTCGCCCTCAGCGTGCCTAAAGGCGATTTTGATACGTTCAGCCAGGAAAACCTCACCCTGCTGGCCCTGGTGCTGGCCTTGCTGCTGCTGCTGATAGTGGGTTTGGGCATTTGGTTTGAGCGCGACTTCATCAAGCCGCTGAACGTCCTGGCGGATGCGGCAGGGCAGGTGGCTCGCGGCAACCTGAAAGATCGCATTCCCCTGGACTCGACGCTTCGCGCCGAAGCCCGGCAAACCATTGAACATTTCAACCTCATGCTGGACAAACTGGAAAAGCACGAAACCCTGCGCTCAACCTTCATTTCCACCCTCAGCCACGATTTGAAAACCCCCCTGATGGCCCAGAAGCGGGCTTTAGAGCTTTTGGAGGAAGAGTTTCGCAATGCCGATTTGCCCC
Source organism: uncultured Vampirovibrionales bacterium (assembly GCA_964390635.1). Lineage (GTDB taxonomy): Bacteria > Cyanobacteriota > Vampirovibrionia > Vampirovibrionales > Vampirovibrionaceae > CAYMIG01. Next base: position 7,697 of record CAYMIG010000014.1, on the reverse strand, counting down.
ACCTGCAACGAATGGTGCATGCGCTCAACACCAATAACGCCAGCCAGCTGCGTATGGTGACCAAGCTGCTGGATATTTTCCGTTTTGAAGAGGGGGAATTTCCGCTGCGCTTTGAAAGCGTCAACTTGGCAGCCGCCCTGGAGGATTGTCTGGCCGAGCTGCACCCCTTGGCCAGTCAACAACAGGTGGTCATCCACCATGATCTGCTTGCGGATCTTCCCCCGGTGGAGGGCGATTACAGCCAGATTAAGCGCATCTTCATGAACCTGCTGGGGAACGCGGTTCAAAATGTCGCCCCGGGCTGCGAGGTATGGGTGAGCGGCATTTGCGAGGACGGCTGGGTGCTGGTGGACGTGCGGGACAACGGCCCGGGCATTTCCCCGGAAATCCTGCCCTATGTCTTCGATCCCTACTTCACGTTGCACCGCACCCGCAAGAAAATTAATACCGGTCTGGGCCTGTCGATTTGCCGTATGATTGTAGAGGCCCACCATGGCCGTATCTGGGTGGAAAGCACCCACGGGCAAGGTACGCGTTTTTACTTCCGGCTCCCTCTCACCCAGCCCTCCCCTGATAGTGGAAAGGACAACCAGCCCCATGACCGAAACGCTGAAATTATTGCTGGCCGAAGACCATGAGCTGACCCGCATTGGGCTGGCCCATGCCTTGCAAAAGTATGGCAACCTGCGGGTGGTGGGAGAAGCCGAAGATGGCCGTCAGGCCGTCGACATGGCTGGCCGCCTGCAACCGGACATTGTGCTGATGGATATTGGTATGCCCAACATGGACGGCATAGAGGCGACGCGGGAAATCAAGCGTCAGTACCCCGATATCAAGGTGGTCATTCTTTCCTCCCGCCATGAAAAAGAAGAGGTGTTCGCCTCGCTTTCTTCCGGGGCCGAGGGATACTGCCTGAAAGACATCAAGGTGGATCGGCTGATCCAAACCCTTCAACTGGTCGCCGACGGGGGTACCTGGCTGGATGCCCCCATTGCCCAGATGGTTATGGAGGCCCTGCCCCTGGCAACCCGTAAACCCCAGTTCCTTAAAGATCAGGGCTTTCAATCGGTTCTGACCGAGCGGGAACTGGATGTGCTGCGTGAGATTTGCGCCGGAAAAAGCAACAAGGAGATTGCCCAGTCCCTGGGAATTTCCCTGTATACCGTGAAGGCGCACGTGTGTAACGTCATCCAGAAGCTGGCCGTGGATGATCGAACCCAGGTTGCGATAAAAGCCATCCAGACCGGCCTGGTTTAAGAATGGGCCATTGCCTAGAGCCCCTCGGTGCTGGAGAAGCCGTCTGAAACCGCTTCAAACTGCTCCGTGGCAGGGTTGTACAGAAAAAACCGCCCTGCTTCCGAATCATACACACACCCGTGCAACCGCACCCTGCCCTGCGAGACTGCTTTGGCAATGCGGGGGTATCCCAGCAGGTTTTCCATTTGAACCAGCACGTTTTCCTGTACCATCACATCCGCCTGCTCGGATTCGTCCAGGTGGGGGTAATGCGTGTCAAGAATGTCACGGAGGCGATGATCGGCACTCCCGTCTTGCGCGTCGGTTGCGGAATACTCATGCATCAGACAGGCCATGGCCTGGCACCCGGTGTGGCCCAGAATCACGATGTCCCGCACGTCCGGCGACAGCATAAAGGTCTCCAGAACCCGTAAGTGCAGGTTGGCCTCATTGTAAACGGGCAGGGTGTTGCCAAAGGATTTAAGGTTATTGGCCTGCTCCAGCCAATAGGCAACCGGGTGTGCCGAATGGCAGCGATAGTCGGTACAAGACAGCACCAGCATCTTGTCCGCCAGCTCTTTTTTGGGAGAGGCCCAGGGGTAAGTTTTATTCGTCCGGGACGGGTTTGAAAACCGGTAAACCCGCGACGTTTCCGATGCGCTGTGGGATTGTTTTCCGGCGCCCCTCCAGTAAATCCGGCTGAGGTTGGGTTCAATGTGCTCCACTTGAGGCAGTTCGTCAACAAACCGACCCAATTTGTTAAACATGCTAAAGACATTTTCCAGCATCGTTTTTTCTCCGCGTGGTTGATTTCCTGTGTTTACTGTAAGGCAGGAACCTGCCTTTCCACATCCGGCCTTGGACTAAAAAGGGGCTGCCAAATGTGCCCCCCTCCGCTGAACGGTTGGCACCCCCTCCTTGGCAGGGGGCATGGTTTGGTGCTCCGGTCTATTGACCGAACAAATAGGCATACGGCATGCACACCGCCAGCCATGCCACCCAGATGGCGAAAAACACGGTAATGCCGAGCGGCGGCCTTTGCCCCCGCTCCCGCTGCAAGCCGGGCAGGGCCACAACGCCCAGCCAGGTGGCTTCGTAAATGAATTGCGCCAGCAGCACGGGGCTGAACCTTAGCGGGTGGTGCAGGCCCAGTACCGAGAGTGCGGCAATGGAAAGCCACAGACAGCCCACCAGACGCAGGGTGAGGGTATTGGGCACGGTGCCCTGAAACACCTGTCGGGCGGAAAATTCGGGAAAGAAAAGCGATGCGGTTCCCACAAAACCGGCCACGGCAATATTCAAAGCATAAATCACCGGCAACAAGGGTACTTCCCCCATGGGCTGTGCCACTGGCAGCCAATCTGCAAAGCCCGGCCTTTCACTACGAAGCAGCCGGCACTTTTAGCCGTTCCAGAACCGCTTCGGCGGCTTGCCGTCCGGAGGCCAGCGCCCCGTTCACCGAGGGGCTGGCCATATAATCCCCGCAGCGGTAAACACCCTCGGCCACGCGGACCGCGTGAGGCTCCATGGCCCAGCCGGTGGTCGTAAAGCCGGGCAAGGCCCGGGGAATGGCGTAATGCCGCAGGAACTGCCAAGTATCCACCCTGGTTCCGAACATGGCCTTCAGCTCGGCCATGGCGCGGGGCAGCAGGGTGGCCGGATCTTCCGCCGACAGAGTGGAAACCGAGACCAGATGACGGCCCCGGGGGGCATACCCAGGCGCCACCAGGCTGGGCACGGCCAGGTGGTTGACGCACTTGCCGGGGGCCCCGTTCAGCAGCAGAATGGGGGTATCCACGGGGGGCTCATCGCAGGCGAAATAAAGGCAGGTGGTCTGGTTGAAGGCCGATGGCACCGGCAGTCCCGGGATGAGCGTTTCAGCGTCCCGGGCGTCGGTAGCCAGGATGAGCGTGCGGGCAGCGCAGGTTTCCCCGGTGGATAGTGAAATCGAGGGGAACGAAATACGTTCCACCCGGGTGTTGAGCCGGATGCGCCATGCCGGGAGCCCTTTGGCCATCTGGGCTGGAACCGACTCGATGCCCCTGGCCGGCAGTGTGGCCTGTCCCCGGGCAAACACGCGGAACAGGAACCGAAACACCCGGCTGGGGGTTTGCAGCCCGTCTTCCAGGAAAATACCACCGAAAAACGGCTTGAAGAACCCATCGATCATGGCCTCCGAAAAGCCATAGGCTTGCAGGTACTGGAGGGTCGGGATGTCCTCGCCGAACGCGCCCGGATCTTCCTGGCGGCGCAGCGATTGTCGAAGCTTTGCCACCAGGAATTTGTCTTTCCAGGTGCCAAGCCCGCCGGGCATGGCCTTCAGGGCATCTACGGGATGACGGAACGGGTCGGCCAGCTTGCCGAAGGTTTGTCCGTCCCAAACCAGCGCCCCTTTATAAAAAGGGAACAGTTCCAGCGCCTTGCAGTCCACAAAACGGGACAGTTCCGGGTAGGCGGTGAGGAACACGTGAAAGCCCCGATCCAGCTGGAAGCCATCGAGAAGGTCGGTTTTCATGCGTCCGCCGGGGCGATCGGAGGCCTCGACCAGCAGGTAGTCGATTCCCGCCTGTTCAAGCACGTGGGCGGCGGCCAGACCCGACAGTCCCGCCCCGATAATAATGGCGTCATGCGTCATACCGGTTTCCTTTGTTGAAGAAAGAGGAAGCGGATCAAAGGGGCTGATCCGCTTCCGTATCCGCTTTTCAGGATTTGACAGTGGAATAGCGTGGGCTGAAAAGCAGCAGGCCAACAACCACCGAAGCAGCCCCGGCCACGATCTGCACCACGGGGGTGCCGCCGGTTAATTGCTCCAGGAAATCGTACAGGGCGGGGACGGCATGCACGGCGCCGCCAATCAACAGTAAAAGGGCAGCCAGTTTTATCATGTCCAATTCCTTTCGTTTGGTCGTGTACCGATTGGTACAATAACATGTTATAATCTCTGGAGTGAAAGTCAATAGGTTGATTTTTATAGGCTTTATAAGGTATACCAATCGGTATGACTTCCATGCCTGAACATGCCGAAAACACCGCCAAAGCGGATGCCCGCAGCCGGATCCTGGCCGAGGCCAAGCGGCTTTTTCGCCAGAAGGGCTTTGCCTCGGTCTCCATGAACGACATCGTGGAGGCGGCGGGCTTCAAAAAGCCCACCATTTACCACTATTTCCAGGATAAAGAAAGCCTCTTCGCCGAGGTGCTCATCGAAATGATGCGGCACGGCCACCAGTTGTTTTCGGGCAGCCTGACCCGGGGCAAGGTCAGCCTGCAGGAGCGTCTATGCCGCCTGGCCGAGGGCTACTTCCGTTTTTCTCCCAGTTCGCTCAGTACCATGCTGCGGGATACCGCGGAAAACCTGGGCCCGTTGCAGCAGAAGCGCGTTCTGGAAGCCCACCAGTATTACCTGGTCAAGCCGTTTGAAAACCTGTTTGCCGAGGGGATGGCCCAGGGCGAAATCCGGGCCGATGACCCGCAGCAGTTGGCCATGGTGTTTATCAGCCTGATCGATTCGATGACCACATTCAATACGGCCTATCTGGGCCGGGATTTCGACGCTCATGCCCATGCCCTCAAAATGACCCGCATCTTTATGGATGGAGTCCGGGCGCATGCCGAATGAGGCTGTCCTGTGGTGGGTTCGCCGCGACCTCAGGCTTGCGGACAATCCCGCCTTGTATGCCTGCTTGGCTTCCGGTCTTCCGGTGGTGCCGGTTTTTATCCACAATCCCGGTGAGGGCGAAACCGCCCTGGGCGGGGCTTCCAAAGTCTGGCTGCACAGATCCCTGAAGGCGCTGGAAGAATCACTGGCCGGTTTCGGCAGCCGGCTCATCGTGCGGCAAGGTGAGCCAGCTGAGGTGTTGGCCCGTCTGGCCCTGGAAACCGGCGCTCGGCACATCCATGCCAACGCCCGTTACGAGCCGTGGGCCCTGCGACAACAGTTGGACTGTACCGCGATGCTTGGGAAGGCCGGCATTTGCCTTGAGGTTCATGCCCACAGCTACCTGTTGTTCGAGCCGGCCTCGGTGGTATCCGGCAAAGGCACTCCCTACCAGGTGTTTACCCCTTTCTACAAAAAATGCCGATCCGAGTGGTGGGACTTGGAACCCCTGGCGGCCCCCCTTGGCTGGAAACACCCGGCGCGCTGGCCCGACGGGCTTGCGATCGAGTCGCTGGGGCTGATGCCTCGCATCCCCTGGCATACCGGCATTTTGTCCGCATGGCAGCCCGGCGAGATCCATGCCCGCCGGGTGCTGCGGGATTTCCTGCGTGACGGACTGGAAAAATACCCATTGCAGCGCGATTTCCCGGCTGTTTCCGGCACTTCACGCCTGTCACCCCACCTGCACTTCGGGGAGATCACCCCCCGGCTGATCCTGGCGGCCATTCCACAGGAAGCTGGCCACCGGGCGGAGCCTTTCGTGCGTGAGCTGATGTGGCGGGAATTTGCCTATCACGTGCTGACCCATTTTCCTCATACTTTGGAAAAGCCCTTGAAACCCCAATTTAGCCAACTCCCCTGGCGCCATCACCCGGAACACCTGGCGCGCTGGCAGCAGGGGCAAACCGGCTACCCCATCATCGACGCGGGTATGCGCCAGCTATGGCACACCGGCTGGATGCACAACCGGGTGCGCATGATCGTGGGCTCTTTCCTGGTGAAGGATTTGCTGATTGCCTGGCAGGAGGGCGCCGAATGGTTCTGGGACACCCTGGTGGATGCCGACCTGGCCGTCAATACGCTAAACTGGCAATGGGTGGCGGGTTGCGGTGCGGACGCCCAGCCCTTTTTTCGTATTTTCAACCCGGTAACCCAAAGCCAAAAATTCGATCCCGAGGGCTGCTATATTCGCCAGTGGGTTCCTGAGCTGGCCGATCTGCCGGCCAGGTATTTGCATGCGCCCTGGGTTGTGGCGGAGCCCCTGCAAGCGCAATACGGCATTCGGCTGGGCCGACATTACCCCATGCCCATGGTGCGGCATGAGCAGGCCCGTACCCAGGCGCTGTCCGCTTATGGCCGGATCCGGGGGTAGGCTCCTTGCTGCGGGCATCTCTTAATCGCGCCCGGTGGCTACGATGTAAACATCGATGTGGCGGGTTTTTTCAAAAATCTGGTAAGGCAGGGCCGGCTTCAGGAACCTGAGGGGGCCAGGCTCCCTCAGGCTTTCGCCCACGATAATCTGGGTCACCTTCTCCTCCTTGGCCACCTGCACAATGGCCTCGGCGATGTTGTCGGCCTCCCTGTCCAGGAACTTGCCGCCCAGTTCCGTGGCAAGGCCCTTGTGCTTTTCCAGGCTTTGGGCATAGGCATCCGGCAGCTTTTTATCCCGCAGGCGCACAAACAGCACCAGCAATTCCCCGCACATACGATCGGCAATGCGGTAGCCCCGGCGTATCAGGCGCTGGGCGTCGGGGTGGGTAGAGATGCACACCAGTATGCGTTCATGAATGCCGGTCGGCTCCAGCGGGCAGCTCAGCGCGTCTTCCTCGGCCCTCTCCTCCACGGTGTTGGCCAGCTCGCGCAGGGCCAGCTCGCGCAGGGCCACCAGGTTGCCTTTCTTGAAAAAATGGTTGAGGGCCTGCTCCACTTTCTCCCGGGCGTAAATCTTTCCCTGAACCAGCCGGTTTTGCAGTTCCTCCACCGAAATGTCCACCAGCACCACTTCGTCGGCTGCGTCGATGACCGAGTCGGGCACCCGCTCATGCACTTCAATCCCGGTAATGCGGGTCACAATATCGTTCAGGCTTTCGATGTGCTGGATGTTGACGGTGGAAACCACGCTGATGCCGGCATTCAGAATGTCCTCCACGTCTTCGTGGCGCTTGGCATGCCCGCTGCCAACCACGTTGGTGTGGGCCAGCTCGTCAACCAGGACGGTGGTGGGCCGGCGCCGGATGATGGCCTCCTTGTCCATCTCCTCCAGCATGATGGTTTTGTAGGGAATCCGTCGGCGGGGAATCACCTCCAGCCCCTCCAGCAGCGCCTCGGTTTCCTTGCGCCCGTGGGGTTCCAGGTACCCCACCACCACGTCCACGCCCATGCGCTTCAAATGATGGGCTTCCTGCAGCATGCGGTAGGTTTTGCCCACGCCTGGCGCCGCCCCGATGATAATCTTGTGGTGCCCGCGCTTATGCGCCCGCTGCAGGATGCCTTCCAGCAGGGCCCTTGGTGGCGGGCTGTCGTCAGGGGACGGCTGGTTTTCTTCCGAAGGTGGCATAAGGCCTGCTTTCTCCAAAGAGCCCGTCAATCCTGAAAGAGTACCCGAAACCCACCAGGAAATCCGGTGAGTTTTTGTTCAGTCCCACCGCCATTCGCACGTCCAGTTGCTGGCGGCGGGTCAGCAAATACAGCAAGCCCCCTTGCAGGTACTGGGTGGATGCCCCCGTGGTGGGAAAAAAGCCGGAATATTCCAAAAGGCAAGTATCCCTTTACAACAAGTAGACTCTCTGCTATTCTGAATACAGTT
>CAYMIG010000013.1:58217-78071 GCA_964390635.1 uncultured Vampirovibrionales bacterium | reverse complement strand
GATATGATCCCCCATACTCTGCCTCAGGTGGATCTAAAAAAGGGTCCCGGTCACTTGAGCAACTTGACGGCCTCCGGGGCATAGAGCGACCAGCCGTGGCCATCGGTGTAAGCATCGTGCCCGCCGTCGGTCATGGTGTTCACGCCCAGCACTTTGCCGGTGTCAATGCTGACGAGCGGGCCGCCGGAATCGCCCTTGGAGAGATCCAGGCTGGATTCGACGTACAGGTTGTCCGTCAGGAAGCAGTGGCAGGCATCCCCGGCCCGTTTGCAGGGGCCAATGTTCTTGAGGGAGTTGACGATGCCCGGGGCGATGTTGCCACCGTGGCGACCCACCTTCAGGACGGTCTTGCCCGGCTTGGACGCCTGATCGGCCTCTTTGCCATCAATGAACTCCAGCACCGGGGTGTCCGCCGGAGGCGCCTTATATTTGCCGGTGGCGGGGTCGATGGGCTCCAGCACGGCCAGATCCTGGGCCTTACTGCTGCGTACCACCCGGAAACTCAGGGTTTGGGGCTCTTTTTTGTCGCGAACGGCCTGGGCATCGCGCACAAAATTCAACTCCCCGGTGATTTTAACCGCCCCCAACCTGACTGTGGAGGAGCGGGCGCCAAACAGGTCTTCCAGTGAGCCCATCGTGGAGCCCAGCCCCCGGACGGGAAGCACATCCTCCAGTTTCGGCCTCAACGAGGCCTCGTTTTTGTCATCCAGGGCGGTGGCCACGTGGTGGTTGGTCACCAGGTAGCGTTTACCGTCCTGGCCAGCAATCCAGAAGCCGGAACCGGCGGCGCCGACCGTCAGGAACTGTTCAATCAGCTTATCGCCCGGGGCGGTGGCCAGGTCGCTGATCAGGCTGCGCACCTCGAAGGGCAGCTGGCGGCTCATGTTGGCCAGGGACGAGCGCAGGATCTGCAACTGGTCAGGTCGGACATTCTCGGGCTTGCGGGTCAGCTCCAGGGTGACGGTGGCGGGAATAACCGCTTCGGCCAGTTTGGACAAATCCACTCGCCCGGATTCGGCCATTAGCCGGGCAATCGCCGCGGCGCTTTTATCATTGCCGCCGGCAAAACGCACGGCAATGGGCAGATTCTTCGCCCCGGCAGGATGCGCGGCGGAAAACATGACCCGATCGCCTCCCTGGGGAAGGGATGGATTTAGCCTGGCACCGCCAACGGGGGAGGAAAACACCGGCGTGGGGGAAGAAGGCTTCCCTGACAGGCCAAACAAGGGATGGACAGCCATTCAAAGAACTCCTACAACAATAAAATCGGAACCGTAAAACCGTAAATAAATAAAAATAGAAGAGAAACGATGAATCCGCCCATGCTGCCATAAAAACAAGCGGCATGAAATCACTCTGTATAAAACGGCTCAAGCCGTCAAATTGCCCCGTCCCTCCCACGGCCCGCGTCGGGCCGGATAGCCCCGTCCCGGGCGATTATCCCCCCAACAGCCGATTAAGCGCCTGCTGCACCTGGTCGGCAATCAGGCCGTAGCCCGCCGCGGTCAGGTGGGTGCCGTCCCCGGCGTAATATTGCCGGTTGCCGGCGGCGGCATCGTTGCGATCGGAGAATTGCGGCAGCGAGGCCACATCCACCACCGAATCCCAGGGCCCGCCGCCGTTGCGGATGCGGTTGTTGAAGTCCAGGCGCTGCTCATCCTCGGCGGTATGGTTTTCGCCCAGCTGGATGGAGGTCAGCACCACCACCTTGAAGCCCTTGTCCTTGTATGCCTGCGCCGTCTGAACCAGCTTGTTGTAGGTGTCGGCGCCGGAAGCCCCGCCGTGCAGGTCGTTGGTTCCGCCCCACAGCACCACCACGTTGTCGCGGCGGCTATTATCGAAGGCATTGGCGTTGGAGGCCGCGTCGCGCCCGATGCCGCCGCCCAGCCGATCGCCGGAGGTGGCCTTGAACACGAAGTCGGCCTGGCCGCCCATCTTCTTGGCCAGCTGATCGGCGTAGGTAAAGCTGCCCGAGCCGGTGCCGGTGGAGAGCGAATCGCCCTCGATAATCACCTGAGGCTTTCCGTTACCCCCGCCGGAAGGACGATCGGCGCTGCCATTGGTCGAAATGATGCCGCTTCCGGCGGCGGTGTTTGTCCCACCCTGTGTCGATCTTTCAGCCCGGGCCCCACCCGCAGCCGGGTTGGCCGAGGATCCGCTGGCGGCCAGCGAACCCGACGCCCCCGGATTGCCACTCAAGCCCAGGGCCCCCATCGGGCCTTTCTGGGAGAGGGTCGAAATCACCATCATCACCATCATCATCACCGAGCTCATCAGCATGCCCATCATGGTGAACATATCGGGCTGCTGACCCGCCTGGCCCCCCTGGCCGAACCCCTCAAACAGGGCCGGGTTGCTGCTGGCGGCGTTCGCGCCCTGGGACTGCCCTCCCAAAGACTGGACGGAAGGCGACAATCCCGCAGATGGCAAACCAAGCGGACGAACCATGGCAAACTCAACTTAATCTCTACCTACTAACTTAATAAAAACAAATAAAAGACGCCGATTGCCTGATGGGCATAACACGCTCAGGGCCGGGAGAAGCGTTTAAATACGGTCTTCAGCTTGCCATAGATCAGGGCCCAGTTGATGGTCACATGGCCAATGCCCTCGTCCTTCAACCAGCGTTGGCCGGTACGGGCGATTTTACGGGCGGGTTGTTTCGGGGAAGAGACACCCGAGCCGAATTGCACCTGCATTCAAGATCTCCTTGTCGGTTTCAGGCTATGATGTGGCCCCCGCCCATGCCCGAGGGATTGAACAGGGGATCCACAGTGCCTGCAAGGCGCAGCGGGTTGCCTTGTTTATCGGAAATGATGATTTGGTTGGGCGTAGGGGAAACAAAGAATGTGGAATATATGCCAATTGCCGCCGAGGCGGAACGAATGGGCGTCATGCCCCCCACGTTCCAGCGCATGTTGCGATCGGAAACCGCCCGCTCATACCCGCGCACCCAGCCAGTCAGACCGGCAATGTCGCGGAGTGTAAACTGCGTGGTGGCCAGGTTTTCCCTGATCAGTGACAGGTCTTTCAAGTCCAGGTTCTTGTCATCGCGTCCACCGGAAAATACGTCGGCCAGGGCATCCCGGTTATCCCGGATGACCCCCAGGGCTTGGCCTACCCATTGTCGGGCGGTCTCGGTTCCGGCGTTGCTGCGGTTCACCATATCGATGGCCTGTCCCAGATCGCCGTCGCCATATTTGTCGCCGCTGCCGCCACCCGGCGCCAGCTGCTTGTAGTTGTCCACCAGGAACTGCACAGCCGCCAACTCCGCCGCTTCCTGGCTCTGAATTTCGCCAGCCAGGCTCTTGGTGTTTAAAAAGGTATCTACCGCCGGCACCGATGCCGGTTGGACAGGTGGCAGGGTGCCGGTTGGCACGTTCACCGGGGCCGGGGTTGGCGTCACCGGCTCTTCCCCAGGTACGGAAACTGCTGTAGCGCCCGGGAGCGCCGCACTGGAAGGAGGCACCGTCGTGCCGGTGGGCGGGCTTTCGAAAGCCCGGATGGAAGAAACGCTCACGCTTTGCTCTCACCTCTCTGAAGGGAATATTGCACCATAGGAATAAAAACAACATTAAAAACAGAATTGCCCACCCCGATCATTCCAGAAGGGCGTGTGTTGCGGCGGGTTATCGGTCCGGGGTAGAATGGCCGCCATTGGCCAGACGAATCGGGAGTAAACGAAGGATGAAGAAGAAAATCCTGGCGGCGGTGCTGCTCTTTTGCACCGGGTGGAATGCCGGAACCGGCAACGCCGTACCGCCGTGCTTTCCGGATTGCGCTCCCACTCCAGCCTCCAGCCAACCGGATACCGGGCTTTTCGACCTGAATAACAGCACCGGCATCTACCTGAACAGCACCCCCTACAGCAACACGCTGACCAACCAGTACCTGGGGCCGCTACAAGAAATCATCCACACCATGCAAAACACCAGCTCCAACGGGTCAGGCGGCCAGGTCGGCATCTTCAACCCCAGCAACTACAACCTGAAAGAAGACGCCGGTAAAACCGAGCTGGGCAGCATCGTCAATACGGATTTCACAAGCGACAACCTGGCTATCCTGCTGCAGCAGCTGATGGTTCAAATGCAGCAAACCAACAAGCAACTCCAGAAAGGACAATTGGAAGATCGCTTGCAAGAGCGCAATGCACAGCTGAGCAAACTGCAGAAACTGGCTGAACTGATGAACCTGGCGGCTGAAAGCAAGAAGACCGGCAGCCCGGATACGCCTGCCGCCAAACTGGCCCTGCTAACCGCTTTGCTTCAGGAACTGGCCAAAATGCAAAATTTAAAGGGCGGCAGCGACACGCCGCTTCCCTCCCAGCAGATCCTGATTTCCATGCAGCAGCTGATGATCCAGCAACAACAGATGAATCAAAAACCCGTCGGAGTCACCAGCCTGCCAGGCCAGGGCATTTTGCAAGCCCAGCTTTCGGACAAGGAAGCCAACGAGGCCATGAGCAAGGCGCTGGCGGAACAGCTCAACAGCCAGCTGCAAAACAACCAGGAGTTTTTGCAGAACACGCAGCAGATGATTAACACCATCACGATGCTGCTGAAAGAAATGCAGCAATCGCAGCAACAGACCATGCAAAGCCTCAACAACCGGATTTAAAGGCGTTTGGCGGTTTTGTACCGGGCTGTCCAGGGTGGACGACGGCCCGTCAATCATTGGGCGACGGGTAATTATCGGCCTGGGATAAGGCCCCGACGGGCAACTCCACCTTGAAAAGGGAGCCTTCGCCCTCCACGCTGCTGACGCTGACCGTGCCGCCGTGCAGGTCTACCAGCCTGCGCGTGGAGGCCAGCCCCAGCCCGGTACCTTCTATAGTATCCATACCGCCCCCCACACGGTAGAACTCGGTAAACAGCCTGGAAACCTTTTCAGCCGGAATCCCAATGCCGGTGTCTTGCACCGTAAAAACTACCTGCTCCCGCCCGGCATCCTCATAGGCCCGCAGCCAGATTTTACCGTTGCGCTTGTTGTATTTCACCGCGTTGCTCAGCAGGTTCAACAAGATCTGGCGCAGCAGGCTGGGGTCGGCGGTCACTTGCAGGCCGGGAGAAATTTCCACAGCCAGGCTCACCCCGCGTTCGCTGACCAGTGGCTCGATGGAAGCAACCAGTTGTGTTACCAAGGGCTCCACCGGAAATGTCTCCGGCCTGACCGTCACCCGACCCGATTCAATGCGGGCCCTATCCAGCACATCCGTCACCATGGCCCGCATCTGGGTGGTGCCTTCGGAAATATAGCCCAGCAAATCACGCTGGTTCTGGGTCATGTTGGCATTCCCCCGGCCTAAAATCTCGGTAAAGCGGCTGAGGGCGGCCAGGGGAGTTTTCAGGTCGTGGGAGACCATGGACAAGACCTGGGACTTCTGGCGGCTCAGCTTTTCCAGCTCGGCGGTTCTTACGGTCACCCGCTCCTCCAGCTCCCCGGTCAGGCGGTTGAGGGCATCCGCCGTGCGCAGGCTGGACTCGTAATAAAACAGCATGCGCATGGAAAGCAGCACCACCAACATGGCCAGGGCCACGGTGGAGAGTTCGAAGACCACGAACAGCGCATCGGTTTCCAGGGTGGTCGCCCCTTCGGCAAGCACTTTCTGGAAGATGTAAATAACCCCAATCCCCGCCAGCAGGATTAACCCAGCCACCCCCAGGGTCATAATGGAAAGCGTGCGCACGCGTTGCAGGTTGGAGATTAGCGGGGACAAAATGCCCGGCGGCACAACCGATTCCTGCACCAGCACCACGGCCACAATACCAAAGGCTGCAATGGCTGGCAGGGACTGTACGTAACTGAACAGCACCGGCAGTTGCACCCCATAACCCAGCAGGGCGAACACGACCGTGGCAAACAGCCACAAGCCGATGATGGCCAGGGTGTTGATGGCCCACCATTTTTCACGGTAGCGACTGAAAAGCAGCAGGCCAACGGTGACGCAAAACAACTGCACTGCGGTCAGGAATCTCATGGGGATGGGGGGATAGTGCTTGACGATGGGCAGGAAAACGTAGTATCGGGCCAGGACAAAATACCGAATCATGGTGTACAGGGCGATGGCCATAACCGCAGACAGGCACAACCGGCTAACAAGCTGGTTGCAAGACCTTAAAACCAGGCCCACCCCCAGCAGTAGCAGCGATATTGCGCTGGACAGGGCAATCTCCTGGGGAATGGCGGTCAGGAAACTTTTCAGGCTGTGGATGTTAAAGAGGTATCCCACGATTCCCAGCAAGCCAATCAAGCCAACCAGGCTCCCCCCCACGATAAACACCTGGTTGGCGCTTTTGTGCAGGATGAGTTTTCCCTCCCGGATGATGTCCTCCGGCAGTTCGGGACGTTTCGGCTGGGTTTGAAAAACGGGCATCGCTCTGGCTTCCGGGGAGGGGCATGGTGAGGGCAGCGGATACTATTGTATCCCCAACCCCCTGGATTCCGAATCGGCTGAAATAGCAATTTCGGGGGTGGGGGAGTAATCCGAAAGGCCAACGCAACGCATCAGCCGGGTACTCGCCCGGGGAATCCCGCCGCTGGGCGACAGGCTCTTAAAGATCGCCCTGCTTTTGGCCCGCAAAGAAAGGGGCCCGCCTCGTGCGCCCGGCTTCCGCCGGGGAAGACTCGATCCGAAAAAACTCAAGGGGCCTTGGCCGCCTGGGACTGGTTCCTGTTATGCAGGTGCTTTTCAAGCCGCGCGGCGGCCTGGGCTTCCACGTAACCGGTCAGGATGCCGGTGACCAGGGAGTAAATAATCCAGAGCCGGTTGCGGTTGCCGGTCTGGCGAGCCCAGCGGTAAAAATCCTGCACTACCTGCTGGCGGAAAAAGTCGCTCTTGCCCAGCCGCACCAGGAAGGCCTTGGCCTGGATGGCCCGGCCATGCAGGAAGCCGAAGAGGGGCTGCAACAGTCCCGCCTGGCCCGCCTTGGCCTTGAGGACGGCCACTATGTCCGTGCCGCCATGGTTGCGGCCCAGCACAATGTTGATGGCGGTCTCCGCCGCGCTGAGCACCCCGGCGGTCAAGGCCCAGATAGGCACCCGGGCACGCTCGCGGTAGGGGGAGTCCTCGGGCACGCCCATCAGCTTGCGGCTAATGGCCATCAGGCCCCGGCTAATCGGGTTATCGGCCTTGCAGATTTTATGGGACAGCCAGCTTTGGGCCATGGCAAAGGCCACCGAAACCGCCGCCGCGGTTATAAAGGGGGTCCCCAGGAACAGGTTGGCCACCGTGGCCCAGATGAGAATGCTGCTGCCGATTTTGAACGCCGTCACCACGCCGGAAGTACTGTCGCCATCCTCCGGCCTGGCATTCTGGCCCGCCATTTTGACATCCTCCGCCCCGGCATGCACCAGTTTGCGGAAATGGTCGAACGAACGGCAATGCACCCCGCTGATTGTCGCGGAACCGGGCTCCGTCTTGCTGTCGTTGGGCGGCGCGGCGGAGAAAAACGGGCCTGGCGCCTGCCTACCGAAGTGGGCCGAAATCATGAAAGGGATGCCTGATTGCTTTCGTCACCCTTTAAAACCCCCTCAAGCAAAACTTGTACCATCTATTATAAGAAAGTTTCCTGGCATCTCCCAGAGCCCCGGGTCAACAAATCGGTGGCTTTTTACGCATTTTCAGGGTTGTTGTGGCCTATTAACATAGGAGTGGCGCACGAAACCATTCAAACAAAAAGCCCACAACCTGGAAACGGTTGTGGGCTTTGGTGGAGCATAGGAGATTCGAACTCCTGACCTTCTCAATGCCATTGAGACGCGCTACCAACTGCGCCAATGCCCCAGATAACTGGACTTTCTTTATAGCGTGGTTGTGGAGAGATTGCAAGGGGGATCCCCCGCAGCCGGCAACCCCGCTCCCGACACACTGGGAACAAGACCCCGGAGTGAGCATGATGAGGGCATCCAGGCCCTACCCGGACGCCAAGCCCCGCTTCCCACCGATCGGGGCAAACCCCGCCCCGGGCAGAGTTCCGGCTGAGTCATACATTTTTCTTTACATTGTTTTTATAGTTGTGATAGTATATTAACCTCAAAATTTTTTAGCTTGATAAAACAAGTATCTAAAGGGAGATGGGGGAAAGTGATGAGCTCCGTAAGATTCTTGGGATATTCCCATGGAGACAAGGTGCATGTGGGGAGTGGGCCCGCAAAAAAAGAGGAATTGGTTCAGCACCCGGTTTTGAAACCGCTGCCGGCGGCCCGGTTTGGCACACAAGGCGTGAACGGCGGACAGGCCAACGGCCTGCAGCTTTTGACATTTGCAGGCGCGCGGGTCAGCATTTCCCCCAGCCTCCGAATTGAGCAAGACTTTGTCCGCAGCCTGAACGAATCGAAGGATCCCGACGAAAAAGCCGGTCTGGCCGAAATGCTGGGCCGCGCCCGCAGCATGAACGCCATGCCCCATCTGCTTAAGCTCCTGTCCCCCAAGGAAGACGTGCAGGTGCGTATTGCCACCATCAACGCCCTGGCCCGAATCGGCGCCAGCACGGACAAAAACAGCTTTACCCGAAGCAGCCTGAGCGACACCCTGCTGAATTACTACACAGCACGCAAAACGGAAACCGCCGAGCGATTCGGCAAACCGATGCCCTTGCAGCTTAGCGCCCGGGAAGAGGAAAACGGGGAACGGGAGGCCGCCCTGGAGGAGTTAAAGGCGCTGGTTTCCGCGCTAAGCGAGCTGAACGCCACGCCCGGACGCTCCGCCTTGCAACAGGACTACCACAGCTCGCTAGCCGCCACGGAAAAATCCGTGCTGGTGGCCCAGGAGATGCAGCGCATCCTACTGCTGGCCCAGGAGCAACTGGTCAACACGCTGCAAAAGCAGTATAAAAAGCCCATCGACCAGATTCTGGAAGAGATCAGCCCGAAGGAGCTGAGCGAGATTAAGGAATCCATCAAGGTGCCACTGGCCGATGGCGAGGAGATCGGCATGTTGCAGGCCATGGCGGGCCTCATCCACCTGGAGAGCCAGCAGCACTTTGCCAGCCAGTTGCTGATAGGCATTATGGACAGCCTGGCCAACCAGTTTGACAACGAAACCACCGCCGCCCTCAAGCTGGGGCTGAACAGCAGCCACCCGGAAGTCAAGGCCAAGTCGCTGGAAATCCTCAGCCTGCGCGGCGGCATTAATTACAACAGCGATATCTACCCCAACCTGAAGGCCGAAAACGCCACGGTGCGCCATGCGGCCATGCAGGCGCTGCTGTATTGCCCGGAACTGCCCGCCAAGCAGAAGGTGTTGGAACTGACCAACCCGCAGACCTTCTTCCAGGTGGCCGGCGGCGAGCTGACCTTGGAAAGCCTGGGCGAATTCACCGACTTTCTGGCGCAGGTAGCCGAAAACGGGGACGAATACGTGCAGGCCCTGGGTAAAACTGCCGTGAACAGCGACTACGATGTGGACACCCGGCAAATCGCTCTGCTGGTGCTGGGCATGATGACCGAGGAGCCGACCGCCAGCAGCCTGTCCCCGGTTACGCTGAAAACCGCCAAAACCGTCATCCGCACCCTGGCCAAGGATCCGCCGGGCCGCAACCCGGACGAGCAGGACGCCCTGGCCCTGATGGCTACCCAGCTGTGGGTCGGCCTGAAAGAGCCCCAGGGCATCGTGGAAGCCATCAAGCTGGCCGACAGCAAGTACCGCCGGATCAGCACAGAAGATCAGGAAAACCTGCTGGGCAGCGTGCTGGGCGTATTGCAGGAAGACGCCGACCGCAACGGCGAACTGCGCCAGAACCGCCTGCAATCCCGCATCCTGGACGTGCTGAAGAAGACCAAAAGCCCGCTGTTGAGCGAGCAAAAGCGCGAGGAAATGGAAAGCAAGCTGAAGTCCAACTCCACCCGGGCCCGGATTGAAACCGCCGGCAAGCCTTCGCCCAACAACCAAAAGCCCTTCAGCCTGATTTTAAACCGCAGCCTGATTGAGCAATTGCAGCCCGCCGTGGATCCGCTGCGCCCCACGCTGGGACGCCTGCTGGACAGCGAGAAATCGCTAGCCAGCCAGATGATCGTCAGCCGCATCCTGGGCCTGCTGCGCGACAAGGCCATGGTGGATCGCCTGAGCGAAAAAGTCCGCGATCCGCTGAAAGGCAAGATGAACTGGGATGAGGATCGCAGCTACTCGGGCAACCCGTCCATTGACGGCGCCAACATCCGCCTGAACGCGCTGATGGCGCTGGGCGACATTGGGGATGCCAAGGCGTTGCCGGTGATGCTGGATGCCGTGGATGACCCGGTACTGAAGGAGTACGTGGTGGATCCGTTGGGCAAGCTGGGGGCTGATGCCAGCAAAAACGCCGATGAAGCCACGTTGAAACAGGTGCGCGGCAAGCTGCGCAAGATTATCGAGAACCCGGACGTCTCCCGTGCCCAGCGCGCCACCCGCATGAAGGCCGCAAGCGCCCTGTTCCAGTACAAGGGCGGCGTGGACGAGCTGAAGGACTTCGTGGCCAAAAGCAACAACCCCAACTTCAAGCGCCACGTGCTGTCCGCAATGGTCAGCAACGGCTACGCGCTGGAGCCCGACCACCCGGATCATGGGCTCATCAAGGCCCTGCTGGAACCCGAGCTGGGCGTCGCCCGCCTGCATGCCAAGGGCATAACCGGCAAGGGCGTGGATATGGCCGTGGTGGACGGCGGCTACGTGGACAGGACCAACACCGAAGCCTTCGGCGATCGCGTGAGGTTGCCCGCCGAAGCCGGCAGCCCGGAGCACTACCACCCTACCATGGTGGCCTCTACCGCCGCCGCCAACGGCAAAATCAAGGGCGTGGCCCCGGATGCGGTCATCTACTCCGACAAGTGGCCCGATTTTGAAGGCGCCGACCCGATGGAAGTGTACAAAAAAATCATCGAGGGCAAGCTCCGCGGTGAGAACAACGTGCGCGTCATCAACAATTCCTGGGGCTTCAGCAACCAGAACGTGCTGATCTTCAAGGAAATCCGGGACATCCTGGCCCAGTTCAAGCAGGTCGTGGATCTCGCCGAGAAAGCCGGCATCCAGATCGTGTTTGCCGCCGGCAACGAGGGCGAACAGCCGGGCATTCCCAAGATTGGCACCCTCAGCCTATTCGGCATCGACGTGGACAAGCTGACCGCCGACGAAAAGAAAACCCTGGACTACATCCTGGACCGGGTCATCCTGGTGGGGGCCGTCAACACCGAGGGCACCGAGGACAAGAGCCAGCACAAAATGGCGGAGTTCAGCAGCGTGGGCGACAGCCTGAACCGCAAGCTGCTGCCCACCATCGTGGCGCCCGGCGTGGACATGATGGTCTACGGCTGGGACGAGGCCAACAGCTACCCCAAGGAGCTGGTCAACGGCACATCCTTTGCCAGCCCGTACACATCGGCGGTTATCGGCCTGATGACCCAGGCCAACCCAAAGATCACCCCGGCGCAAATCCGGGAGATCCTCACCTCTACCGCGGTCAAGCTGCCCGACGTGCCCGAAAGCATCCAGGGACGCCACGGGGAAATTAACCCCGAAGCCGCCGTGAATGCCGCCAGGGCGCTGGCCTCCCGCAAGAAGGGCAAAACCGCCGAAGTCCCCAAAGGCAAAGTGGAACCACCCGTCCCCGACACGGAAGCGACCACCGAACCACCCAAGGCGCAAGCCGCCAAAGGGGATGGGGACTCCTCCGCCGCCTGAGAGAAGGGCCCCCAGCGACTTAAACGGGAGATTAGTTCAATAACACCAGGGCGCCGTTTCGTTCCTCGAAGCGGTGCCCTTCCAGTTCCAGCAGGAAGCGCTTGATGGGGCCGCCATCGGGATGGTTGCGCATAAAACCGCCAATCTTGCGGTCTGCCGCCACGATGCGGTGGCAGGGAACGACGATGGGAATAGGATTCCTGCCCAGAGCGTTGCCCACCGGACGGGGAGACCCGATGCCCAGGCGCTCGGCCAACCACTGGTAGGAATGCACCTGGCCCGCCGGGATTTCACGCAGGGCCCGCATCACCTTCTGCATGGTCTGCTTGCCGCCCCTGGCTGCCGGCGGAATGTACACCGGAATGCGGGAAAAGTCGACGGCCTCACCCTTGAAATAGCGGCGCAGCATGCAGTCAAGCTGCTTTTCCAGCTTGGTTTCCGGGGCACGCGGGATTTCGCGGCCCTTGATCCAGTCGATGGATACCAGGGTCTCTTCGCCGTTTTGGGACACGTCGGTTTCCACCAGCCAGTGGCCGACGGGTGAAGGAACCGAAAACTGCCGAATCGCCATAACAGGGTTATACCAGAATCGCCCACTCCTGGCTGCCTTTGCAAACAAACGCTTACAGAAGGATCATGGGCAGGATGGTCAGAATGATGGGCAGCAGGTTCATCATGGTGGACTTGGCCCGGGCCTTAGCGGTTTGTGGCGCCCCGCCGGCGGAGGCCACGGCGATTACCCGCTGCATGCGCTCCTCGTAGGAAAGTTCCGGGGCGGTTTGGCCGAAAATTTTGGTTTCCACCCGGTCCAGGCGGCTGCCGAAGTCATCGTTGGGAAAGGTTTGCCCGATGGAATTCTTTTCAACCTCGCTCATGGCCTCCAGCATATCCGGGCTAACCCCCTGCGCGCCGGCGGCAGAGGCCGCATAGCCAGGGCTGTAACCGCCGGGCTGGCTGCTGTAGGGATCGCCGGAACTGGCATCATCGGCATATGGATCGCCGCTGGCATAGGGGCCACTGCCATAGGGCGAAGGCGGCGGCGCCACCGGGTACTGCGAGGGCGGGTACTGCGCTCCGTAGGGCTGGTAGATCTGCTGTTGCGGATACGGCTGCGGGGTGCCGCCATAAGGCACCGTGTTGTACTGGGGCTGGTTGGAATAGGCCGGGCTGTAACGGGGCGGCGGCTGGGTGTAAACCGGCCCCTGCGGATAAGCGGGCTGCGCCGGCATATAACCCGGGGGCGGCGTGTAGCCGTAGGGATCGCTGTAGGCCATTTGCCCACCGTTGTTGGGGCCCGTGTCGCCCAGCACCATCAGCTTGAGGTTGTCCATGCGATCGGCCAGCGAGCCGGTCTGGGGCATCTTGAACACCTGCTTCTCCAGGCGGGTCAGCCGCTGGGCAATGTCTTCGCTGGTATAGGTCTTGCCAAAGACCTTTTGCTCCATCTGCGTGACGGTGGGGTAGTCCGTGGCGTCCTTTTGGACGGGGGTTGCCGGGGGCTGGTAAGCCGGCTGCGGCGCAGGCTGGCTGGCCGGCGAACCGGCCCTGGGCAGCGAGGGGGCGGGCTGCTCGGTTACCTTGGCCGCCGCCTGCGAGGGGGACAGGGGAGGCAGCGCGCTGGCAGACAAGGCCTTGCCCAGGCGTTCCAGGCGCTGATCGACGCTGCCGGTCTGGGCTTGTCCGTATACCAACTGCTCCAGGCGGGCCAGGCGGCTTTCCATGGGTTCCTGATCGTAGCGCACGGCCAGCACCGTGTCTTCCAGCGTCTGCACGGACTTCACCTGCTCCTGCGGCGAGGCGGCAAGCACTGCCGTGGACGACAGGCAGAAAAAAACGGCCAGCCACAACAAAAGCTGGGTGAGACGGAAAGCTGTATGGGTCATAGTCATCATGACTCCCCTCTCATCTGTAAGTTCCGCAAAGCCCGACTGTAACGTATTTTGGAAGACTCGCCCCATTATAGCTTTTCGCTCATGCCAATTTCCACCCCTGGCTGAACAGATCCACCGCAAGGTGGTACGCCTGCCGGCAGCCCCTATGCTATTATTTTTTGAGGCAGGTATTTAGGGTTTGGCGAATCGATCAATGAAAATCACCACCAAAACGCTGCGTGGGAAGTACCAGATTACAAAAGACATTTATGTGGCCTGCTATCTGGACATCCTGGAAGCGACGGACAAGGAAATCAAAACCTTCGTGGGCTTGAAAAAGCGCGCCGATACCACCCTGCCGACCGGAACCAAAATTTATTTCGACGCGGAAGTGATTAACAAAATCAACGCCCGCCGCACCAACAGCTTCGATATTTTCTGGATCCAGGTCCTGGGCTCCGGCAACCTGAAAGGCAAAGCCCTGCACATTTGCAGCGCCATCAACAAGGAAACCCGCCCCAACCTGCGCAAGGAGGAACGCATCGAGGCCACGTTCCCGCTTTACCTGGCAGGCTCCGGCGCGGAATTCAAGGCGGTCAACGGTACCGTGCGCGGCCTGACCCTGCTGTACGAGGCCCGCAAGGCGGTGCTCAGCCTGGCGGTGGGGCATGAGTACGAGTTCAGCGTGAACTACAAGGACCGGGAATACCGGCTGCCCGCCGTCATCAAGCACATCCAATACGACCGGCGGGAGCATGAGCACCAGGTGGGCATCCAGTTCGCCCCGCTTAGCCAGGAGCTTGAAACCATCGTGCAACTCCTGCTGAATCCCGACTACAAGATCGAAATTTCTGACCGCCACACCGTGGATACCGCCATCGGCAAGATTTCCCGCACCGACCTGCTGAACGACCTGGGCGATCCCGTGGACGCCGAGGCCCCCGCCGAACTACTACGGGCCCCGGTTGAAAATGCGGACGAAGACGCCTGAGTCCCCCGCGTATTAAGATTTGTCTCAATATCCCCCCCGTTCCCCCCGCTCCCCTTCATTTCCGCCGCCTGGGGCCGATACCCTTTGCATCCGAACCATGGCCCACATTGGCAGGCGGAAGGAAAAAGCAGTGACGCGATTCGATGGGAAAGGCACGGTGACACGGTGCTTTGTGGCCGCCGGACAGGCTGGCTGCGGCAACGCAAACGGGAGGGATAACCGCATGAAGGCATATCCGGGAAGTACCAAGACGGAGTACGCCATTATCATCGGCCTGGTGGCCGTGCTGGGCATTGGGGCCGCTACCGGGCTGGGGGGCGCCATCAGCAAACTGTTCCAGGGAAAAGAACTGAGCGGTGGGCAAAACAATTCCGGCGCCTACAACATGACCCTGCTCAACTTCAACGGCCCCCCCGGTGCCGCCGGCGACTCCGCAAAGGCGCCCAAGGGAACCGGCTATTACCAGGTTACCCTGGGCCCGGATGGTCGCCCCCAGATGGTGCTGATGAACGGCAACGGCGCCAACAGCAACGCCA
The DNA here is from genome assembly GCA_964390635.1 of uncultured Vampirovibrionales bacterium. Classification (GTDB taxonomy): domain Bacteria; phylum Cyanobacteriota; class Vampirovibrionia; order Vampirovibrionales; family Vampirovibrionaceae; genus CAYMIG01. The sequence goes on along the minus strand of CAYMIG010000013.1, from coordinate 63,020 downwards.
CCAGCGTGGATGGCAACCAATGGAACGCCCTGGGCACCGTGATGCTGGGCAAAAGCATGATGGAGCTGGCCGCAGCCCAGACAGACCCGGACATGCGGGCCTATCTGCAACAGCTGGCCGATAAAATGTTCTACCTCTCGGGTGCGGAATCCGAACTGGACGACATCCCGCACCTCAGCATCGAACCCTCCGACAAGGGGCGCAACCACAACAGGAACTATAGCAAGGGCAACGCCCTGGAGGACGTTTATGCCCTGAAGAACGAGATTCGGGATCTGCTGAACGACCCGCGCATGCAGCAGCTCAGCCCGCAAGATCAGATTCTGGCCACCGCCTACGGGGCCGACGCCTACAACATCGGGCAGGATTACGTGAACGCGCTCCACCAGTTTATCGATCAGAACGGCAACGTGCCCCGCAATTTCGGCGACATGTCCGACTGCAACTCGCTGGGCTGCTCGGCGGGAAATACGCAGCCGGGCAGCGTGATGGCCAAGGCCGGCAAGCTTAGCACGGCCTACGACAACATGGTGCCTATGGTGGAAGTTCGTTATGAACAGTATTTCAGCCCCCGGGAAGTGCGGCAAAAAGCCATGCAGGTGCTGCAATCGAACCTGGGAACCACCGAAGTGACCGTCACCATTACCGACGCCCGGCTCTCGGATCAGTTGCAGCGCATTTAACCGGGCCGCCTGGGCCCGGCTTCACCCAAAGTCCCGCCCGGAAGGGATTACTACGAATTGTTAAGAATCGTTCAACTTTATGCGCCGTTTGACGATAGACACCACATTAGGAGGAAAGGCATCCATAGGAGGTTGACGCCATGCGGCGATCCCACGGAAACACGGCAACCGAATACGCCATTGTGATTGGCCTGGTGGGCGTACTGGGCATTGCGGCCCTGACCGGGCTGGGCGATTCCGTCTACAAGGTCTTCCTGAACACGTCCAGCCAACTGGGCGGCTTGAACGCGGACGGGGGGAACACCACGGATCGGGCCGCATCCGACGAACCCCTGAACGACGGCCCCGTCCAGCTGACCGGGCCGGGCCACGCCATCCTGACTACCGATCCGGCCACCGGCGAGCCCCGGGTGGCTATGAACCAGAACGGCGGCAACAGCAACGCCACCAGCGTGGACGGCAACCAGTGGAATTCGCTGGGCGGCATGCGGCTGGCCAACGCCCTTGAGGAGCTGGCCGCCCAGCAGACCGATCCCACCGCCGCCGCCTGGATGCAGGAAATGGCCAAGCTGGCCTACTACCAGGCAGGCGCCGAAAGCATGCTGGAAGGCCAGATGATTACGCCCCTCGACCCGGGGCTGGTGGATTCCCGCATGAACGGGCAAGCCTACACGGCGGCCAATGCGGTGACCGACCTGAAAACCTACCAGGCCCAGCTGAAAAACATGATGCAAAACCCGCCGGCGGGCATCAGCCAGGCCGACCGGGTCAAGGCCCTGGCGTTTGCCTCGGACGCCCACAACATTGCGCAAGATATGGTCACAACCCACGCCGCCAAGCTCGATCCGAACATATCGCCCGGTGGGGCGCCGTTTGACCAGCTTGTCAGCCTGGACAACCTGAAGTCGGACGCGAAAGCCGCCCTGGCAAGTAGCAGTGTCACTTCCCAGCCGGTCGAAACGGCCCTCAACAGCGCCGTGAAGCTGGACGGTATGTAGCCCGAACCGCCTAAATCCCTAACCATCCGGGCAATTGTCTCATCCATTTCACCTCTTACAATACTCTGGCAATTCCACTGCAACGCGGTATTGAAGAGATAGAGGAGAGATGAGACATGATGAAACTGAATTGGCGTGCCTGGCTGGCGGCCTCGCTGGGATTGATGACCGTCGCCACCCTGGGTGCCTGCAACCGGGCCCAGAACGTGCCCATGGGACAAGAGCAGGGAACCCGCCAGGTTCGCGAAGAAGCCGTCCAACCCACCCAGTACACCGAAGCCGACATCAAGCAGGCGCTAAGCACCATGCAACCCGGCCAAACGGTCAGCTGGTATGGAAACCAGTTCGCCCAGATGGGACTGAACGTGGTAGACGCCCGCCTGTCGCAGGACGAGGTGCGCTATGAACTGCAACATGGCAATAATCGCTACCGGGCCACCATGAGACTGGCCCCCATGGAAGCCGCCCCCATGCCCGGCCAACCGCAGGGCATGCAGGCCGAACAGCCCGCCGACCTGGCCATGCGGCAGGTGGACGGCATTACCGTCACCCCCCTGCATTTCGGCTGGATTGGCCAGGAGACCGACCCGCAAATGAGCACCCTGGTGAGCAAGCTGGAGTCGATGCCCACCGGCAAGAAGCCCATCGACTACATTCCCCTCATCAGCCAGTTTGGCGAGGTCACGTCCTTTGACCAGCATGAAAAAAACGCCGACATCAAGTTCAAGGACGCGGCGGGACGCGAATTCGAGGTGCAGATGGACGTGAACCGGGACAACAACAAGGTGACCAGTATCGACATCAACAAGGAATTCTGGCACATCTAGCCCGCAGCACGGGCATGGCTGCAGCCAAAAAACCGGGCCGTCGCTCCCTTGACTCCCAGGCGGCCCGGTTTTGCTGCGTCCGGTTAGGCGTCCAAATCCAGCGAGGGGTGGGCCTTGGCCTTGGCGGCGTACTTTTGCACAATGTCCGGCCTTGACAGCAGCGTGGCTGTCGCCGTCAGCGCGCCCTGGCCGGACGGACTGCGGTCAGGGCCAAAGGCAATCTTGAAGACATCGAACGCCAGCTCACGGCAGTCGTTACCGTCCACCACAATCCGCTCATTCTGCTTGTAAGGCAGCGAAACCACGCAGTAATCCGCATCTCCGGCGTGTTCCGTCCGCAACTTCAGTTCATGCTTCCTGAACGCAATGCGGGCCAGCTCGTTTTCCAGGTAATAGCCGGGTTTTCCATAGCCCGGGTCGCGGGGATCGGGCTGAGGGCGCGCCGCCTTGCTTTGAATCACGTGGGTCACAGCGCCAAAGGTCACGGGCATTTCAATGACTCCCTTCCATAACGGCACGGGGCCGAAATGATGAACACGGGGCCATGATAGGACAAAGCGTGGCAAACCGCCACCCGTCCCGGGGAGTGGGTGAACGCTCGCAAGGGCTATGACGGGGCCGGATCGGCTCGGCTCAGGCCTCGTTGCCCATGGCCGCAAAGTAATTGCGGCAGGCCATATCCAGCAGATCCTCGGTTAACATGGGCGGCATCTGCTTGTAGGCGGAGGAATTGCAGATCTGCTCCAGGATGTCGCGGGGCTGGCAACCACGGAAAGGCCGCTTGCCGGTGTAATACTTGCCGATGAGGTAATCCACCTTGGATTCGTCGTAAGGCACGCCGTACTTGGGGCATAAAATGCGGAAGATTTCCTTGAAGTGGGCCATGCTGGGATCCGAGACGTGGATCTTGTAGGGGATCCGGCGCAGGAAGGCGTCATCCACCAGCTGCTTGGGGTCCAGGTTGGTGGAAAAGATGATCAGCTCGTCAAAAGGCACCGAGATTTTCTGACCGTTGGGCAGCACCAGGAAGTCCACCCGCTTTTCCAGGGGAACAATCCAGCGGTTGAGCAAATCGATGTGGCTGACCCGCTGGCGCCCGAAGTCGTCGATGAGGAAGACCCCGCAGTTGGCCTTCATTTGCAGGGGGGCTTCGGAAACCCGCAGGATGGGGTTGTACTTGATTTCCAGGGCATCCATGGTAAGTTCGCCGCCCACCATCACCGCCGGGCGCTTGATTTCGATCCAGCGGGCATCGTGCTTGGCAATCAGCGAATGCACTTCCTGGTTCACCGCCACGTGGGTCTGCGGATCGTAGAGCTGCACAATCTGCCCCTCCACCCACAGGGCCTTGGGAATGAAGATATCGTGCCGGAAGCATTGGCTCAGGCGCTCGGCAATGGTGGTTTTGCCGTTGCCCGGTTCGCCGTACAAAAACAGCCCGCGCCCGGAGTTGACGGCGGGGCCGATGGTATCGAACAGCGCGCGGTCGAAAATAAGGTCGGCAAAGGCCTGCACCAGGGTATCGTAGGTGGGCACCTCGTTGCGGATGGACTGGGCCTTGACGGCCTTCAGGTAGTCGGCAAAGGGCACCGGCGCGGCCCCGGCATAGGCTGAAATTTCCCGCGCAATCATGGCCTTTTCCTGACCGGTCTCGCTGAGCGTGTACACAAAGTCGCCCACCCCGGAGCCGGCCTTGTGAAAGACCAGCAGGCGGGCTTTCATGTCGGCCAGCACCTGCTCCACAATGGGAAAGTGCAGGCACAGGTCGGAGGCGATGTCCCGCCCGCTCATGGCGCCCTTGTTCAGCATGGCCTTGAAGATGAGATCCTCCACCAGCACCTGGGTCAGTCCGGTTTCTTCCAGGGTGCGGGGCACGGACGGGGTAAAGCGGGTGTTGGCCGGCATGTTGCCAGCAGGTTGCAAGGTTTCTCCAATCACAGACATCTGGCCTTCCTTTGAATCTCCACGCTCACTCACAAGTATGCGGCCTGTGGCCCGCTTCGGCATCCTTCTCCTGAGCGAATGTCTCCCAGCCCGGACGCTTTGCATATATACCCTTTTATGGCCCAAACTAAACCCCTGCAACAATAAAGGCCCCAGGACGAAGGGCGCGTCCGGCCTGAAACGTTACAAAATATAAAGATCTTGACCATTAGTCAGGTTTGGTTGGCCCCAGGATTTGGTATAAAGCCTTCGGTCGCTATGAGCTTGTGTTGAGTGTGGTACTACTCCCTTGAACTATGAGGGACGCCTTTATGCTGCGGTTTCAGAGAAAATACCGGGGTGGATCCCAGA
>CAYMIG010000013.1:0-58117 GCA_964390635.1 uncultured Vampirovibrionales bacterium | reverse complement strand
ATGAGGGACGCCTTTATGCTGCGGTTTCAGAGAAAATACCGGGGTGGATCCCAGATTTTGATGACCATCGGCCTGGTGGTCATAACCATGAGCCTGTCGGTGTTCGCCATCGATTTGCCGGTGTACTTCGCCGCCCAGAACCAGCTGCAAACCGCCACCGACGCGGCGGCGCTGGCCGGCGCCCAGGCGTTGCCCTACGGGGAGCTGGAGGCTGAAGACGCGGCCATGGAGCTGGCCGAGGCCAACCCGGTTGGCAACTATACGCTGGAAGCCGACGACCTGGAGTTTACTTCGGATAAAGGCAGCTTTGAAGTGAAGGGCTCTGCCCGGGTGCCCACAATCATGGCCAAGCTGCTTTGCACGCTCTCCGGAAAAATGCAGGGCGGCGTTGTGGTGGGTGAAGACGGCGAAGAGCTGCTGGAAGGCGAGGGGGGCTCCGAGGCCGAAACCGATGGCTGTACCTACATGACGGTTTACGCACGCTCCAAAGCGCAACCCGCTGCCCGGGACACCATCCTGGTCATCGATACCTCTTCCTCGATGTATGATCTGGGCAACAAACGCCCCATGAAAGACGTGCAGGCCGCCGCGAAAGCCTTTGTGGACGAAGTGGTCTCGCTGGATGCCGATACTGTCGACCGCATCGGCCTGGTGTCCTTCAACGCCAGCAGCAAGCTGGAAACCGGCCTGATCTCCCAAAGCACCTCGCCCGGTTTCGCGGCGGTGAAAAGCAAGATTGACAACCTGCAAATTTACAGCGGCAGCGGCTGGAACACCAACTACGAATCGGGCCTGAACAAGGCAATGGCCGAAATGCTGGCCCACGGACGACCTAATGCCGAGAAAACCATCATCTTCATGACCGACGGGTTTCCCAACCTGCCAGGCGGCGGCACCAGCATCAACACCTGCGTGAGCTACTACAACACGGCCAACGATTACAAGCGCCAGCGCAAGACGTCCCAGGCCAACACCTACTACAACAAGGCCAAAACCTGCGCCCAGAACTATACCAACTACATGATTAGCGTAACCAACGCCCACGCCGACAATGCAGCCGCCAACGACATCAAGATCGTCACCATCCAGATTGGCGGGGACGACAGCAACAGTTTGAACACCCTGCGCACCCTGCTACAGGACAACACCTGGGATCCGCAATTGCTGGACTACATGGCCAGCACCACCGACGGCGACCAGTACCAGGCGGCAGTCTACGATGCCCAGGGCATTATGGAAATCTATGAAAAAATCGCCACCGATATCCACGTGAGGCTTGTCAATTAAGGAGACCCTTCGATGAAACCCCATGCGTTCCTGTTAATCCTGGCCTTGTGCGCCGTGTCGGTCACACCCGCCGCCCAGGCCGCCAATACCGACACAACCACCATGCGGCCCGTCGGGCAGCCGTCCGGACAAATCCTGGTGGCCCAAAGCGATGAGGACACCTCCTGCACCGGAGACGACTGCGACGGTGGCGGCGATATCATCCTGGAAGGCGAATAGCGAACGCGGCCAGGCACCCACGGCCCAAAACCACACCCAAGGGAAAAACGGGCTTACGGTTTAACGTCCGCCAATCCGTGGCAATAAACCAATAAGTCTGTTGGGCAATCAAGGTGGATGCGGCTATGAGAATACAAAGGCAAAAAGCCCGTGGGGCGCAAGTCATCCAGTTTCTGGGTCTGATGCTCCTGACGTTAATGGCGTCCGCGCTGGCCATAGACTTCGGCTGGTATTTCGGGGCCCAGAACGCCCTGCAAACAGGGGCCGATGCCGCCGCGCTGGCCGCCACCGACACGCTGTACCGCAGCACCGCCCTGGATCCCTCCGACCGCATGGACGAGGCGGAAATGACCGCCCAGGACGCGCTGGAGGAAAATCTGCCCGACCACGTCCTGGAATCGGGCGATGTGGCTTTTGGCTACATCAACCCGGTGACCAAGGAATATGACCCCGCCAGTTTTTCCACCCCCACCAACGATCCCAACTACAGCCTGACGGGGGGATATAACGCGGTCAGGGTGGCCGTTCGCAGAAGCGATGAAAGCATCAACGGCCAGCTTCCGACGATTATGGCCAACATGTTTGGTGTTAACCAGATGAGCACGCAGGCCTATTCCATCGCGCTCATCGACAATACCGTGGATGAGATTACGGATGGCGGGCTGCGGCCGTTCTACGCCTGCCAGGGGTTGGTGAACGCCGCATTGACGGACGGCAACATTAGCAACAACACCATTCGCATCTACGGTGACAACCAGACCGTAGATGGCACGGCGCCTTCCAGCAATTGCCCGGCGCCCGGCTCTGGGAACTGGGGGTTTGCGGATTTGCGGGACTGCCATTCCGGCTCGGTAGGCACCAGCACCTTTGGCGACTGGATTTTGAACGGCTACCCGGGCACCGTCAGCGCCGGGGAATGCTACAGCACCAAGCCCGGCAACGCCATTACCAGCGCCCACGTGGAAAACGCGCTGGATACCCTAATTGCCAACCACACCATTATTACATTGCCTTTGTATGACAGCTGGAACGGCAGCGGCTCCAATACCAGCGTCAATGTTTCGGGCTTTGTGGGCTTTGTGGTCACCGGCTACAAGTCCAACGGTTCGGCCAGCAGCCGGTACATCCAAGGCTACTTCACCAAGGCGGTTTGCACCGGGGGATGTCGCGCCAATGGCGGTTCCGGCACCACGGGCGGCTCGGTGGTCAAACTCAGGCTGGCCGGACGAGACCCGGAATAAAAGAAACCCCAAGCAAAAGCCCCCGTTAACCAGAACGGTTCCCGGGGGCTTTGCGCTTTAAGCCGTTTATTGCCGACGGCAAATCACGTGGTAGACGGCCTTGGCCACCGGCACGCCGTCCAGGATATATTCGGCGTTCAGTTCGCCCTCCAGCGTGGCTTCGTCGATGTAGCTGATGGTCATGGTCTCGTTGCGACGCCACAGGCTGTTGGTTTCGTACTGGTAGTTGGTGGTGATAACCGCCGTATTGCCGTAGACCCGGATGGGTTTCTCGGAAATACGGAACAGGCGCACCCGCTCCGGCTCGATATTAATGCCGAAGTTGTCGTAGATGACTTCGACCAGTTGCCCGGTTTCCATCCAGTCGCCGGTGAACTTGGTGGCGTCGAACGGCGCGTTCATCTGGCGAATGCGGGTTTGAAGGCCGGTAATATTGTCTTGCAGGGCCTGGTTGGCTTGTTTCTGCCGGGCCAGTTCCTCGTCCCGGGTTTGGATGGCCTTCTCGGCGGCAATCAGCTGCTTGTGCAACTGGGCCTTGTCGTTCATCAGCTTGAAGCGCTCTTCCTCGTTGCTGGCGTGTTTCAGCTTTTCCTGCAACTCGGCAATACGGTTGGTCAGGTCTTTCACCTTCTTGTGGAACAGGTTGTTCGCACTGTACAGGTGGGAGTTGAGCTTTTCGGTTTCCAGCAGCTTCTTGTACAGCTGGTCTTTTTCGCGGGTCAAGCGCTGCACCAGGTTGACCACCTGGGCGGCTCCCTGCGCGCCGCCGTTGCCCTTGCGCAGGCTGGGGGTACGGGGAGCGGAGGCATAGGGGCTTTTGGGGGCGATTTGCGCCTTAGCCTGGGCCGCAACCTTGCGAGTAGCCTGGGGCTTGGACTGCACCAGCGGGGGCAGCGAAATGATATTGCGGATTTCATCCAGCGTGCGTCCCAGGGCAATGTGTTTCTTGATGTTTTTGAACAGGTTGATGTGGTGCGGGCTATACTGTTTACGCCCGAATTCGTCCACCGGAATCTCGAGATTCAGTTCTTTTTCCCAGTTCTGGATGTCCGACTCGGTGACATCGTACTTTCTCAAGGACTCAAGCGCTGTATCGACAGTGTACAATCTCGTGCTCCCCTATCTTTTACGGTTGCTCCCACTCATCCTATTATAAAGGAACTGAGCCGTCTGTAAATGTTACGAATGTCATATCCTGTGTTTAGAGGAAAGCCTGTGGCGGGTTTCAGGGTTTGGCCCCTTAACCCGGCTGCTGGAAAACCTGGCGCAGCGTGTCGATAAGAATCACGGTGGAGCAGCCGCCCCCCACCAGCAGCAAGATCAGTTCGACCAGCCGACGGTGATTTATGACAGGCGGCTTGACCAGCTGGCGGCGACGGGTGAGCGGACGGGATACGTAACGACCGGAGGTATCCACCCTGAACCCTTGGCGGGCGTCAAATTCGCTGTGCTGATTCTGGTTGGCGTTTAACTGGCGTCGCATTTTGGTCCCCCTCGATTTCTTTCTTCATGATTCAATAGGTGGGGCACGGATCAATCGGGCAAGGGATTTATCTTTTTCGCCCATGAACTTGATCTTTCGGTCTATATCCACGGAATCAGGCCACTATGACAGAGCTTTTTCTTCTGGGCGTTCTTTCTTTCACCGTCGGCATCTTCTCCGGGCTGATTGGCATTGGGGGGGGCATCCTGATTATCCCGTCACTGCTGTTTGTCTATCCCCTGGTAACCGGCCAGCCTTCCATGGGCATCGCCCAGGCCACCGGGCTGTCTGCGGTTCAAAGCCTGACTGGAAGCCTGGCCTCGGTGGCGATGCACCACAAAAAAGGGAACGCCCACATGGGCGTGGTACTGATGCTGGGAGGCGCCACCATCTTGGGGGCCGTGGCCGGCGGCCTGTTGACGGACCGCTTCTCGGAAAAATTCATGACATGGTTATATGTGGTGGTGCTGGCCGGCATGCTGATCTATTCCATCGCGGATCGCCGTCGCGGGACAGCCACCGAGGAGGAAAGCCTCCCCCGGGACCTGCCCCTGGCCCAAATTCCCAACAAAACCGCCGCCTGTACGCTAAGCCTGGGCATCGGCTTTCTGTCGGGGCTGATGGGCATCGGCGGGGCCGTACTGCTCATCCCGCTAATGAACAACCTGATGAAGCTCCCGCTGCGGCTGACTATCGGCTGCTCGTCAGGTATTATCTTCATCACATCCATCGGCACGGTTGTCGGCAAGTGGCTGGGGCACCTGCTGAACCCCGCCGAGGCCGTCGTGGTTGCCATCGGCGCCATCGGGGGTGGCTACATCGGGGCCTGGCTGAGCCACAAGGCATCAGAGCGCGTATTGTTCTGGCTGCTCATGGGCGTCATCGCCACCACGCTCCTCCGCATGGCCATCGATTTATACGGCCTCTACCGCTAGCACCGTTCGATCCCGCCGCTAGGGCAGCGTGGTGGGGTTGATAAAGGTGTTGTTGATGTCGTTGATAAGGATAAAGCCGATCAGTGCCAGCAAGGCCAGGAAGCCGTACTGGGTGACGCGCTCGCGGACTTCCTGCTTGACCGGCGAGCCCTTCAGGAACTCGATGATGAGAAAGAGGATGTGTCCGCCGTCCAGCGCCGGGATGGGCAACAGGTTCATAACCGCCAGGATGATGCTGATGATGGCCGTAATAATGAGCCCTTTCACCACCCCGTCCTGCTTAATGACATCGGAGCCCACGTTGACAATGCCAATGGGGCCGGACAAGTCTTTCAGGCCCATTTTTCCGGCGAACATGTAGCCAAAGGCCTGGAATTGCTTTTCAATCTGCACCCCCAGGAAGCGGGAAGACAAGCCCGCCGCAAGCAGGGGGTTATCCACCTGGATGTAGCGCTCGGGATAGCCGGCCATCTTCACCCCAATCAAGCCCTCGGCGCTTGGGCTGACTTTGAGATCGACCGCCTGCATGGTTGCAGGGCTGGCCTTAAACTTCTCGGTAATTTCCACGTAGCGCGATTTGGCCGACGCGGTATCCACGGGGGCGTTGGGATCGGTGCCCGGCTCGATGCCGGCAAAAATGGGCTGCCCCTGGGCATCCACCGGGCGCTCCACGGTAATGGTCATGGCCTGGCCGGGGTGATGGGAGATATAGTCGCGCACGTACATCTGCCGCTCGTCGCTCAGGTAGCCCTCGATGGGCTTGCCGTCAATCTTGATGATGCGATCGCCGCTCATCAGACCGGCTTCAGCGGCGGGGTGGTTCTTGAAGGTTTCCACAATGGCCACATCAGCCGAAGGCAGGCCCCAGCCCATAATGACCCAGAACATCAGCAGCCAGCCCAGGATAGCATTCACGGTGACGCCGGCGACCATCACGGCAAAGCGGGCCCCGATGGGCTTATTTTCGAAGCGCTCGGGCGAGTCCTTGGGCAGCGGGTTGTCAGGATCGTCGTCCGGGAAGGCCACGTAGCCCCCAAACAGGGCTGCATGCACGCAGTATTCCACGTCGCCAATCTTTTTGGACCACAGCGTCGGGCCAAACGGCAGTCCGAAGCCGAAGCGCTCCACCTTCACCCCACAGCGCCGGGCCACAAAGAAGTGCCCCATCTCGTGCGCGATGATCAGTACGCTGATGAAAAACAGCATGAGCAGAACCGATCCGAACTTCAACCAGTCTATCGACGCCAGTAAATCCATGGAAAATGCCTCTTCTGGAAAAACACCTACCCTATTGTATCAGAGCCGGCCCACTCAGCCCCGGCCCAAATGTTCGATTATCAGGTTCAGCACCCAGCTGGTGGCCAAAAACGACACCAGCATGTGAAACAACCCCGCCCCCCACAGCTTGCGCCAGAACGGCGGGTTGGCATGGGGACGCTCGGTGAACTGGGTCAGCAGCTCCCGCCCGGCTTTCAGGCCGCTTTCCAGCTGGGCCGGGCTGGGATGTTTGGTGGTAAAGTGCCGCTGCAACCATGCGCCGCCCTGTCGCCAGTAGCGGGCTACCAAAAAGATCCAGATACCCAGGTACAGGCCCATGCCAAGCCAGGAAAGGCGATCTTGCATAAAGAAGTACGACATCCCCACCATCTGGACCCCCATCAGCAAGACCATCAGGTTGGTGCCGCAACGAATGTGCACCCGCTCCTGGGTATAAACCACCTCCGGGGTGATATCCAGGTCGTTTTCGATGGCGTTAATCGTCATGTGCTCCGCGGCGTGCAGGGCCGACATGGGGCTTAGACGCAACAGCGAGAGCATGGCCACCAGCACAAAGCCCATCTGCAACAGCAACAACTGGTTGCCGTCCCAGGTCATTATGGGAGGGTACAAGCTGACCGCCGCACTGTAAACCACCATGCCCAGCCAGTCCAGGGCCGTCACCAGCGCGGCAAAAAGCATGCCGGTAGCAACCAGCCCTTTCCATCCCGCCCCCGAGGTGTAATAGCCGGATGTCATGTACACGCCCAGCGGCGTGGCCAAGCCACCCACCCGCGCCGGGCGCAACAAGCCATGCATCAGCTTGAGCAGTAGGGTGCGACTGGCGCATTGGCCACTGTAGCGGCCTTTCTCATCCAGAATGGGGATGAGCGACTGCTCGGTACGTTCAAAAACTTCCAGCGCCCGGGCGATCGCATCCCCGCGACGCAGGGTCAGCAGCTTTCCGCCCTGGCGGTAGAGGCTGGCGCCCAGCTCGGGGTTGACCAGCACGTCCTGATCGCGAATGACCCCCAGCAGGCGCTTCTTTCGATCCGTCACCGGCAGCACGCTGCATTCCGTCAAGCCCTTGAGCAGCACGGACATACCGGCCTCCGGCCTGATTGCCTTCACCGGCACGGCAACCACCTCCACGGGGAGTTCGTGGTAGCGTCCGGAAGGGGGGGATTCCTGGATCAAGGTCGCGCTCATGGCTTCATTATAACGGCATGCCGGGACACCTGCCATGCGACGGGAGGATGACATGCGCGCCGGTTCACCCGCAGGGCATGCCAGCCCATCCAGGCCAGCCCGCTCAAGCATCATCGCCCGGACTCCCTTGCCATGCGGGCTATTCCGCCAGTTGGCGGACGCCCGGGCTTGCGTGTTTGGTTTAGAATAAAAGCATCCCCCCAACCAGAGAGGCACCCCATGAGATTATCGCCGTCCAGTCGCCGGCTAGCCTTGCTGGCGCTGGCCATCGGGCTTTCCGGCACCCTGGCTCTTGCCCAGGACACCTGCCGCCGGCCCAGCTGCATGAGCTACCTGGAGGGCCTCCAGCAGGAATTGAACCGTAACCCCAACGACGCCGGCATCCTGATGCGCATTGCCCGCGCCTACCAGGTCGAGGGCAACAACCGCCAGACCCTGGCCTACCTGGACCGCTATCTCGCACAGCGCCCCTCGGATCTGGCCGTCATCATGGAAGCCGCCCACCTGGCCATGTCGTTTCCCGACTTTCCTGCCGCAGAGCGCTATCTTCAGTCGGCGCTGAGGCATGGCGGCAATGCCCTGCCCCTGCACAAAGAGTTGGGACAGCTTTACATTAAAACCGATCGGCCCAAGGAGGCCATTACGGAGTACGAGGCCATCCTGGCGGACAACGAGCAGGACGTGGAGGCGCATGCCAACATGGGGCTGGCCTACCTGAAGCTGGACAACCTGAGCAAGGCCATCACCCACCTGCACCGGGCCACTGAACTGCAGCCCAACAACGCCGACCGGCACAACATCCTGGGGCTGGCCTACATACAGGCCCAGCGGCCAAAAAACGCGGTGGAAAGCTTTCAAAAAGCCTTGGCCGTGCAGCCTGGCAGTATCGTCTACCATTACAACCTGGGCGAAGCCTATCGTCTGCTGGGCATGCAGGAGCAATCGATGAACGAATTCGACAACGCCTTGCAGGAACCCCCCAATACCGCCGATGAATGGTTCAACCGCGGAAAAGTGCACTTTCGCCTGGGGCTTTACGAGGCCTCCATCAAGACCTACCAGACTGCCTTGCAGAAGTACACCGACCCCGTCTCGCGGGCGCAGGTGTTTTTAGCCATTGGCTATGCCTACGAAGCCTTGAACAACGTGCCGGAAGCCCGGCACTACTTCGAAAACTACCTGGCCATCATCCCCCGGGGCAATACCGCCGAAGGGGTACGCGCCCGCATGAAGGCCCTTCCAGCCAACAGCCGCGACTATTAAGCGCAATGCACCGAAGCGGCTATTCGGGTTGGGCAATAGCCTGCTTGCTGAGCTTCTTGGCGGCCTTCTTGTCCAGCAACATGCTGTTGATGAGGGCGATTTTGGCCACCGGCTCGCGGGTGTACTGCTTGTAGAACACCAGCTTGTGCTGCTGGGTGGGGTTATCCACGCTGAAGGTCACGTTGCTGACGGTTTTGCTGTTGGGGGTCAGCCGGTTGAACCACATGCCGGTATCGCCAAAGGGCGACGGGAAAAAAACATTGCCGTACTCGTCCTCCAGGCCGATTTCGAAGGTGGAGAAGGTGTATTCGGTCTTGTTGCTGATTTCCAGCGTCATGGTCAGCTCGTTGGGCTCGCCAAAGGGGTCTTTGTCGAAGCGCATGCCCAGCACCTTCACGTCCAGGCCCGGCAGGCTGTAATTGTCGGCGGAAGGATCCGGGATGTTCATGGTGGGCAGCGCCAGGCTGTCGGCCAGCTTCACCCGGATTTCGGTGCCCGGCTCGATCATGGCCGATTTGCCCTTGGTGACCATGGCGGTTACCAAGCCAACCACGCCGCCCACGGCAGCCCCGCCGGCGATGGAATAACCATGGCTGGCCACCGCAGTGCCCAGCCCGCCATATTTCAGCGCCATCAGGGCGCCCACAATGCCGCCCACACCGGTAAAGGCCGTGCTGCGCGCCACCACCTTGGCAGCGGCCTTGGCCTTGCCGTCGCGGGTGGTGCTGCCGCCTTCAATGGGGATTTCCCGCCCATCCGGGGTGACCATGTAGTCGAAGCGGGTGGCGATAAAGCCATTGCGACCCGCCCGCTTGGGGTTTTGAATAACTTCCACGACGCCATGAACGATGGTGCCCTTGGGAACAACCACCTTGCCGTCCACGGTGTAATCCTTACTGACCTTTCCGTAGAACTCATCGCCAGAAACGCTGACCCCGGTGGTAATTGCCGTGGAAACCACCATGTCCAGCGTGGCGCCGGTTTCGATTTCCTTGATCTCATCCGGGTTGATGCTGGGGAGATCGCGCAGGTCGGTCTTGATGACGTTGCCCTGGTAGGTTTTGGGCTCGGCATGGGCCACGTCGAAAGGCAGCATCGCGCCCGCCGTCAGGCTTAGGGTCAGGGCAATGGCCAGGAATCTTTTATGCGGCATGCGCTGGGGTCTCCTAATTACCGGTTCACCGTCGCCGATGCGTCCACAGGGAAATAAAACCACGGATTGCTTCTAGTTTACCTCAAGCAGTAGTGCCGGGATATCCCCTAAACGCCTTATAAACAGGCAGGGGAATGGCCCAAGTCGACAGCTGATCCATTCGATAGGATCTTTATACCGTCGCGGGCCGCATTTTAAACCCGACGCCCCAAAAAAACCGGGTTCCCTCCGGCGTGGCACTCCCGTAAATGCTGTTCAGGAAGCCATGGTTCGGGTAGAATGATGGCGTTTTATCAGGGGCGGAAGCTAGACAGTGATGAATCCGGCAAACACGCAAAGGGCTTGGATTTTTCGTCTGCTCTGGGCATTATGCTGCCTGGCCGGGTTGCTTTTGTTGCTTGGAGCGCCCAAGTCCCTTGCCCAGCCTGCCGAAAAACCGCAAGGCGGCAGGGCGCCCGTGTACGTGCTGAGCGTGGATGACGGCATTATTTCGGCCATCACCAACGAGTACATCGACCAGGGCATCCGGGAAGCGCATCGCAACCACGCCGCCGCCGTGGTCATCCAGCTGGACACGCCGGGCGGGATGCTCTCCTCCACGCACCAGATTGTCAAAACCATTATGAACGCCCCGGTTCCGGTGATTGTCTATGTGTATCCCGCCGGGGCCCGGGCCGGATCGGCGGGGGTGTTCATCACGCTGGCGGGACATATCGCCGCCATGCACCCGGCCAGTCACATTGGCGCCGCCCATCCGGTGGATGCCGCCGGCAACTGGACGCCGGAGGAGGAGGAATCCCCCGTCCCCGGCGCCGAAAAAAAGGCCCAGCCCAATCCGGGGGCGGTCATGTCCCGAAAAATATTGAACGACACGGTCTCCGCCATGCGGGTCATTGCCAAATCGCGGGGCCGCAACGAGGAGTGGGCGGTGAAGGCGGTCACGGAAAGCGCCTCCATTACCGCTGAAGAAGCCCTGCGCCAGCATGTCATCGATCTGGTCGCCTCCGACACCCAGGAGGTGCTGAACCGCGTGGACGGCATGGCCGTTACCGTTGCCGGCAAGCCGCAAACGCTGGCCACCCGGAACGCACCGCAGGTAGCCTATCGGTTTACCGTGCGGCAGCAGATTCTGGCCGTCCTCACCCACCCCATGCTGGCCTATGCGCTACTGATGATTGGCCTCTACGGCATCTTGTTCGAGGTGACCCACCCCGGGGTAGGCGTTTCAGGCTTTATCGGGGTGGTTTGCCTGGTGCTGGCATTGACCGCCATGCAGGCGCTGTCCTTCAACATGGCCGGCCTGGGGTTGATTGCCCTGGGGCTGGGCATGTTTGTGGTGGAAGTGTTCGTGCCCTCCATGGGCTTTTTGTCGATTGGGGGTGTCATTTGCCTGGTGACGGGTGCCCTGCTGCTGTACCAAACCGGGGAGCCCTACCTGATGGGTCTTATTCCTTACATAGCCGTGACCGCCCTTTTGCTGGGCCTATTAACGGCGTTTGTCATCAACAAAGTGGTAAAGACCTACCGCAACCGGCCCGTCACCGATCCCGCCCAAAAGCTGGTGGGCAAGGTGGGACGCACCATGACCCCCATCGAGGCCGGCGGAAGGGGGAAAATCCGGGTATACGGCGAAATCTGGGACGCCACCGCCACGCAAGACCTGGCGGCGGGCGACGAGGTACGGGTGCTGGGGTTTGAGCCCGGCGAAAGCCGCCTGCTCGCCGTGGCGCCCCATTCGGATACGGAGTAAGCATTCAACCGCACAAGGAGAAACAAATTATGTGGATCATCATCGTCCTGCTGTTCATCGGCTTCATCCTGCTGGGCTGGCTGCGGGTGCTGAACGAGTACGAGCGCGGCATCGTCTTTCGGCTGGGCCGGGCCGTGGAGAAACCCGTCGGGCCGGGGCTTATCATGCTGCTGTTTCCGCCCCTCATCGACCGCATGGTGCGCGTGGATCTCCGCACCATCACCATGGACGTTCCCAGCCAGGATGTCATCACCAAAGACAACGTGACCATCAAAGTCAACGCGGTGGTGTATTACCGGGTGCTGGATCCCCTGCGCTCGGTTCTGGAAGTAGAAAACTACGCCTACGCCACCCTGCAAATGGCCCAGACCACGCTGCGCAGCACCGTGGGCCAGGTGGAACTGGACGCCCTGCTGGCCGATCGGGAAGCCATCAACCTGCGCCTGCAGCAGATTTTGGACCAGGCCACCGATCCGTGGGGCATCAAGGTAATTAACGTGGAGATTAAGGACGTGGACCTGCCCCAGGGCATGCAGCGGGCGATGGCCAAGGAGGCCGAGGCCGAGCGGGAGCGGCGCGCCAAGATTATCGGTGCCGAAGGGGAGTTTCAGGCCGCCGAAGCCCTGGTGAAAGCTGCCGACCTGATGCAGGCGCACCCCATGGCCTTGCAAATGCGCTACCTGCAAACCGCGGTGGAAGTGAGCGTGGAGAAAAACACCACCCTGCTGTTCCCCCTGCCGGTCAACCTGCTGGAAGCCTTCTCTCCCCGCAAGAAAGACAATTCCCAACCGGGAGGTTAAACCTATAAAAACACATATAAAAGAGGCCGGAAAATCGGCCTCTTTTATATTGCGTTTGCTCAACCTGATTGATTGACAAGCGTTTTCGAGCGGGCTATCCTGACAATGCACTTGTTCAGTGTAAAGCGTGAACTACTACAGCGAAAACACAGACACAACGCCAACGTAACGAAAAAACTTAAAAATTTTCATTACTGTAGTTGTCGAAGCTGTTTTTCTGATACTATGTTCCAGCTTTGTGTGAAAGAGACCTTAACAGGGTGGAGCCAGGATATGCAACTGTTTGTGGATACCGCTGATCTGAAGGAAATCCGTGAGGCGGCCTCACTCGGTGTCGTTTCCGGTGTTACCACCAACCCGTCGCTGCTTGCCAAGAACGGCAGCGGCGATGTGAAAAGCGTCATCAAGGAAATCTGCGATCTGGTTCCCGAAGGCCCCGTCAGCATGGAAGTGATTGGCGAAACCGCCGAGGAAATGATCAAGGAAGGCAAGGAATTTGCCACCTGGGCGCCCAACGTGTACGTGAAGGTCCCGTTTGGGGTGGAAGGCCTGAAAGCCACCAAGTGGTTCTCGCAGGAAGGCATCCACACCAACGTCACCCTGGTATTTTCAACCAATCAGGTGCTGCTCGCCGCCAACGCGGGGGCCACGCTGATCAGCTCGTTCGTCGGACGGCTCGATGACATCGGCTTCGACGGCATGCAGATCATCAGCGAGGCCGTCGACCTGATGCGGGTTCACGATTTTGACAGCAAAATCCTGGCCGCCAGCATCCGGCACCCGTTGCACGTAACGCAAGCCGCCGCCGCCGGCGCCGACATCGCCACCATTCCGTTCAAGGTGCTGATGCAAATGTACCAGCACCCGCTGACCGAGAAGGGCGTGGCCCTGTTCAAGGCGGACTGGGAAAAGCTTTCCCAGGTTGCCGTCTGATTCGCGCCGCAAGCATGAAGGGGGAACACCCGGTTAGAGTTAACAGCGTGGGATAATCCGTTCAA
Organism: uncultured Vampirovibrionales bacterium; assembly: GCA_964390635.1. GTDB lineage: Bacteria > Cyanobacteriota > Vampirovibrionia > Vampirovibrionales > Vampirovibrionaceae > CAYMIG01. The sequence continues at coordinate 44,522 of CAYMIG010000013.1, read as the reverse complement.
CCGTAGTCAATCATCCGCACAATCCGTCCAAAACCCGGTCAATATAAGCACTTTGTAGTATCTACGAAGTTATGTAAAATTGCGTTTCTTTTTGTTAATAAATAAACGCAAAATATCCTCTATCGGTATAATAGAACTGAGAGGAATGTACTGCTATTGTTCTAATAGCGGCGTTTCAAGCCCTGTAGTTCTATGTACGTAAGAAAGCAAAGTGAACAGTATTGACGACAGAATAGGTGTGTGTCGGATGGAGAACACGATCGTTGAACAAATGAGAGTCTCGCCAAAAATCGGCCTGCTGAACAAGTACGTCCAGAAGGTCAAGAAGGTGGCGATTAGCTCCATTCACCCTGTTTATGCCGACAACGAGCTCCAGGCCTTCAACATCTGCATCGAAGGCCCCCCACGCCACATGAGCTATTTCAACCGGCTCATCGCGGATGCCAACCTGAAGGTAAGCTAAGCGGCCCACACCATGCGGCCCCGGGCTGGGTGGCCTGTTCTTTGGCTGGTAGCCAGTGGAGATAACCAGAATTCAGTTTGAGAAACTAACACTAACGAAGAACCCCGGCACAATGGCCGGGGTCTTTTTTTGCCGTTATCGGGCTTTCGTCTTCTCTCGGTTCGGTTCTATTCCGCTGCGGACGGCGCTTCCTGCTCTTGGGGCGCGGATGCCTTACGCTCACGGGCCAGACGGGCGGCAAGCTTGGGATTCAACGCCTTGGCCTGTTTAATGGCCTCGGCGGGATTCACCTCGCCCCCGCCCTGTTGGGCCACGGTCAGGTTGGGCAATTTCACCGCGGTTTTCACAAGGATTTCACGCATCTGGGCGGGCGTAATTTCAGGGTTGGCTTCCACCATCAGGGTCAGCAAGCCGGAAACAAAGGGCCCGGAGAACGAGGTGCCGTTCACCAGCTCCTTGGAAAGCTGGCCGTTCTGGTAGGAATGCACCATCATATCCTGGCCCGGCGCCACCACGGTAGGATGGATCTTGGGATTCAGGAAATCGCCGGTGGTGCTGAAGTCGGCCAGCTCGTGATCGGCGTAATTGCGGGAACCCTTGTGGTTGACCGCGCCCACGGTAATGACCTTATCCAGGATGTAGTCCAGGTTTTCCTTTTCCTCGTCGGTCCATTTGTCGATATCAACACCGTAATCCATCTGGCCCAGGCCCGGGAAGATGGCCTCCTCGCCGGAATTGCCCGCCGAAAAGACCAGTTGCACGCCGGCCAGTTCCGCCATTTCCACCAGGCGCTTGAATTCCTTCATGCGCTTGCGCACGTCGCGGTACTGCAGAAATTCATTGCTGACCAGGCCCCAGGAGTTGTTGATAACGCGGATATTGTTCTCGCCGCGCAGCTTGCCTTCAATCAGCGTCTTCATGGTGTCCATGGAGTCGGCTTCCGGATCCCAGCTGGGCCACTTCTGGGAGTAGATGTTGGCCCCGGGCGCCACGCCGGTAATCACGCCATTGCCGGCCAGGGTAGTGGTCACCATGGTGGGGTGGGTATGCTCGGTGTACTCGGTGCCTTCCGGCGGCAGGTGCAGGTTGGGGAAGATTTCCGGATCCCTGCCGTAGACGTAGCCGCCATCCACCACGGCCACATCCACGCCCTTACCGGAGAGCTTTTCCTTTTCGTGAATCTCGTCCACACCCAGCAGGGGCTTTTTCATGGCTTCCACCAGACGGCCCACGGGGGTGTCGGGATCCACGTCGATATCGTTGGTAATCAGGGCCGAGGCCGCATGCAGCTTGAAGTTGGGATCTCGGGTCTGCTCGATGAAGCGCACCAGTGCCTCTGGCCCGCCATTGAACTGGGCCAGGGTGTTGGCGGCGTTAATCCGAACATAACGCTGCCAGCGGGTGTTGCGCGGGTTGGCAATGACCTGGGTCAGCGCCTCGCGAACCTTTTGCAGCTCAGGCGTGTCTTCAGAGGCGTCCAGGCCCAAATCGCCAATGGGGCTGTAAATTACCGAACCAGCCGTCGCAGGGTTTTCCAGCATGGACAGCAGGGCGTTTTTCATCATGCCCGGCGGGAAAACCTCAATGGGGCCAATCGGACTCATGACCATCTGCGGCTCCTGGCCCATCAGCTTCATGGACTGGCGGCACTTGGCCTGCATGGCGGCAAACAGGTTGGGCGCCTCCGGGAACCACTTCTGGCCCTCTTCCATAAACTCCTCGGGAGTCATCTCGGTAATAATGGCCTTGATGATCCCGGCATCCGGCGTGCCGTAGCCCAGCTCGCGGCCAATCTGGCTGTCAAGCAGCGCGCTGGCCGTTGCCGGATCGTCCAGCATGGACATCAAGCCCATCAAAATCTGCTGGGCGGAGTAGATGGGAACCGGGCCATGCTCGGTCATTACCATGGTTTTGGGCTTCTGGCCGGCTTTGGTGGTTTCTTCCACCACCCGCTTGCCAATCAGTTCCGCCAGCCTGGGATCGGCCATGAACCAGGCGTTCACTTTCTCCTCCAAAAGCTCGGGCGGCATCATAATCAGCGCGGTGCGCACCTTATTGATGTCAGGGGCGCCCTTGTTCACCTCGGGAGCAATCTGGGCCAGGGCTTCCTCCACCACCTGGTAGCCCAGGTAGGGATCCTTGAGGGCTTCCAGCATCGGCTCCAGCGCCTTGCGGGTGCCAATATGGCCAAGCGCCGACAAAATACTTGCCCGCAGGATAATTCCGTCAATTTTGGCGCTCTGGGTGCCGTGGCTGTTGCTGCGGGCCCATTTTTCCTTGCCTTTAAAAGGATCTTTCAGCACTTCCAGCAGGGTATCGGTAGAGCCCCGATCCGCCAGCAGGCCCAGGATGCGGGCAGAGAGAGCCCGGGTCCACACGGTGCCTTCGTTAGCGTCGTCCTTCAGCAGGGTGGTCATGGCCGGGCGCATGGCACCGTCAATATAGTGCTTCAGGTTGGCAATAAACTGGGTGTCGGGCACATCCCGGCGCTGGTGACGGGTCATGGGCACCAGGGACTTGCCGTCCTTGCTGCGCTTGAAGCCGGGCGGGGCCAGATCCTCGCTTTTTTCCGAGCCAACCTCTTTCAGGCGCTCAATGGCATCCGGCTCCAGGGTGGCCTTGTATTGATTAACAAATTCAAATGTCTTAGCCAATTGGGCAGAGTCACCCGCTCGCCCAATCACACCCTCTGACCAGCTTTCCATCATACTAGCGGGGCCTAACACTTTGAACACCGAATCCAGCAGCAGGTGCTGCATGCGATCCGGCAGATCCAGCTTGCGATCCAGCGGAGACTTGGCATCCGGCGAGCCAGGCTCGTCCTTGCGGGCCTCGTCGTGATCTTCCAGCAGGAACTGGTAGAAGACCGCCAGCAGGTTTTCCTTTTCCTCGTTTTCCACGGTGCTGCCGGGATTCAGCAGCAGCTCAATGGCGGAGTTCACCGCCTCGGGGTTCTTGGCCATCAGGCTCATCTTGGTGGCCATCAGGCGGATTTCATCGGCCTGCCAGCCCAAGCGGGCATAGGGATTCTGGTCCAGGGTATCCTTGGAGAGATCGGCCAGGGCCTCTTTGGCTTTTTCCTGGGTCAGTTCGTCGATTTCCCGGTTGTAGGGTTTCTGAACCATAAAGCCCAGGGCCATCACGGACATCTTGCGGGTGGTCAGGTCCGCGTCGATGTTGTGGGCCCGCTCAATCAGGTTGTCCACAAAGTCGTCACCGCGGTACACCACCATGGAGATCACCCGGATGTAGCCATCCAACAGCTTGCGGAACTCGCCGTAGCTGCGGGGGAAACCCACGGTGCGGAAATAGTTGTAAGGGTTCAGCATGTCGAGCACGTGCTCTTTGGCCTGCTCGTCCTTGCTGAAAAGCAGGCTTTCCAGGGCGGCCCGGCGCACCTGCACGGAGGATCCGCTGGTCAGGAAACGTTTAATCTCGGGATAGTTGGTCTCGCGGAAGGGAGCCAGGGCCTTCATGGAGACCGACGTGGTGCTGGGCGCCACCAGGCGCTGCAGCCCATGGGTGGACGGGGCGGAAGCCAGCTTGACGGGGATTTCCAGGGCGGCCAGGTCGTTAACGTCCGGGCGGCGGGTCAGGCCCTTGGCCAGGGCCTCCTGGATTTTCTCGTTCAGCTTGAGCCCCTGAATGGTGGCAAAGTACATGGAGAGGGCTTCGCTAAAAGGCATGGTTTCATCACCCACATGCACCGGTGTATCCATCAGCAGGTTGCTGAAGGCATGCGCGGGAATCTGATCGATGATTTCCTCCAGGTCGTCGCCGTCGCGGCGCTCGATTTTGTCGAAAAACCGGCCTTGGGCGCTAATTAAGCCCCGCTCCAGCAGATGCAGCTGCTGGGTAAGATATTCGGCGGCTCCATTGCGCTCATGGTAGGCGTCGCGCAGCATTTTCTTGCCCGCCGGGAAGTCCGCCGCGCCAATGGCCTCGGTCAGGGCCTTGATTTCCTCGAAGCGCACGTCCACGTCCTGCTTGTGCTTGCGCACCATGTCGATATAGACGTCCGGGTCGGTCCCGGTTTCCTCGGCCTTGCCGAGGGTCTCCTTCTGGGCCTTGAGGCTCTCATCCAGAAACTCCTGCAGGGCTTTCAAGCGCTCTTCGTATTGCTGGATAGCGGCGCGGCCAATGTCTACCCGCCCGTAACTGCTAACTTCGGCGATGCGGCTCATGGCCTTGTAGGCGCTGGTTCGGGCAGCCAAGGGCACGTCGGGCTGGGTCAAGCCCAGAATAGCCTTAAGCGCGTTGTTGGACTGGGATCGGCCCAGCATTTCGGCAATAATTGCCCGGTTTTCGCCCTTGGGATCGTTGTTGTTGTCATAACTACCCAGCTTGTGGATGAGCTGCGCCTCAAGAAGAACGTGCGGCGCCACGCTGAATGATCCGGCCAGCGCGGCCACTTGTCCCTTGCCGGCTTGAGAGCTGGCGCCAAACCGGGGCAGGCCCACCGGCCCGTGAAAGGGCGAAGCAGGCTGGGCTTGCGCGGCACTCATGCGATCTTTGGCTTGTCCAAAACTGATGACGTTGTTGTGCTTGAAGGGCTGTGCTTCGTGCGCACGAAACGGGTTGGCTGGATTAATCATTCATCCTCATCCTGTTTACATACTTTGGCCGTGCAGGCCACTAACCCACACCTTCCAGACGAAGGGAACACATCGATTGGCAGGGATACCGAGTTCTGCCGCATAAAAGCCCCTGAAGAATTTTTTGACCCCACCCGGGCAAAAGAATTTACATTTGTTAAAATTTGGGCCGAAGGCCCCCCATTCTGCGGGCCGGCCAGGCTGTCCGGAGGTTCTTGTGCCAGTGACCCGCCGAATAACGGGAGAGGTTGCTATAATGGACGAACCCCCACGGCGTCACCGCCCGCAAGTGTCGGCCAGCGGCCCCCTTTCCGCACAGGCCGGAGCTTGTGGAAAACCTTTCAGTGTGTAATATGGTATGGTTCGGCCCCCGCCACCCTGACTGGAGCGAATGCCCGGGCCGGAATTTTTTTACAAGGTATCGTCAGTGTCACCCACGTGATTTTTTTGTGAAAAGGAGAACGTATCTTTATGCCTGTCGCTTCGTTACAAGAACTGCTGGAAGCCGGCGTCCACTTCGGCCACCAGGTTCACCGCTGGAACCCCAAAATGAAGCCCTACATCTGGGGTGAGCGCAACGGGATTTACATCATCGACCTCACCAAGACGTCGCAGCTTCTGGACGAAGCCTACGAGTTCATGAAAAAAGCCGCTTCCCAGGGCAAGAAAATCGTTTTTGTCGGCACCAAACGCCAGGCCTCCGAAATTGTGGAGGAAGAAGCCAAACGCTGCGGCGCGTTCTACGTGAACAAGCGCTGGCTGGGTGGCACGCTGACCAACTTCGAAACCATCCGCACCCGCATCAACAAGCTGCGCGAGCTGGAAGAAATGCGCGACAACGGCCACTTCGACCGCCTGGGCAAAAAAGAGGTTGCCGTTCTTACCCGCCAGCTCAACAAGCTGGAGCGTTCGCTGGGCGGCATTAAGGATATGCGCGGCATGCCCGACGTGCTGTTCGTCATCGACCAGCGCCGCGAGCTGATTGCCGTACAGGAAGCCAGCCGCACCGGCATCCCCATCGTGGGCATCGTGGACACCAACTGCAGCCCGGAAGACATCAACTACGTCATCCCGGGCAACGATGACGCGACCCGCTCCATCCGCCTGATCACCCAAAAAATGGCCGATGCCATCATCGAAGGCAGCGCCGCCCGCGAGGAATTCATCAACAAGAGCCGCGCCCAGCAAGGGGCCGCCGCTCCCCGCGTGAGCGCCGCCGAGATGTCCGGCGAGGCCGAACAGACCGAACCCGCGGTGCAGGCCGAACCCGAACGCGAAACGGTAGCCGCCAACCAGGAAGGCTAGCCCCTCTCTCTCAACGGCTTTAACGAGGTGCCATCCTGGGTTTCTCCCGGATGGCCCTCGCACCAGCCGGCCCCTCTCAAGCCAAAGCACTAACCAAAGGAACTGAAACGATGGAAATTACAGCTTCACAGGTAAAAGAACTACGCGAAAAAACCGGCGCCGGCATGATGGACGCCAAAAAAGCCCTGGTGGAAGCCGGCGGCGATATGGACAAAGCCTCCGAAATTTTGCGCCAGCGCGGCATTGCCACCGCCGAAAAGAAGAGCGGGCGCGTCACCGCCGAAGGCCTGGTGGTGGCCCGCATCAGCGACGACCGCAAAACCGGCGTGCTGGTTGAAGTGAACTGCGAAACCGACTTTGTGGCCAAGGGCGGCGACTTCCAGACCATGACCGAAGACGTGGCCCGCCAGGTGCTTGAAAAAGCCCCCGCCGACGTGGACGACCTGCTGCGCCAGGATTCGCTGGCCATGCCGGGTCGCAGCATGCAGGAATACGTGACCGAAAAAGTAGCCACCATCAAGGAAAACCTGACGGTGCGCCGCTTCGTGCGCTACCAGCAACAGGGCCCGGGCGCCGTGCATTCTTATATCCACACCGGTGGCAAAATCGGCGTGCTGGTTGAGTTTAGCGCCGGAAAAGACGAGACCGTGAAATCCGAAATCTTCCAGCAGCTGCTGAAAGACGTGGCCATGCAGATTGCCAGCGCCGCCCCCGACTTCGTGAGCCGCGCCGACATCGATCAGGCCGTGATTGACGAAGAGACCCGCGTGGAAATGGGCAAGGAAGACCTTGCCAACAAGCCAGAAGACATCCGCAAGAAGATTGTGGAAGGCCGCGTGTCCAAGATTCTGGGCCAGCGCTGCCTCATCGAACAGCCGTTCGTGAAAGACCCCTCCCAGTCCGTGGATGACGTCATCAAGGCCCGGGCCACCGAGGCCGGCGACACCGGCGTGGCGGTGGTGCGCTTCACCCGCTACGTGCTGGGCGAAGGCATCGAGAAAAAACAAACCAACTTTGCCGAAGAAGTAGCCGCCGCGGCCCGCGGATAACCGATACCCCATCGAAACCCTCCGTCACTGGAGGGTTTCGATTATCCCCCCTTTTACCTCAACGTACTCGCCCTTAAATAAAGATAGAATAGAAGATGATGACCGCAGAAATTGAAACCCAGCCCACCTTGCAAAACAAGCCTCCCCAAATCAAGTACAAGCGTATCCTGCTGAAAATCAGCGGCGAAGCCCTGATGGGCGACCAGGGATTTGGCATCAAACCCGAGGTCATCAGCAAGGTGGCCGATGAAATCGCGGAAGCGGCGGCTCTGGGCGCCGACGTGGCCGTGGTGGTGGGTGGCGGCAATATCTTCCGTGGCGTGCAGAATGCCACCAAGCTGAACATGGATCGCGCCGCCGCCGACTACGTGGGCATGCTGGCCACAATCATGAACTCCCTGATCTTGCAGGAAACCCTGAAGTCCAAAGGCATCCAGGTGCGCGTGCTGAGCGCCATTGGCATGGACAAGATTGCCGAGCCCTACATCCGCCTGCGGGCCACCCGCCACCTGGAAAAAGGCCGCGTGGTCATCTTTGCCGGCGGCACCGGCAACCCCTTCTTCTCCACCGATACCACCTCCGCCCTGCGGGCCGCCGAAATTGGCGCGGATGTCATCCTGATGGCCAAGAACGGCGTGGCGGGTGTGTATGACAGCGACCCCAAAACCAACCCCAACGCCGTCAAATTCGACACCCTGACCTACGACGACGTACTGCTGAAAGACCTGAAGGTGATGGACCAAACCGCCGTCACGCTGTGCAAGGAAACCGGCATGCCCATCCTGGTGTTCGACTTCAACAAGGAGCGGGCCATTTCCAAGCTGCTGCAAGGCGAGAAAATCGGCACCTACATTGGCCCGGAAGCCCCCTAGACAACAACAAAGCCCGTATTTCGGGGAGAGTTCCCTTTGAACGACACTCTGTTCGTGGTTGGCATGGCAATCGGATTCTGCCTGGTGGCCGCACTGGGGCATTTGAGCTATACCCGACGCTGGGCATGGTGGGTTTTCAACGGGATCTTGTGGTTGTTCATCTTGGGCTGCCTGGGATTGGCCGGGCTGTTGGGGCTGTTTTTCGGAATCGGCCTTTTTACGCCGGGGATTTTCAACCAGGTGGATCCGCGCAGTCTGGACGCACTGGCCTGTATGGCCGGGGCCATGACCTTGACTGGCCTGCTGGGGATACTCCTGATGATTCCATCCACCCGTGGGCTGGTGTTTCGGTGGTTCCCGGGCAACCCAAATTCTCCCCTGCACCGAATGGCCATCCTGGCCTGCGTGCTGGTCATCGCCGCCAATGGCAGCCTGCTGCTGATGCTGACCCCGGAGCGGATCCTGGAAATGGTTCGTAACAACAAGGATTTCATCCCAAGCATGCTGCTGATGCAGGGCGTCCTGCTGCTCACCACCTTTGTAGGCGTGGGGTTGGGCATTACCAAAAACTGGCAGCAAACGGTGGCAAGGCTGGGGCTGGTCAGGCTGACACCCAGGGGTATTGGGCTTTGCGTGGCGGGGTCGCTGGTACTGTTTGCCGTGATTACACTAACCAACAGTTTCATCCTGCAACATTTTTTCCCGGAAACCAACCAGTACGGCGAGGAAATGGCCCGCATGCTGAAGCTGCGCCTGGATCTGCCCATCGCCCTGCTCGTGTTTTTCTGCCTGTCGCTGGTAATTGGCACCAGGGAGGAGCTGTTTTTCAGGGGGTTGCTTCAGCCGGCGGTAGGCACATGGCTTTCCAGCGCCCTGTTTGCCGTCATTCACGTGCAATACGGCTTAAGTCCGCTAATGCTGGTGATATTTGCCATGGGCGTGTTTTTCTCGGCGGTACGGCAGCGTTATGGCGTCACGGCCTGCATCCTGATGCATGCCTTGTATGATTTCTACCACTTCGCGCAAGTGCAGGCGCTCACCTGAACGGGCTTGCCAGGCGGGGCCAGCGCCCCGAACAACTTTTGGTTGGGACAGGGTTTTATGTCACCATACCAAAAATTAAGGAAGCGTTCCCTTGTTACCCGCTGCTTTGCCCCTTCGTTTTGGCGTTCGAATTGCCGACCTGAAAAATGACATGCACTACCGCTACACCGATCCCCAGGGAAAGTCACACACGTTTTACGTGGATTTTGCCGATCAGCCGGAAGACACCGTATCCCTCAGCCCCGATGGCCAAACCGCCCGCATTTCCTGCTTTGTGGGAACCCGGGGCGGCATGAATCCCTTTGCCACCATTACCACCGGGGTCAAAGCGAATGGGCACCTGCTGAACGTCGAGGAGCAGTACTGAAACCAGAACCGCCACCCGCCAAGGCTTACCCCTTACTTGCCGGCGCCCTGGGATGCGGGATTGGCCACCTGCCCGCCGCCGGACTGGCTCCACTCGCGGGAGGTATCCAGGTGCACCACCGGCCACAGGGTATTGTGGTCGTCGGTCCAGATGGGCATGCCGGGTGAGGGAAGGGCCGGGCGGTATTCCACGTCGGGATACTCGCGCTTCAGGTCGAGCGCCTTGAAATCGTTGACAAACCAGGGAGCCGCGGACATCACGGTGTAAATGGAGGGGGTGGTGCGCAAGTCCATGCGTTTTGAAAGGATGTGCAGGCCGGTATAACCCATCTCGTGGGCCATAGTACCGGTCACCCGCTTGAGATCGAGGTAGAGGTTGGAAATGTGGACCACCAGCAATCCGTCTTTCTTCAGATGGCGCTGGTAAAGCTGGAAGGCCTCCCGGGTCAGCAGGTGCACCGGGATGGCGTCGCTGCTGAAGGCGTCCAGAACCAGCATGTCGTAATTCTGGGAGGGTTCATCCTGCATCATCAGCCGGGCATCGCCCATTACTACATTAATGTCGGCCTTGGCGTTGCGAAGGAAGCTGAAGTAATCACTCTCGGCAATGGCCTTCACCTTGGGATCCAGCTCGTAGAAGGTGATGTGATCGCCCAGCTGGCCGTAAGCGGCCAGGGTACCCACCCCCAGGCCAATGATTCCCACCCGCAAGGGCTTGCCCTGACGGTGCGCGCGTATCAGGCGCTCGGCAATGCCCGCGCCGGAAGTCTCGGTGAAATAGGTTGTGGGCTGGTACAGGAACTGGCCTTTTTTCTCGTCAAAAAGCTGCGTGCCGTGCCGGATAGTGCCGTTCATCAGGATCATCTGCCCCGGCAGACCGCCACTTCCACGCTGCACCAGCACTTCGGCGCTGCCGTAAAAGTTGCGCTCCGCCATGGCCACCTCGGCATCACCTGCCGGATCGAAGGTAACCGCCCCCTGCCAAACGAAAAACAGCACCAGAAGCACCATGTAAGCCTTGTCCAGCACCGGGTAGTAGAAAAGCCGCAACTGGTGGCGGGACATCAAGGCCAGGGTGAGCAGGGCCATGGCCAGCATCAGGGCGGGCATCTCCACAAAGGTATCGAAGACCACCGGCGCCACCAGGTTGATGAGAATGCCGCCCAGCGCGCCGCCGAAAGCGATAGCCAGGTAAAACGCCGGCAGGGCGCGGGAGGCCGGTCGGGAGGCGTACACCTCGCCATGGCACACCATGCACAGCATAAAAAGGCTCAGCAGGGTAAGGCCCACCCGCAGCCAGGGGGACGGAAAGCTGAAAAAGAACATGACCACCAGCAACAACTGCCCCAAAAGCACGAAGGCGGCGCGATTATAAAGGCCGTCCCGGGCAAAGGCGATAATGAAGGTCAGCAGGTACAGGGCCAGCGGCAGCACCCACAGCAGGGGCACCGGGGCAATGTTGTGGGTAATGTGGTTGGTAAAGCTGATGAGCAGGCTGGTGCCCATGGCGGTCAGGAAGATCCACCAGGCAAACAGGCGCTGGGTGGGCATGGAACGTCCCTCCGGGGAATCGGCCTCGGCCTCCGGCGACTCGGCGGGAGCCACACCCTCGGGATGGTCTTTCAGGGCTTTCAGCAGCAACAGGGCCGATCCCACGGCCACCGCCACCAGCAGCCAGTAACCCCAGATCCAGTAGCGCAGGGTGGCGCTGACGCTGAGCATCGGTTCGATGAGGGCCGGGTAGGACAGCAGCGCCGACATGGACCCGATGTTGGAAACGCTGTACAGCTGGTAGGGATTTTCCCTGGAAGCCAGGCGAAACCAGTTTTGGATGGTGGTGCTGACCGTGGAAAGCAGCACCGCCGGCACCGCCAGGTAAACCAGCAACCGGGAGAGCAGGTTGAAGGTGGGATCGTCCTGGGCAGCGGGCGCCCATTCCTCGCCCAGGGGAATATGCACCAGGAACAGCGACACGCCCATCAGGGCCATGTAGGCAATGGCCTGGCTTCGGGGTTTCAGGCGGCTGAGTGCCCAGGTCAGGCCATAGCCGCCCAGCAGGGTGAGCTGGAAAAACAACAGGCAGACGCACCACACTTGCGAGCCCCCGCCGTACTTGGGGGTCACGATTTTGCCGATCAGCGGCTGCACCAGAAACATCAGGAACGCCCCCATCAGGATGGCGGCGCTGTATAGCAGCCAGATTTTCTTGTTCACGGATACCTGCCCTGTACTCCACGCTACAGGGTCTATTATACCGTGTTATGGGGCAAATCCCCTCTCGATCCGAATCTCCGGGCAAATTGGGTTGGCTTTGTCGGCAAGCGGTTGGCCAATCAGGCGGCGTCCTTTCCCTTACGCGGGCATGGTTTCGCTTGTCTTGCAGCCTCCGTCAGAAAAAACCGGGCTCAGCCCAGGGCCAGCTTGTTGAGGGCCAGGTACTTGGCAAACGACTTGCGGCCCTCATCCCGCATGGCGTCCGCCGCAATCTTCAGGCCCTTTTTTTCGTAGTCCAGCGCCCAGTTGAAAAAGCGCTCCGCCTCCCGCAGGTCTTCCTCCGCGGATCCGATCCGGCTTTCCCGCATGGCCTTGGAATACATCGGGTTCATCGTCACGTCCCACACCTCCCAGGTTTCTTACGTCAGCAGAACCAGTGGGTCTGGTTTCCGGCGCTTCCACACGCCGGGTGTTTTCCGGTACACACACTATATTCCCTAATCGGTCCCCTAACCGATACATGTATGTTAGCCCATGTCGGATCGCTTGTGAAGCTTAGCGCGGACAAGACACTAAGGTACCCCCGTCCATGCAAAGGCCCATGGCCGTAACTACGGCGCCAACATGGGGCCGAACAAGCCTACGTGAAGCCGCTTTGCCGATGCCGGGCCCGAAGCCGGGAGGGTTATTCGTTCAGCCAGTAATAGGTGGCGAATTGCTGGTCTTTCACAAAGCCCAGCGACTCGTAGATACGTTGGGCCGGGGCATTGGAATGGGCGGTTTCCAGAACCAGCCCCTTGTCCTCCCGATCGCGCACCAGCTTCTTGGCCTCCTCGATGAGCTTGCGGGCCACCCCCTGGCGGCGCCACTCCGGGCGGACGTACAAGTCGTTCAACCGCCATTCCGGGCGCAGCGACACGGTGGAAAAGCCGGGGTACAACTGCACGAAACCCACGGCCTCCTCCCCAACCATGGCCAGGTAAATGACCGATTCGTGGTTGATCATGCGCTCAAACAGAAAGTGGGCCGCGGCGGGCAGGTTGCCGGGCTGGCCGTAGAATATGCGGTAGGCGTCCAGCAGCGGGGCCAGCTTGTCGATGTGCTCGACCTCGGCCAGTTCGATGGTGATGGTTCGGGTAGCGGTCATCATGGCGTTCCCTGTCTTCGTCCTTTGCTAACCTTGCGGGGGCTGGGCATGCGCCCAAAGTAATCTTCCAGCATGCGGGCCCGGTATTCAAACATCTCCGCCATCTGGCGACGCATCAAGAGGCTATGGGCCATCTTGCCGAAAATGCCGAAGGGCATCATATAATGCAGCGAATCCCGGATTTCCACCCCGCCCTCGATGGGGGTGATGACATGCTCGTGGTGCCAGTACTTGAAAGGCCCCACCCGCTGCTGGTCGATAAACCGGTAGGGCGGCTCCACCAGGGTAATTTCCCCCAGCCATTCCACGGGCATAAAGCCCATAGCCCGCATGCGCAGCACGTAGACGTAGCCGGGATACACCGTCTTGGCCACCATGGGGCTGATATCCCGGAGCCCGTAGCGGGGCGGGGTGATGAGGGCCAGGTTGGCCGGGTTGGAAAAAAATCCCCAGGCCACATCCGGGTCGATGGGCAGGCGTTGCACGCGTATGAAATGATAAACGTCCATGCGGTGGGTCCTTGTCCTCACAAACCGGGGCCTTGCCGGCGCCAGGTCGGGTTAGTGGTATCCCCGGCGCTTGCCGCCGTCCACGCAAATGGTTCCCCCGGTGATATAGGAGGCATGCTCCGAGCACAAGAATACCACGGGGGAGGCAAATTCCTCTACCCGTCCCAGGCGGCCCATGGGAATGGAGCGGGCCAGATCGTCCAGCAGACGTTCCCGGGTGGTGCCCGGCACCTTGGCCAGCTGATCGGCCATGCGCTCCTCAATGCGGTCGGTATGCACCATGCCGGGCGCCACGCAGTTGACGGTAATGTTGTAGGGCGCCACTTCATCCGCCAGGGTCTTGAGCATGGCGGTAATGCCGGGGCGTAACCCGTTGGAGACCGCCAGATCGTTCACCGGCTCAAAGGCGCTGAGCGAGGTAACGCACACGATGCGGCCCCAGCGGCGCTCTTTCATGGCGGGCAGAAAGGCCTGGTTGAGGTGGGCGATGCTGAGGAAGTTCTGCCGGAAGCCCCGCTCCCATGCCTCCAGGGAGGTGTTCTCGACCCGGGAGGGCGGGGGGCCGCCCACGTTGTGGATAAGGATATCGACATGGCCCAGGTTGGCCCAGGCGTCATTGATGAGGGCCCGGCAACCTTCGTCGGTGGACAGGTCGCAGGGGACGGCATGCACCGGCGCCAAGGCCACGGCCCGCACTTCCGAGAGGGCAGACTCCAGGGTCTCCTGGGAGCGGGCGCAAAGCATCACCTCCGCGCCTTCTTTAGCCAACAGCAAGGCGATGCCCTTGCCCAGCCCCTTGGAAGAGGCGCAAACCAATGCTTTCTTCGCTTTCAATCCCAGATCCACGAACAACCCTTTCCAGCTACCTACTTAACCATGCCTTGCACCCAAGGGTGCCAGCAACCGCCCCAAATTGGTATGAGGTCGCGCATAGGCCCCGCCGCGCCGGCCCGCATTTGACTCCCGGGCCTGATTGTTGAATGATAGAAGCACGTTTATCCTGGGGAGGGCTTGGTCATAATGCGATTTTCCAAGTTTATCGCGCTGGTCTGTCCGGACGGGAAAGACCCGGCGGAAAAATACGCCGAATCGCTGGAGCAGATCCAGTTTGCCGACGAGGCCGGCTTTCACGGCATCTGGCTTTCCGAGAACCACTTCTCCTCCAAGGTCGGGCTGCCGGACTTCCAGGGCGAAATCGGCATTACCCCGCAACCGTTGCTGTTTGGCATGAAAATCGTGGATCACACCCGCCAGATTCGGGTGGGCACGGCGGTGCGCAACATTGTGTTCAGCCATCCCATCCGGGTGGCGGAAGAGGCCCTGGTGTTCGACCTGCTTTCCAAGGGCCGCCTGGATCTGGGTGTGGGCTGCGGCTACCGACCCTGGGAATTCGAGGGCTGGAAAATCCCCCGGGAGGAAGCCAAGGAGCGTTTCTTGGAAGCCCTGGAAATTTTGGACCAGGGCATGCGCGGCGAGCCTTTCCGCTTTAAGGGCAAGTACTTCGACATCCCGGAAGTCTCCCTGGTGCCCAAACCCTACTACACCCTGCCCCGGCCCAAAATTTTCATCGCCACCGGCGACATGGACCAGGTAAAACTGGCCGCCCAACGCGACTGGGGGGTCATGTCGTTCTCCACCTCCACCCGCGAGCACCTGCTGAAGCTGTATGACACCTGGCACGACATCGCCGCCCCGCTGGGCCACGACACGTCGCGCGATCGCTTCCCGGTGACCCGGCAAATCTACATCCACCGGGATCCCAAAGTGGTGCATGAATACGCCGAGCGCAACCTGCCCCACTACCAGGCCGCGCTGGGAGACTTCAAGGCATGCCCGCCGCTGGAGGAGCTGAAAAAGCTCTACATCATCGGCACTCCGGAGGAGTGCGTGGATCAGCTGAAAGCCCTGCGCGACGACATGGGCTGCACGCACGTCATCCTGTGGTTCAACTTCGGCTGGCTGACCCACCGGGAGGTGATGGCCCAGATGCAGCTGTTCGCCCGGGAAGTGATGCCCCACTTCGCGGAATCCCGGGAGGTGGTCGCTCCCCATGGCTGAGGCCGCCAACTTGCCCTGGCACCCCCTGTACAGCGTCACCCGCTCCGGGTTGCCGGAACTTACCGTCTACGGCATTGTCTACGGCTGGGCCGAGGAGCGCGCCATGTTCAACAACGCCGGGGTGACCCTGGTGCGCGCCGGGGATACCCGCATGCCGCTGTGGACCCGCTCCGTGCTGAAGCCCTGGCAGTTGATGGTGATTTATCCGGTGCTGAAGCAGGCCTACCCGCAGCTGGATAGCCGGCACTTCGCCCTGATGATGGCTTCCCACAGCGGGGACGCCGGACAGCTGGCCCTGCTGCGGGAGCTAATGGCCCTGGGCGGCTTCAGCGAAACAGACCTGCAATGCTGCGCCTGCCAGCCCATGAGCCCGGCCAACGCGCAGGCAAGCCCGTCGCCGCTGTACAACCCATGCAGCGGCAAGCACCTGGGATACCTGCTGTACGGCAAGGCCCGCGGGCTGAACACCAGCCAGTACCTGAACCCCATGTGGGAGCCCTACCGCACCCTGACCACGCTGTTGGGCTACCTGCTAAACCGCGACCCGGGCGATTTCGCCGTGACCATTGACGGGTGCGGCATGCCCAACTTCCCGGCCAGCGCGGTGGAAATCGCCCAGCTTTACCATGCCCTGATCATGCCCCTGTCCCGGGATATCATCCGCCAGGCACCCGATGAGGCCGAGACAGTCCTGGGGCACTGGGAGGAAATTGCCCCCCTGATGCGCGCGCATCCCGAATTGGTTGGCGGCCAGGGGCGGCTGGATACCCGCCTGATGCAGGAATGGCCGGTCATCGCCAAAGAGGGCGCCGATGGCCTGCTGGCCCTGGCCGTGGGCCGCTGCGAAAGCTTTGCCGACGGGGCGGGCTTTTTGGTGAAACTGTCGTCGGGCTGGGAACCCGCACAGCTGGAAACGGTCATCCGCAGTGTCCTGTCGGCCTATGGACTGGGCGAAGCCCCCCGGCCCGGACACGAATTGCAGGCGCTGCAACTGCATTTCGGGCTGAACCCGGTCAAGGTGTGATGGTTCCCGCCGGTTACCGACTGGTCGATATTTCGCAGCCGGTGGATGAAACCACGGCCTGCTTTCCCGGGGATGTGCCCTTTTCCCGGCAAATTACGGTGGATTACGCCCAGTCCGGCGTACTTAACCTGAGCGCCTTTACCATGAGCCCGCATGTGGGCACCCATGCCGATGCCCCGGTGCACATCCACGGCGACATGGCCGAAAGCCGGGAGATGGCCGCCCAGCTTCCGCTGGAGCCCTTTATTGGCCCCGCGCTGGTGGTGGATGTCTCGCCCTGCCACACGGCCCTGCAATGGGAGCATGTGGCCGAAAAACTGGCGGGCATCACTGCGCTGCCGCCGCGCATCCTGTTTCGCACGCGGCGCCACCTGCGACCCGAAGTGTTTGAGACCGACTACGCCTGGTTTTCCACCAACCTGGTCGTGCAACTGGCCGAGCGCGGCGTCACGCTGATGGGGCTGGACACCCCTTCGGTGGATCATGTCGATTCCAAGACCCTGGAAACGCACCACGCCATGCTGATGGCCGGAATGGTGTGGCTGGAAAACCTGGACCTCACCCACGCCCCGGAAGGGACGGCATTTTTAATCGCGCCCCCGCTGCGGTTCACCCGGCTGGAAGCCTCCCCCGTGCGGGCCGTGCTGCTGGTTGAAAGTACCTGAATACGCCCCCGGTAAACCCTAGGTAAAGGCGGCCAACTGGTTATCCAGCTTGCCTTCCTTGATATCCCGGCGGAAACGGTGCAGCCAGATCTGGGTATCGTAGGCCATGAAAGTCTCGGCCAGGTTTTCCATGGTGAGCGTCTTGGGCAAGCCGTCCGGCAGCTTGGGATGGGGCGGGGTCTCCCCATTTTCCACCCGGCGGATATAGCGGTACATATCAGTCATATAACCCTGGAACCGGGCAAACTGCTCTTCGTCCAGCTCGTCCAGCACGTCGATGAGCGGTTCCAGAACAGGCTGCAACAGGGCCTTCAGCTCGCCGGACTCATCTTCCTTGAACACGTTCTTGCCTTGCTGGATATCGTAGATGAGGTGCTCCACGCGGCTGAACTTGTCCAGCATCGTGCCCCGCACCTGCAACTCGGCCACCGGGCCGTTTTCAAATTGGCCGGTACGCGGGTTGCGAAACTGGATTTCAAACTGCGTGGTGGTATTGCCGGAACGCTTGGTGCCGTCGTCACCGTCAATCACGTGCACCTGCTGGCCCTGATCGCGGGCGGCAGCCAGCAGCAGATCCAGATCGCCAGGAACGCCTTCGCGCGAGCAAGCCGCCGAGGTGAAGTAGGGCGGCGGATCCAGATCCTGCCCGTGGTAATTGTTCACTTCCAGCAGCCGGATTTTACCGTCCTTGATTGCCTGGATAAGGTTGTCGCGCACCTGCTCGATGGTCTCGCGGCTGCTGTCGGGAAGCACCAGGCACAACCCATGCCCATCGTTGATAAGCGCCCGGGCAGTGTCCAGGTTGTCCACCACGCGCAGGTCCTTTTCGCTGGTGTGGGTGGCCTTGCGGGTCAGCTTGTCGGCAATGGAAACGGCATCCTTGGCTCGGCCCTTGATGGCGCCCTGCCGGCGGGACAGTTGCGGGAAAATCTCCTCCAGCTGATAAAGCATTTCGGGCAGTTGCTCTGCGTACTCCTTATGGAGCGCCCGGCCATATTCCTTCATGCGATCTCCGATTTGCCGGCGGGCCAGGTCATCGAGCATGCCGGATTTCATCCCGCCGTCGTTGCCAAAGTGGAACACGTCCACGCCGGACACCTCGGACACCTGGCGCAGCACCACCAGCTTGGAAACGATGGTTTTCACGATGTTCTCGCCGGCATCCTGGTATAACTTCTGGCGGTGCAGACGGGACAGGTACTTCAGCCCCTCGGGGCCAAGGTACCAGTCGAGCTGCTGGCGGCTCAGGCCGTCACGCAGGATGCTCTGCCCGGTGCGGCGGGTCTCAATATCGTCAAGCACTTTGTAGATGCTGGACTTGCCAAGGTAAACCGGACGCTCCAGCAAGGCCTGAATGGCTTCCGGGCCTATGAAATTCCGCAGCGCGGTTTTAATGTAGGCTTGCGCAGCAGCCACGTCCACGGGGTCGAAGGGCTTGCCCAATCCCATGTTCTTGGAGCCGATGGGCATGGTGCCAACCGAGGTCAGGTCTTTCTCGATGTGGCGTGGGCCGACGCCAAAGGCGAACTCGGTGCTGCCGCTGCCCACTTCCAGCACGGTGGCCCGTTTGCGGGCGGGCAGGCCCAGATCGCGCAGGACGCCCTGGTAAATGTAGGCCGCCTCCTGGCCGGGGGAAATAATCTGCACCTGGTAGCGCGGGGACTGGGTGCCGGCGGGATTCAACAATTCGTTCAAACGCTCCACCACGCGCACGCCCTGTTCGTTGCGCAGGCCTGCCGTGGCCACAATCAGCGTATCCTCCGGGGCCACGCCATACTCTTGCAGCACATCCTTGATTTGCAGCATGGCGGTTTCCAGGTCGGCCAGGCTTTTGGAGAAGCCTCGCTTGCGGGCCAGGTTGATGGGATAGTTGGTTTGGTAAGGCTCCGGGTGCTCGGGGCTGTAAACCAGCAGCTTGGTAATGCCGGTCCCAATATCCACCACCCCGATAGGCCGTTGCAGGTTGTGCACCGGCACGCCGGCTATCACGTTGCGGGAATCTCCCAGTAAGCCCTGGGGCTTGGGAATGAAGCCAACCTGCCGGAAACGGGTATCGCCGGATTTTACGCCGGTCACTACACGGCGGCCCATTCTCCGGGCTGCCTCAGTCTCAAACCAGGTGGTTCCCCCAAAGGTGACGGCATGGCCAAAGGGATTGGCGGGCGCCAGGTTGCGCTTAAGACGCGAGGAAGCCACCCCTGCGGAACCGGCATGCGCGGCCATGCTGAAAGCGGCGAAGGAGTTGGCCGCCGGCAGCGGAGGCGGGGCATCCGGCACCCGGACGGGTGCCAGGCGATTTTTCCAGCTTTGCAAGGTGCTGAAGACGGTTTGCGGAAGTTCGGAAAAGAAGCGGCCAACCAGGGTTGCGGCCATGACGGCCCCGGCCTTGAAGGAATCCCATGACAACTCCGGTCGCCAGGCCGGCCCGGCGGGATCCGGTTGCGGTGCCAGGCGGGAAAAACTGTCGCGGGACTGGAGATCGACCGGCGGTTGCGCACTTTTGGGTTGCGCAAACGGGGCGGACTGCACACCGGAAAACCGCGACAGCGCGGCTTTTGGAGGCATTAAAGTTACTTGGCTGCTTGAGATTTCCTCAACCACCAACCGGTCTCCTTTTACCCTAACATCCTATCCTTCGAGGGGAAAGGTGATTCCGTGAGGGCGTGATGCTGAATGAAAACGCATCAACGCATTTTGATGTTATTTCATCATAAAAAACCGGAAGGGCAAGAGGGATCGGGCAAATTTAAAAACAGTCATGAGCTTCAATAGACAAGCAATTTAGCGCCTGCGCGCACTACGGCATTTCGGTTGTTTATTGCAGCTTACAAAATTCCGTTCAACTCCTGGAACTGGCGGTAAATTTCCAGCAGCGGGCCGATCAGGAACATGGCCGCCACCAGGCAGACAACACCCACCGCAAAGGTCTGGTTCAAAAAGGAATGCCACAGCGAAAAGCGCTGGGCCTCGGCCACGGTAAAGAGCATCAGCACCAGCCCCCAGCTCATGGCGCACAGGGAGATGGCCAGATCGACCATGCCCATGAATTCGCCCATAAAACCCAGGAAGAATCCGATGACGGAGGCCGGGATGAGCGGCACCATGGGCCACAGCATGGCGGCGGTCATGTCGCTGAAGCTGGCCGCTCCCCCCAGGGGCTTGCCGGTCAGCCAGAACAACCCCGCAAGACCATACACGGAAGCCAGCGTGGTGACGGCGCTCAGCAACACGCCCACCAGCAGGAACCCCAGTCCCATTTGCAGGCTGGAAAGCGCGCCCACAACTACCAACACCCCCATCAGGCGCCAATGGAAAAATCCCGGATCGTAATCCAGCAAACGCCGCATGGCCTGGCGCGGCGCGGTACACATTTCCACCGCCAGGGACAGGGGCTCGGGGGCGCCGGGCGGCGTTTTAAAAAACAGGCTCATGCCCTTATTATCCCCCGGTTTTCCAATCCATGCACAGCCGTTTCGCCGGAGCGGCTACCCGGATGGCGAATTACGGGCCGGCGCGCCCTTTGCTAATATCAAGGAAGGCATCCCAACGGGGAGGCAGCCATGGACATACCAGCCGACCTTTTTTTCCGGGGAGAGAACCTGGCGGGGACGGACTTTTCCGGTCGGGACCTGGAATCGGCCCGCTTTGAGAACTGCAACCTGCAAAAAGCCAATTTCGAGGGCGCCTTGCTGACATGGGCCCACTTTCGCAGGGCCGACCTGCGGGGCGCCAACATGGGCGGGGCCGTGCTTGACGGCTGCGACCTTGAGACCGCCGACCTGAGCGGCAGCAACCTGCAAGGCGCCATGCTGAAGGCGGCCAACCTGAAGCATGCCCGGCTGGAAGGGGCCAACCTGGCCGGCGCCAACCTGGAGGGCGCGAACCTTTCGGCGGCGCTGATGGAGCGGGCCAACCTGCAGGGAGCGTACCTGGCAACCGCCACGCTGAAAGGGGCCTTTTTACGCCGGGCCCAGATGGGCGGTGCCATGCTGGCGGACACCATCCTGACCGGGGTCGACCTGGTGGAAGCCGATCTGCGGGGCGCCGATATGCGCGGCACCACGCTGTATGACGCCTTGCTGTACGGGGCCAACCTGCAAAACTGCGTGCTGGCCGATGCCGACTTGCAAGGCGCCCGCTTTCAGGACGCCACCCTGGAGGGCTGCAACATGCACCGGGTATGGATGACCGGCGAGGCCTACCTGATGGCCGAGTCCTTCGATCAGCCCGGCATGGAAAACACCATCCTGCGGGGCGCCAACCTGCAAAGTGCCAACCTGCAATCCACCAACCTGTCCAACGACGATTTGAGCGGGGCCAACCTGAGCATGGCGGATCTGGAAGACGCCAATCTCTCCGGCACCAACCTGCAGGGAACCAATCTGGAGCAGGCCAACCTGCAAGGCGCCATCCTGAGGGATGCCAGCTACAACCAGGGCACCCGATTTCCCCAAGGCTTCGACCCGGCCCAGTTCGGGCTGAAACCGGTTTTTGACCCACCCTCGCCGGACTGAGCTCCCGTCTACCCAACCGCCCCGGTCTTGGTATAATCCGATTATCAGGAGGATGGGAGATTGGCCATGGCGGAAAAAATCCACAAAAGCGATGAGGAGTGGCGCAGCCAGCTGACGCCCGAGCAGTTTGAGATTACGCGCAAAAAAGGCACCGAGCGGGCCTTTACCGGCCAGTACTACACCAACAAGGCCCCTGGCACCTATACCTGCATTTGCTGCGGGCTGCCCCTGTTCTGTTCGGACACCAAGTACGACTCTGGTTCGGGCTGGCCCAGCTTCTGGCAGCCCATCGCCCTGGAGCGCCTTCGCACCGAAACCGACAGCAGCCACGGCATGCGCCGCACCGAGGTGATGTGCAACCGCTGCGACGCCCACCTGGGCCACGTGTTCGAGGACGGCCCGGAACCCACCGGCCTGCGCTACTGCATCAATTCAGCCTCGCTGAACTTCCAGCCCGATACCCGGGAGCCCGCCTGAGGGCTGGCCGCCGGTTATCGCGAAGGCGGGCCTTAGACGGTCATGCTCAGGCCCAGCGTTTTGGCTTCCCGGATGGCATTGTTGAATAGCCGGGTATGCTCGCGCCGTTGCAAGGTCGGGCAGCATTTACGGAAGGACAGGCTGCCGGGCGTCACCGTCTGGGGCGCCTGACCCAGCACCTCCCGCTCGGTAAAGCGCTTGCGGATGAATTCCTTCCACTGCGGGTTGGGTTCCAGGGAAATCATTTTTTCCGCCACCTGCTTGTAGGTCGCGTTGCGCGGCGGCACGGCCATCAGGGCGCCCATAAGAATACTGAACAGGTGATCCCCGGTTTTGAAGAGCGTATGGGCGGGATCCTCCCGGTCAAGCCGCACGCCGCTCTCGAACATATCGGCCAGGATATCGTACATCGCGCCGGTAAACACCTGCGAAATGTCGTGCACCTCGGTGGAAACGTCGCTGAGCTTCAGCTTGTTGTCGGCGTTCCGCAGGCCGAACTCCCGGCCCAGGGCATCGCCAAACTGCTCGGCCAGCGCGTTGAAAAAGGTCTTGTCGTGCAGGTCGCCCCGGGACTCGGCAATCACCGCCTCGCACATATCCAGCTGGGCCAGCATGGAGAAAATATCCATCAGGTCGCCGAAGGATTCGTGCAGGCCGCCGGTTTGGGGGTGCCAGCTGCTTAGGAAACCGGGCTGCAAGCCGTCCAGGATGGCATGGCCGGTTTCATGCGTCTTGATATCGAACGACCGGGTGGTGTAGATGCGGGACTTGTCCTTGGGCGACTCGAAATAGAAAAACTTGATGGCCTTTTCGCCCCGGGAATAGTAGGCGTTGGCCATATCGCCCGCATGCGGATAAACGCTCACCGGGGTTCCCTTGCCCCATTGCCAGGTAAATTCCTTTTGCACGCCCATGCGCTTCAGCGCCCGCTGCACCATGGTCACCGTCTGGCGCACGGCGGCAAAGGCATCCACGCTGTCGAATTCCTGGGGGTTTTGCTGCGGGTCGTAGAGAAAGTTCCCGTCCGCGTCGGGCGCCACCGCAGGCATACCCATAATCTTCACGAACTCGTCTTTTGGCCCGGGCTGGATGGGCGTAGGAATATACACCGTGCGAATGCCGGGATCATGCACGGTGGGATCCTGCTTCCACATGCGCACTTTCGCACCCTGGCCCACTTTGGCCCCGAACCGGGGAGCCCTCAAAAACGCAAGGATTCCGGGCTTCGGCCCGGCTTGAATTGCCAGCATAATTTCCCCCTCCCGCTTCGGCGAGATGACTCAACTACTAATGACGAAGAAACCCAACTATGAAAACGCAGCCATTATAATACCAACAATTTATAAAAACAACCCAGCCAGGCGAAAAACGGAATTTTGGGGGCCAAATTGCCGGTGGTCAGGGCAAGGCCGCCCACGGCAGCGGATCAATGGGAAGCCGGGGGCACCATGCGTTCAAGAATTCCGTAAATCCCGGCGCTAAGCTGCCGGACAGCCTGCGGCCTTTCCCTGAACGTCTCCACCATAACGGCCAGGAACTCCTTGGCATCGGAAAAGGCGTAGTACTGCACGCCGGTCGTCGGGCTCATCTCCTCGGAAAAACGATGGGCCTGCGCCTCCAGCTGGTACAGGGCCCGCAAGCGCTCCCACTCGGCCAGGAAAGTGGCCCTCTCCTGCGGGCTCAGCCCGGGCCACAGGCCGTCCAGGGTTTGCATCGACGGGGTGTCCAGATCGTCGGCGGCATGGGCGAACTCATGCTCCACGGTCGAGATATCGTCATCGGGGCGGGCAACGGACAGCCAGATGCGGGTGTTGTGATAGTCAATACGGCGGCTACCGGTGATATAAAAGCTGTTGACCGGCAGGTCGGAGTCGCTTGAATCCAATGGCCAGCCCGCATTCACGGCAATCGTCAGCCCCCGTGCCAGCACCGCCTCCAGCAGGGGGGATTCCAGGTAAAAATCCACCAGCCGCGCCGCCACAAAATCTCGGGTGGCAGGGTCAATGGCCGGGCGTTGCACGGCGAGACCCGTCCAATCGAGATAGATCCAGGTCACCTGGTCTTTCACCCGAGCCACCGCCGCGTCATAACGCGACAGGGCCTCCAGGTTCCCGGCGGCGCACAATCGCGCGCGTCGGGGCAGGTAGGCATTGAATTCGCTGAGATCGCCGCTGTGGGCATAGCGCACCCGGGCTTCCAGCACCGCATCCGGTATCGAGTCGGGCAAGGCCTCCCGCTGCCGCAGCGCTTGCACCTCGCCGGGCAGATTGACCCCGGCATTCCCCATCGCGATCGCGCGCGTGGCGCACTGGAAGGTATCCGCCGAAGGGCCCGTTCGGACTCCCCCCACCGGGGTGCAGGCACTGGCCAACAGGAGCAGGGCAAGCGTCGCCTTACCAAGCCCTTGACGGAAGGATCCGGCAAAAGGCGGGTGGGAAGCCGTGTGGCGGCTGGCTGGCATTAAAGCGGACATGGGGGTTTCCCGAGTTGCAGGGCTTCAGGAAGGGTGTGCCAACTCCCAGACCAGTTCGGCGGGGGTGGCAAAGGACGGCCCCCCGCCAACCTTGCGGGTGCCGGCGCCGTCGGGCACGATGTAATCATCGTTTTGCCAACGGGTGATGAAGGGATTGTTCCGGGCCGGGTCGGGCTGGCCATCGGGACGACGGTTGCACTCCGCGGCCCGACCCACGGTGCGGACGCCGGGCGGCAGGGAAAACAGGTTGATGCGCTCGGCATGGTTGCCGCTGGCCACGAATGCCTTGATCTTTTTCTCCTCCACCAGGTATTTCAGGGCGGAAAGCCCCTGGGCCAGCTCGCCCGCCGTTTCCTTCTCGGCAGGGCCCGTTTGAACGAGGGGCTTTTTCGGGTTTTTCCCGGCAATGGAGGCCAGTCCCTCCAGGATGGCCTGCCGCTTTTGGCCCAGGTTGTCGCGGGTCAGGGACAGATGCGGCAACAGCCCGGCCAGCTCGGTAATGGCAATGCCGCAGCCCATCGACAGGTTCATGGCGTCAAAGCGCTCGCCGCCCTGGACGGCCTGGCGAACCTTTTGCAGGCCCTCGCCAATGTGATAGTAGCCGTCGCGGTGCTCCACGTGGAACTCCCGCACCTCCACCGCCAGCCCCTCGGCGCGGGCCATGGTTTCCAGCACGGCCCGGACCTGGCGGCCATGATCCCAGGGTTCGCCAGGGCGGAAGCTGTCGACAATGGCCACCCGAAACTTGCGCTGCCCCCCGCCAAACACGGGCAGTTGGCGCACGTACTGGCGGCGGGGCTTAACAGTGGTGCGCAAAAAGGAATCCCCGGCCAGGGAGACCCCGGCATCCGGGACAGAAGCGCCTGGCATTCCCGAAAACGACACGACATGGGCCGCATGGCGCGGCACATGGGCAAACCATGGGCGAACCGAATTCCCAATCAACAATCGTGACCCCTTCAGAACATTTGCTGTATAAAACCGGCTGGGCCGGTTCTGTTGCCATGATACCCCCCGGCTCAGCCATCTGTCCAATAGCAGAATGGCCGGGTCGCATCTCGCCCGCAAGAGCAATTCTGAGGCAGCTTCAGCGACTATGCTGAAGGCATCCGGTTAAGCAAAGGAGACAAGGCCATGTTAACGTTCCATCCCATCACATTCCGGGGCACATTTTCGAAGCTGGATACCTACAGCCTGGCCATGAACGCCGCCGAACGACCCGGGGGCATCGCCTCGGAAGATCTGGAGCACCTGAAAATGCGCATCAAGGATCGCTACCGGGATCACGTCACCATCCACGGCGATGTGTACCAGAACCCCGCCACCCTGAGCATTGATGGAGACCCCAACTGCGTCTATTCAGCCGACTGCTTCGTGAAACGGGAACTGGACTGCCTGGATGTCAAGTACGAGTATGACCCCTACGTGCTGTTCCATACCCGCTAAGCCGGGCGGTCAATTTTACGGTGCCGGCGGCTTTAGTTATAAGTGTTAACCGTTGGGAATTGATGACCATGCTGTATGGAATCGCATTTGCCGCGTTCGCGT
Source organism: uncultured Vampirovibrionales bacterium (assembly GCA_964390635.1). Classification (GTDB taxonomy): domain Bacteria; phylum Cyanobacteriota; class Vampirovibrionia; order Vampirovibrionales; family Vampirovibrionaceae; genus CAYMIG01. The sequence continues at coordinate 18,199 of CAYMIG010000013.1, read as the reverse complement.
TATGGGCCCTGTGCCTGTTTACGGGCCAGGTTTTCGACGGATGGGTGCATGTGCTGGTAGGCGTGAGCCTGATGGCTATGATTGCCGCCGTATTGAAAGACCCCATGCAGTTGATGCCCTGACTGCGGGCAATCCCAGGCAAGCCTGCCGCCTTCCGCCGGTGGCAGGCTTGACCGCGCCGTGGGGGGTATCCAATCGGGTAGCGCAAGCCCAACGGTTGGGCCATTTACATTGGCATCGGACTCCATGATAATGCCCCACCAAGGTTTGCAATGTAACTGCCTGAGGTGAGAGAGCGCGCATGAAAACTATCACGGTAATGGGACTTGGATATATCGGCCTGCCCACGGCCAGCGTATTGGCCACGCACGGTTACACGGTGCATGGGGTCGACATTTCGGATCACGTGGTCAATACCATCAACCAGAGGAACATCCACATTCACGAGCCGGGGCTGAAAACCCTGGTGCAAGCGGCAATCAACTCGGGAAACCTGCGGGCCTGGACAACGCCCCAGCCGGCGGAGGTCTACATCATGGCCGTGCCCACGCCCATCACCGAGGATAAGCGCGCCGATCTCTCCTGCGTGGAGAACGCCGCGCGCGCCATCGTGCCTCTCCTGAAGCCGGGCGATCTGGTGATTCTGGAGTCCACCTCGCCGCCCGGCACCACGGTGGACTTCCTGTGTCCCATTCTGGGCGAATCCGGGCTGACCCTCGGCGAGGAACTGTTTGTGGCCCACTGCCCGGAGCGGGTGCTGCCCGGCAAGATCATCCGGGAGCTGATTCAGAACACCCGCATTATTGGCGGCATTAACGAGCGCTCCGCCCGCATGGCGCACGATCTCTACGCCGCCTTCGTGGAAGGCGACATCCACCTGACCGACGCCACCACCGCCGAGATGGTGAAAATCATGGAGAACACCTACCGCGACGTGAACATTGCCCTGGCCAACGAGCTGGCCCGCATGGCCCCCGGGCTCCACATCAACGCCTGGGATGTGATTCGCTTTGCCAACCTGCACCCCCGGGTCAGCCTGCATGCCCCGGGGCCGGGCGTGGGCGGCCACTGCATATCGGTAGACCCATGGTTCGTGGTGGAAAAATTCCCGCAAACCGCCCGGCTCATTTCGCAAGCCCGGCAAATTAACGACGCCATGCCGGACTATACCTGCCAGCTGGTGCTGGATACGGTCAGGCACGTTGAGCGGCCCAAGGTCACGGTGCTGGGCCTGACCTACAAGCCCGACGTGGATGACCTGCGCGAATCCCCCTCGCTGCGACTGCTTGAGCTGCTAAGGGAAATTCCGGGGCTGGGGCTTTCGGTCTACGATCCGCATGTGCGGCACTTCCGGGACGAGCTGTGTGGGTTTGAGGCCGCGCTGCGCGACTCTGACTGCATCGTGCTGATGGTTGACCACAGCGAGTTCCGGTACATCAACCCGCGACAAGTCGGCCCCCTGATGCGCCACCGGCATGTGCTGGATACCCGCAACGCCCTGAACCGCCAGGAATGGGAAGAGGCCGGCTTTCACTACCGTTTGCTGGGCGTGGACCAGCCCGGGCCGGCACCGCTGGAAGCCTCCCTGGAACGGCAACTGGCAGCAGTCTAGGCCTTTCCTAAAACGGTTTACGCCATGGCAAAAGGAGCATGTCATGCAGGTTTTGGGCTTTGTTTGGCTAAAACCGCAGGGCGCGGAATTAACCGCCTGTCGGATTGCGCCTGCCCGGACGGCTAAAGTCAGCCGTTGGTGAATCAGTATCCCGTCTAATTGGAAAGCCTCCGCCTTCGCCGCTTAATGAAGAGGTTTTTTAGTTACCTGATTAGGATGGGGAACTGAGCTGATGTTGAACCTTCGCAAATTTGCGCCGCTGCTTATCCTTTGCCTGCCGGTGCTGAGCGCCCAGGGGGAGCCGCCCGCCGGCACCGGGCAAACCTTCATTTCCGCAACCGAATCGGCAGGGCTGAACTGGGCCGACGCCCAGACCCTCAAGGGACGCATCTACGCCAACTACACCGGGCGCAAGTACATCCTGGGCCCCAACGACATTATCAGCATCGACGTCTACGACTCGCCGGAATTCTCGCACGAGAACGTACTCATCCAGCCGGACGGCAACATCACCGTGGCGCCCTTCGGCTCCCTGCCGCTGGCGGGCAAGACCATGGAGGAAGTGCAACAGGATCTTGCCCAGAAGCTCAAGTTCTACCTGAACGATCCCAGGGTCACCGTCAAGCTGGAACACAGCAAACCCTTTACGGTGTATGTCTCCGGCGCGGTGCTGAAGCCGGGATCTTACGAAATGGTGACCGATGTGTTCCGCAACCAGCTGGTGGCCGATAACACACCCGAGGTGCTGCTGGAACGCAAGGCGCCCCTGCTTTCCAACGTGCTGGTGGCAGCCGGCGGCATCAGCTACGATGCGGATCTGGAGCACGTGACCATCACCAACAAAATCGACGGCTCGCACTACCAGGTCAACCTGCTGGAACTCATCCAGAACGGCAACAGCGATCATGACTTGTTCCTGGTGGCCGGCGATACCGTGAACGTGCCCCGCCTACAAACGGCCTATGCCGTGAACGAGGAAAAATACCGCGCCCTGCTGGGCTCCACGATTTTCCAGAAAAACATCCCGGTGAAAGTGTACGGTTATGTGAACAGGCCGGGGCTGGTAGCCCTGGAATCCTCGCAGTCGGCCAACCTGAATTCGGCCATTGCCGCCGCCGGGGGATTTTTGAACGAGAACAACGGTTCGGCTTCGTACCTGCCGGATACCGTCCTGGTAAGCCGCGTGGACGGCAGCGGGCATATCAGCACCACCCGGGTGAATCCCCGCAAGGAGGACATGTCGCTGCGTCCCAACGATATCGTCTACGTACCGGACAAGGCGCGTCCCCGGGTTGGCAAGGCCTTCGACTTCCTGACCCGGGTCATCACCCCACTGGCGGGCATTGCCACGGCAAGCAACAACTGGGCGCTACTCTTCGATCCGGGCCGCTTCAACATCAATTACACGGGCCGCTAGGCGCAGGAACCCCAAGCGGGCACCGGGCATGCAACGTAGAGATTAACTTGAAAAGGGGCTGACCAATGGAACTGCAAGAACTCAAGCAAAACCGTTTCATACGCAACTTTGCCAGGGACAAATGGCTGATTGCCGCCGCCTTCGGCATGATTGCCGTTTTCGCCGTGATCTTCGCGCTGTGCATTTATCACCCGGTGTTCAAGTCCACCGCCAAGGTGTGGATTAAGGACACCGGCACCGAAAACTACGTGGTTCAAGATGAAAGCACCGACAGTCAGCTCAAGCCGCTGACCACCATGGGCAACCCCGTGCTGACACAGATTGAAATCCTGGAATCGAACGAAATGAAACGGACGCTGGCCGATTACATCCGGCGTGTGCGGGCCGAAAAAAACGGCATGCCGCTGGAATCGCAACCGCCCGTGGATGCCGAAGGGATTTTGAAAGTGAAGTCGGAGCCCGGCACGGACATCATCTCGCTGGCCCTCAAGTGGGACGATCCCCAAATAGCCCGCGAGCTGCTGCAAGTGGCCCTGAATAAATACGATCGCATTAACCTGGGCATCAACCGAAAAATACGCACCCAGAAACGCGAATATTTGGATCAACAGGTTGCGGCCATTGAGCGGAAGCTGCGGGACACCCGGGACAAGATTCGCGACTTTCAGGTGGCCAGCGGGGCCGTCAACCTGGAGGAGCAGACCCGCGAACTGGTACGCCTGAAAACCGAACTGACCACGCGGTATGCCGATGCTATGGCCGCCCGCAGCAACTCAGCCAGCAGCTTTGCCGACCTGCAGGGCATGCTGGGAATGAGCCCCCGCCGGGCACTGCTGGCCGTGGCCCTGGGTTCCGGCAACGAGAACCTGGTGAAAATGCGCACGACCCTGAACGAGCTGAAACAGCAAGCGGCGCATGACGCGGTGAAAAACGCCGCCACCAACCCCAAAATGGTGGCGTTGAAAGACCAGATTGCCACGCTGGAACGGCAGATTGCCGCGGAGGTTCGCCAAACCGTGGGCAAAGGAGGCGACAGCGGGCTGCGCATTTATGACGACGTGCGCGGCAACCTGGTGCAGGAGATGGCCTCCACGCGGGCACAGGCCCGGGGGCACGGCTCGCAAGCCGCCATGCTGTCATCGGCCATTGCCAACGTCGATACGGCCCTGAAAAACGTGCCTGGGAACAAATTCATGCTGGACAACCTGCTGCAGGAAGAAAAAGCCCTTTCCGTGGCCTATGACGAGCTGCGCAAGAGGCAGATAGAGGCCCACATAAAAGAGGCCGAAACCCCCAGCAACGTGTACGTAGTGGATGAACCCAACCTGCCGCGCCATGCCAGTTTCCCGACCGCGGCCCACATCCTGGCCATGTCGGCGCTCCTGGGCTTGCTGGTGGGCCTGGGGCTCTCCATGCTCAAAACCGTGACGGAGGATTTGTGCGAAGGCGCCGAGTGCGTGGAAGAGGCCACCGGCAGCCGCGTGCTGGGCGTCATTCCCTGGATTACCCGCCCCGTGGCCAAGGGGGACGGCAACGTGGTCTCCATCAACGATCTCGCCTACAAGGGGATCGTTTCCAACTTGCGGTTGCAGTGCGATCGCAATCAGGCCAGCGTCATCACGTTTACCACCTCGGCGCTGCAAAAAGCCAGCGTCAGCACGGCCTACACGCTGGCCTACCGCCTGGCTCGGCTGGGGCACACGGTGGCCATGATCGACGCCGATTTTCGGAGCCACATTTTGACCCGCAACGCACCGCAATCCCAGGGACGAAACCTCACCGACCTCATCCTGGACGTGGACCACAAGCTGCGCAAGGGCATTGAGGTTTACCCCGAAGAGATTATCGGCGCCATGACCCTGGATCCGCAGGGCATCCACCTGGCGCTCAACGGCGAGGACGTGGAGCATGCCTACGACTACTTCGCCAGCCGTGGGTTCCGGCACATTGTCAATACCTTGAAGGCGCATTTTGACTGGGTGTTCATTGATGCCCCCTCCGCCGCGATTGCCCCGGAGTTCCTGGCCATCGCCGATATGTCGGACGGCGTGGTGCTGTTTGTAGACAAGCGGGCCACGTTCTCGACGCTGCGCAAACTGGCCCGCCGCATCCGGGAAACCAAGGCGCGGCTCATCGGCAGCATCATCCGCGAAGAAAACCCGGAAATCGAGCGGGATCACCGCATCTACCTGCGCGGCAACCGGGGCGGCGGATTGCCCGCCACGGCATCAAGCATGCCCGTGGCAGCCGGCAGCGGCAAGCGGGTGGAATTTATGGGCGCCCGGCTGGATGCCCTGACCATGAAAGAAACCCTGCTGCGCATTGATGAAGCCATCCGCAACCGTGAACCCCTGCAACACATGGTGGTGAACGTGGCCAAACTGATGCGCATGCACGGCGATACCGAACTGCGTGAGGCGGTCAATTCCAGCGGGCTGATCAACGCCGACGGCCTGGGCATCGTGTGGGGCGCCCGACTGCTGGGGCTCGATATCCCGGAGCGCGTCACCGGAATCGACCTGATGCAAAACCTTATACGCCTTGCCAACGAACGCCGTTACCGCGTTTTCTTCCTGGGCGCCGAGGAAGGCGTGGTGCGCGACGTGGTGGCCCGCTACAAGCGCCGCTACCCCAATTTGCAAATCTGCGGCTACCGAAACGGCTATTTCGGGGAAAACGATGAACTGTCAGTAGCCATGCAGATAGAAAAAGCCCGCCCCGATATCCTGTTCGTGGGCATGAGCTCACCCCGCAAGGAGCGCTTCATTCAACAGTACGGCCAGCTGATGCAGGTGCCCTTCATGATGGGTGTGGGCGGCAGCTTTGACGTAATTGCGGGCAAGGTGAAACGCGCCCCCCGGTGGATGCAGGATGCCGGGCTGGAATGGTTTTACCGACTAATGCAGGAACCCGGGCGCATGTGGAAACGCTACCTGGTGACCAATGCGCAGTATGCCTGGGCCCTGACCAATAGCCTGGTTAATACGAGGTTGAAACCGGCCAGCTATGTCTAGCGTGTGGATCACAACCCGGCAAGACCACACCCCTTGGAAGTGGGCGGGCGTCTTTGGCGTCGTCTCCCTGGCCATCGGCGCCCTGCTCCTCTTCCTGCCGGTGCACTGGATTCTTGCGATGCTGGTGGTTGCGGTGCTCGCCGGCTGGCTGGCACTGCACCCCGACCAATGCTTCTGGCTGGTGATTTTCACCATTCCCTTCAACGATCGCGTGCGATACCTGCCGGTCAGCTTCTCGCCCAACGAGGTGATGCTGATTTTCACCCTGGTAGTGGTACTGGTGCATGCGTTGGTACAAGGCCCGCCGACCCGGCTGAGAACACGCCTGGACGGCTGGATTGTCGTACTATCGTTGATGTTTTTCCTGGCGGGCGTGTTTTCCGAAAGCCCGCGCGGATTCCTGGGCACGCTGAAATTTATGGAAGCCGTGGCCATGTATTACATGACGGTCTATCTCATCCGCAGCAAACGGATTACCCGTGCCCGGACGCTGAGGGTGATTCTGTTGACCGCCGTGTTCCAGGCCGCGCTGGGTGTGCTGCAATCACTTACCGGACACTTCGGGGCGAACTTCATGTCCAACCGGGGGTATCTCGGCTATCTGGGGCTGGGCTCCTCGATGGTATGGCACGGCAAGGGCACGATGTGGCAATTCAACACCCTGGGAAACTACCTGACCGCGAACCTGCTGCTGTTCATCCCGCTCTATTGGGCTTGGGCACGGCACAACCGGCGGGGGGCCGCAACGGGGTTACTGTTGCTGTGGGGGCTGATAGTCACTTACTCGCGAGGCAGCCTGCTGGGCTTGATGGCCGGGGTGTTTTACATCCTGTGGCAGATTCCGGCGAATCGCAAACGCGCGGCCCTGGCCACCGCCACAGTATTGCTGCTGGTCGTTTTGCCGACGGCGTGGTTTTTTGCCCACTCAGCTTATGTTGAGACAGTGAGCTATAACGAGCGCCTGAAGGTCTGGCAGGTGCCCATGGCGGCGATTCATTCCAGCAGTCGCGCCTTCTGGCTGGGCAGCGGGCTGAACTCCTACGAAATCGTGGCATGGCCCTATATTCCAGGCAACGTACCCATGCATTACTACTACAACTGGTTTGCGCATAATTTCTATCTATTAACTATGGTGGAAATGGGCCTGGTGGGCACGGTTATTTTCATGCTTTTCCTGGGATGGCTACTGGCGGACAGTTGGCGGCAATATCGGGCCAGCAGCCGGCGACTGGACTTCAACCGCGTTTACGGGCTTTCGGTGGGCGCAGCCGTGGTTTCCATTTTCTTTGTCAGCATTTTCGATCACGCATACGGTTCCACGTATTTCAAGGTCTTTTTGTTCCTGTTACTGGGGTTGCTTTATGTTCATCCGGTTCTCCAACCTCGCACACGCCATGAAATTTAACGGGCTGGAAGGCACACTGGCCAGAAACCTGGGCATTACGCTGGCGGAAACCATCGCCACCAAGAGCCTGAATTTCCTGCTCATCCTGATGCTGGCCAGGATTCTGGGGCCGGCAGAGTACGGACGGTATTCGTTTATTTTCGTCACCATGGCCCTGGCCAGTGCCTTGTTCGACCTGGGCATGGAAAATACCGCCGTGCGATTCGCCGCCCGGGATCCGGCGCGGAGCAACGCCATTTTTGGTTTGTACCTGGGGGTCAAGTCACTCATCCTGGTAGCCCTCATCGGGTTTTTCGCCCTGGGGGGCGGCTGGCTGTTCCAGTTGCTGCACAAACCGGAAATGACCGCCTACATGCCTTACCTGATTATCGGCCTGCTGGGCGAATCGCTGTTTTTCGTCAACGATACCTATTTGCAGGCCCGGCAATGGTTTATTCCGCGCGCCATCCTGAACATCAGCCGCTACGGGGCGTGCCTGGGCTATGTCTGGGTGCTGGCAGCCATGGACATGGCCTCGCTGGAGCGGATCTTTTACCTTTATCTCATCCCGGTGGCCTTCAGCCTGCAGTTTGTGCCCAACTACTGCCGGTTTTTCATGGCCGCATGGCGAGATAAATTGCCGCCCGGCACGTTGTCGGAAATCGCGCACTACGAAAAATGGATGGCCCTCTACGCCGTGGCCAACAACCTGCTGGGGCGCATCGATTTCTTCCTGCTGGGCCTCTGGGTGTCTTACGACGGGATTGGCATTTACAACGCCGCCTTTCAGTTGTGCGCGGTGGTATCGTTCCTGCCTTTCGTGCTGGGCAAGGTCTTGCTGCCTTCGCTGGCCGGACGCGGGGAGCGCGAAATCTTCGACACCGTGGACCGGGTTTTCCAAACCACGGCCCTGTTGGCCATGGGTGGTCTGCTGTTGATACCGGCAGTGCCTTTTGTGCTGCCCAAACTGCTGGGGCCCGACTATCTGAAGGCCATTCCCGTGCTGCAAGTCTTGCTGGCGGCCTTTTTGACCGGCCTTGTGACCATGCCGTTCGAGCAGGCCCTGTATGCCATGGGCCGACCCCAAGCCATGTGCCTGGGACGGTACTGGCAACTGGCCCTGGCCATTGCCCTGAACATCGCCACCATTCCAGCCTTTGGTATTATGGCCGCCGCCTGCAACGCGCTGGTCAGCCGTATGGCCTACCTGGCCTTCATCAGGATGCAATATGCCGCGCTGCAACCGGTTGAAACGAACAGCGAGGCACCGGAAACCCAAACAGAGGGAGGTGCCCTGTGTCCCACCCGCTGAGCGTCATGCAGCTCATCTCCTCAATGGAGGTGGGCGGCGCTGAAAAATTGCTGCTGGACCTGCTGAAGGCCTCCCGGCACGATCCGGTGCGCTTTGTCACGGTGGTGATGAACCAGGGCATTCATCCCGGCATGCGGGCAAAACTGGAAGCGATCGGCTACCCGGCCTATTACCTGGAACGGCCCGAAGGGCATCGCCACCCGAAATACCTGGGCCGCCTGCTGGAAATCATCCAGCGGCATGAAGTGCGCATCATCCACGCGCACAATGGCGGCAGCAAACTGTGGTCAATGCTGTGCAAACTGGCCCGGCCCTCGCTGCGGCTGGTGCATACCATCCACGATACCCGCCTGGTCAGCCGCATGAGCCCATGGCAACTGCTGGCGCACCGTCATTTCATCGATCTGAACCTGGCCATCTCCCGGGCGGTGGAGGCGGAATGCCGGACTGCTGGCATCTGGAACTGCCGGCAGATATACAACGGCATCCATCTCAGCCGGTTTGCGCCGCCGGCCACCCGGGATGAAACGCCGGGGCGTCCGCTGGAAATCATCTGCGTGGCCCGCATGGATCACGTAAAAAAAGGGCAGGATGTCCTCATCCGGGCGCTCAAACTGTGCCGCAACGGCGGGCTGGCGTTCCGCTGCACACTGGTGGGTGGGGTGTATGCATACAACCGCAAGTCTTTCGACTATCTGCGGCACCTGGCCGACCGGCTGCAAATGGAAGACGTCATCCGGTTCGTGACCGACTGTGATGATCCGGTGCCGATGCTGCACGGGGCAGATCTCTTCGTGCTGCCCTCCCGGTTCGAGGGACTGGGGCTTGCGGTGCTGGAAGCCATGGCGGCGGGCCTGCCGGTGTTGGCAAGCCGTGTGGACGGGCCGGCGGAACTCATTGAGGACGGGGTAAACGGCATCCTGTTTGAGCCGGACAACGAGATGTCGCTGGCGGCCAAAATTATGCAGCTGGCCGCGCACCCGGAAACCCGCGACCGGCTTCGGGTGGCCGCCATGGCGCACGTCCGGCGATTCGACATCCGGACAATGAAAGACGCTTACCTGGATGCCTATGAAGACGTGCTGGCGCAAGGGCGGGCGGCGCGCCTGCCGACAGCCTGGAGACTGGAACATGGAACGCATGTTTGAACTGAAGTGTTGGCTACGCAAAGCCTACCGTCAGGGGCCTCGGTTTCGAAAATACCTGGAAATGCTCCAGCGAAGCTACTATGCCACGCCCCAGGAATTGCAGGCTTACCAGCAGGAAGCCCTGCAGCGGATGGTGCGGCACTGCTACCGGCATGTGCCCTACTATACCGACTTGTTCCGCAAGCTTAACCTGGGGCCCGAGGATATTCGCAGTCAGGCCGATCTGGCGCGCCTGCCGCTGCTGGACAAAAAAACCGTCAAGGCCAACTTCGACAAGCTGGTGGCCAAAAACCGCAGGAATTTTCTGTGCCACACGGCCATGACCAGCGGCAGTACCGGCACCCCCGGAAAATTCATCCGTGACTTCAACGCCATTAATTTTGAAAACGCCGCCGTGTGGCGACACTGGCATAACGCGGGCGATGACGGAAAAAAACGCATTACCGTGCGGGGCGATATCGTGATGCCGGCCAGCCGGACCGTTCCCCCTTTCTGGAGGCTGGATCCGGCCAAAAACGAGCTGTTAATGTCCGGTTACCATCTTTCGCTAGAAAACAGCGGAACCTACATCGAAAAAATACTGCAATTCCAGCCCGCGGTACTGTACTGCTACCCTTCCACCGGCTACCTGCTGGCCAAGTTCTTTCGGAACCACCGGGTAAATTACCGCCTGGAAACTATTTTTACCTCGTCCGAATCCCTCAACCCGGAGGTGCGCGAACTGATGGAAGAGGTCTTTGGCGGGCGGGTCTATGACTGGTACGGGCAGGCCGAGCGGGTGGCCGCCATCAGCCAATGCCATGCCGGGCAATATCATATCCTAGAAGATTATTCCATCGTGGAAACCCCGCCAGCCCTCCACACCGGCGAAGGGCAGGAGCTGGTGGGCACCCACCTGCACAACTATGTGATGCCCCTGTTGCGATACCGCACCTTCGACTATGTCACCATGGGAGGCAACACCTGCCCCTGCGGGAGCCGCTTCCGGGTGGTGGAACGCATTGTGGGACGCACTTACAACTACCTGCTCACCCCGGAAGGCTATCGCATTTCCATCACCAACCACATTCCCCGGGGGGTGGACAACCTAATAGAAACGCAGTTTTACCAGGAAAAACCCGGCGAGGTGGTTCTGAACATCATTACCAACGGCCATTTTACCGAGCGCGACCGCGACCGGCTGGTCAAAAATACCCTGCTGCACACCTCCCCGCGCATGAAAGTGATCATCAACGAGGTAAGCGACATTCCGCGCGGCCCCAACGGCAAGTTCGTCAGCATCGTGAACAAGATCGAGGCCCTGAAGTGATGGCAGGGCTTACCCAGAACAACCCCAAAACCCGGACGGGTGAAGCCAGCCCCCTGAGCAAGGAGAGCCTGTTTGAGCCCCTGCTTGCCCTTCTGGCCTATGTGCAGGATTGCGACTACCGGGGATTCGATCCGTTCGACGGGCTGAAAAGCAGCCTCTTCCGTAATTCTCCCTTCTACCAGAACGCATGGTGCCGGTTGGCGTGGCTCCAGTTTTTCAAGCGAAGCCCGTTGAATTTGCGCCGCGCGCTGGGCGTGCCGGCGGGATTCAACCCCAAGGGGGGCGCCCTGTTTTTGATGGGCCACCTGAACCTCTACCGCCACACCGGGCATGAAATATTCCGGCAGGAGGCCCACAAGCTCTACCGACGCCTCCTGTCATGCCGCATCGAGGCGAACGGCGGATCGGCCTGGGGCTATAATTTCGACTGGCAGGCCCGGGCCTTTTTCGTGCCGGAAGGCACTCCCAACCTGGTGGCCACGGTATACGCGGGACGGGCCATGCTGGCATTCGCCCAGGCCGAAAACCATCCCGAAGCCCTGGCAACGGCCCGGCAAGCCGGTCGGTTTTTGCTGGACGAGATGATCCAGTTTGAAACCGATCGGCACCTGTGCTTCCATTACATCCCGGGCCAGCATGCGCAGGTGCACAATGCCAACCTGCTGGGCGCCGCCTATCTGGCCGAACTGCTGCCCCGGCTGCCCGAGGAGGAGCAGCCGGCCATCCGGGAAAAAATCCTGAAGGCGGTGCGGTTTTCCGTGGCCGACATGCGGCCCGACGGGGCCTGGCCCTATGGCACCCGGCCCTTTCACCGATGGGTGGACAACTTTCACACTGCCTTCAATATCGAATGCCTGCTGCGGATTGGGCAGGCCATCGGGCCGGAGGCTTGCGAGGAGGCGCTGGAAAGGGCAAGCCGGTATTATCTGGATGCGCTCTTTACCGGGGAAGGACTTCCGAAATATTACAACCACCGCCTCTATCCGCTGGATGTGCATGTGTTGGCCCAGGCCATGGTGTTGCTGGGCCTGCTGCAACACCATTCTCCCTCCGCCGATTTGGCGCGCATAATGGCCATTGAGCGGACGCTGCTGGGTCTCACCCAGGCCTTCCAGGATACGCAGGGCTATTTTTATTACCAGAAAACCCGGCGCCATTGGAACCGGATTCCCTATATGCGTTGGGGGCAGGCCTGGATGTTTTACGCCCTGTCATCCCGCCTGGAACCCCATGGGGCATACCGGGCGAGCATGGTGGAAGGAACGTAGGACTAGCCGAATCAGGCCGTGTCCATCCCGCCCAGAACCACCGGGAAGGTTTTCAGGATCAGTTTAAAATCCAGCAGCAGGTTCCACTGGCTGATGTACTGGAAGTCCATTTTCACCACCTCGTCAAACTCCTGCACCCGCGAGCGTCCGCTAACCTGCCACACCCCGGTCAACCCCGGCAGGGTGGCAAACCGCAAATAGTGCCAGCTTTTGTACTGGCGCACTTCGCGCTCGATAGGCGGACGCGGGCCCACCAGGCTCATATCCCCTTTCAGCACGTTCAACAGCTGTGGCAGCTCATCAATGCTGTAGCGGCGAATAAACCGCCCCACCCGGGTAACACGAGGGTCGTTGAACATCTTGAACATGCCCCCGTTGGTTTGGTTCTGGGGCAGCAGGCTCTCCAGCTCCTTTTCGGCGTCCAGGCGCATGCTGCGGAACTTGTACATCTCAAAGGTGCGTCCCCGCAAACCGTAGCGCGTTTGCCGGTAAATCACCGGCCCCGGGGATTCCAGCCAGATGGCCAGGGCCACAAGCAGCAACAACGGCGACAACAGCAACAGGCCGGTGATGCTACCCCATACGTCCACCTGGCGCTTGAACCACCACTGCAAGGGTTTTGTCTTCTTCAGGTTGAGATTTACAGCCAAAAACACCGGATCGGGCTGAATCACCCGGGCCAGGGTATCCAGCCTGGCCTCTTCGGATCGCTCCCGGGAAGATTCCGAAACGGCAGCCTGTGCTGGAAATGCTTGCGTGGACACGCCAACTCCTCCTCTCCTACTAAGAGACAACCGCGAAAAATAACAACGCCGAAACTCCCCAGCCCCTATCCCATGGCCTGTTTCGGGTCTTTGTAGCTACGTTGGGCGCCAGGCGCCCGCTCGGTCTTGTGGATAACTTCCGTACAAAAACAAGCGTTTTTAACCGTATGAACAGGTTAAGAAAAAGGGATGCGTTATTGAATAACCTGAGTGTTTAAACCTTGCCGGCAAAGGGATTAGCCCGGCAGGCTATTGAGGGGTTTACGCCGGGCATTAACCGCTGAGCCTCGAAAATCGCCTTGATAGGCAAGCCAGCGATTTAAACCGCTGGGCTTGAAGAAGGGGCCATGCAAAAAAGCAGGGAAATAATCCCTGCTTTTCCGCGACCGGATATGCCGGCTGGCTAGGAACCGCCCGCCGTAACCCGAGCTCCATTGCTGAAGGTGGAGAAGCCTTCACTGTTGTATGCCCGCACCTTATACACGTACGCCCCGGCGGCAGGGGTATGCGTATAGGTGGTGACATTGGGCCCAAGGCGTCCAACCAGGCTGTACCGCTTTTCATCCACGCTGTACCAGATTTCCTGCCCGCTTTCGTTGGAAGCGTTGTCTTTCCAGGTCAGCGTTACCGAAGAACCGGACGTCCCGGAAAGTGCCGAAGGCGAAGCCGGTGGCCCGGATGAAGGGGCAGGCGCGGGTGCTGGCGCCGGGGCGGGCGCTGGTGCCGGGGCGGGGGCTGGGGCACCCACGGCCACCTTCGCCCCGTTGCTGAAGGCGGAGAACCCCAGGCTGTTGTACGCGCGCACTTTGTAGGTAAAGGTGCCCGCGCCGGGATTATGGCTGAAGCTGGTCACATCCGCGTTGATGCGTCCCGCCAGCTTGTACTGGCGCTCATCCGCGCTGTACCACACCTCTTGACCGCTTTCGTTGGTGGCATTGTCCCGCCAGGACAAATTCACCCCGGATGCGCCCGGCACACCCGACAACTGGGAGGGGGCCGCCGGAGCGCTGGACGGCGCGGGTGCCGGAGCTGGTGCCGGCGCAGGGGCGGGAGCCGGGGACGGCGAAGGGCCATCATACGCCACGCCATCAACGAAGTTGCCGCCCACAACCACGCCCGTGCTGGCGCCAAGGCCAATATATTTTTTGCTGGCCACCTGGTTGAATCGGTTGTTGGTAACCTGAACGCCATTGATCACCCCGTTCACCACCGACACGGCCGGGACGTTGGGATCGGTTTCCGTTACCCCCGTCAGGGTGTTGCGGTCAACGACCAGGTTTTTCGGGGTGAACTGGGAACCGTCGGAAAACGGCTGCGGGCTGAAGCGCAGGGCCCGCTTCACATTGTTCAGGGTGTTGTTTTTGATGGTGTAATTGTCGCCCCACTGAAAGCCCTTGGGCGCGCGGGGATTGGTGTAGATGTTGATGGCAATGTTCTTGATATTCTCAATGGTATTGCCGGAAATTTCCATGTCGTTGTAATTGTCGATTTCAAAACCGTCCCGATCGGAGCCGTTGATGGTGTTGTTGATAAGCTTGACATCCACGGCGCCGGCGGTTCGACTGGCAAACTTCACGGAACCCCGCACGTTGTAGAAGCGGTTGCTTTCCAGGCGGTAATGCGCGGTGGCGCCGTGAATCTCGTCGTTGGAGGTGGTCGAGATCTGGTAGACGTTGTTGAAGGTATTGTTGGTGACCACCGTGTTGAAGCTGTTCACCCCGGCCACCGGATCGGATTCGCTGGTGGTGAAACGGATGGCCGCGTTGCCGTAGTTGTAGAATTTGTTGTTGTCCAGCGTCACCCCGTTGGAAGACCCGAAGTAGAGGCCCTGATCGCCCCAATCCGGGGTCGGCCCGGCGGCAAAGTCGGTCTTGCCCCAGAACTCGAAGCCGGAAATGGAGATGTTTTTGCCGAACCGGCAATAGAGGGTGTACTCGTTGACATAACCCGGCGCCTTGACGAGGATGGCGGGATTGGCCGGGTCGGAGACCAGCCGGACGTTTTGCAGCCTGTCGGCATAGATATGGCCGGTCATGTTGTATTTGCCGCCGGTAAACCGGAGCGTCCACATGGTGCCCTGGTCGGCCCGGTTCAACAGGTAGCTGACGGCGCTGTTGACAGCCGTGGTCACGTTGGCCACGGCGGGCGAGACGGTAATGGTGTGGTTGGCGGTATCCAGCACGTAGTCGGTCGCGGCGGCCTCGGTCAGGCGAGCGCTGCCTTCCTCCACATAAGTCACGCCGTCATCGGGAATAATGAGAATGGTATCGGAACCGCCACCGGAAGGCGGAGGCGGAGGCGGGGGCGGGCTGGAAGGCGGGGTGGCAGCAGCGGAAGCATAGGGCGAAGGCGGAGGGGGCACGGGCGCCGAGGCGCCTGAGGGAGAGGGATTACCCGCCCATTTTTGCATCCCTTTTGCGGCGGCGGGGATCACCACGTTTTTAACGAAGGGCCCCAGCACGTCACCCCAACCCTCGGCCAGGGCCGCGGGCAAGGGCAGGGCGGTACTTCCGATCATCACGCTCATGGCCAGGGCCAGGCCGGTTTTCTGGTTTCCGGGAATCTTCAGGGTCATACAAAATCCTCTAACTTAATCTCTACACAAACGAACTATCCAGTGTGGAATTACCAGGCTTGGGGAAAACCCGGCTAGCCTGCCCAGGCAGGCCGACACCTGAGCTATGATAAGAACTCGCGCTGCAAAGTGCAAGCTGAACCACGAAAGTTTTTCCCGGCAAAAGATGACGTTGCCCCGGGCGAAAAATTTCTGAACACAGCATTTACCCCGAACCGAATCGGGGACGGAACAAGGCATGCCACTGCCGAGCCCGCATTCGGCCTTCCACTGCCAGGACGTCGAAAAAAATGACAAAAATTCCTGGTATTTCATAATTAAGCACAGCCACACCAACTTAAAGCATCCCGACTCAAAACCAAGGCTGAGCTTGTCAAAGTAAACAAATATTTTTATGATGGGCATAGCCCTGCCCAACCCGGCTACCCCAATACGGCAGTTGCCAGGGCAAACTCATCCAGTCCATTGACCCCACTCGTCACCAAGCCTTTTTCGTTTTCAGTTTTTCCCAAGCGTGTCAGAGAGAAATTCAGGACATCGGCATGGTTTGTTTGCACAAAACAACCCCGGCGCTTGCCTTGGGGTTGACACTCGCAATAGCCTCCCACCCGGCATGGATCCCCTCCGCCCAGGCCGACGTGGGCTGGACGGATCTGGTCAAGCCGCTGGTGCGGGACGTGATTTTGCCCGGCGCGCAAGCGGGGGTAAAAAAATGGGTGGAGCACAACAAGCAGCAGCAGCAGCAAAAAAGCAAGCCCCCCGCCCCGCCATTGTGGGACAGCCAGGATCCGGTGGCCATGCCCGCCCAGGAGGAAAATCCCGTTGCCGCCGAAATCACCCTGCCACACGCCCCCGGAGAATTGCTGATCCGCTTCGATTCGGACAAAATTCCCCAGGCGGTGCTCAGTAAAATCGAGGCCAAACTGCTGGAGCGGGTGGGCCAGGACGGCTGGGCGCGGGTTCAAGTCAACGACAACAGCCGTCTTGCGGAACGGCTGGCCAAGGTGAAGACCCTGGCCGGAGTGCTGGCCGCCGAACCCAACTATGTGGTGGAAATGGACGTCCTGCCGGCCCAGGAGGCAGACGAGGGCGTGATCCTGATGGACGGCGCCGCCACCAACGATCCGGACTTCGGCAGGTTGTGGGCGCTGGATAATCCCGCCAGCAACGTGGACATCGACGCCCCCGAAGCATGGGGCCGGTTCAAAGCCGCCGGCAACACGGTCATCGTGGGCGTCCTCGATACCGGCATCGACTACACCCATCCCGAGCTGAAAGACCGCATGTGGGTCAACCCCCGCGAAACGGCTGGCAACGGCATTGACGATGACCGTAACGGCTACGTGGATGACGTGTACGGCTGGGACTTCGTGAACAACGACAACGCCCCCATGGACGACAACCACCACGGCACCCACGTGGCCGGCACCATTGCCGCCAGCGCCAACAACGGGCTGGGCGTGGCCGGCGTGGCGGGCAGCGCCAACGTCAAGCTGATGGCACTGAAATTTCTGGACGCCAACGGGCAGGGTTACACCAGCAACGCCATCAAGGCGCTGGATTACGCCACCGCCAACGGCGCGGTCATCACCAACAACAGCTGGGGCGGGGGAAGCCGCTCCCAGGCCCTGGCGGATGCCATCGCCCGGAACCACCAGGCAGGGCGACTGTTCGTGGCCGCCGCCGGGAACAACAGCCAGGATACCGACACCACCCCCCATTACCCGTCCTGCTACGACGCGCCCAACATCCTGTCGGTGGCCGCCATGACATCCTCCAACACGCTGTCATCCTTTTCCAACTACGGCGCCGCCAGCGTGGATCTGGCCGCGCCCGGATCGCTCATCTACAGCACGCTGCCCGGCAACAGCTACGGCAGCATGAGCGGCACCTCCATGGCCACGCCGCATGTGGCAGGGGCCGCAGCCTTGCTGTGGGCGCACAACCCGGCCCTGAACAACCTTCAGGTACGCCAGGCCATTTTGGACAGCGTGCGCAAGGAAGGCTACCTGGGTGGGAAAACCGCCAGCGGAGGGTTCCTGAACCTGAACAACATGCTCGCGGGCAGTTCACCGGCCCCGGCCCCGGCTCCCGCTCCCGCACCAGCGCCAGCCCCGGCTCCCGCGCCAGCGCCAGCCCCGGCTCCCGCGCCAGCTCCCGCTCCGGCTCCGGCTCCCGCGCCAGCTCCCGGCACGGTACCCGCCCCGCCGTCCGGGCTGGTGGCCGAGGCGGGCCGCTGGGACCGATTCGAGGATCTGGTGCTCGACGAGTTGCGCCGGCGGAAGACCGCCGTGGTGGTCGTCTTCAACAAATGTGATTTGGCGGAACCCGAGCCGGATCGGCTCGCGCGGCTTGCGGACGAGGGGATGGCGGTGGTCGTCGTCTCGGCGCATTCG
>CAYMIG010000012.1:0-84652 GCA_964390635.1 uncultured Vampirovibrionales bacterium | reverse complement strand
GCGGCGGCTGCACCGGCGGGCCAGGCGGGGGCGCCTGCGGTGGTTGCGGAGGTTGACCGGCCACCGGGGGCGGCAGGGTTTGCGCGGGCTGCGGGGCTGCGGCAGCCTCCGCCGGGGTGGTGTGCGGGTTGGCCCCCGGTGCGTTCAGGTTGCCTGCGCTGTGGCCATATTTTTGCAGGTTTTCGTGGGCCAGCTCACGGGCGGCAATGCTTTCCTCGGTGTCGTACTGGGCGCCCACCTGGTTTCGGCCCCCTTCTTTGGCCCGGTACAGGCCCTGGTCGGAGAACTCGATCATTTCGGTGGGGGTTTTGCCGTGGGTGGGATAGGTGGACACCCCGCAGCTGATGGTCACGTGCTTGGCCACCCCTTCGGCAATGGGATAGGCCTCCTCGGCAATGGCTTTGACCAGCTTGTTGGCCACGGCCAGGGCCTCTTCCTCGTTGGCCCGATCCAGGATGACCGCCATCTCCTCTCCCCCGTAGCGGGCTACCACGTCCACGTTGCGCACGCTCTTCTTCAGCTTGCGGGCCACGTGGCGCAGCACCTCGTCGCCGGCCTGGTGGCCGTAGGTGTCGTTAAACTTCTTGAAGAAGTCGATGTCGATGAGCACCAGGGAGAACTTGTGCTTGAAGCGGTTGGCCTGCTCGATGGAACGGCGCATGTGCTCCTGGAAGTAGCGGTGGTTGTACAGCCCGGTCATGCTGTCCGTGGTGGCCAGGGCATAGGTTTTTTCGTAGTCCTTGTCCCGGATGACGTACTTGACCATAAACGTCATCATGGTGGTGATCACCAGCGCCACCAGCGGCATGGCGATGTTGACCCACAGGTTCTGGTAATGGTACAGCAGGATGCTTACCAGGATGTACAGCACGGCCAGGTTGGCGGTGGTCAGCATGCCCGCAACCGCCGAACGCATTTTAAAGGTGGCCCCCGCCGCCAGCAGGCACAGCATCAGCGTGATGATGGTATTGTTGGTGGGATGTACCCGCTGCATAAAGTTGCCGTCGTTCTGGTACAGGTTGTCAAACAGGTTGGCCTGCAGCACTACCCCGGGCATGGTGGAGTTGATGGAGGTGTTCTTGATATCGTAGGCGGCTACCGCGGTGGCCCCGATAAAAATCACCTTGTTGCGCAGGAGCTCCTTCAAGTCCTGATCCTGCTTGTTCAGGGGGATGCCCGCCTCCTCCTTCTTCATCACCCGGATCACTTCCAGGGCCGGGATCATTTGGTAGGGCTTGGGCTCCAAATCCAGGCTGAGGTTCTGCTCCAGCTGGTTGATGGCCTGCATGGACTTCACCATTTCATCCTGCAGGATGGCCAGCTTGGCCTGGGCCTCTTTCAGCTGGGCCGCATTGCCTGATTTCTGCAACTGGGCCACCCGAGCCTCCTGGTCCTTCAGCTCCAGGGGCAGCTGCTGCTCCCGGTAGCGCTTGATGGCCTCCAGGTTCCTTTGCATGTATTCGCGATCCAGGTTGATGTTGTACCAGTTCACCAGGAAGTCCCCGTTGCTGCTGAGCGGCACGTCAAACCCCTGGAACTGCAGGTGCCCATTAGGCATCAGGTACATTTCGGGCACCTTCTTGGGGAATTTCAGGTCCAGCACCGCCCGAAGGCCCAGATAGGGGTAGTACAGGGTGCTGATCTTGGCATCGCGCTGGTAAATATACTGGCCGTAGTCGTTCATCAGATAGCCCCGGCTATCGGTCAGCCGGCCCTTGGAGTCGAACCATTTGCCGTTTTTCTCCGCCAGCGGGGGGCTGGCCTTCTCGTACAGGTAGCCCTCGGCATCGGTCATGCGGCCAGCCGCGTCGAACCATTGCTCGCCGTCCTTCACCAGTGGCAGCTTGTCGGTTTTGATGAACTTCTGGTAGTTGAACTTGAAGAACAGGGGGTTGCCCCGGCTAACCCCGTCGGAATCGGAGCCGTGGTTAATCATCCCGATGTTGCTGCCCTTGTTCAGCAGGCTGGGCATAATGCTGCGGAAGTGGTTAAAGACCATGTGATCGTTACGAAAGAAGATATTGCCCTGCTCGTCCTTCATCAGCTGCAGGTGTGTGCTGTCGGAGGTTTTGCCGAAGTCGGGGTGGATCTTCAGCGGAATGGCCAGGCGCTCGATGCTCTCGATGTCCCGGGGGGTCATGTCTTTCCCCAGGCCGATACTTTGCGCCAGGTCGTTGTCGAAGTTCATGCTGAGGTAGACGTTGTTGTACTTGTGGAAGGCTTCGGCCAGCATCGCGTCTTCTTTTTCGCTGCCCTTGCGGTAGGAAACAAACATGATGTCGTAGAGCAGCATCTTGGCCTGGGCGCTTTCGTTGAGAAAGCGCATCATGCGGGCATGCACGTCCCGGGGCCACGGCCATACCCCGAACTCGTCGTTCAGGGCGTTCAGGGAAGGATCGTCAAACGCCAGGATGATGACATCCGGGCTGGGACGCTTGCCCCCTTCGCCCCAGTTGATCTGGGCGCGCAGGTCATAGGTTTTCAGCTCTAACTGCTCGATCATGCGATCCAGGTGGAACATCTGGTACGTGGCAACGATAATCCCGGAGACCAGCACGGTCAGAATCCCGGCAATCAGGTGGTTCAAAAGTCTGCGAAGCGGTGAATTCTCGCTGGCGTCAAGGGGGGGCAATCCCATGCCGGATGGTCTCCATTCCTTAGGCTGTGCACTCTGATGGGTTATCGACCGCTTGGGCCAAACATTAAATTTTTTCTGCCCCGCCCCGCCCCCCGCCGGATTTTAAAGATAGAAAAAAGATATACAAATTGTAAATCTTTTCTATCCCCAGGAAATCCCTTGGATTTGGTTGTTTTTATTTACTTATCTGAGAGAGCAAGGAGACTTTCATGCAAAACTTCCTCCGCCGGCCCAAAGCGCAAGAGACCCTGGTTGATCAGCACCATGACCTGCTGAGTCGCCCCAAGAAAGAGGACAAGGGATTGCTGGCCCAGTTGCGGCAATTCCAGCCGGTGGATCCGTTGGACCTGATTTTGAACGAAGAGCCCCTGCCCCAGAGCGCGGTGCTGAACCACGTGCGGGTAGAGCCCCTGAGCACCCCGGTGATGCCAGCGAAAGCCAAGCCCCCGGTGGCCAACACGGTCATCCTGGAATCGGGCAAGCGGCTCTCGGAATGCCTGCTGTGGCAGATGCAGATTGATTACTACCAGAACATGGGCATTGCCGCCTGGGAGCAAAGCGTGCCTTGCTTCATTACCAGCAACGCCTTCATTGGCGATGCCTACGCCGACATGATCATGGCCTTCCTGCGGGATTACCTCGAGCACCTCCACCGGGATGAGCCCATCTACATTGTGGAGCTGGCCACCGGCACCGGGCGCTTCAGCTCCCACCTAGCGCGGGAAGTGCAGCGCAAGGCGGCCCAGTTTGCCCAGCTGCGCGACCTGAAGCTGCGCTACGTGATGACCGATTTTACCGAGGACAACATCCGCTTCTGGGAAGGGCATGAAACCCTGCAACCGCACATCGAAAGCGGCTTCCTAGATTTCGCGGTGCTGAATCCCCTGGAAATGCAGTCCATCACCCTGCGCCGCAGCGGCGCGGTGGTAGGCAAGGACACGGTGAAAAACCCCGTGATTGCCATTGCCAACTACTTTTTCGACTCCATCCCGGTGGATGTCTTCCGGGTGGAAAACAAGCGCCTGTCGGAGGGCCTGGTCACCCTGGTGCGCAACGTGGAAGGCGTGGAGCCCGAATCGAAGCCCCACATCAGCCAGATCAAGACCACCTGGAACTACCGGGAGCTGCCCTCGGAAAACGTATACGACGATGCCCGACTGAACGCCGTGCTGCGCTGGTACAAGCACAACGCCAAAAAAGGCACCGTTCTGTTTCCGGTCGGCGCCTTCGACGTGGTGCGCAACCTGCAGGTCATGTCCAACAACCAGCTGGTGCTGCTGTCCTCCGACAAGGCCTACACCCGCATGGAGCACATGTTCTGCTTCGACGAGCACAATTTCGCCATCCACGACGGGGCGTTTTCGTATATGGTCAACTACCACGCCCTGGGACGCTTCTTTGAAAACGAGGGCGGCCAGTTCCTGGCCACCACCCCGCGCAACCTGACCCTGCAAACCGTGTGCGGCGTGCAGGTCAGCGGCCAATGCGACTTTGAAAACCTGAAATACTTCTACAACGAGCGCATGAACCGCACCCTGCCCATCACTTCCACCTGCGAGACCCAGAGCCCGCTGTACGATCCAGAGGGCTTCCGCCCCCTGCAATGGATCGACATGCACCTCAGCTACCTGCGCCTGGGGCTGTGCGATCCCAAGGTCTTTACCCTGACCGCCCCCAAGATCCTGGATCTGTGGCAGCACATCACCACCGGCCAGCTTTATGACCTGCAGGACCTGATGGAGATTGGCTGGCAGCAGTTTTACTTCTACCGGGGCGAACCCAACATGCTGTTCTGGTTTGGCCAGCTGTGGCACCGCATGGGCGAATTCGAAAAAAGCAACATGGCCTTCCAAAAGACTTCTGACTGCTACGGCGAGCACCATGCCCTGTACTTCCTGATGGGGCAGAACATGCTGAAGCTGAACCGCAAGGCGGAGGCCATTGCCCTGTACGAAAAGGCCCTGGCCCTGGAGCCCAGCTTCCAGGAAGCCATCGACGGCCTGGCCGAACTGCGGAAGTAGCTATAGCCCCCGCCCGCGCAGGCTCAGCCCCACCACCAGCAGCAGGGCCAGCCCGGCGGCGATAAAGCCCACATCCACGCTGTGCTCCTCGTAATGGACGCTGCGCTCCCGGATTTGGTCGTACACGCGGCGGAAGTCCCCGGTCTGGGCCACCCGGAAATATTGGCCCCCGGCCAGGCCCGCAATCTGGCGCAGGGTGGTCTCGCTGAACAGCACGGGCAGCTCCATGCCCTGGTACAGGATGCTGGTGGCCTCATCATGCCCCACCCCCACGGTGTGGATGGTAATGTTGGCCTGCTTCGCCTCCTCGGCGGCCCGTTGCCAGGGATAGCCCTCGTGGCTGTCCCCATCGCTCAGCAGGATGATGACCTGGCGGGGACGTTTCCGGGAAGGCATCCCTGATGGTTGCGGCTTTCTAGGTTCATTGGGCAGCATCACGGTCATGGCCGCGCGAATGGCGCTGCCCAGCTCGGTACGCTGGCGCATGTCCTCTTTGCGCAGGGTGCGCAGGTAGGCCACCACCTCGGCATGGTTGCGGGTGGGGGGGGACAGCACAAAACTGTCGCCGGCAAACACCTCCAGGCCCACCCGGGCGTCCCGGGGCAGGCTGTCCACAAAACGCACCGCCGCATCCCGGGCGGCCTCAATGCGGCTGGGCTTAACATCATCGGCCAGCATGCTGAGCGAAATATCCATGACAATCATCATATCCACGCTGTGCACCGGCATGCGTCCCACCACCACCGGCCGGGCCACTGCCACCAGTAGCAGGGCCATAACCAGGTTGATAGCCAGGGGCCGGGTCAGGCGATACCAGCCGACTGGCTGGCGCTGCAAGTACTCCACTAGGGCCACCCGGCTGAACCGCAAGGCTTGTTGCCACTTGCCCCGCTCATGCTGCGCGTACAAAAACCACCATAGCGGCATCAGCAGCAGCAAGCCCAGCAGCCATGGCCACTCAAAGTAGAATTCATGCACGTCTTGCAGCGGCATCATCACCAGGCTACCCGCTGGGCCTTGCCTAACAGCTGGCGCAGGACGGCCACGGCATCCGCCTCCGTGGAGGCTTCCGCCAGCAGGCCCATGGTTTGCAGGGTACCCCGCAACTGGGCCTGTTCCGCGGCCATGGCCGCCTCATAGCGACGTCGGACGACATCCCCGCCCGCCAGGCGAACCGTCTGCCCACTGACCGGATCATAAACGCAGGCATCCAGATTCGGCAAGGTGGCTTCCCCCGGATCCCCGATGAGCAGGCTGATGAGGGTAGCCCGGCGGGACAACCGACCCACTTGGGGCCGCCACTCGGCTTCGGGCCGGTTGAAATCGCTGAGCAGAAAGACGGTGCTGTTGCGGGCCACCACATGTGCCAGCGCCTGGAAGGGGTTTTCCTTCGCCGGGTGCAAGGCGCCGGGGGCCGCCAAGGGGGCTTGCAAGCCCTCCAGCATGGCCTGGGCCACATGCCGCACCTGTGCATACCCGGCCTTGGGGGGCAAAATGCGGGTGCCCTGGGGAAAAACCAGGAAAGCCCCCAGCTTGTGCCCGGCCTCATGGCCCATCAGGGCCAGCAGCCCGGCCCATTCCACGGCGCAGGCCGCCTTGGTGCGCACCCGCCCAAAGTGCATGGACGGGGCCATGTCCACCGCCAGCCACAGGGTCAGCTGCTTTTCCTCGTGGAATTCCTTCACGTGCGGGGTCAGGGTGCGGGCAAACACGTTCCAGTCAATTTTGCGGATGTCGTCGCCCGGGGCATACTCCCGCAAATCGGCAAAGTCCAGCCCTTGCCCCCGTACCAGGGAGGGCTTCTCTCCGCTCATGGCATCCCGCATGCGCAGGCGCAACAACTGTTCCAGGCGTTGCAGGAAGGCCGAGACGTTCCGGGGCTCAGGAGACTCCGGGGCCGGCGGCAGACAGGCCAGCGGATTAAGCACCGGATCCAGCCAGGCCAAAAGCCCCATGGCTACACTCCCGTCAGCACGGGTGGGGGTACCTCGCGGCAAATCTCATCCAGGATGGCGTCCACGCTCATGCCGGCGGCCAACCCCTCGTAGGACAGGATGACCCGGTGACGCAGGCAGTCATGCACCAGCTTTTCCATATCGGCGGGGGTGACATAGGCGCGTCCCCGCATGAGCGCGCGGGCCTTGGCCGCATTAGCCAGCGCCAAAGAGCCTCGTGGCGAAGCCCCGAACTGGATGTGGGGATGCCCCGGTTGGCGGGTGGCCTGCACCACATCCACCGCGTATTTCATCAGCTTGGGGTCAAGGTACACCTGGCGGGCCTGTTCCGCCAGCCGTAGAATCTGTTCCGCATGCAAGACCGGCTCCAATGTAGGCAACTGCTCGGCAGTCATGCGCTGGATGACCACCATTTCTTCATCGGCATCCGGGTAATCCACCAACAGCTTGAACAGGAAGCGATCCAGCTGGGCTTCCGGCAGGTTGTAGGTGCCTTCCGATTCGATGGGATTCTGGGTGGCCATCACCAGAAAGGGCCGGGGCAGGGGAAAGGTCTCCCGCCCGATGGTCACCTGCTGCTCCTGCATGGCTTCCAGCAGGGCGCTTTGCACCTTGGCCGGGGCCCGGTTGATTTCGTCCGCCAGGATAAAGTGGGCAAAAATGGGACCCCGTTCGGTATTGAACTGCCCGGAGTCCGGGTGGTAAATGCGGGTGCCGATGAGATCGGCGGGCAACAGATCGGGGGTGAACTGGATGCGGTTGAACTCCACCGACATGACACTGGCCAAGGACTTGAGGGTGAGGGTTTTGGCCAGCCCCGGGGCCCCTTCCACCAGCACATGGCCGCCGGCAATCACCGCAACCAGCAGGCGCTCCAGCAGGTGCTCCTGCCCCACGATGATTTTTTTCAGCTCGTACTGCACCCGCTCCAGCAGGGCTTGCGCTTCCTTGGCCTGCGCTTCGGGCAGGGGGTGCATGGGCTCTCTTTCCATACCCTTATTGTACAACCCCTGCCCCCCGAACGAAGGGGCAGATCTGTGGATACGCATGGGACAATCTGTGCGGGCCAGGCATCTATGGCCCTACGGATGGCCACTGAGTGCAAAGGCGGTTATACCATCCCACTTGCTGGAACCCAATGCCAGGCTGCTCCCATGTCTCAAGCCCCCAAGACTAGGGACGGGCTTTCAGGCCCACCGGCTGCTCGCCCTCGGTGGCACGCAGCAGCACGCGGGTTAGCGCCTCGTCGATGGCCCCCTTCAGGGTGCCCGCGCTTTCCATGGCCTGGGGCCCAATCTGGAATTTCTTCATGTGGTGGTGATCGAAAATATACAACCCCGGCAGCTCGTCCACCCCAAAAAGCTGGGCCACCATCTGGTTGTCCGGCTCTTCCACGTTCACCATCACCAGGGTCAGGCGGTCTTTGTATTCCCGGTCTTTCAGGTCATGCAGTACCGGGGTGACCCGCTTGCAGGTGGCGCAGCTGTCGCTGTAAAACTCGATGAGCAGGGGGACTTGCGAGGTTTGGAAGGCCTGCTGCACGGTAATGCCCGGATCGAAGGAGGAGGGCAAGTCCCGGGTCAGCACCATCTGGGTGGCGAAGGCCGAGGTGAACACCAGCACCACGATGGACAAAACCAGGAGAAAACTGCGCTTGAACATGGGGAATCCTTGGGTTGACTGGGGGGCGAGGCGAGGAGCCTATTGTACCCAAAACCGGGGCGAAGCACCAGATTGCCCCGATGGCCTAGGCCTGGGCGGAACGGGCGCCCCACTGGGCAAAGCTCTTTCGCACCCGCAGGCCCTGGGCCAGCAACGGCTGGGTGGCGGCCTGTTGCTGCTGGCGGGCGGCATCGCGGCGCACCCGCTGGCCGGTCAACCAGATGTTGATGAGCGGGGGCATCACCCCCAGCAGCACGATGGAGGTCAGCAAGCCGCCCAGGCTTTTCACCTTCCAGAACTTGAGGGCCTCTTGCAGCCGGGCCCGGCCCGGGCCCTCCGCGGCGGTTTTCAGCGCCTCGGTGATGCCCTTGTAGGTGGCTTCCACGCCTTCCGGCAGCAGGTTCTTGAACTTGCCGTGGAAATACTTGTCAAACAACAGCTGGGGGCCAAAGAAGCAGGCCACGAAGTTGCCGAACTTCAGCAGCTGCTCTTTTTTCTCGTAGGGATCGCGCGAGGCCTGAATCCAGCCCCCGTAGGCCGGCACCCCCCAGAACAGCAGGGCCTTCATGCCCCCGAAGTCGCCAAAGGAGCCGTTTTTGAGCAACAGGTTGCGGGCCAGTGTCTCATTGCCGAACAGCCCCTTGAAGACGCCCAGCCCGCTGCCCCGGCGAATGGCCAGCAGGGCCCCGCCGGCGGCGGCCAACACGCCCAGGGCGCCCAGCCCCAGGATGGCCAGGGCCCGGTTGCGGTAGCCCTGGATAGCCCCTTGTACATCCTCCTGCGGGTTTTTCTGCAAGCCCTTGGCCCCGATGACGTCGGTGAATTTCACGCTGCCGGTGCGCTTGGCCGTAATGTAGTTGCGAATAAAGGGCATGGCCCACATGATTGCGAAAATGGCGCTGAACATGGCCCCGGAGCGTCCCAGCACCGCCCACCGGGCCGCGTTGCCGCCGGCGGCCTGGGCGCTTTTGAAGGTTTTGCCCAGGGCCTGATCCAGCAGGTAGCCGGTGCCGAAGGCCCCGATGGTATTGCCGATTTCGCTCACCGCCACGTCCAGGCGCTCGGTATTGGTGCGGGTCACGGCAATCTTGGGCGCGTTGATGCCCACCACTTCCTTGGTCATGGTGTCCCATACGCCCTGGCTTTCCAGGCGCCCCAGCAGGCCAAAAATGCTCATCGCCGATAGCGCGTCCTTGTACAAACAACCGTTACAATAGGGGGAGCGATTGGTTTCAAGTTTTCCTTCACCCCGCCGATAGGTTCGATGGTCGCTCTTGAGGCAGAAACCTGACTGATTAAAACCCGAGCCATGAAAAAATTTGTCCCCCCCGTGCTCCTGTCCCTGCTGGCGGTTTGCGCCATACAGGCCATAGCCCCCCCGGTGGCCCATGCCGGCCCCTACGAAATGGGCCTGCGGCTGTATGAGGCCGGGGATTACAAGCAGGCGGCCAGTTACTTCCAGCGGGCCACCTTGCAGGACAAGCAAAACCCCAATGCCCACTACTACCTGGCCGATTCCTACCTGAAACTGAACAAGCTCCCGGAGGCCCAGGCCGAGTACCAGAAGATCCTGGCCCTGGCCCCGGACTCCCAGGCCGCCCGCCTGTCCCGCATCGGCCTGAGCAAGCTGCGCTCCTACCTGGACGGCAACATCAACCGGGAATGGGAGCAAACCGGCTTCCACGGCATCCAGAAAGAAGACCGCTTCAAGGGGCCCTTCGGGGAGGACAACTACCTGCGCCAGGTGACCCCCGGCGGAAAAATCACCCGCTGGGCCCTGCCCACCATGCCGCTGAAGGTGTGGGTTGAGAAAAGCCCGCCCGGCATCCGCAACTTCCAGCCCGCTTTCCTGGCCCAGATTCCCAAGGCCCTGGACAACTGGGTCAGCGCCATGGACGGGGAGATCTCCTATGTGCTGGTCGGTGACCGGGACCAGGCGGACATCCGGGTCTCCTGGACCAACACCATCGACACCAAAGGCCACAGCGCCGATGGCGGTACCGCCTACACCGCCGGCTTAATGATGCCAAAAATCCGGGATGACGTGCTGCAATACGCCGATGTGAAGATTGCCACCTTCGACATCCAGGGCAACCCCCAAAACAGCGATGTGATCTATGCCGTGGCCATCCACGAGCTGGGCCATGCCCTGGGCCTGACCGGCCACAGCGAAGACCCGGGCGATATCATGTATGCCCAGAACCAGAACATCAGCAAGCTGTCCAAGCGGGACTACAACACCATTCGCCGGCTCTACAGCCTGAACCCGGACATCAACAACCTGCCCGTGTCCACCCGCAAGGTGGATCCCAACCGCAGCGCCCAGCTGGCCAAGCGGCTGGATGAGGAGATCAAGGAGCTGGAGGCCTCCATCAACGAGGACAGCTCCGCCCTGAACCTGTTGAACCTGGGCGTGGTGTACTTTCAGAAGGCCAAGCAACTGATCAAGGACGACAAGCCGGCCACCCCCAACACCCCGTCCGATCCCGACTACTGGTTCCGCAAGGCCCTGAAGGCGACCGACGAGGCCATCGCCAAAGAGCCCCGCGATCCCCGGGCCTTTCACAAGCGCAGCCTGATCAACCAGGAGCTGCAAAACATTCCCCAGGCCCTGGCCGATATCGAAAAAGCCATCTCCTTCGACCGCAAGGAGCCGGAGTACTACATGCTCAAAAGCTGGTACCACGCCAAGCTGGGGCAGGTGGCGGAATCGCGGGCCGCGCTCAGCTACTTCCTGCAGCAGAAGCCCTCGGAAGCGGGCTCGAAAGACGTGAAGATGATTGAGGAAGAGCTGGCCAAGAAGGCCCAGAAGTAGCCGGATTCAAATCTCTATTCAGACTTTTATTAATTTTTTGTAACAAAAATTGCCTAAAAGGCAAATTCCGGCATTGAGGTGAATTTATGAAAGAGCAAACACACCAAACAAAACACAATGTCTCTCATATAAATACTGCCTCTCTCTATCCGAATCTCTTGCACCTCTCCCCCCTCAGCAAGAGATTTTTTCTTTTGTAAGTGTTTTTTTCACACCAAGCCCGGCTTGCCGGGAAACATCGGGCGAAGGACAATAGGGCCCGGGACGGCGGGCCCATCGGAACCTTTGGGGTGCGCCCGGCGTCATGCCCCCTTGTCGGCTGTCGGCAACAGAAGAGGTGACCCGCTTGAAACCCAGATGCTTCCCGGCCCCCATGCTATGCGTGCTGCTGGTTGCAGGCATGCTGGCGGGCGCCGTGGGCATGGTGCAGGGCGGCATGGCCTTGGCCCAGCAGCCCATCCAGGGAAACGTGCGTCAGGATGCCACCATGGCCGCCCAGGCCACCGCCCCGCAGAACGTCATGATCCTGCTGGATTCGTCCTACTCCATGTCGGAAAAGCTGGGCAACGGGGAACGCAAGATGGAGGCCGCCAAGCGCAGTGTCATTGAGGTGGTGCGCAACCTGCAGCCCACCACCCGGGTAGGCTTGCGGGTGTATGGGGATTCCGACAACCAGTTCAATGCCTGCGCCGCCACCCGCACCCTGGTGCCCCTGGGCGAGAACAACCGCATGCTGATTTCCAGCAAGATGCTGGGCATCCGCCCCACCGGGGCCACCCCCATCAGCCTGGCCATCACCCGCTCGCTGGAGCAGGACTTTAATATGGTGAGCGGCCCCAAAACCATTATCCTCATCAGCGACGGCATCGAGACTTGCGGGGAAGACCCCTGCGACGTGGCGGTGCGCATGCAGCGCCGGGGCATCGACGTGAAAATGAACGTGATTGGCCTGGGGCTGAGCGATTACGCCGCGGTAAAGCAGTTGCGCTGCGTGGCGCTGGCCACCAAGGGCAAGTTCTACAACGCCAAAACCGCCGCCGAACTGGCCAGCAGCCTGAACAACGCCATGGCCGTAAAAACCGACGTGCGGGCCAGCATCATCACCCCCTCGGCGCAGGACGGCATTCCGCCCGCCACGCCCACGCCGGCCCCGCCCAAACCAAAGGCCAACGATACCCTCTTATCGGTTCCGGTATCCAATCCGGGGCAAGCGCGGTAAAATAATGGGCTGAACCCCATAGAAAGCCTCCCGGCGTTCCAACTGGCGGAGGCCCCCACGTTTCAGTTCCTCAAGTTTATTCCTCAAGTTTCAATGAAGGATGGGACCCGACCAACCATGATGAAGGCAAAAATAAAACTGGCGTTACCCCTGTTGCTCTCGGGCGTTATGGCGCTAAGTGCCACCCACGCCGGCTGGCAGCTGGCCAACGGGGCGCCCCCGGCGGGTAAAGCCGCCCCGGCCCAGGCCGAGCAAAAAAAGGAGCAACCTGCAAAAGCGGACAATAAACCCGCAACACCGGCCCCGGTACCGGCCACCGCGCTGCCGGTGGCGCCGCTGGATCTGCTGCAAGACCCCGACCGCTTCATGAACAAGACCGTGGTGTTTGAAGGCACCTTTAACCGCTTTGCCGATATTGGCCTGGACTACAAGAAAGCCTTCCGCGATTCCAAAGACTATGTCAGCTTCTTCATCCTGCGCCCGGACGTGGTGGGGCACAGCATCCCCCTCTCCGAGCTGAAGCTGTTCTACCCCCGCAAGAAAAGCGATGAGGTCATGGACCTGGAAAGCGGCGACCGCGTGCGGGTGGTGGGCACCCAGTTCAGCAACGCCCTGGGCGAGCCCTGGCTGGATGTGGACTCCATCACCATCCTGCAAAAGACGGCGACCTCCGAAAAACGGCAGGAAGCCCCGGAACTCTAGGCCACCGGCCCAACCCCCTGGATGAAACGGCTGCCCCCGCGGGTGGCCGTTTCGGCATTGGAGAATCCGCCGGGCAATGGTAGGATGGGGTTGGTTTTTATTCCGTTTGAGCAGCAGGGCTTTCGCCATGACCCACACCTCCCCCCCCTCCCTTCCCCAAACCGCCGCCGGTACCGACAGCGTGCTGCTGGCCCGGGCCCGGGCCATTATCGACATCGAAATCGAGGCCCTGGAGGATCTGAAAACCCAGCTGGACGCCAATTTCGTGCAGGCCGTGGAGCTGATTGAGCGCTGCACGGGACGGGTCATCATTACCGGCATGGGCAAATCGGGGCTCATCGGCAAGAAAATCGCCGCCACCCTGTCCAGCACCGGTACCCCCGCCACGTTCCTGCATCCCGCCGAGGGCAGCCACGGGGATCTGGGCGTGCTGATGAAACAAGACGTGGTGATTGCCATTTCCAACAGCGGGGAAACCCCGGAAATCCTGGGAATTTTACCGCTGGTCAAACGTTTCGGGGTGCCGCTCATTGCCATGACCGGAAAGCCCCAATCCACCCTGGGCCGCCAGGGGGATGTCGTGCTGAATATCGCCGTGCGGCAGGAGGCCTGCCCCTTGGGCCTGGCGCCCACCGCCAGCACCACGGCCACCCTGGCCCTGGGAGACGCCCTAGCGGTGGTACTGCTGGAGCGCCGGGGCTTTTCGGAAGACGACTTTGCCCTGTTCCATCCCGCCGGGGCCCTGGGTAAGCGTCTTCTGCTAAGGGTTTCAGACGTCATGAAATCCGGCGAGGAGCTGCCGGTGGTGGATCTGCACACCTCGTTCCTGGACGCCCTGATGGAAGTCAGCCTGAAGAAGATGGGCATCGCCATCGTGGTGGACGCCCAACGCCGGGTGCAGGGCATTCTGACCGACGGGGACGTCCGCCGGGCCCTGACCCGCTACGCGCAGGTATCCGACATCGTGCTGGCCGACGTAATGAGCCGCGCCCCCAAGCAGGTGAATCCCGATGACCTGGCGGTCACGGCCCTGCGCAAGATGGAAGAACACAAGATTACGGTGCTGCTGTGCTGCAACGCCGAAGGCCAGCCCATCGGCGCCGTGCACATGCACGACATCCTGCAAACCGGCATTACCTAGGCCCGGCTACCTTCGCCTTCGGGGCCTTCCAGGCAGCAAACCCGGTTGCGACCGTTGTTTTTGGCCACGTACAGCTGTTCATCCGCCTTGGCCAGCGAATCGGAAATGAGCGAGCGGTGGGCGGTGCTGGCCGGGCTGTTGTCCACCTCGGTCAGGCCCGCGCTGATGGTGACATGCAGCTTTTCGCCGTGGATGCCGCACAGCTGCATACGCTCCACCCGCTTGCGAATCCGCTCCATCAGCTCCACGCCCGCCTTCATGCTGGTATCGGGCAGCAGGATGGCAAACTCCTCCCCGCCAAAACGGCAGACCACATCGGATTTCCGCACGTTTTGCACAAAGAGATCGGCCAGTGCCTTCAGGATGAGGTCACCGCTAAGGTGGCCATGGTTGTCGTTGAACTGCTTGAAGTGATCCACATCGATGAGCGCCACGCACAGCGGGGTTTGCTGGCGGCGGGCCCGCTCAATCTCGCCCTCAAAGCGCTGGTAAAAGCCCCGACGGTTGATAAGGCCGGTCAGCTCATCGCTGGACGCCATGGCCAGGGCCTTGTCCAGCACCATGGCCCGGGACAGGGCCTGCGAGGCCAGCTGCACGGATTCGTTGGCGATGGCCAGCGTTTCCTCGCCAATGTGGCCGGGCGAGGTTAAAAACAGGTTGAAAGTGCCCCGGATCTCGCCGGTGGCAAGGTCCACCACCGGCAGCAGCAGGGCGGACTGCACCTGCTTCACCCCGAAAATCTCGGACAGCGATTTATCGCCCAACATGCCCCCGCTTAAATGCAGATAGCGCTTGTTGCGGGCAATAGAGGACAAGAGCCCCACCAGCGAGGCGAAATCCTGGATGGCGCGCCGCTTGCTCTGCAAGCCGGCATGGCTGTAGCTGTGCACCTTGCCCTGGGCGCCCTTGATTTCGTAGAGCACCTCGCCCCGGCCCGTCTCGTCGTTCAGGGCCACATACTGGCAGGCATCAAAGCCCAGGCGGCGGGTGTAGGCCTCCAGCAGGCCGGAGATGATGGCATCCTGGTCCACGGCCATCACCATCTGGGAGGCCATTTCCAGCACCACGCTCTGGATGTAGGGCACCGACAGCGACTGCCGCAGGTGCTGGAACCGCACCACCTGGTTGGCCAGGTAGGGGGACATCAGCTCCAGGGTCATCTGGTCATGCGGGCCAAAGGACTGCCCACCGGGCTTGCCGGCCACCACCACGATGCCCACCAGGCGCTCTTTCAGCATCATGTAGCTGTGCAACACCTCGTTGCCCTCGCCCACAAACTCTTGTAGGAACCAATCGGAAATGCGGGTCAGCTCCCGGGGGCGGGTAGCGGGAAGCTTCAGGTCGTTCAGGCAGGTGTACACCCCGCTTTGCTCGTTGAAAAGCAGGATAATGCATTTTTCGGTGCCCATCACGTTGAGCACGGCCTGCTCCATGAGCTCCACGGCGGCATGCGGGTCTTCGGGCAGGCTAAAGTTGAACTCGCGGGCGCATTCCACTTCTTTCAGGGCCCAGTCGCCGCCCACCGTCACCGGGTCCGGGATGAGCGGCTTTAGCTTCATCAGCGCATCCAGGGCCGCCTGGCTGGCGGCGTTGGCATTGGCAATGTGGTCGGCCACCGCCGATTTCATGGCAAGCCGGGCGGCCAGGGCCTTGTCAATGGCCTCCTGGCGGGCTTTGCTAACCGAAACCTTGTTTTTAACCATTGCTATGCTGCGCTTCCTTCAACCATCCCGGCCCGTGCCACGGGCACACGGGGCCTACATGCATAAAAACATTCACGGTCCGTTTTTTGTTACGGCTGTCTTATATATCAACTTCCCCTTTGAGCCATCGAAGTGCCGGTTTGGATATCGGGTCCCGCAAACGATCCCCTTTTCCAGACACACCGCACTATGACACGAACGGCTGATCTATTTATCCTCTATTTGAAGGAAATCCGAATCGGCCAGCCCAGCTAGACCCATGGATCAATACCGGGCCCGGATGGGCCAGGCAGGCCCCCTTGCAGCCAGACCCAAGCGGGAACCCGCCCGGGCGGGGTGCGTCCGTAAGGGACATCCCATAAGAGCGGCATAAGTGCCCCCTATTGATTTCGAAAAAAAGTTGGGCTAGAGTTATGACTCTCAGGCTGTGGAAACCATTCAAATGCGGAAGTGGTGGAATGGTAGACACGCATGTTTCAGGAGCATGTGGCGCAAGCTGTGGGGGTTCAAGTCCCCCCTTCCGCAAATTCCACACCCCAGCCGGTAGAGAGACGTTCTCCCGACTTCGTGCACGTTGAGATTTCACTACGGAGGAAAACTCCCATTTCCAAGTTTCATGGCCCCCGTGGCGGGCCGCCCCGGGATAAGGGCCCCCAGATTTTAACCCCGGACATTCGCGCCACCGAGGTACGCCTGATTGACGGTGAGGACAACCGCGTGGTCTCCCGCCGCGAGGCAGAAGATCTGGCCCGCGAGCGCGGACTGGATCTGGTTATTATGAGCTTCGATTCCGCCCCCCTGGTGGTACGCCTGGTGGATTACGGGCGCTACAAGTTTGAGATGGAGAAAAAGGCCAAGGAGGCCAAGAAAAAGCAGCACGTCGTCGAGATCAAGGAAATCAAGATGGGCGTGCGCATTGACGATCACGATTACGAGACCAAGGTGCACCGGGCCCAGAAGTTCCTGGAGGAAGGCAACAAGGTCAAATGCAGCATCCGCCTGAAGGGACGCGAGACCCAGCACAGCAACCTGGCATTTGATCTGGCCAGACGGTTTGTTGTAGACTTGCAGGAACAAGGTTCCCTGGAAGGGGATATCCGCATGGAAGGGCGTACCATCACCCTACACATCGGCCCCAAGAAGAAATAACCTCGTCAACAAGCTTACGCAACAAGGAAGTCCCAAGGAGAATCCGGTTATGCCCAAGATGAAAACGCACAAGTCGGGCGCCAAGCGCTACCGCGTGACCGCCACCGGCAAGGTCATGCGCGCCCAGGCGTTTCGGGGCCACTTGAACGTGACCAAATCCTCCCGCCGCAAGCGCCGCCTGAACCCGGACGTGGTCATCAGCACGGCCAACGAGAAAAAAGTGCGGCTGGAGCTGCCCTATCCCAAGTACTCCCGCTAGGTTCTCGCCCCTTGTTCACCCGAAGAAGGGACGGCGCAGGGCACCGGAACAGGCCCTGCCGTCAAAAAACACTGTTCCGCCTTTTTCAGTAACCACCCGTAAGGAAGAAGCCCATGCGCGTTAAAAGAGGAAACGTTTCCCGCCAGCGCCATAAGAAGATTCTGAAGCTGGCCAAAGGCTTCCGGGGTTCCCGGAGCAAGCTCTTCAAGGTTGCCAACCAGGCGGTCATGAAGTCGCTGAAATACGCCTACCGCGATCGCCGCAACAAGAAGCGGGATCTCCGCCGCCTGTGGATTGCCCGCATCAACGCGGCAGCCCGCCAGCACGGCCTGTCTTACAGCCGCTTCATCAACGGCATCCAGAAAGCCGGTATCCAGCTGAACCGCAAGTACCTGGCCGATATCGCCGCCCGCGAGCCCCAAGCGTTCGCCCAGCTGGCCGAGAAGGTTAAAGCCGCCCTGTAATCCGGGCCGGCCCCACGCTTCAAACCGCCTTCCCCCACCCCGGAAGGCGGTTTGCGTTTTGTAACTTTGCGGCCCCCGGCCCGTCTGATTTGGTATGCTAACCCATAGCATGAGCCCCATTGCCGCAAAAACCTACACCACGGAAGTGATCTGCCTGAAAGCCATTGACTTTGGCGAGGCGGACAAGATTTTGCACCTGTATTCCCCGGATGTGGGACGCATTGCGGCCATTGCCAAGGGGGTCAAAAAACAGAAAAGCAAGCTGAGCGGGGCTTGCGAGCTGCTGAATGTGAGCGAAGTGCAGCTTTCCAAGGGCAAGAACCTGGACGTGCTTTGCCAGTACCAGCCCCGGGAAACCTTCGTGGGCATCCGCAGCAACCTGCTGAAACTGGCCTACGCCCTGGTGTACGTGGAACTGGTCAACCTGGTGGCCGCCGAGTACGATACCGACAGCCATGCCATCTTTGGCGACCTGAAAGCCGCCCTGGAAACCCTGGACACCTGCCCGGACGAGGATGCGGCCATCACCGCCGCCGCCACCCGGTTCCAGCTGCAACTGCTGGAAACGGCGGGCTACCATCCCCAGCTGGATCGGTGCATTTTCAGCGGGGAAGCCCTGGACTGGCAGGCCCCCTTCTACTGTTTTTCGCCCCAGCTGGGCGGGGTCACCCCTTCGGAAACCCGCAAAAGCCAGCCTTACGGCAGCCATGGGGCCCGGTGGGTCAACGTGTCCGCCTCTACCCTGCGGGCGCTGAGCGCCCCCCATGCCGTGGACTGGTCCGGGGTCAGCCTGCTGAAAACCCAGAAATTCCTGCGCTATTATTTCCAGGAAGTGTTTGAACGGGAACTGCATGCCTGTGATTTGCTGCACCGGCTGCTTGCAGCCCATGAGCCGGCCCAAACGGCGGAATAAGACGGCATTTTGTTTGCGCCCGGGGGTGCTTGCAGTACAATGTGAAAACCCCTGAGCCCGTGAAAGCGCTTCGGTAGGAAGATTGCATGTCTGTCCAGACCCCGTTGCCGGATCCCGCAGGCAACACTGCGGAACAACTGATCGATGAGCTGACCCCGCATGGGGGATACCGGGCCGTCCTGCAAAACCACAACTTCCTGGCCCTGTGGGTGGGGCAGGTCTTCTCCCAGGTGGCCGACCGCATTATCTTTGTGGTGTTCATCACCATGATTGTCAGCCACTTCGGGCCCAGCGACCGCTATTCCAGCTTCCTCTACATTGCCTTTACCATTCCGGCCATCCTGCTGACCGCGGTGGCGGGGGTGTTTGTGGATCGCTGGCCCCGCCGGGCGGTGCTGGTGACCACCAACCTGATGCGGGCCTCCATCGTGGCCCTGCTGCCCGC
Source organism: uncultured Vampirovibrionales bacterium (assembly GCA_964390635.1). GTDB lineage: Bacteria > Cyanobacteriota > Vampirovibrionia > Vampirovibrionales > Vampirovibrionaceae > CAYMIG01. Next base: position 65,566 of record CAYMIG010000012.1, on the reverse strand, counting down.
CATGGCCGAGCACATGGGCAGCTGGAGCATTTATCTGATGGCCTTCCTGATTTCGGCGGCCACCCAGTTTTTCGTGCCCGCCGAGGCGGCCACCATCCCCATGATCGTGCCCAAGCCCCAGCTGATGACCGCCAATTCCCTGTTTACCACCACCATGATGGCCTCCGTCATCTTTGGCTTTGCCCTGGGCGACCCGCTGATTAACATCTTCAGCATTGAAAACGTGCACTGGGCCATAGCCGGGCTGTTTGTGGCGGCCAGCCTGTCGCTGGCCATGGTGCGTCTGGGGCCCATGTGCCTGCTGGAAAACGACCGCCTGCCCCTGCCCACCACCAGCCTGCGGGAGGCCGTGGGCCGCTTTCGGGAGGAAATTACCGACGGATTGCGCTACATCCGGGCCAACCCCCTGGTGCAAAACGCCATGCTGAAGCTGGCCCTGCTGTTTTCGTGCGTGGTGGCCCTGTGCATCCTGTTTATCAGCTTTGCCAAGACCTTTTTGTTTGACGACCCCCGGGTGGCCGCCCAAAAGTTTGCCTACATCATCGCCTTCAGCGGGGTGGGCATGGCGGCGGGGGCCTTCTGGGTAGGGCATGCCTTCCAGCAGGCCAAGCGGGCCTTTATGGTCTTCGGGGGCTTTACGGCAGTGGGCTTGTGCCTGGTGCTGCTCACCCTGGTGGGTAGCATCCCCAAGACCGATCACGTGTTCCAGCTGCCGGCCTTTGCCGGGGACTTTTTCTACCTGGATGAAATCCGCTTCACTTTCCGCATGCTGTATACTTACCTGCTGGCCACCCTGATGGGCGTGGCGGCCTCCTTTATTGCCATCCCCCTGCAGGCCCTGCTGCATGAGCTGATTCCCGACGACAAGCGGGGCAAGGTGCTGGGGGTGCAATTTACCATTCTCAGCACGTCCTCCACCCTGCCGGTGCTGGTGGCGGGCCTGGCCGTGGAACAGCTGGGGGTGCGTACCCTGTTTTTACTCATTGGGGTCCCGTTGCTGGCCTTTGGGCTGGCCGGCCTGTACAAGCGCATGAAAGCGGGGCGGGCCGATGTCGCTGCTACAAATTGGTAAGCGCCGCAAAGCGCCCCCCCAGCTGCAAGACAAAATTTACCTGTCGGTCAGTAGCGAAGGCTACGGCCACTCCAGCCGGGCGTTGGCCATTGCCCGGCAGTTTGCCCCCTCCGAGGTGCTGATTGGCGCCTACAGCTACGCCCTGGAGCGGGTGCGGGCCTATGAGTACCCCAGCGTGGAAGTCAGCCAGGAAGTGAAATTCGTGGGCTCGGAAGGGCACTTTGACGTGGGCAAGACCATCCTGTCCAACCCCGCCCGGGCCCTGGGCTTTAACCAGATTGTGCAGGAGGAGATGGACATCATCCGCCGCCACGGGGTTACCCTGGTGGTGGCCGACGGGCGCATGGCCCCGGTGCTGGCCGCCGAGCGGCTGGATATCCCCTGCCTGGTGCTCACCAACCAGAGCGCCTTCTACCCGTTTTTCGAGCGCGATTCCGCCCTAGTCAAGCTGTTTGGCCGCTCCTTCGAATGGGTCATGAAGCTGTGGCTGTCCTCGGCAGAGGAGATTCTCATCCCGGACTTCCCGCCCCCGGACACCGTGTGCCTGCCCAACCTGTCCGACAACTACCAGGTGAAGAAGCGCACCCGCTTTGTGGGGCCCCTGGTGGCCTGGCAGGCCCACGAAATCACGCCAGTGCCCAAGCCGCATGCGGATCGCCCCCTGGTGGTGGTTTCCCTGGGGGGGCATGAGTATCGCCGTCCGCTGTTTGACGCGGTGCTGACCGCAGCCCGGCACATGCCGGAGGTGGACTTCATCATGATTGCCGGCTTTGAGACCCGCCACAAGCCGGATAACGTGACCATCCACCCCTTCGTCAAGGAAGCCGCCCCCTACTTCAAGGCCGCCGACCTGGTCATCACCCAGGCCGGACACAGCACGGCCATGGAACTGCTCACCCTGGGCAAGCCGTCACTCATCGTGCCGGACGCCCACCAGATTGAGCAGGAAAACAACGCCGCCCGCATGGCGGAACTAGGCGTGGCGCTCAACATGCAGTATGATCAGTTGGAGGATGCCTCGCAAGCCACCTTGCGAAACACCATCCAAACCCTGTTGAACACGCCGGCCTACGGGGATCGGGCCCAGGCCATGGCCGAAAAGGCCCAGGCCATTCACGGAGCGGCCAATGCGGCCCGCCACCTTCGGGAATTCGCCCACCGGCTCTCAGCCTACTAGAAGATTGGGGATACACCAGGCATGAAACAAAAAATCCTGCTGGCGGCAATGATCGGGACGGTCTGGCTGATGGTGGTGCTGACCGGCAAGGTGATGCCCCAGGTCTCCTCGGTCATTTTGCTGCTCATCTTTATGCTGTGCTACGTGTGGTTGCTAACGCTGGCCATGGTGCACCAGAAGCGGATGGAGTGGAAGCATCCCCGCCCGCTGAATACGGACTACCTGCCCCGGGTTTCGGTCGTGATTGCCGCCCACAATGAGGAAGTGGTGCTTGAAACCACCGTGCGCGACCTGCTGCGCCTGGATTACCCCGACTTCGAGCTGCTGGTGATGGACGATCGCAGCACCGATGAAACCCCGGCCATCTTGAAGCGGCTGGCCGAGGAGCTGCACGATCCCCGGTTCCGCTACCACCTGCGCGATCAGGACGCCTTCCCGGGCAAGCCCAGCGTGCTGAACGAGGCCCTGAGCCTTACAGACGGGGATGTGCTGTGCGTGTTCGACGCCGACGCCTACGTGGAGCCGGATTTCCTGCGCCGCATCATGCCCTTTCTCTCGGATGAGAACGTGGGGGCGGTGCAGGCCCGCAAAGTGATTGCCAACGCCAGCACCAACTGGCTGACCCGCTGCCAGAACTACGAATACTCGCTGGATTCCCACTTCCAGTACGGGCGGGACTCGGTGCGCGGGGCGGTGGAACTGCGCGGCAACGGCCAGCTGGTCAAGCGCGAAGCGGTCATGGAGGTGGGCGGCTGGCATCCGCTGACCCTCACCGATGACCTGGATCTCTCCACCCGCCTGCATTTGGAAGGCTGGGACATTCGGTTTGCCCACAAAGTGCCGGTTTATGAAGAAGGCATCACCCGCTTCAAGGCCCTGCTGAAGCAGCGCCGCCGCTGGACGGAAGGCACGCTGTGGCGTTACCTGGAATATGCCGGCAAACTGCTGAAATCCCGCAAGGTCTCCTTCCGCACCCGGCTGGACATGGTGGCCTACTTCCTGGAATTCCTGCTGCCCCTGTGGCTGGCCCTCGACCTGTTCCACCTGCTGGTGTTCGGGGTCATCCTGGGAGATCCGGTGCCCATGCGCATTTTATCCTCGCTGATCGTGGTGCCGGTCTTTGCCTACTGCATGAGCATTGCCCTCACCGTGGCCATCATCCGCTTCAACAAGCCCCCGGTCAAGGAAGCCCTGCTGTGGGCCTACATTACCGGACTGTACATGACCATCCTGTGGTTCCCGCTGGTGTTTGGCATTATCGTCAAGGTGTTATTCCAGCCCAAACGCCGGCTGCGCTGGGATAAGACCGAGCACTCTGGCACGGCCCACCGCCCGGTGGCCACCTCTTCCGGCTAAAGACCGCCGCTTCAGGCGACCAGGCTGAGATCGGCCAGTCGCTTGTCTTCCAGGGGCACATTCAACACCTTGGCCAGGCGCAGCACGTTGCGGTATCCCTGCCCCAGGGCGGCCAGGGTGCCCGGATCGGCATTGCTGCCCAGGTTCAGCAGGTCTTCGCGAATCGCCTCATGCAGCGGGGTCACCAGGGTGTGGAAGTCGCTGCTGGCCTCCTTTTTCTTGGCCAGGCTGGCCAGCAGACTCTGGAAATCACCGCCCTGGGCCAAGGCATCCAGCAGGTTGGGCTTTTCCGCCTGCTTTTGCAGGTCGATGTACAGGGTAAATTCCTTGGGATACTCCACCTTCAAGGCCTGGTAGGCGTCGGCCAGATGATACAGGGCCTCGGCCAACTGGCCGCGCTCACGGGGGGTGTATTGGGCAAAGGGATTTTCGCTCCCCAGCCCGGGCACGGGCAGGTTGCCCAGCAGGGCCTTGTACAGGCGCCCCGGCAGGAACCGGGACACGGGATCCTTTTGCACCAGGTCATGTCCGTGCCCCTGGGCCAGGTGCAGGGCATCATGCAGGCTGCGGATGAGATCGAGCTTGCGCTCCAGGGGCAGCGCGGCCAGCGCCTCGGGATCGGGGTTCAGGATGGCGTCCTTGACGCTGCCAAACAACCGGCCCAGCGCCAGCTCCGAGATGCGGGCCTCGGGATCCAGCCCACCGGTGGCCACCATCAAGCCCGAAGTAGGGGTCAGGACGGTGCCGCCCTGGGTTTTTCCAAACAGCGGCGCACCGGAACCCCGGGCAGAAAAGACCACCGACATGCAATTTCTCCTCACGTCTCACAGGAAACAATGCCGGCACTAAAACCCCTGATACCAATTTGTTGCTAGCGGCCTAGTGGGGGGCCAAGGCTTGTCGAACCATGGGGGGCAGCTGGCGTTGCAGCTTCCACTGGCTATCCAGCACCACCACGGTGGTCATGGCTTCCAAAGTGGGCTTGCCCGTGGATTGACTGATAAAAACCTGTTTGAACAGCAGCTTGTATCCTTCCACGGTCAGGGTGGTCTCCAGGGTCAGGCGATCCTGGTACTGGCCGGGGGCCTTAAAGCGCAGGCTCTGCTCCACCACCGGGTAAATATAGCCGTCCGGCTGGCCCGGCTTGGAAAGCTTGAGCCCCTGGGCCTCAAACAGTTGCACCCGGCCCATCTCCATCCATTTCAGGTACGCCCCATGCCACATGACCCCAAAACAGTCGGTATCAAAGATGTTGATATCCAGGGTTAGGCTGTGCTTCAGGCAGGACGGGGAGTTCTCAAGCGAAACAGTCATGAAAGCCTCTCAAATCTTACGATTTTATGAAGGGGCCTTTATCTTCCCACAAGAACGGCTATAATCAAAGAGTACTTTAACTTCGCTTTTTCACCACGTCGAGGTGCGTGTTCGATGGACGCCTTCAGCCTGATCCAGAATTTCTTTACTCGCATGCGCTGCAACTTCTGCTCGCATCCGTTCGAGCCCGAGGACATCCAGCTGATCCGCCAGGATGAGGGCATTTTCATCGTGAACGTGTTCTGCAACCACTGCAACACCCAGAACGGGGTGGCCATGGTGGGGGTGGAAGTGCCCGGCCAGGAGCTGACCTTCCAGGATCCGGAGCTGACCGAGGAGGAACTGGAGCGCCTGGGCAAGTTTCAGCCCATCGGGGCCGACGACGTGCTGGATGCCCACTACTTCTTCAGCAACCTGGGCCACGACTGGATGAAGTTCATCCCCGAAGAAATGCGTCAACGTCATACAGCGCCCGAAACGGAATCTGAAGGCGCTTAAAGGTCTCCGCCCCGCCGGCCTTGCGATCCACCAGGCCCAGCACCTGCACGATTTGCACGGTGGGACAGGTGTTATGCACCGCCTGGATGGCTTTCATCGTAGAGCCGCCGGTGGTCACCACGTCTTCCACCAGGGCCACCCGCATCCAGGGCTCCAGATGCCCTTCCACCTGGCGGCCCGCCCCGTGGCCCTTGGCCTCCTTGCGCACCAGGAAGCCCTTAAGCGGCTTACCCACCTGGGCGCTGCGGTACAGAATGCTGGACACAATGGGATCGGCGCCCATGGTCATGCCGCCCACGGCGTCAATGTGCTGATCGGCCAGCATGTCGTAGAGCAAATGCCCGATGAGATAGCTGCCCCGGGCATCCAGGGTGGTCAGGCGGCAATCGATGTAATAGCTGGAACGCTGCCCGGAGGCCAGCACAAAATCCCCCTGGCGAAACGACAAGCAGCGAATCAGCTGGAACAATTCCTCTTGCATGGCGGACGCGGTGACGGACATGGGCGGTTCTCCTTTCGCCCGCCATCCTACCGCGAACCGGTCGCCATGGCCAAGCCCGGTTTCAGCCGCCGGCGGCCTGCCACTGACGTACCTCTTGCAAGCGGGCGCGAATCCAGTCCAGGCTTTCGCCAGAGAGTTCCTGCTCGCCCATGGAGCGGGCCCACTCGTAATGGGTAATGGCTTGCGGCCAGTCCTGGCGGCTTTCGGCCACCTGGCCCAGCTTCACGTAAAACATGGCCTTCCACAGGTTCAGGTCTTCCTGGATGGCCAGGCTGAGCCCTTGCTTGGCACTGACCTCGGCCCGATCCCAGCGCTCCAGCTGCATGTACAGACCAGCCAGCACCTCCAGGGTATTCAGCTGGCCCTCGCCGTTGAAGGACTGGCGATCGTACACCAGGGAGCGCTCGAAATAAGCCACCGCCTCCTCCAGGTTGCCCTGCTCGTATGCGATATTACCCAGGTTGGCCAGCGCGGAGGCGCAAGACACCAGGTTGCCGCTTTCCTCATCCTTGGCCAGGGCCTTTTGGTAGTACTGGACGGCGTTCTCAAGATCTTTCAGGTCTTCGTACACCCCGGCCAGCTGAAAGTAGACCTCCGCCTGGCGCATCTCGTCATCGGCGGAGAAAAACCAGCGCAAGGCCTGGTTAAAGCTGTCCGCCGCCTCCCGGTACTGGCGGCGATAGGCATGGATTTCCCCCAGGCTCTGGTAGACCTGGCCCAGGCGGCCCATCCACACCGCATCCACCGTCTCGTCCTCGTACATCAGGCGCTTAATGTACACCGCCGCCTTGGACAAGGCGGCCAGCGCGGCGTTGTGATGGTAGGTTTCCTTGTGCACGGTGCCGCTCAGCCGGTAGATTTCGGCCATGATTTCCTTGTTGGCTTCCAGTTTCAGGCTAAGCACCTTCTCCAGGCAGCGGTTGGCGCTACCAAAGCGTCCCAGGGCCGCCCGGTACTTGGCCAGCTCCAGCAATTGCAGGGCCAGATCGGCCCGATCATGGGAAGCCACCGCGCGGGCCAGCCGCTGGTGGATGAATCGCTCCTGCTCATCCGCCCCGTCCTCCACCAGGCTGGCGGTCAGCTTGCCCAGATCGGAGGCCGCATCCGCCGCCGGGGGTTCCGCGGGCGCCGGGGCCGGGCTGGCCAGGATGGGATCTTGCGGGGGCCTGGCCGGGGGACGCTCCCCGGTTTCGTGCAGCAGGCGCTTTTCTTCCTCGGTCAGCTCAATACCGGCCAGGTAATCCTGAAAGGTAATTTTTTCCTCGGGCTCCTCCGGATCGAAATCTGGAATTTCCACCGGCCCCAAGGGCTTGGAGAGATCCAGAACCTCTGGATCGCTCTCAAAGTCGTCTTCTGGCAGGCGGATGCCCCGGTAATCCTCCAGGGAAAAGGTGGACTTTCGACTGAGCGGCTTGACATGCTGGTAGAGATAAGACATAGAGCTGACCTGCTGGGCATCCAGCCAATCCTGCGGGGAGTCGGGGCCCGCATGCGCTTCGGCCTTCACCGGCTTGCGCACCCGGGCGGCATTGCCATGGTACTTGGCCTCGGAGAGCAGGGCCTTGTTCTTGATGCGCAGCACCCGCTGGGCGCCCTCCCGGTTTCGCTCCTTCAGGTAGAAGTCCTGCAGCAGGCCGTGCACGCGCTCCCGCTCATCGGCGGGAATGCCGGACTGCACCAGGCGCTTGACGTGGTGGTACAGCTCGTACCAGGGCTTGAACTTCCGGCTGCCGGGTTGTTCCAGTTGTTCTTGGGGATGCTCCTGGCGGTAGCGCAGGTGCTCCAGCACCTCCTGGGGCGGATAGCTGATTTTCAGGAAGGGCCGGATGAGGGAATGCTCCAGGATGTTCTCCAGGGTCTCCACATCGGTGTTCATCACGCCCAGCCCCGGGTAGCAGACCCCCATCAGGGCCTGCAACGCCTTGACGTCCACCGGGTGCCTGAGCAGGCAAAGGATTTGAAACAGCCGCCGCTGCGGATCACTCAGCCGCTCATAAATATAGCGGATGAGGGCCCCCACCATGCTGGCCTTGCTGTGATCCTCCCCTTCCAGCAGCCCGTTGAGGGCAGTGAAATCCAGGGGGGACTGGTGGTAGAGGTAGAGCATGGTCTTGAGCAGCCAGGGATAGCCATGGCTTTTTTCATACAGGCTGTCAATGGCGGCCTCCTCCTCGGGGCCCACCTCGGCCTGCGGGTCGTCCCGCCGGCGGCGGTTCAGCAGGGAGGCCACGGCGTCCTCGGCGGTCAGGCCGGCCAGCTTCAGGTTGACCACCCCGGGCTGGTTGGGGCTCAGTTCGGCAAAGGGCAGACGCTCCCCGCCAATCACCATCTTGATGTTGGGAAAGCCCAGCAGGAAGTTTAGCATCTCCTTGAAGGGGTAGGAATTGAAGCGCAACTCGCTGTCGACAATGTATTCGGCATTGTCGATGACAATGAGGAGCGGCATATCGGACACGCTGCGAATGAGGGCTTCCAGCCGCCGGATGGGTTCTCCCCCGGGCATGCCGGTGGCTCCCGACGCCGGTTGCTGCACCGGGGTGCCGTAGGCCTGGCAAATGTAGGTGATGTACTGGATGAGAAACTGGATGATTTCCTCAAAATCGGTGTGGCGGTTCACGTCGAACCACAGCAACTGTTCGCGCTGGCTGCCCATCATCTCGATAACCCCGCGAATCAGACTGGTCTTGCCAATGCCTTGCGGCCCGCCCACCAGGATAATCTTTTTATCGGCGCTGTTCAGGGCCTCGGCCATGGACAGAATGATGGCCTTGCGGTGCAGAAAGACGTTGGGCTCATAACGGATGCAGCGGCGGGTCACGGCCAGCGGGGAGATGATGTTGCGGCGATCCTGAATACCCGGTTTGCCCTGCGCACGGCGATCCGGCACGAAGGTGCCGTTCACCACCCGCTCAATGACGGCTGATCCGATAAAGGTGAGTGGCGTCTCCAAGGGCCTGCCTCTCTGCTTCCTCTGACAACGCAATACCCTCCTTTATTGTACACTTAACCCATGTCGATACGGAACGATGCGCCAAGCCAGCCCTCCTTGTGGGCGGATCCGGCGGCGGACGAGGCCTGGACGGCCCAGAGCCGCCTGCTGGGGCTGTCCCTGGACGCCTCCCAGCGGGCCGCCTTCGATCGCTTCTACGCCCTGCTGTGCGAAGCCAACCGCACCACCAACCTGACCCGCATCACGGCGCCCCAGGATTTTTTGTACCGCAGCCTGCTGGACTCGCTGGCCTTGTCCCCCTGCATCCCGCCGGGCAGCCGGGTGGTGGACGTGGGCAGCGGCGCGGGACTGCCGGCCATTCCGCTGGCCATTGCCCGACCCGACCTGCACATCACCGCCCTGGAGGCCACCGGCAAAAAATGCCGCTTTATCGAGTCGGTGCGGGAAACCCTGGCACTGGAGCGCCTGACGGTGCTGCCCATGCGCAGCGAGGATGCCGGGCAGGATCCATGCTGGCGGGAGCAGTTTGACATTGTCACCGCCCGGGCGGTGGCCCCCTTGCCCGTCTTGCTGGAGCTGTGCCTGCCGCTGGCCAAGGTGGGGGGACGGTTCCTGGCCATGAAGGGCGAACAGTTCGAGGACGAGCTGGCGGCCTCCCGCAAGGCCGTGCATGTGCTCAAGTGCGAACTGCAAGCCCTGCACCAGTGGGAAAGCGGCCCGCTGGCCAAGGCCCGCATCCTGGAATTCGCCAAGCGGGGCCCCACCCCGGCTGCATATCCCCGCCCCGCCGGTACACCGTCCAAAAAACCCTTATAATAATAAGCGCGGCAGCACAACCTGCACGATAGAGAGTACGGAGAGAGGAACCCACCGTGAGCGACGATTCCAGCCGGTATACGAAATGGTTCGCCAACAGCGGCACGCTGGTTTTTGGGGGGATTGCCCTGTTCATTCTGGCCACCCAGTGCTTTACCATCATCGATCCGGGCTACCGAGGCGTCAGCGTGACGCTGGGCAACGTAGATCCCCACTTCCGCAGCGAAGGCATGACCTTCAAGCTGCCCCTGGTAGAAAAAATCGTGAAAGTGCCCGTCAAGCAGCTGACCGTCCCGGGGGAGGCCCCCTGCTTCAGCAGCGACTTGCAGACCGTCAACATCAGCTTCAAGGCGTTATACCGCATCCCGGAAGACCGGGTGGTGGAACTCTACCGCCAATACCAGGGCGATCCCTACACCACCCTGGTGGAGCCCCGCATCCAGGACGCCCTGAAGCAGGTCACGGCACGCTACCGGGCCGAGGATCTGGTGAAAAACCGGGAGCGGGTCAAGCAGGAGGCTTTAAGCATTATCCGCAACACCTTGCAGCGCGGCGACGAGGCCAAGGCCAGCGCCAAGGACAGGAGTCCCCTGGTATGGCTGGCCGACCTGCCGCTGAGCAATATCGACCTGAGCGCCGAGCTGGAGCAGGCCATCGAGCAGAAGCAAATTACCGAGCAGCAAGCCCTGGCCAAGAACTACGAGCTGGAGAAAGCCAAAAAGGAGGCGGAAATCGTGCAGGTGCAGGCCGAGGCCGAAGCCCGGGCCGTGCGCATCAAGGGCGATGCCCTCAAGTCCTCCCCCGAGGTGGTGGAGCTGGAAATCGCCAAGAAGTGGGACGGCAAGGCTCCCAGTACCGTGGTGGTGGGCAAGGGCGGGGGCAACGTGCTGCTGCCGCTGCGCTGAGCCAGCCATAAAAGCCAGCGACGGCCTCCCGAAAGACGCCGCCGCCGGTTTTTGGTGGTTGGTTAAAACCGCCTAGATGGAATTCAGGTTGCGCTGGATGTTGCGGGCCACTTCGGGACGACCGTCCTTTTCCATCAGCTCGGCCACGTTGCGCAGGAAGTTCAGCACCTCCTGGTTTTGCCCGGCGGGCAAATCCGCAGCCGGGTTGAGGGCCGCCCGCGGGTTGGAGGCCGGGGCGGTTTTTCCGGCAGCCGGTGCCCGGTTGATGGGGTTCTGGGGCGAACTGATGCCCGGTTTTGGCCGTTTTTGGGCCACCTGCTGCACGTCCTGCATGCGCTTCATTTCCTGGGCCATGGCCGGGCGGGCCTTGGGAGCCCCTGTCTTCTGGGTCGGGGCCTGGTTTTTAAGGTACTGGTTCACCACCTGCTTTTTGGGGGCCGGCGTGTGGGCCGGCTTGGGCGGCTCGGAAGCCGAAGCCAGCAGGCTTTCCAGATAAGCAGCCTGACGGGCTGCCTGGCCCGGGGAGCCGGAGGCCTTGTTGAGGGAGCGCAGGCCGATGAGCTCATCCCGGCCCGCCTGGCGTCCCTGGGGACGGCTGACAGGGGCTTGCTTACCCATGTTGAAGGCGGCGCGGGGCTTTGCGGCCAGCGTCTTGCGCACATCATCCTGCTGCCGATAAGCGTTGGCCATCTCTCGGAAACCCACCTTGCGGCCATGGGCCTGCTCGGCCATCAGGTCTTCCAGCTGGGGCACGTCCGCTTGCAGGCTGCTCAGCTTGCGGCGGATAAAGGCGCCCGCACCGGCCAGCAGCAGAACCAACAGACCGAAAGGCACCCACTGGTTCCACTTGCCCTCGGTCACCGAGTCAAAAAAACGGCTGACGCTGTTGCCTCCACCTGCTTCGGAACCGGCCCCCAAGTCCACGATGGGGGTGGGCGCCGATTTGGCCGGGGCCGCGCTGGCCGCCGGGGCCGCCGGCAAGGGCTCGTCGTGGCTGAAAATCGGTTCATCCTCGGCAATGAGGGGCTGATCGTCGGCGGCGGGAGCTTCCAGGCCCTGATCCGCCGGCGTCAGGGCGGCATCCTGCATGCCCGACTCCTGCATCTGGGCCAGGCCCGCCTGGGTTTCTTCCGGTAAGGTAGGCTCCAGGCCCACATCATGGGCAACCGGGCTGTTGAAAGCCACCACCGGGGTTCCCAGGTTCTCGCCCCGCACGATTAATCGCACCCGGTGCGCGTCCAGGGGTTTCAAAATGACATGGCTCACGTTGGCCGCGCCGCTGAAGTTGGTGCGCACGGACTCGTCCGCCTCCACCTGCTCGATATCCAGCACCAGCTTGGAATCGCTGACCAAGACTTTCTTGTAGGGCAAAATGCTGCCGGTATGCATAATGATGTTGGTGCGCCCGCCGGTCGAAATGAAATCGACGCTGTCCAGCCGGAAACTGTCGGCAGCCCATGCGGGAGCCACCAGCAGGGGGAGGCACAGGGCCATCATCAGCTTGGTTTTACGGGAATACTTCATGTTAACCACCACCACTTTCTTTCCACACGTTGGTTGCTAATCCACACACCTGGAAATGCATGACCCAGCATAGCGCCCCGGGGCGGGGGCCACATCGATCATCTGGTTGAGTTTGGAGGCGGCAAAACCCGAAAACCCTTGCGGCACAACCATTACAGCCCCATGCCGACCAACTCGCCCGGGAAGCCAGATTCCACCGTTTGGAGGAGCCAGCCCATGCCGCCGCAGGGAGTTACCCGCCCCGCCATGCGAAACGGTGGATGCCAAAGGCCGGGTTTAATGGTAAAGTAATAACTGTTTTAATTGGTGAAAGTGGGTTTATGATTTCGGCGGTGAACGGCATGGCCTTTCGCACGGCCTTGGTCTCGGTGGCGTCTCGCATGGTGGGTGCCTCCTTCCGGGTGGGGGAGGCCTATAACCCGCACCTGCGCAACAGCGGGGCTACCCTGGATCCCCAGGTCATCCTGAACCGGGAGCTGGTGGGCTTGGCCCTGGCCTGGATCTTCTCGTTTGCAGCCTCCAGGTTCAGCTCGCCGCTGGTCAGGCGCTTTAACCTGTCGGCCCAGTGGGTGACCTTTGCCATCACGCTGCTGGGCAATGCCCTGGCCGAAACCATCAGCCGGGTCATCGCCTACCGCAAAAAACCGCCCCCCGCCCCAACAGGCGGCTCCGACCGTTACGTGCGGGCCAGCCTGCCCACCCACCCGCGGCAATACCACCCCATGCAGCCCCGGGCCATGGCGCTGGCCCCGGTGCGGGTACGCTACCCGGGCCCGCTGGCCGGCATGGGCGAGGACGACGACTAGTACTCGATCCCCTTGCGGGCCTTCACCCCGATGTCCCAGTAATGCTTGATGGGACGGATTTCGGACACCAGATGGGCCATCTCGATGATTTCCGGGTGGGCCCGGCGGCCTGTCAGCACGATTTCCAGCTCCGGCGGCTTGTTGGCCAGCAGATCCTTCATCTCTTCCAGGGGAATCAGGCCCAGGTCAATGGCAATATTGGCCTCATCCATCACGATCATCTGGTACTTGCCGGAATGGGCCGCCCGCTTGGCGATTTCCCAACCGTTGGCAATTTCAATGGCGTCCTCTTCCTTCATGTTGTGGGTGAACACGATGCGGTTGAGGCCGGCCTGCACGATGGTCAGCTGGCGGGAGATCTGGGGGCTCAGCTGGCGGGCGGAATACAACTCGCCGTAATCGTTGCCCCCCTTGGTAAAGAGGATCACCAGTACGTTCCAGCCCCGCCCCAGGGCCCGAAAGGTTAGCCCCAGGCTGGCAGTGGTTTTGCCCTTGCCATCACCGGTATAAACCTGGATATACCCCAGCTCGGAGAACTTGGGGTTGACCAGCTCGCTGACAAAGCCGGTTTCCGAAGGCTCCGGGTCCTGCACCGGGCGGATTTCGTTGGCGCTCACATCTTCGCTCATACTGTTATTCAACCAGAAGGGGCGGCCTTTTTCCAGCGGCGGCTACAAGACATGGGTCTTGCGCTGGATCAGCGCCACCCCGATGAGCCCCATCAGCAGAATGGGCATCCAGGCCATCAGGGTCAGGTATCCAGGCGTTCCCAACAGCGCCTCGCCGGGCGGAAAGGCGATTTTGGCCATGGCCGTAAAAACGGCATGCAGCATGTAGTACAGGAACAGCACCGGGATGGCGTAGACAAACCCCCGGTTGCTGCCGGCGCGCGGGGAGGCCATGGCCAGGGGCACCGCGCTGAGGATGATGACCAGGCTGCTGAGCGGCATGGTCAGCTTGAGCCACAGGTTCAGGTAGTTGCTGCGCTTGATGTCGAGCCCCTCCCGCTTGCGGGTCTCCATGGCATGCCACATCTGGGCGAAGCTTTGCTTTTCGTTGTCCACCTTGGTGCCCCGCTCCTGTTTTTCCTGGTCTTCCATCTGGCGCTCAATGTACTCGTCGCGGTTAAAGATATCGTGAAAGGTCATGCTTTCGGCATGGGAGAACACCGAGTGGGAGCGATCCTGGCCCAGGATGTAGGAATTAGGCAGGTAGAAGGTCCAGCCGTTCCGGCGGTCCCATACGCCGGAGCGGGCCTGCATGACTTTCATGGCATCGGGCTTGGACAGGTCGATGACCGTGCTGTCGGCCAGGCGGTTCCCCTCGTAATGGCTGACATACACCAGGCCGCGCAGGTTGTGCTGATCGTCGTAGTCCTTGAACAAAAAGCTGTTGCTGCCCGGGGGCAGGACCGCCTTCTGGATGGCGTCCTTTTTCAGCTGCTCGGTCTGGCGGTTGGCCTCGGGCACCACGTAATCGTTCAGCAGGTACCCCACCCCGCTGCAAGCCAGGCCCAACACCACGGCGGGCGCCATCAGCCGCCACAGGCTGATGCCCCCGGTCCGCAGGGAGATCAGCTCAAATTGGTTGTTCAACTGGTTGAACACCATCAGGGTGGCCACAAAACTGGCCGCCGGCAGCACCAGGGCCACGGACTTGGGCAGCTGCAGGCCAATCAGGGTGAGCAGGGTATCCACCGGCAGGCCAATCTGGGCGATTTCCCGGATGAAGGACAACAGCGTGTCCGAGAAAAACGCGATGAGGGTGAACACCACCAGCCCCAGCAGGAAAAAATCGAACAGCTGCTTGAAGATGTAGCGATCCACGAGTTTGGGGGTCAGATCCAAAGCCATAGCCTTTTTATGATAGAATCAAAGCCACCAAAATCAAAGCGCGAGACAAGAAATTGCGCGTGAGTGTCTGAAAGAGGAGCATCCGTCATGGGAAACGTCTTGAATGTCAGCGACGCCAGTTTTGATCAGGAAGTCAAACAAGCCGGCGTGCCGGTGCTGGTAGACTTCTGGGCCCCCTGGTGCGGACCCTGCCGGGCGCTGGCGCCGGTCATCGAGGAGCTGGCCGCCGAGTACGAAGGCAAGCTGAAGGTGGTGAAGGTGAACACCGATGAAAGCCTGCAAACCGCCCAAAACTACCGCATCAGCGGCATCCCCACCCTGATGGTGTTCAAGGACGGGGAACCCGTGGAGCAACTGGTGGGCAACCACAAAAAATCCACCCTCACCGACCTGCTCAACAAGCACCTGAACTAGGCCGGCCCCCGGGACTGGCAATTTTTGGCCTTCAGGGCCTTTTAACGACACAGATTCATCATCTTAGTCGGAGATTTCGCCATGCTTTCCCCCCTGCGCTTCGGGGCGCTGGAACTGAAGGACGCCCCCCAAACCGATGACCATGGCCGCATCCGCCTGCACGTGACGGTAACGGATGACGACCGGCAGAAATACGCCCTGCTGATGCCCGAGGAGGGCGATACCCTGAGCCTGTCTTACAAGCCCGAGGATCCCTTTGTGCCGGTCAGCGTGAACAAGACGCCCCTGATTGGCCCCAAGGCCCGCCAGCAGATGGAAACGCTGCTAAGCGCCCTGAACTGGCCCGAGGGGACGGAGGACACCCGGGACGCCTTGCTGGCGGGCGTGCGCCAAACCCCGGTCATCGAGGACATGCTGTTTGAGCATGCCCGCGAAGAGAAGGTCATCCCTACTTTTAAAGAACTGTCACCCGGCCACAAGATGCTGGTGGTGCTGCTGTCCATCCCCCTGATGCTGGCCCGGCTGGCCCTGAACATCGTGCTGCTGCCAGTTCGCCTGGTCAACGCCCTGCTAAAATAGCCTCCCCGGCCTGAAATCGGGCCCAAATGGAAAGGGAAAGCCCTATGCCTGGCTTTCCCTGATGAATCACACGAAATTGGAGATTAAGCTTTTTTGAAATCTGATTTAGATGGCTGATGAAGCGTTTAAATCCATATCGGTCAAATTCCCGGGAACTTAAACTTCCAAACCAAATATTAAAAACTTGTTACAACCTAGCCCGGCGGGGCGGCGGGGCGGGGCGCCTGCGGAGGCGCTGCAGCCTGCTGAAGTTTCTGCACTTCCAGCATGGCCTTGTATCCGATATAGACCAGGGAGCATTTCTTGGCCGCCGGCAGGTACAGGGCACAGTCATTGGCCAGGCAAAGCTCATCCACATGCGGGTTACGGACGCTTAA
Organism: uncultured Vampirovibrionales bacterium; assembly: GCA_964390635.1. Taxonomy (GTDB): domain Bacteria; phylum Cyanobacteriota; class Vampirovibrionia; order Vampirovibrionales; family Vampirovibrionaceae; genus CAYMIG01. The sequence goes on along the minus strand of CAYMIG010000012.1, from coordinate 49,423 downwards.
TATCGGACAAACGGGAGTGTTGGCTGCCATGAGGAGGTCCTTTTGCTGCGATCATCCACCCCCCTATTATGGGGATCCCCCCGGCCAGGGGCATCCCTTAAATGACGGATCCCTCAGGCGGCCCGGGCCAGCAGCCGGTGCACCCAGGAAAACAGACTGAGCAGTTCGTAGGGTTTGGGCAGGTATAAATCGGCCCCGGCTTTCAGCACCTGCTGGCGATCATGCAGCGAGGAGGTGCAAATGATGGCCACCTCGGGCCAACGCTCCCGGGCCTCCCGGCACAGCACCAGCCCATCCTCCCGCCCGTTCAGGATGGAATCCAGAATCAGCAGATTGGGCACTCGCTCCGCCAACGCCTGGCGGGCATCCTCCAGGCCGCTGGCCACTTCCACTTCGTAGCCCTCCATTTCCAGGGTGGTCTTCAGCAGGAACGCCAGGGCCGCATCCCCTTCCAGCACCAGCACAAAGGGTTTTTGGGGCATCTCTTCGCGGCGGCTTCCGGCCAGGCGGGGCTTATCGCTCAGCCAGCTGTAGCCAGGGGTCATGCGGGCCAGGTTTTTCATCTGCACCGCGGCGTTAAAGGCAGCCATAAAGCTGTCGAAGGGCTGGGTGGTGGTGGCGGAAATGCCGATGCTCAGGGTCAGCAGCGGCACCCGGCGGCTGATGTTGTTGGCGATAATGGAGATGATGTAGCCCTGTTTGCGGTCTTTCTCGGAATAGAAGTTGGGGGCCACCGTATCGAACTGGCGGCACAGCAGGGCCGAGAGCTTTTCGGTTTTGTCCGGGTGGGTGACGATGACGAAGGTGTTCTCCTCGGTGTGGCTGACGAAGTCCGGAAAGATGACCAGCCGGCCCAGCAGGGCGGCGAAGGTGCGCAATACCTGGGCCGCCGGCAGCTGGCCGTAGACTTCGCCGTACACGTCGAAGTGATCCAGCTCCACCGCCAGCATGGCAAAGGACTGCCCCTGGTTGATACGACGCTGGATGACCCGGGAGGTGAACTGCAGGCCGGGCAGGCGGGTCACTTCGTGCACATGGGCATCCAGGTTGCGGCGCAGGTGCACCAGCAGGCGCACCTTGAACTCCTCCGGGGACACCTGGGCCGATAGCATGTCGTCCGCCCCCTGGATCAGGTAGCGGATGCGCCGCTTCTCGCTGGCCGCGCTGTGCACCACCACCACCGGGCGGTACTGGGGGGCCTCCTCGCGCATGCGGGCGCAAAAGGCCAGCACGTCATCGCCCTGGGCTTCCAGGTCGTCGGCAAACAGGCAAATCAGATCGGGCAGGGTCTGCGCAATCAGGGCGCGCACCGCCTCGCCCTCCGGGCCCAGGCGGGGAGCATGCAGGCAGGTCACCACCCCCTCATCGCCCAGCTCGGCCTGCAGGCCGTCCACGGTCATGGCGGTGTCGGAGGGGGGGACGCCGATAAAGAGCAGCACCTGGAAATCGCTCATGGCGGGGCGGTCTCCTCGGCATAAAGGCGGCGGCGGTGGGCGGCCTGACGCTCCGGGGTGGCTGCGGGGAAGATGAGGGTGAAGGTGCTGCCCTGGCCCACTTCGCTTTGCACATTGATTTCCCCGCCCATGGCGTTGGTCAGGGACTTGGTGATGTATAGGCCCAGGCCCGTGCCTTCCACATCGGATTTCAGGGGGCCTTCCACCCGATAGAACTTGGTGAACAGCTTGGGCAAAAGCTCCGCCGGAATGCCCGCCCCCTGGTCGCTGATCTGGATGCGGATACGGGTGTCATCCTCGGGCAGGAACTCGCCCCGGATGCGCACCACGGTGTCCGGGCGGGAGTACTTCACCGCGTTGTCGATGAGGTTCAACAGCACCTGCTCAAAGCGGTCGGCATCGGCCCACACCTCCAATTGCTCGGGCTTCAGCTCGATTTCGAAGCGGCGGGGGGTTTTGCACTTGGCCTGGATGCTTTCCACGGTCTTGTCCAGCAGGCGCTTGAGAGACAGCGGACGATAGCTCATCTCCTGGCGGCCCGCCCCCAGCTTGGAGACGGTCAGCAGGTTCTCCACCAGCCGGATCAGGCGATCGGCCTGATCCTTGATGATGTTGATGAAGCGGCGCTTTTCTTCCTCCGGCAGCTGTGTCCCGTAGCTGAGCAGGGTATCGGCAAAGCCCTTGATGGAGGTGAGCGGGGTGCGGAACTCATGGCTCACGGTGCTGACGAAATCGCTGTGGGCCTGGGTGAGGGTAGTGTCCTCGGAGAAGCGATCGAGCAGGCACAACACGCTGCCATCCTGGCCATAAGGGCTGTGCTTGATTTTCACCCGCATTTCCTCGGCCTGGCCCCGCTCGGGGGACACCAGCAGGACGGCCCCGTGGAAGGTGGCCCATTGCTCGCCCAGGCCCAGGCACAGGGCGCAATCGGTTTTGGGGGGCAGCTGGATTAGCATGGAAAGCGGCTGCCCCTGCAACTGGCCGGGGGCATAACCGCTCATATCGGCCAGCACGGGGTTGGAGTAGACAATGCGCTGATCCCGGCCCACCACCAGCGCCCCGGAGGTGAGGGTCTCCAGCAGCCGGGCGGCAGGCAGATCAGGGGGTTGGCTCATGGGCAATCTGGGCTTTCAGGCGCTTCAGCAGTTCCGACAGTATTATACCGGAGGGGCCTTGCAGGAAGATATCGGTGACCAGCGGGGTCAGCGCGCTGAGCTCCGGGTTGACCTCAATCACCAGGGCCCCGGCCTGCATGGCCACCGAGGGCAGGGAGGCCGCGGGCTGCACCACCCCGGAAGTGCCCACAATCAGCATCACGTCGCAGGTAGCCGCCTCCTCGAAGGCCTGGTTCAGCACGGCCTCGGGCAGCATCTCCCCAAACCACACCACATCCGGGCGCACCATGGCATTGCACTGGGGACAGCGGGGCGGCCGCTCAACCCGGGCCGCCTCAGACAGCAGATCGAGCGAGACCGGGTGGTTATGATCCAGGCACTTGTAGCGAAAGATGTTGCCGTGCAACTCCAGAAGGCGCCGGTTGCCCGCCTGGCGGTGCAGGTTGTCGATATTCTGGGTAATCAGCGTGAAATGCCCAAACAGCGTTTCCAGCTCGGCAATGGCCAGATGCCCGGCATTGGGCCGGCAGTCCCATACTTTATTGCGCCGAAAGTCGTACCAGTCCCACACCATGGCCGGATCCCGCAGGAACCCCTCGCGGGTGGCCAGATCCTCCGGGCTGTAACTGGCCCAAAGCCCTTCTTGTGCATCCCGGAAGGTGGGAATGCCGCTTTCCTTCGACACCCCCGCCCCGGTCAAGACCGCCAGGCGGCCCTGCCGGGTATGCAGGGCCGTCAAGGCATCCAGGGCTTTTTGAAAGGCGGCTGAATCCAAGGGACGGGACTACTGGGCGCTGCCGTCGCGCTCGCCCTTCATCTGCACGGCGCGCACCGATCCGGCCAGCGCCCCCAGGAAGGCCACGGACTCGTAAGGCAGGAACAGGGTGTTGGAGCGGCCCTGGGACACTTTTTCCAGGGCTTCCAGATACTTCACCTGCAAAACCTCCCGGGACGGGTTGGCCGCGGTGATGGAGGTGAACATCTTGTAGACCATGTCGGCCTCGGCTTCCTGCACGCTGCGGATGGCTTGGGCATCCCCCTCGGCCCGCTTGATGGCGGACTGCTTGATGCCTTCCGCCTCCAGAATCAGGGCCTGCTGCTTGCCTTCGGCGGAACGGATGGCCGCTTCCTTCTCGCCTTCCGCCTTCAGGATGGCGGATTGCTTTTCGCCCTCGGCGGTAAGGATGGTGGCCCGCTTTTCCCGCTCGGCGCGCATCTCTTTCTGCATGGCGTCGGCAATGTCCCGGGGCGGGTCAATGTCCTTCATCTCCACCCGGTGTACCTTGATGCCCCACTTGTGGGTATTGTCATCCAGCACGTGCTGCAGCTTGGCGTTAATGACGTCCCGGCTGGCCAGGGTCTGGTCCAGGGTCATCTCCCCGATGATGTTCCGCATGGTGGTCAGGGCCAGCTTTTCCACCGCACTCAGCAGATCGGCCACCTCGTAGACGGCCTTGAAGGGATCGGTAACCTGGTAGTAGATGATGGCATCGATGTTCATGGTCACGTTTTCCTTGGTAATCACCGGCTGGGGCGGCAGGCCGTGTACCTGCTCCCGCATGTCCACAATGCGCATGGTGTCGATAAAGGGCATCAGGAAGTGCATGCCAGCATCCAGCCGGTCATGGTACTGGCCCATGCGCTCCCGCAGGCCCACCGTGGACTGGCGGACGATGCGAATGCACGACATGCCCACCACCACCACGAAAATAAACAGGAAAAACACAAAACCACTGCCAAAAATCAGTCCCACGGTTGACTCTCCTTTAAAAAACCAAACGATACCTAAGGCTGGGCCGCCCCCCGGGGCAGCACCACCAGCTTGGCCCCATCCACCCGACTGATGACGCCCACCTTGCCCTCCTCCAGCACCGCGTTTTCATCGTCGTTCGGGATGTAGGCCGTCCAAACCTCGCCAGTATGCAACACCTTCACCCGGCCCTGGTAGCGGTTCACCGGCTCCAGCACCAGAACCTCTTGCCCCACCAGGGCATCCACGTTGCTCTCGTACTTGGGCTTGTCGGAAATGTTGATGGTGCGCTTGAGAATGGGCCGGGCATACAGAATCAGCAGCAGGGAGGCCACCGCAAAAATCGCCCCCTGGGTCAGCAGGGAGGGGGCAAACAGACTGACAAACGCGGTCACCAGGGCCCCACCGGCCAGAAACAGGAAGAAAAACCCCGCGGTAAAAATTTCCAGCAACCCGCACACCACGGCCACCGCCAGCCATAAGACCAGATCCATCGGCAATGTTTCCACCGGTCGACTCCCTCGCTCAATGCTATGCACTATTGTACCCGCTTTTGATCCAGTCCGCAGACCGGCCTGGCGGGGCGATGCAGGGCAAACCGGGAACTTTCCCCGCACAAGCGCACGAAAGACCAACCAGAAGCCGGAAAACACCAAAAAGCCCGTGAAAACCCCCGCTGAACATGCTTTTTCATACCACCGCCCCCTGGATGCCAGGCTCCTTCAATCGGGGGAGTCCAGGGCCTAAAGGCCCTGCGGGACAGCATGCCGATACCCGGGCCTTGGCTAGCAGGTACGGGGCTGAGGGTTTGGGACGCTTTTAAGCAGCGGGAAGCCTTGTGCTTCGCGTTGCTGCACGTAAAGTTTTGCCACCTGCTCGGCCAGGCGACGGATGCGCAGAATGTAATTGGTGCGCTCGTCCTTGCTGATGACCCCGCGGGCATCCAGCAGGTTGAAGGCATGCGAGCATTTCAGCACGTAATCGTAGGCGGGCAGCACCAGCTGGTGGCTCAGGGCGTTTTCCACCTCCTGGCGATACAAATCGAAAAGCTGCATCAGGGTCTGGGGGTTGGACACCTCGAAGTTGTAGGTGGATTGCTCCTTTTCGTTTTGCAGGTAGATATCCCCGTAGGTAAGGTGCTCGTTCCACTTCAGCTTGTAGACGTTATCCACGTCCTGCAGGTACATGCAGATGCGTTCGCAGCCGTAGGTGATTTCCACCGCCGTGGGATGGATGTCCAGCCCGCCGGCCTGCTGGAAATAGGTGAACTGGGTGATTTCCATGCCATCCAGCCACACTTCCCAGCCCACGCCCCAGGCGCCCAGGGTGGGGGATTCCCAGTTGTCCTCCACAAAGCGGATGTCGTGATCGGCGATGCGGATGCCCAGCACCTCCAGGGACTTGAGGTAAAGTTCCTGGATATTGTCCGGGGAGGGTTTCATGATGACCTGGTACTGGAAGTAGTGTTGCAGGCGGTTGGGGTTCTCCCCGTAGCGCCCGTCGGTGGGCCGCCGGCAGGGATCCACGTTGCCCACGTTCCAGGGCTCGGGCCCCAGCACCCTCAGGAAGGTGGCCGGGTTCATGGTGCTGGCCCCTTTTTCGATGTCGTAGGGGTATTGCACCACGCAGCCCTGGGCCGCCCAGTAGCGGTTCAGGTTTTCCACCAGTTCTTGAAACGTCAGTGCCATGCCAAAAGTCTAGCACAAACCCGGGCGGGGAAAAGTGCTAGCGGGCCGAAACACGGGTCTTGGCACTGAGCAGGTGCAGGTCGGAGGCCTTGTTCTTCTCCTCCGCCCCATTGGCAACCACCCCCAGGTACCAGGCCATGCCCGGGTAACGGCTGCCGCTGGATTCAGGCGGCACGGTAATGGTCATGTCATCGAAGCGGCGGTTGTAGCGCAGGCTGCTGGGAATGGCCTCGGTGCCCAGCTCCCGGTTGACGGCCACAAACACCACCGAGCGCTTCTTGAAGTCCACGTCCGGGAGATCATAGTCGGGCTGGCCCAGGGTGCGCCACAGGGTTTCCAGGTGGGCCTTCGAGTCAATCACCCGCGCATGCAGCCCGCTGTCAGGGCCCAGCACGGACTTGACGGTCTCCGACGGCACATAACCGGCCCAGTAATTATCCCGGGGATCCAGATCCATGGAAGAGTACATGTAGCTGTCGCCGCCCCACCAGAAACCGAAGCGGGGCCAGGCTTCCGCATGGCTGCGGGGCGAAAGGGCTGTAGACATCACCGGGCGAAAGCCGGAAAAGGTGATCATCGGATTCTCCCCCAGGGCCCAGGACAGGCCAAATTTGTCTTTATAATCTATGATAAACCTGCCCCGGGGTCAAGGGCTCAGGCGTCTATACTTCCAGCAAACAAGCGCTCAGGGGACGGATTTCATAAACGTCCGGCTCCCCGGTAGCCTCCAGGGTGCAGGCGGGCAGTTCCGGGTCATGCTCAAACACGCTGACCCAGCCATTCCGGGCGGCCCGGGCCAGCCATTCCTTCTTGCGCGCCATGGTCTCCACCGGATATTCGTCATAGCCCATCACGTAGGGAATACGCACATGGTGGCGGGTGGGCAGCAGGTCGCCCCAGTAGATCAGCCCGCCGTCCGGCTGATCCAAAACCAGCAGCTGGTGGTACGGGGTGTGCCCCCCAGTCACATGCAGGCTCAGCCCTGGCAGGATGTCGGTGCGATCGCCGTCCAGCAACACCAGCCGCCCGGCATCCTGTACCGGCTGCAGGTTCTCCTTCAGGTAGCTGGCCTTGCACCGCTCATGCGGGCAAATGCCGTACTCCCATTCCCCCCGGTGAATCACGTAACGGGCATTTTGGAAGGTAGGCACCACCCGTCCGTCGGGCAGTTGCCGGGTTGCCCCGCCGGCATGATCGAAATGCAGGTGGGTAAACAGCACCTGGGTGATATCTTCGCTGCCCAGCCCCACCGAAGCCAGGGCCAGATCCACCGGGGTCTCCCCTTGCGGCCCCGTCTCCTGCTCGATGGCGTAGATCTTGCGGTATTTTTCGTCGAACTTGGTGCCCACCCCGGCATCCACAAAGATTTTCTCGTCGCCAAACTCGATGAGCAGGCAGTTCAGGGCCAGGGCAATGCGGTTTTGCTCATCCGGCGGGGTGAGCCGGCTCCACAGGGTGCGGGGCACCACCCCGAACATGGCCCCGCCGTCCAGGGCGAAGCGGCCCAGGTTGAACAGGGTAATGCGGTAATCTCCCATCTGGAGCCGGAGGGCTGGTTTCATACGGAGGGTCTCCCGAAGTCGCTGAGGGCCTGTTGCAACAAATCAACCGCATTGGTGATCAGTCCGTCAACCCCCCGGGCCATCAGCTGCGGAAACATGGCCGCTTCCTCGGCGCGGGTCTGGTCGGAAACGTAAGGCACCACCCGCAACCCCTGCCGGTGGGCGGCGGCCACCATAGCAGGCGTGGCGTCCTGGTAGCGCATGTGCAGGGAACTGAGGCCCAGCACCCGCTTGGCCAGCCCCATCAGCAGGGCCAGAGTCAGCGGGTTCTGCCGGGAGGCGGGCATGGCGAAATCCAGCCCGGTGCGAATGCGGGGATCCCGCTGCTTGACCCGCCGCAGGGCCGCCGGAGAAAAGCTGATCACCGAAACCCGGTCATACAGGTTACGCTGGGCAATGAGTTCCGCCACCCGCTCGGCCAGGCGGTTATTGGAGGCCGGATAATACCATTTTTCGGGCACTTTCAACTCGATATACAGCCGGGTGTCCGGGGGCAGGGCATCGAGCACCGCCTGCAGGGTGGGGATTTCGGCATGGGCGAAGCGGGGATCCAGCTGGTAGCGGGCATTCGGCCCCAGCATTTTCAGCACGTCCGCCTCATGGGCCGCCGGGTTGAAGCGGGCCTGGCGGATTTGCGGATACGTCGCCTCCCGCAGAAAGCGATCCCCGTTGGGCAGGGTAAACAGCTTGCCGGAGCAATCATCGTGGTGCACCACCAGCTGGCCATCCCGGGTGGCAATCACGTCCAGCTCGATGGAAGCCCCCCGGCGGGCCGCTGCCTGAAAAGCAGGCAGGGTATTCTCGCAGGCCATTTCCCGGGAGTCGGCCAAGGTGCGCGCCCCCCGGTGGGCCACCACTTCAAAACCGGCCAGCGGTTGCATGCGAGTCGAACCCCCTTGATTGCTGGGGGCATTATACCGCAAACCGGCCCCAAAAATCGGGGGCTCAGGCCGGGTGCTTGCTGAGGCGCTTGCGCAGATCGTTGAAGCGCTGGGACTCTTCGGCGGTCACGTCGGTTTTGCGCACCACCGCCTGCACGGAGGGATGAATCATGATGATGTTGCTAATCTGCACCTGCAAAAAGCTGTAGAGGCGGGGGGAGCTGGGCCCCACCCGGCTGACCAGCTGCGCATCGGTCACCGCCAGGAACCGGCGCTCCGGATCGTTCAATAGCTCGCTGATGCGCCGATCCTCCTTCACGTCCCGAGACACGTACACCACCCCCCGGATTTCATGATCCGGGGTCAGGATCATGACCTCCACGGGCATGGCCCCTTCCTTGTTGCGAATCCGCTTGTCCGAGCCGGCTGCCATAGGTTTCCTCAATCGTCTTTGTGCACCTGGAAGTGCTATCGGACGAAAGGGGCAAAAAATTGAATTTTTTTACCAGGCGCTACTGGCGGCGCTCGGTGATGAAATGCACCAGATCGACCAGGGCCCGCTTTTGCGGGGAGTCCGGCACAAAGTCCAGGGCCCGGCAGGCTTCCTGCACGTAATGCTCCGCCAGCGCACGGGTACGGTTCAGGGCGTCGGCCCGGTCCAGGGCCTCCCGGATGCGGGCAATGGTAGCCTCCTGGGGATCCTCAAACAGGCGCTGGATATCTGCCGTGAGGGCACCGCGGGCGGCCTCATCCAGGGCCTCGGATTCCAGGGCCAGCAACACCGGGGCGTTCATCAGCCCGTTGCGCAGGTCATCCAGCACCGGCTTGCCCATCTCGGCTTCGGTGGCGGTATAGTCCAGCAGGTCGTCCACAATTTGGAAGGCAATGCCAAAGTTGCGCCCATAGGCCCTGAGCTGCTGGATGTGGGCCTCCGGCAGGCGGTTCAGCACCCCGGCAGATTCACACCCCGCCGAAAACAGGCTGGCCGTCTTGCAGATGGTCTTTTTGTAATAGCTGTCCCAGGAGGTGTTCAGGGTATAGCTGGTGTGCAGCTGCTCCACCTCGCCGTCGCACAGGTCGGCCAGCACATGGGCGAAAATGGATACCAGGCGGGGATTTTCCAGGCGAGCCAGTTTCACGCTGGCCTGGGCCAGCAGGTAATCACCACTCAGCACGGAAATCTTGTTGCCCAGCTGGGCCCGTACGGTGCGTTGGCCCCGGCGAAGCTCGGAATCATCAATCACATCGTCATGTAACAGGGTGGCCACGTGGATCATTTCGGTCACCGCGGCGGCTTCCACCAGGGCTTCCTCGGTTTCCGGGGTGCTGCCGGTGGCCTGGGTGGCCAGCACGGTCACCGCCGGGCGCATGTATTTGCCCCCGCTACCCAGGGATTGCTTCACCGTATCGGCCAGCACCATGGAATCCGGGGGAATAATGGCGCCCAGGCTGTTTTTAACCGCGCGCAAGGGCCCCTCGACCAGCGCGAAGGCTTCCTGAATGGATGGCGCAAGAACGAATGACATGGGGCAAGACCTTCCTGCTGACATTATCGGCCAGGGGCAGGGCCGCGTCAAACATGGGCGGGGCGGCACGTTTGTAATGCGGGCGCCGGAATGAGACAATAGGGCATTATCGCGATTTCCAGGAAGCCCCTGTGGAGAAGGAACCCATGCCGCCCCCGGCGATAGAGCCCGCGGAACCCCCGCCCAACATCCAGGCCATCACTGGCCCGCCCGGCAGTGGCAAAAGCAGCCGCCTGGCCGAGCGCGCCCTGAACCTGGGGCAACCTGCCCTGCTGCTGGCCATCAGCCCCCAGAACCGACTCCGCCTGGAGGGCTACCTGGGTGAACTGGCCGGCGACAAGCCCCATGCGGTCAAGGTTTGTACCCTGGCCGGGTTTTTCGTGGAGTGCCTGGGGACCGCCGGCATGGCGACCTCGCCAATGGACGATCGAGATGCCACCTGGCTGCTGTATAGCATTCTTCCACCGGAACAGGCCAGCATGGCCCTGGCCCGCCAGATTCTGGAGTGGCTTCAGCCGCTGATGCGTTCCGGCATTGAGCCCAAGCGCCTGCTTGACTTCTCGGAATCTTCCCGCCTGCACTGGTTGGGGGAACTATATGCCCGCTTCTCAAGCCACTGCGAGGCGGAAGGCAGCCTGCCGCATGCCATGCTGGAAGCCCGGCTGCTGGGGCTGGCCGCCCGGCAGCCCCAGGTGCTGCCAAGGTATTTTCAGCCTTACCGGGCCATCCTGGTGGATGAGGCCCAGGAGCTGCCCGGCGCCATGCTGGATGTGCTGGGCGGGCTGGGCCTGCCCCTGATCCTGGCCGGCGACCCCCGCCTGAGCATTCGCAGCCTGCGCGGGGCCGAACCGGATCGGCTGGCCCGCATCCACGGGGTGGAAAACCTGACCACATGCCCCCGGGGCAACCAGGCCCTATGGCCCTGGGTGGGCCGGCTGATACCGGAACCGTGGACGCCCCTTCCGTCGGAAGCCCCCTGGCCCAGCCTCCTGCGTCAGTTCGCCGACGTGGCCGACGAGGCGGACGCCCTGGCCCGCTGGATTGCCCGGCAACTACAGATAGCCACAATCCGCATGCCGGATGGCTCTAGCCGCCCGGCGCAAGCCTCCGACTTCCTCATCATCCTGCGCTCGGCACGCTACCGGCAGGTGTTGCGCCAGGCCCTGGCCCAGCACCAGCTCCCCCTGGCTGAAACAGTAAAGGCCGACGCCCTGGAAACGCTGCAAGTAAGCCTGTATGACTTGCTTATCGCCTTCGAGGCCATGAACAACGGGGATATTCCCCGGGCCAACCAGCATCTGGCCCGGTGGGGCAACCTGCATCACCCCGAGGCCACCGCCTGGATCGATGTTCCCGAGGCCTCTCTGCTGACGGCACAGTGGCCAGATGCGGTGCAGGCGGATTTTTCCCGCTTGCTGTCCGCCTACCGGGACAGCCAATCGGTACATCAACTGGCAGCGCAGCTGCTCATGGGCAGCGGGGGTTCCCTAACTCCCTGGCTGGATAGCCTGCAAGCGTTTGAGGCCCGCTACCGAAGCCGGGCCGCACGCCCCCTGGACAGCGCCACCCTGGCCCTGTGGCTGGCCCAGCAGGGCGAGGAAAACACCTTGCCAGCCACGGCAGGCATTCGCTTGCAGAGCGCCCATCAGTCGCAGGGGGAGGAGGCTCCCTTCGTAGCGGTGCCGTTCCTGGTGGCGGAGGAGTGGCCCCAAAACCGTTTGGATGCCATGTTGCTGGATCCAGAGGAGCAGAAGTCCCTCGGTGAAAGGCTGGCCATTGCGCTAGGCCCGGGCCGCCCGGATCCCCAGGAGGAAGCCCGCCTGCTGGCCATGGCCCTCACCCGGGCACGGCAGGGGCTGTGGGTGTCTTGCCACCAGAAGGACGCCACGGAAGCCGTGCTGCCCTCCATTTTCTTCGATGCCCTGGCCGAAAACCCTCTCCCCGGACAAGTTGAGCCATCAGTGCCGGAAAGCCAGCATTTTGAAGGCGATTCCCCCTGGGCCTTCCTGCAGCCGCAGCCCCCCGAACGCCTGTACGAGGCGGACGAAACCCTGTACTTGAGCGCATCCCATCTGAAAACCTGGATGACCTGCCCCCGCCAGTTTTATTACCGGCACCTGCTCAAACTTTCCAGCGGAGAAAGCCCGGAAGCCGCCATGGGTTTAGTCATCCACAAGCTGTTCGAGGTGTTCAACCGCCAGTTCGGGCAGGCGCCCTATACAGCCGCCGGGTTCCAGGCCCTGGCGGATCGGATGTTTGACCATCTGGATGACGAGGAAGCCTTTATGGCCGCCGGTTTCGATCAGCGGGACTTCCACCGCCTGGGGCGGCTCAACCCCTTGGCCCGCCATGATTTACGCCAGCGACTGACGGAAGCAATTGCTGAGCTGGAGGACAAGGGTTATTTCCGGCACTATGCCCAAGCCCGCGCCATTCACCCAGAAAAGGAACTGCTCTCGGTCAGTATTCCCGGTATTGAAGGTTGCCAGTTCAAGATGACCCTGGATGCGGTGGTACAGCTGCCGGACGGGCGCTGGGAGATTATCGACTACAAAACCTATCAAAGCGCCTACAGCAGCACCAGCACGGATACCTGCCAGACCAACTTCCTGAAAACACTGGATCCCCTGCCGGAGGAGAGCGATTTAGAGCACAGGGCACGTTTCAGAAGCCGGTTGAACCCGGATTACCCCCGGGACTACCAGCTTCCACTATACTACCTGGCCGCCAAAACCCAGCCGGAATATAATGCCGGGCTGCAGGGCGTAGCCATGCAGATTGTGCGACCCGGCTTTGAGGATGATCCCGGGCAAGGGGCCATCCGCCTGACCCTGGAAGCGGACGCCCTGGAAGCCGCACGGGCCCGCCTGACCGAGGATATCAACCGCTTCCTGATCGAACCTATCCGCAGCAGCAGCCATTTTCCAGCTTACCCGGAGGCATCCACCTGTCGGTTTTGCGACTTTTCCGATATTTGCGAGGGCGAACCCGGGGAGGAGGAGGCATGAGCCAGCTGGATCTGTTTGCCCCCGAGCGCCCCACGGCCCTAACCAACGACTATCGGCACGGCCTCAACGATCGCCAGTGGGAAGCCGTGGAGGTACCTGCCGATAAGGCTGTACAGGTGCTGGCCGGGGCGGGTACCGGCAAGACCGAGCTGATTTCCCGGCGCTTCGTCAAGCTGGTAAAAGACTTGAAGGCAAACGGCATCCGGCGTCCCCAGGATCGCATCCTGGTGGTTACCTTTACCAGCGAGGCGGCCCTGTCCATGCGGGCCCGCATTCAACAAGCCCTGGCGGACAACGGGGAGGAAGGGCTGGGCGCCGACGCCTGGATCGGCACCTTCCATCAGCTGGCAGGCCGCATGCTGCGCAGCCATCCGTTGGAGACCCAACTCCCGCCCGATTTCACCATCCTGAATTCACTGGAGCAGCAAGTGCTGTTTGCCCGGGTGATGCAACGGGTGCAGGCCGGCGAGGCCGAAAACCTGCACGATGTGCTTTCAGAAGCCGGACTTTCAGGAACGCTGCCGCCCGAGGCGCTCTCCATTGCGGCCCTGCAACAACTGGGTTTTCTGGGTATCGAGCACCTGCTGGCCCCGGAGCGCATGGCCCTTCTCATCAACCGCATCAAAACCTCGGGCCTGACCCCTCAGCAGTTCTATGGGCTGGCCATGGCCCAGTCTGCGGGACTCACCGATGCCCTGAGGCACCTGCCAGTGCCGCATGACCCCGCGTTCGGGGGGCTGGAGAATATTCAGCAAAAGCTGGACGCCTGGCGGGCCCACCTGGATCCCTGGGTGCATCCGGGCTGGGATCCCCGGCGGGAGGCTGAACAGCAAATCGCCCGGCGGGGCGACAAGCCCACGCCCGGCAAATACAAGGACGCCTGCAAGTTTTTGGCCAACTTCTTGCTGGTGTCCCGCACCTTTGAGCCCCTCACCCCCGATTTCTCCTCCCTGGATCGCAGCCTGGCGCTGGAGCAGTCGCTGATTGGGCTCATTGCCGCGGTGCATGCCCTCTATCAGCATACCTTGCGCCAGCAGCGGGCTTGCGACTTCGACGACCTCATCAACCACGCCATCCATTTGCTGGACAGGCACCCCGGGCTACAGGCGCACTACCAGGGCCTGTTTGAGGCCATCATCGTGGACGAGTTCCAGGACTCCAACGGTAGCCAGCTGCGCCTGCTGGAGCTGCTGAGCCGGGATCCTCCCAACCTGACCGTGGTGGGCGATGAAAAGCAATCCATCTATGCCTTCCGGTTCGCCCAGCCCGAAAACCTGGATCTGATCTTCCGCAACAAGCCTTGCCACCGGGTGAGCCTGCAAATCAACTACCGCTCCACCCCGCCGGTGCTAGCGGTGGCCAATGCCCTGACCCCCCTGCTCACCGAGCGCGGGGATCAAACCCTCACCCCTTGCGACAGCCAGGCCGGGCAGGAAGCCCCCCCGGTCACCTGGGTGAACCTGGACGAGCGGCTGGATACCGGTCGCACCGACCGCCAGGGGGAGGTCATCCTGGCCCATCCACCCATCTGGCTGCAAAAAGACCGCGAGGCCCGCTTTATTGCCGTGGAGATTGCCCGGCTGGCCGCCAGCGGCGAGGCCCGCTTTGAGGATATCGCCGTGCTGGTGAAGTCCCACGCCAAGGCAGAAGCCATCCAGGCCGCCCTGTCGGAGTTCAACATCCCCTCGGTCCGCCAGAAAAACCTGGGCTTCTTTGAGGAAGGGGTGATTAAGGATGCCATGGCCCTGCTGCGGCTGATGCGCAACCTGGGCGAGGACAAGGCCCTGGTTCGCATCCTGCAGGGACGGCTCAACCACCGCCAAATCCGCAGCCTGGTGCAGCTGAAAAAGAAACTGGAAGTCCCTAGCCTGTTTGAGGTCTGCCGCCAGCTGGGGGAAAACCCGGCGCTGGCCGGCCAACTGCCGCCCGGAGTGCAGCAGGCCGTAGCCTCGCTGGCAGACAATCTGCTGGCCGTTCGCAAGCAGCAGGCACGGCTCTCTCCGGTGCAACTATTCCACAAACTGGCCCGCCAGGTGGGGTTGATCCACCCGGCCACCCCCGAGTGGCAGAAAAAACAGCAGCGCACCACCCTGCGCACCTTGGAAAAGATGCTCTACCTCTTTGGGCACAACCGACCGCTGGCCCCCACGCTGGATGAGGTGATTGAAACCCTGGAACGCCACCGGGACAACCCGAATCAGGAGTTGCCAGTGGCGGAAGTGATGCGGGGCGAGAACGCCGTGCAGATTATGACCGTGTATGCCGCCAAGGGGCTTGAGTTTCCGGTGGTGTTTGCCGCCTACACCGAGGCGGCCCGCAGCGCGCGCACCGAGGACAGCCTGCTGCTGTTCGACCCCCAATACCCGGGCAAGGCAGGTTATGGGCTGATTCTGGGACGGCTGGGCCGGGCTCCCACCCTCAAGAAAGAGCTTTACCAGGCCGGCTGGCTGAAACCCCGCAGCCGTACCGAGCAGCAGCGGGTGTTCTATGTGGCCCTTACCCGGGCCAAGCAGCGGCTTTACGTCATCCGCTGCGGGCAATCGGAGGAATGGACGGCGCCAGACGGATTCCCCCGCCATGCCATCCGGGTTCTCTCCCAGTCTGACCATGCCGAAGCCCTGAGCCCCTACTTCGATGCTGATCCCGCCGCCATCCGGGCCCAAATGGACGCCCTGCTGGCCACACCCGGTTAGCCCGGCCCCCTTGCCCCGCCTGGTTTCATTCCAGTGGATCCCGGCCTTCGGATGGGCGGCTGTGGGTGGTATGATGGGGGCTGAGAATCCCGAACGCCCGGTTTGATCATGCCTTTTTCCCCCAGACGCGTTTGCCTGATACCCCTGGATAGCCGCCCGGTGTGCTACGACATGCCCCGCCGCCTAGCCGAGATGGCTGGGCTGGAGCTGTGTATGCCCTCCCCCGCCCTGCTGGGCCAGTTGAAAAAGCCGGCCAATTTCAGGACGCTCAAGCGGTGGGTCAAAAACCACCTGTTTGAAAACGATCCGGTGGTCGTGGCCCTGGACACCCTGGCCTACGGCGGGCTCATCCCCTCCCGGGTAAATACGGAACCCCTGGAAACCCTGCAAAAACGGGTAGCGGAATTTTTCGGGCAGGTGAAGGCCGACGCCTGCTACGGCTTTTCCTCCATCCTGCGCATTCCCCATTACAACAACGCCGAGGAGGAACCCGACTATTGGGCGGACTACGGCGTGGCCCTTTACGAAGCCTCGGTCGCCATGCACCGCACCGGAAGCTTCAGCGGGCAGGGGCGCATCCCAGATGCGGTGCTGGAGGACTTTTTAAGCCGGCGCCAGAAAAACCATGCCCTCAACGAGCACTACCTGGGCTACCTGCAAGACGGACGGCTGGATTACCTGACCTACTGCCAGGACGATACCGGCCCCTACGGCCTGAACGTGCAGGAGGCCGAGGCCCTGGGCACGCTGATTAAAAGACGCAAGCTGGGCGGACAGACCCACATCCAGACCGGGGCCGACGAGGTAGCCGCCTGCATGCTGGCCCGCTGGATGGCCTCTCAGCACACTGAACCGCCCAAAGTTTATCCCTTCTACAGCTCGGAAGCCGGGCGCAAGCTGATTGCCCGGTTTGATGGCTTGCCCATCGATGCGGTCACCGAAAAAGCCATTCGGGCTTGCGGTGCGGTGGTGGCAGCCAAGGCCGGGGAGGCCGATCTTTGGCTGATGGTGCATACCCCCGAAGCCCGGCAAGGGGATCACTGCGCGGGCATTGAGGCCCGCACCTCGACGGATCAGGCTGAGGAAGTGGTGCGGCTGGTTAGCAAGGCCCTGCAACAGGGAAAAGCCATGGCCCTTGCCGATGTGGCCTATGCCAACGGCAGCGACCCCAAACTCAGCAACCGGCTGCTGACCCAGTTTGAGGACTTGACCGGCCTGTACGGCTATGCGGGCTGGAACACCCCGGGAAACACCCTGGGCACTGCCGCCGCCATGGGACTCATCCGCTGGATGGCGGAGCAAAACCGCACTTTCAACCCGGAAGCCTTCTGCCGCCTGATGCTGGTTCGGCTGGCCGACGACTGGCTCTACCAGGCCGACGTGCGCCAGGTGATTCGGGGCATGATGAATGGCCGGGCCCACCGGGAAGCCCCGGATGAGACCCTGCTGAACATCCAGATGGCCGACGGGCTGAACCTGCTGAAAACCCGGCTGGGGCTGGAAGGCCGGAACATCCACTGCCGGTTCCCCTGCAACCGCACATTTGAAGTGGAAATTGGCATTAACGGATGATGGATACGACCAGCCAGAAACTGATTAAGGAGGCTTCGGCCCTGAAGACCAAAAAGGGCCGGAATGAAAGCGGGCTCATCCTAGTGGAAAGCCGCCACCCGGTGGAAGAGGCCCTGCGGGCCGGGCTGGTGCTGAAACGGCTGTTCCTGCGGGTGGGCAACCCGCATCCCGCCCCGGACGTGCCCCGCGCCCTGTGCCATACCCTGGATGAACCCGCCATGAAGCGCATCAGCACCACGGATTCCGCCCCGCCCTGCGTGGGGGTGTTTGACCGCCCGGCGGCCTGCCGGGAACTGCCCGCGCATGCCCGCTTTGTATTGCTTGTGGACGGCTTGCAGGATCCCGGCAACCTGGGCACCCTGATTCGATCGGCGCTGGCCTTCGGGGTGGACGCCGTGGTGCTGGGCCCGGGCAGCGTAGACCCCTTCAGCCCCAAGGTCATCCGGGCTTCCGCCGGGCTGGTGTTTGCGCTCCCCCTGCTGGAACTGGGTGGCCCCGCCATTAGCGGCCTGTTTGGCGGGCCGGGATGGATCCGTTACGTGGCCACGGCGGCAGAGGCAAACGCCCTGCCCTATCATGCCGCCCGCTTTGACGAAGCCCCCTGCCTTCTGGTGCTTGGCAACGAAGGCCACGGGGTTTCCCCGGGGCTGTTTGGCCCGGCCCCGGTCACTCCCCTGACCGTGCCCATGGCTGCCCGGGTGGAATCGCTGAATGTGGCGGTGTCCGGCTCCATCATCCTGGCCCAGGCCGCCCTGCAAAGGAAGCCCCATGACTGAAACACCCCGCTTCTTTGAGCAGTCCGGCAGCGATCCCCTGCCCCCCGCCATCCTGGAGGGCGCCGCCGAGCCCCCGGCCACCGAGGCCGGCTTGCGCATGGGCATGCTGGCCCACCTGAGCGAACTGCGCCGGCGCATCCTGGTGTGCCTGGCCGCCATGGCCGTGGCTGCCGTGGTGGGCTTTTTCTATGCCCTGCCCGCCATCGCCCTGCTGGAAAAAATTGCCCCGCCCGGGGTGCAGTTCGTGCAACTCAGCCCGGGGGAAGTGTTCTTCACCAGCCTGCGCATGACCCTTTACCTGGCGATGGCCCTGGCCCTGCCGGTCATTCTCTACCAGACCCTGTGCTTCGTGATGCCCGGGCTCATCAACCGCCGGGAGCGGGCCATGGCCCTGTGGTCGGTGGCAGGGGGCACCCTGCTGTTTGCCGGCGGGGTGGTGTTTGCCTATTACTACGTCATTCCCCCGGCCCTGTTCTTCCTGATGGATTACGGGCAGACAGTGGCCCTGAACCAGATCAGCATTGAGCTGTACGTCTCGTTTTGCGCCGCGCTGCTGCTGGTCACCGGCGGGCTGTTTGAACTGCCCATGGTGCTGTTCCTGCTGTCGTTTACCGGGCTGATCACTTCCGGGCGGCTGATCCGGGAGTGGCGCATGGCGGTCATCATCATCTTTACGGTGGCGGCCATCGTCACCCCGTCCCAGGATCCCTTCACCATGAGCATTGTGGGGGCGGCCATGGTGCTGCTCTACGGGCTGAGCATCCTGCCCATCCGGCTGATGGGCCGATAGCCTACTTGCTGCCGCCGCCGGTGTCCTTGCGGAACAGGTTGTTGAAAATGGGGAACAGGGCCGCGGTGGAAGCGCGATCCAGCAGGTCTTTGCCTGCCAGGGCCGCCTGCCTGGCCTTCGACTCATCCACGTAAATCACGTCATTGGGCAGCAGCGCAGCCCATTGCTCAAAGGGTTTCTTGCCAATCAGGCGCTTGTCGGTCATGTTCAGCTCGCGCTTAATGACCTGGCCGCTGGGGGTAGAGCGAATGAGGTACACCTTGTCTTTTTCGGCCATCTCCGCAAAGCCGCCGGCCTCAGAAATGGCCGTCAACACGTTGTCCTGGGCCTTCACATCGTAAACGCCGGGACGGTTCACCGCGCCCACCACGTTCACCCGAAACACCGTCAGGCCCACGTTGCTTTGCAGGAAACTTTCCCGCTCGGCATCCATCACCAGCTGCTCGGTTGGCAGGGCATCCACCTCGATGACGTCCTGATCGCGCAGGGACAAATCCTGGCGCACGTTGTCCTGGTTGAACAGATCCAGCAAGTTGATGTGGATCACGCTGGGGCGGGGAAACCTGCGCTTGATGCGGATATCGGTGACATTGGCGTTGTATTCCAGCCCTCCGGCCAGCAGCAGGGCATCGGTGAGATAGAGCCGGTAAAACCAGTACAGGCTGGCGTAATTGCCCAGCTCGGCGCCGCCTTCGTTGCCGGCCTTGATGCTCTTGCCGCTCACGTACACCCCGGGATGGGCGACCGCCCCGGTCACGTAGACCCGCACCGGGCGCTGGTTAATCAGCCGGATGCTGATGTTGGGCTGCGTGTAAAACTGGCCATACTTTTCGTTCAGCAGGCGCTTGGCCTCCGGCACGGTCAGGCCGGCCAGCACCACCTTGCCCACCAGGGGCAGGGTCACGCTGCCATCCGGCAGCACCTTGCCCTCCTTGAACAACTGGCCCATCTGGGCATCTTCCACGTACAGGCTGTCGCCGGTGCCGATGACGTAATCGGCATGGGAGACCACCCCGGTCAGCACCGCGTTCTGCTCCAACGGGCTGATGAAACCGGGCGTCTCCTCGGAAAAGGCCGGCCAGCAGCCCCCCCACCACAGGCACAGGGTCAGCAGCATCACGGTTAGTTTTTGCCATCGCGCCAGCATGTCAGAAATCCACCACACGGTTAAAGAAGGGTAACAACACGGCGCCCGAGGCCCGATCAAACACGCCCTTGCCAGCCTTCAGCAGTTTGCGGCCCCGGGATTCATCCACGAACACCACATCGTTAGGCAACAGCAAGGCAGCGGTGCGTCCGGCCCACTGGGGATCGGTAATGGCGCCCTTGGACAGATCGATCCGCCGCTTGAAAACCTGTCCCGTCGAATTGGTACGCAAAATGTAGACGGCATCGGCATCGGCCAGGTCGGTCATGCCCCCGGCCTCGGCAATGGCCGTAAAGACGTTGCCCTGGTTCTTGATCTGATAGGAGCCAGGCTGCTTGACAGCCCCAATCACGTTCACCCTGAAAAGGTTCCGGCTCAGGTTGCTCTTGGCAAAGCTTTCCCAGTCGGGATTGAGAACCACCTGCTCCCGGGGCAGCTCGGCCACCTCCACCACGTCCTGGTCATGCAGGGTGACATCCTGGTCAACCGACCCGTTGCGAAGGAGTTCCCACAGATCAACGGTCAGTTCTTCCGCCCGGGGAAAGGTGCGGTGGATGGTTACCCGGTGGATATCGGCGTTGTATTTCATGCCGCCCGCCATCACCAGGGCATCGGTCAGGAACACCTTGTAGAATACCTGTTGCAGGTTGGCCGTCCCCAGCTCCAGCTGGTTGTTGTCGTTGCCGTCAAACCGCTTGCCGCTCACATAGACCCCCGGGTTGGCCACCGCCCCTTTCACGTAGAAGCGCAAAGGGTGCTGGTAAAGCACCTGCAAGGCAATGGCGGGGTTGACGTAGAAACGGCCATACGCCTCGTTCAGCATGGCCTGGGCCTCGTCCACGGTCATGCCCACCACCGACACCTGGCCCACCAGGGGCAGATCCACGGTGCCGTCGGCCAGGATTTTGATCTGGGACTCGGTGACCCGCCCCATGTTCACGTCATCCACGCTGATCTCATCGCCGGGCCCCAGGATGTAGCCGCTATCCAGGTTGGCGCCGGCGCTGACTGCGGCAGAGGCAGCCGGGCCCACAGCCTGCTCCGCCCACGCCGCCGGAAGCAGGCCGCACAAGCAAAGCAGACAGGCCAATACCCATCCGCCATGGGGCCAGGAGAACCTGAACCGGGGGGCTGTCGTTGGTTCAGCGATCATACCGAAATCTCCACGCTGTTTTTGAATTGTAGCACCCCGGGGCGCTTCGACTGCCCCTATAATGGATTTATGCTGAAAAATCCCCCAGATATAGGAGCCGGGCCGGGAGGGCGGGTGTGATCCGTTTTCTGCGGACCGTGCGGCACTTCCCGGTTTCCGCGCTGTACCACCGGCTGGAGCGCCGGGTTCGCCGCCGCTTTTACCGGACTCCCCCGGTTCCCGCCGCGCTGCAAACGGCCTGGCAAACCAATCAGCCCGTTTTCTTCATTCCCCTCTTTGATCGACTGCAATTCAACGCGGATCATCCCGCCAGCCAGGAGCGCCTGCAAGACTTGCGAGAGGGGCAGAAGGGGTTTATTTTGAACACCCCCTTTTCCCTGCCCGCCGATGCCCAGGCCTTGCAGGCCCTGCTGGCCGATCAAAGCGATTTGTGGCGAGAAAATTACGCCTATCTTGAATTCCTGCTGCCCCTCATCTACCAGGCCGGACGCGAGCCCGAAACCCACCCGGACGACATCACCCTCATCATCCGGCAAATGACCCTGTTCTGGGAGCTGCCGGAAGCCACCCGCAACTGGTCGGTGTATGGGGTGGCCCGCCGGCTGCTGGTCTATTTCGAGCTGCAGCCCCTGCTGGGCCAAACCCCGCCCGGGTTCCGGCAGGCCTTTGTAGGCCATTACTACCAGGACGCCCACTACCTCAGCCGCTTCCCGGAAACCGACGTGCAGGGCAACCACCTCATCCGCAACCTGAAGGCATGGCTGGCCGCCAGCCTGTTTTTTGCCCACCAGCCCGCCCTGGCCCCCACCGCCCGCCGCTGGCAGGCCAAGCTCCTGCGGTGGCTGCCCCAGTCCTTCGCCTCGCAAGTGCTGACGGACGGCTTCCACATGGAGCGCACCCCCATGTACCACGCCTGGGTGCTGGTCGATTTGCTGGATTGCCTCAGCCTGCTGGGCTGGCTGGAGGACGATCTCCCCGGCCGGGCCGAGGCCCTGGAAACCCTGCGCGCGTTGGCCCGGCAGATGCTGGCCGCCCTGCCCGTGGTCTACCACTGCTCCGGCCAGGTGGCCCTGTTTGGGGATTCCTCCGGGCCACAGACCCCGTCCCTTTTTGCGGTTCAGATTCACGCAAGCGCCGTGTTGGAAGACTCGCCGGGTACCACCATGACTGCCTACCCGCCCAGGCCGGAAGCCTTCCAGGGGCTGCCTCAAGCCGGATTCTGCCGGTTCAACATCGCCCAGCCCCATGCCAGCCTGATTGTGGACGTGGGGGACTTGGCCCCCCGCCGCCTGCCCGCCCACAGCCATTGCGACATGGGCAGTTTCGAGGTACACGTGGGCAACCAACCCATCATCGTGGACGCCGGCATTACCGAATACCGCCCCGGCCCGGAACGGGACTATTTTCGGGGTACCGCCGCCCACAACACCCTGTGGGTTCCGGGGGAAGAACAGGCCGAACTCTGGGGCTCCTTCCGGGTGGCCGAATACCCGGAGCACCAGGGCTGCGAGATGGCTTCGGATGAGGGCGGAGCCAAGGCCACCATCTCCTACGAAAACCACAACCACCGCTACCACCATCAGCGCTCGGTGTACTCGGTGCTGAACCGCCTGTGGGTGGTTCAGGACTGGGTGCGCCACCTGGCTCCCGCCGGGCGGGAGTGCTATTCCCTGCTGCACGTGCCGGTGGATTGCGATATTGAGTATGCCCAGGATGCCTTTATGCTGGGGGACTGCCTGCTGGTACTGCCCTTTGGCGGGCGCAAGCTGGAGTGGACCGGGCACTCCCCCTGGCGGCACGGCCACCTGAACCTCCTCAGCCCGGGTTTTTCGCAGGCCGCACCCGGGCAGGTGATTGCCATGACCCCCCGGCTGGAAGATTGCTTTGGCTGGGTGCTGGTGCCTTATGTGGGGGGAGCGCGCCCGGCCCACCAGCGTCTGGGCGAAAGCGTGGCGCTTACCCTGGAGGCGGGGCCGACCCTTCGGATGACGTGGGACTCGGAGGGTCTGCATGTAGCCGTTCAAGGGCCAAACGCCTGATTGTTTCCGGGGTCATCAGCCGAAAAGCGAACACCAGCCCCACAAACAACAGCACGCTGAGCAGGCCGAAGCGGTCGCCCAGGGGCAGGATCGGCAGGCAGGCCAGGCCGGCCAGCAGCTCAATCAGCACAACGTCCCGAAACAGGCGCAAGGGGGTGTAGCGGGCAATAAAACCCAGCATCATCACCACGATGGCCAGCTCGGTTACCACGGTGGCCCAGGAAGCCCCCACCGCCCGCAGGGAGGGAATCCATAGCGCGTTCAGCCCGATATTCAGGGCGGTGGCAAACAGGCTGGACAGAATCAGCGGCCAGCGCCCCTGGACGTTGTAGACCACCAGCAGCTGATAGCACAGGGAGTTGACCGCCACCAGCATCTGGGACCAGATGAGAATGCGCATGCTTTCGGCGGCGGCCTCGTAACCCGGTCCGTACAGGCGCACGATCCAGGGGGCGTACCAGAAGATGAACAGGCTCATGGCCATCAGCACAACAAGGATAAGCCGCAGGCCGCTGCTGGCCAGGAAGCGGATGCGCTCGGGGGCATGCATATTCGCCACCAGCAGGGGCAGCATGGCCGGGCACAGCGCATTGATGAGCAGGGCCATAATTTCGGAGAAGCGGAAGGCCGCCGAATAGAGGCCCAGGTCGTAGTTGCCGGTGGGCGAGAGCACTTGCAGCATAAAAGTATCGATCCGGGCCAGCAGGATGTACTGGATGCCCAGCAGCCAAAGGGGCCAGCCATCCCGGGCAAACTGCCGGATGCGCTCGGCCTGGGGCGGATGCAGCCGGAGTTGAAACGGGGCGTAACGGAAATCGAACACGAACTTCAACAGGGGCTGGCTCAGCCCAATCAGCACAATCACCCCCAAGGGCGCCTTCAGCAGCACGCCCGCCCCCATCAGGATGACCCCCAGGGCGCTGGAAAGCAGACGGGCCCGGGCGTTGCGATCCAGCTGCATGGTGGCGCTGAAGTAGGCGTCGTAAAAAGCCTCAAAGCCTACCAGGATGCCGTAACCCACCGCCAGGGCCAGCGACAGGTCCAGGTTGAGGGGGCCCGCCAGCAAGAAGCCCAGGGGTAAAAACACGGCGCAGCCCAGCAGGCGCAGATACACCGCAGCCTCGATGCCGGGACGGGCGCTGGCCGGGTTCTTGGCGATTTCGCGGCCAAGAATTTGGGTGACGCCCAGGTCAACCAAGGTGTTCAGCAAGGCCCAGTAGCTGAACACCAGGGAATAGCGGCCAAAGTCGGCCACCCCCAGGGCCCGGGTCAGCATCAGCACGGTCAGCAGGGACATGGCCTTGGCCCCCACACTGCCGCCCAGCAGGCTGATATAATTGACCAGCAGGTTTTTGCCCCGGGTCTGCGCGGGTTCCGCTGCCTGGGCCCTCTGCGTTCCGTCCATGGCCTATACCGGCAAGAGCATCATTTGCTCGTACATGCGGATGTAGTCGCCCCGCAGGCGATACCAGTGGTAGTTTTGCCGCACCCACTCGTAGTTGGCGTCGGCGATATCCCGGGCCAGGGGCGTAAGCCGAGGGCCGTCGTGCAGGGCGGCCAGGGCCTGCCTGAGGGCCTCGGGGTGCTCCATGTTGATATGGCAGCGCGGATCGCGGACAATCCACTGGGTGTTGGGGGAATCATGGCACAACAGCGGCATGCGGGCCGCCATGGCCTCCAGGTACACTTTGCCAAAGCCCTCATGCAGGGAGGGCAGCACAAAAATGTCGCTGGCCTGGTACACTTCCGGAATACTGGCATAGGGCACGGTCTGGTACTTGAAGCGCCCGGGCAGTTTTTCCTGGGCCATGGCCAGCAGTTGCCGGGCATTGGGACTGTCCTGGTTCTGTCCCACCAGCAGCAGGAACAGATCGGGGTGATCCAGATCCGCCAGGGCCTGGATGAGAAAGTCCTGGCGCTTGTAGGGCTCATCCAGGGAGGCCACGCACAGCACCACCAGCTTGTCCTGGGGCAGGCCGTACTGGGTGCGCAGGGCGGCCCGATCCGGGCCACTGCTGAACCGCTCCGCCCACACCCCCATGGGGATGAGAAACAGGCGGGTTTTTCGGATCAGCTGGCGGGCCTTTTCCAGGTAGGCGGGGGTAAACTCCTGGATGTAGTCGAAGCGTTGGTAGTCCTCGGGTTCGGCGGGCCCGCAGTTGGCAAACAGCAGCTTGTAGCGGTACTTGAACAGGCGCCGCAAGCGCAGCAGGGCATTGCCAAAGGCGGGATCGCAAAAGTGAATGACGTCGTAGTTCTGCCAGTAGCCGCCCAGCCAGCCCATCAGGGCAAAGGAAAGCTGCTCGTAGCGGTAGCGGGACAATTCGCTGTCCGGGGCCAGCCAGCGGGTCCAGGGGCTGTTGCGGTGCAGGGCGGGCACGGTGTAAATATGCGGCGGGGCCGACCACCCGGAGCCCTTGAACAGGGTCACCGAACCCACGTCCTTCAGGGTTTCATACAGATCCTGGATGAACGTCTCGTAGCCGCGCTGGATATGCGAAAGCCCGGTGGACACCAGGGCCACCCGGATGTTATAGATGTTGCGTTCCTCGCCTGAACCGGCCTCCACAGCTATCCCTCGCCGAAATGCGGACAACGTCCCATTGGCATTCTAGCATTTTTTGACCGACTCAATATTTCTTCAGAGAGTCTCAAACCGGGGCGGCTTGGTGATAGAATCATGTCACTGAAATTGCTGAAGAGACGAGTTTTGTAACATAGGTGGGGTTTTGCTATGCCACAATCCACGCATGACCGCGACGCACTTGTCCGGGAAATGACCTTACTAGGCTTGATTACGGATTACCGTACCCTGAGCGCGCCGCATGTGGACAAGGTGCGGGATGTCCTGCATGGCCGCGCCCACCGCTATAAAGTCCGCTTTGGCGATGCGATGCTGGTATTTCACCACGGCTGCCTGATGGTGCAGGTGGTGCATAACGGGCTTATCCGCGCCCTGCCGCCGTTTTCCGTGGATGCGGAAGGCAGGCCCTGGCTGAGCGCCATGCCCGAGCACCAGCAGCACTGGATGGACGAGTTCCTGGCCCTGCCCAAAGGGGTGCTGCTCTTCTACTTCACCCTGCTGAAGGAAGTGTTCCGGGGCTATGCGCTGGGCTGCCGGTGGACGGATCCCGACAACGGGCGGGTTTCCCAGGTTCCGGTGCCGGATGTGCTGAAAGATATGCTGGACGAGGTGGGCTGGCGCACCCGTTAGGAAACCCGGGGGCCGGGTTCCCCCGGAGGCTGCGCTGCTGGCTGCGATCGCAGCAGGCGCTTGATGTGCTCGCGGGTATCCGGGTTGGGCTCCCGAAACAGCAATTGCTCCAGCGTCGCGCGCCATGGGGCATCCAGCGGGCAGCTCCACGCCTGCAAAACCTGCAGGGCCAGGTTGCGGTTGCGAATCACCGGGGCGTTCAGGGCGGTCATTACCAGGGGCTGGCCGGCCCCCGGGAAATCCTTCAGCCGTTGCAAGATGACGTCAAGGCAATGGTAAGGCTCAAACCCCGGCCCCAGGCCCAGTTCATCCGCAGGGCCGGAGGCCATGGCCTCCAAGGGTAGGCTGTTTTCCGCCAGGGCCAGGACTTCCGGCAGGTGCGACTCCGGGCATTCCTGCATGATATGGGCCCACAGGCCCGGATCCCGGGGCGCTCGCCGCAGGCACTCCCAAATCCAGGGCCAGGGATCCGTCCCGCCCAACAACCGGGCCGAAAACAACACCATCGGCTGAAAGCCGCAAGTCATGCCCTGCTGCACCAGCGGCCTCCAGTGTGGCTGGGCCATAATGCGCCCGCAGAGATGACGCACCCGGTTCCGCCGGATGGCATGCCAGCCGTGCTTCTCGCGGGCGGCCCAATCCGCCGCGTCTGCATCGATGAAATCCCGGATGGCGCCCACTGCAACCAGGCAGTCGAGGCTTGCCAGGGGCCTGGACTCCAGCAGCGACAGCCAGGCCTCCACGGCCACCGCCCCCTGGGGATAATCATCCATGTCCTCTGCCGGGCCGCCCTGAATCAGGGCAAGCAGCAAGTCCCCCGTGCTTTTCATCAGGTCGTCATCCACGCTGTCCGCCTGCCGCAGCCGCTCATGCAAGCATCCCCCCACCGCACAGGCATAGGCCAGGTATTCCGGCATGGTGTTATTTTGAAACCCTTCCCGCAAAAGCCATTCCTGCACCTCTGGGGATAGCCCGGGCAGCCGGGCCAGCCGTCCTACGGTATGAATCCGTCCCCAACCCCGTGTCCGGCGGGCCAAGGCCCACAACACCCTTGCCGGATCCGGCTGGTTCTGCTGCAAGGCGGTGGCCGCATACAGGGTAAACTCGTCATGCGCGCCCAGGGCCAGCAACAGGGGCTCATCCTCCGGTTGGCGCACCGGCCCCAGCAAGGCGATGCCAAACTTCAACGGTTCACGATCGGGGGCGCGGGTGATCAGCCACAGGGCCAGCTCCCGCAGCGCAGCGCGGGGAACGCCCGGATCATCGGCCAGCGTTTCCAACACCCCGTCCACCACGTTCAGCACCGGCGCTTCCCGAAGCGCACGGTACAAGGCCTGCCGCTGGGAATCCCCCGGACGGCGAAGGGCCTGGTTCACCAAGCGGAACAAGGCTTCCACCCGGGCCGGATCGGACTGCGCCCCCATATGGTGGCCCCACGTCCCATCCATGGCCCCGGGAGCCCAGCGCAGCCCGTCGCGCATGGCCCGCTCGTCATCCGGCAGGGCGTACCCTTCGGAAGGCAGCATCCCGGAAACCGGATCCAGGCCGGCCAGAATAACCTCGGCCAGTGGCGGCTGTCCCACACCGGGGCCCGGTGGGGCCTTGGACGGGGAGGTATCCTGTGGCCGCCGGCCCAGAAGGCCCGCCAGCCATGAAAACGGGGACATGCATGGCCCTTCAATCAACGCTTGCCCCTTTACTGTGATCGATCCCCGCGACAAGCACCTCCTTTGGCAGCGGGATTTTTCAGTGCTGACCGCGCAGGCCCCACCACCGCCGCACCCGGCCCGCCACCCCCCGGGGCCATTCCTCGAACAGGTTGGCATAGGCCATCCAGGGGCCTTTTTCATACCCCTTGGCGGCCAGCACCATGCCGGCCCGCTTCGGGCGGGGGCCGTGAAACAGGCGGGTTTCCCGGTCATACTCGGCGCCCCGCAGATCCAGGCCGGGAACGGCCAAAAAATCGGTCAGGTTAGCCTTTTGCAACCGGGCCTGGCGCATGGACACCGGCAGCCCGTCGGCGCTGCGCAAGCGTATGCCGCCCAGATCCAGGTTGCGCAGGTTACGGTTCTCCAGCAGGTTGGGGTGCGAAAGCGTCACATCGAAAGTCACCGGCCTGGCGCCACCCAGCGACAGGCGGCGATAGGCCCGACGCGGATCGTAGCCTTGCGGCAAGCCCTGGATCTGGCGGGCCACCAGGTGCTGGAAAGCCGTCTTGGCCTCGTTAAACCGCCGAATCCATTCGGAATAGTAAACCTCCGTCAACTCTTTCAGCAACCGGCCCATGGTGTCCAGGTGTTCCTGGGCCTGGGGACGCGCCGCCGCCGGCAGGCGATCCAGCCAGGGGCTGTCCACCCGGACCGTCCGCAGGTGGCTGGGCGGCTTGGGGGTGAGATCCCGCCCAAACGTGACCCGATCCGGCACCCCAGCCCGGACGGGATGGACATGCCCCGGACGGAGCGCACAAAGGCCCAACGGCAGCCCAGGCGAAACGCGAACCATGGATATTCCCCCTTGAATGAATCGCTTGCAACGGGCCCATGCTAAAGCAAACCGGGCCCGAAATCAAAGGTCGGCCATGACGGCCCCGCCATGCAGGGCCTCATACACCTTGCGGGCGGCGGGACGGGTCATGCCGGGCACCTTGGCAAGCGCCTCCAGGCTGGCCTTGCGAATGCCGGCCATGCTGCCAAAGTGGGCCAGCAGCACCTGGCGGCGTTTTTCGCCGATTCCTTCAATCCCGTCCAGCGCAGAAGCGATGGCAGCCTTGCCGCGCAGGGTGCGGTGATAAGTGATGGCAAAGCGGTGGGCCTCGTCCCGGATCTGTTGTAGCACAAACAGGGCCTGTGCGGTGCGGGGCAGCAGCACCGGGCGGCTTTGGCCGGGCAGGAACACTTCCTCGAATTTCTTGGCCAGCGAGATGATGGGCTGATCCGGCGCACCCTGGGCCTCCAGGGCGGCCACCGCGGAAGAAAGCTGCCCCTTGCCCCCGTCAATCACCACCAGGTCGGGCGCCTCCCAGCCCGGCTCGTTCAGGCGGGCAAAGCGGCGACGGATGACCTCGTGCATGCTGGCAAAATCGTCGGGCTGCCCCTCGGCCACCTGGATTTTAAAGCGGCGGTAGGCTTTTTTGTCCGGCACCCCGTTGGTAAACACCACCATGGAGGCCACGGTCTGGTCCCCCTGAAAGTGGGAGATGTCGTAGCATTCCATGCGGGCCGGAAACCGGGGCAGGTTCAGCATTTCCTGCAGTTCCAAAAGCGCCCGGGCCGGGTCGTTGCGGTGCTGTTTGGCCTCATAAGACTGGGCCTGCTCCAGGATTTCCCGGGCGTTGCGCATGCCCAGCTCCAGCAGTTCGCGCTTGGTACCCTTGCGGGGCAAGGTGAGCTGGACTTTGCGCCCCCGCTTTTCGCGCAGCCAGTGCTCCAGCAGGGCCTCATCCTCCAAGGGATACTGCAACAGCACTTCATCGGGCAGATCGCCCGGATCCTCGTCCTGGTAGTACTGGCTGACAAAGGCCGCATAAGCCTCTTGCGGGGTGGTTTCGTGCCGCAGGGGGATTTCATGCGGGCGGCTGCCAATGAGTTTGCCCCGGCGGATATTCAGCACCACCACGGCCATACGGCGGGGATCGTCGGCGGCGGCCACAATGTCCTGGTTCACGGAGGCATCGGGATAAAACATTTTTTGCTGGGCCACCACCTCCTGCACGGCGGCATAACGATCGCGCAGCTTGGCGGCCAGCTCAAAATTCAGGGCCTCGCTGGCCCGTTGCATCTCGCCGGCCAGCAGCTCCAGCAAATCGTCGGCCTTGCCTTTCAGAAACAGCTCCACCTGCCGGACCACTTCGGCGTATTCGGCCTCGCTCACCAGGTTTTGGCACGGGCCGGAGCAGGTGCCGATGAAGTAATTCATGCAGGGACGGTTTTTGAAAAGCGGCTTGCGGCGCTGGCGCAGCGGAAAGTGCTTATGGATGACCCGCAGGGTGGTGTACATGCTGGCGCTGCTGGCATAGGGGCCGAAAAAGCGTCCCCGGCCCGAGGGCTCCCGGGTGATGAACAGCCGGGGAAAGGGCTCCGCGCTGAGGCCTATCCAGGGAAACTTCTTGTCGTCCCGCATCAGGATGTTGTACTTGGGCCGGTACTGTTTGATGAGGTTGGCTTCCAGAATGAGGGCCTCGATCTCGCTGTCGGTCACGATGTAGTCGAAGCGGCCCACCTGCTGCATCAGCACCCGCACCTTGGGGGCCAGGCCCTCCGGATTCTGAAAATAGGTGCGCACCCGGTTTTTCAGGTTCTTGGCCTTGCCCACGTACAGCACCTCCTGGCTCCCGCCGGCGGCGTACATGCGATAAACCCCCGGCAAGTCGGGCAGCCGGGCCAGGGCGGTTTTCAGATCGAAGGCAGGCACCTGGGACATGGGAGCGTTTCTCGGTCGGGGGTCGGGACAGGGCAGGAAATCGATGACGGCAAAGGCGGGCCGGGGTTCGGGGCAGCCGGCTAATGGAAGCTCTCCTGCTCCTGGGCCAGCTCGCTGCTCAGGGTGGCCTGGCAATGGGGGCAAGACAACACATCCAGGGAGCCCAGGTTTTGCCAGGGCATGCCCACCCGCCCAATGGTCAGCCCGCAGCGGGGACACCGAAACAGGGACTGGCACACAATGTCCAGCACCAGCCACTTGGACAGCATCAGCACCGCCGCCGCAATCATCATCAGGTCGCTTTTATAAAGCAGGGCAATCGCCAACACCGCCCCGGCAATGATCCACAAAAACCAGCTCAGCCCGTGATAAAGCCGCAGGCGGCCCTGGTAAACGCTGATGATTTTTTCCGTATCATGCGGGGGATGCGACGTGTCCACCATGGCAGGATCCCTTTGATGGAAAACAGCCCCGGGCGGACTCGAACCACCGACATTCTCCTTAGGAGTGAGACGTTCTATCCAACTGAACTACGGGGCCATATGGCTTCACTATACCACATGTCGGCGGGGCTTTGCGCCCCCGCCAAATTGGCGCCAGTGGCGGCATCCGGGCCACGGGCAGCCATGCCCCCGTCCACCGAACGGTTGAGATTCCGCAGGATCCACCGCTTGAACGAGGAAAGCCGGATGGGCATGCCCTAAGTTGGATAGTGAACCATCCGGTCTCGAAGGGGCCGATGCATCCCTGATCCAGGATGCGGTCGGCGATTACCACCAAAAGAGAGAAATCCAGAAATCTTGCAAAGGAGAATTCACCCATTGCCGTGAAGCAATACCGTTTCCGGTTGCAGACGGTCCTGGACTACCGGGCCGAGCAGCTGAACCGAGCCCAGCAGCGGGTTGCCGAAGAAGAGAAGAAACGGCTGGACATCCTGCAACGCATCCAGGAATACGACGCAGCGATTGAGCAGGCCCTTCTTGAGCAACAGCAAGCCGTCAGCGAGGCCCGGCTGGATCCGGTCAAAATCCGCAATTTTCCCAACTACCTGTGGCGTTTGAAGCAATTCCGCTTCCAGGAACACCAGCTGTTGCTGCAACAGGAGCAACGCCTGGCCCTGGCCCGCGAGGAGCTGAAACAGGCCCTCATCCGCAAAAAATCACTGGATGTACTGAAAGACAAGGATTACGCCCGCTACCGCAAAAAAATCGAAAAGGCCGAAGAGGAATTCCTGGCCGAACTGGCCCTGAACCGCAAGATACGCCAAGCAAACGGATAGCAAATTCAAAGGGAAAGCAGAGAAAGCAAGCATGCAGTTACCGTTGGAACTGATGACCCAGATGGCAAGCGCCGGATCCCCGCTGATGGCGGCTCCGGCCAGCGGCGCTTCGGATGCCGAGGCCATGGCCGAGGCGGGCCAGTTCGGCGAGCTGCTGAACCAAGCCCTGGTCGCCCAGGCGACCCCACCGGCCCAGAATGCCCCGGCCCCTGGCACCAGCCTGCTGGCCCTGCTGCAAAATAACCTGGCCCCCAGCCCGGAGGCGCCAACGGAAGTCGCCGCCACCGGCGAAGCCCCGGCCCAGACCGGCAGCGGGGAAATCCCCGGCTCCCTGAACTGGCTGGCCCTAGCCACCCCGCCTGCCACCCCCGACTTGCCCCAACATAGCACCATTCTGGCCCCTGTAGCCCCCGGCCCAGCGGGAACCCAGGCTCCCGCCGCCCCCACCACCCAAGCCGTGGCGCCGGAAAACCCGGCGGCCCCCAAAACGGAACCGCTCCCGCAGCAGCTGCCCATCCCGCCGGAGACTCCCGTCGCCCAGGGCAGCGATGCCCCGGACACCCTCACCGCGGAAGCCCCCAAGCCCCGGCCAGCAGAGCAACCCATGCCGGATGAGCACCGTTCGGAGCCGGACACGAAGGCCGCCCTGGCCAGCCAGCCAGCCGTCGTCGTCCCCACCCCCGGTGAAGCCGGCCAGGCGGAGGACACGCCCCCGGCGAACGATCCCGCCCCGCACAAGCAGAAAGCACCGGATGCCGCCGCCCAAGAGGCTCCCCTGCCCCAGGCCCCGGCGGCCAGCCCGCCCGGCCCGGTGGCCCTGCCCGTCTCGGCGGTGGAGCTCCAGGTGCGCGCCCAGATTGCCGTTCCGCTCCCCCCCGAGAAACCGGTCCCGGCGCATGCCGTCGGCACCCAGCCGGAAGCGGTCGCCTTGCCGCTGCCCGCCACCCCCAGCATTCCGGCGGCCCCGCCGGCCCAGACCCTGGCCGTGCAACCCGCCTTCCAGCAAAACCTGCAAGGAGCCCTGCATCCTGAGTCCCAGGGTAAGGCCTCTCCGGGCACCCAACCGGCTGCCAACGAAGCGTCGGGCATGCCGGCCCCCGCAGAAACCGATTCACTCCCCCTCCCTCCACCTCCCATGATGGAAACACCCGCCAGGGGCGAAACACCGTCCAGGACGGAATTGCCCCTGGCCGTTTCCATCGCCCAGGCGGCCCCGGTGGAGGAGGCCAGCCAGCCGACACAAAGCCCGCATGGGCTGGCGCTGGACGCAGCCGTCCACGAGACGGGCGAGCCACCCCGCCATCCCCATGCCACCGAGCCCCAGCCGCTGCATGAGCCGGCAACCCTGCCCGCCGACATGCCGGTGGACGTCACCGCCCTCGACATGGGCCCAGCCCCGGATGCCTCATCCGCCTCCCAGGCCGCCCTGCCCGCAGTGGGCGCACCCAACCAGACCCCGGCGGCGGATGCTTCCGGCAAGGCCGCCCCGCCCAGCACGCCTCTTTTTCATCCCCGGGCCGAGGCCCTGGGCGATCAGGTGGTGGAGGGCACCGCCTACAGCGTGAAAAACGGGCACAAGGAACTGACCATCCGCCTGAACCCGGATAACCTGGGCGAAGTGCGGGTAAACCTGGTGAGCCGCAACGTGGGCGGCACCACCGAGCTGAGCGCCCGGCTGATTGCCAGCAACCCGGAAAGCCATGAAGTGCTGCAACAGCAACTGCACCAGTTGAAAGACTCCCTGGAAGCCCAGGGGGTGCGCATTGAGCGCCTGAGCGTGGTAATGGCCACGGCAGCCGACACCCGCAACGAAACCCGGGGCGGCGGCGACTTTGGCCAGCAGTTCAGCCAGCCCCAGCAACAGAATACCGCCCAGCAAGGCGGGCAACACGCCGGGCAATTCGGCCAGGAGACCCCGGGCGGGTTTAACTTGGGCCAGCCGGGACAAGGCCCCGCCGGGCAGTCCCCGCAAGCCGCCCCGCGCACCCATTACGCCAGCGCGCCGAACCAGGCCGCCGACCTGGCCGAGACCATCCAGCGGCCAGAGGCGACCCTGAACGAAAACGGCCGCATCAGTGTACTTGCCTAAAACAGAGAGAGGGAACGAGACGTGAGCATCAACGCCGGCAGCGCACTCACCCAACTGCAAAACGACACCAACCGCATCCAGTTCCAGAACTCCCGGAACAACCTGGGCAGCAACCGGCTGGATCGCAACAGCTACCTGCAACTGATCATGGCCCAGCTGCAATACCAGGATCCCACCAACCCCAGCACCGACATGAGCCAGATGCTCTCGCAGCAACTGCAACTGGAGCAGGCCGACCAGATGAACCGCATGGTGGAAACCAACACCTTTGCCCAGGCCAGCAACATGATCGGCAAGACCGTGGAGCTGGTGGACGCGCGCTGGGACTTCAATACCAACCGCTCCGGCAACCCGGAATGGGATTTCGAGACCAACCTGCCCAAGACCGTCACCGGCGTGGTGGAAAGCGTCCAGTTCGACCGGGTGCACGGCAAGGCCCTGGCCAAAATCGGCAACAACTATTACGACGTGGAGCAAATTCGCCAGATTATTACCCCGCCGGCCCCGCTGGCAGAAAACGTAGGAGGAAACTAACCAGGAGAGTGCGAGAGGGATCACGACTTTAACGAACCACAAGTTCAGACAGAGAAAGCAACAGAGAGACAAGTGGAGGTAAATCAATGACTCAAGGGATGTTTACGGCCGTCTCCGGCATCCGGGCCAACCAGACCCGGCTGAACGTCATCTCCAACAACGTCGCCAACGTCAACACCCTGGGCTTCAAGTCCAGCATGGCCAATTTTGCCACCGTGTTTGCCACCACCTTCAGCGGTGGACAAGGCCCCAACGGGATTTTGGGCGGCGTAAACCCCATGCAGCAAGGCAACGGCGCCCTGGTGTCGGAGATTGCCTCCAACTGGAGCCAGGGTGGGGCACAGTTTACCGGGCGCAACACCGACCTGCTGATTAACGGCGACGGCTTTTTCGCCGTAGAGCGGGTCGATACCAACACCGGCAACAACTCCACCGACTTCTACCTTACCCGGGCCGGCAACTTCAGCCTGGATTCCAATGGCAACCTGGTCACCTCCTCGGGCAACCGGGTGCGGGGCACCTCGCAGCTGAGCGACAGCTCGGTGACCACCCTGGGCCGCATCAACATCCCGTTGGAATTCAACATCTGCAAGGACATTGCCCCTGACGGCTTCACCGTGCTGGAAACCCACTTCGGCACCACGGCGTCGGTGGCTGCCGACTTTGCCGCCGTGCAGAATGCCGGGGCCGCTAGCCAGCGCATTGACACCGTGCAGCTGCGCAGCTTCTCGATTGGCCCCACCGGTGCCATCACCGCCGTCTACTCCAACGGGGATCGCATCACCGTGCGCACCGACGCCTCCACGGTGAGTACCGATCCCACCACGGCCCGCACCGAAATCATCCACCAAACCTACGAGCAGCAGACCTTTGCCGCCAACAACGTGACTGCCCTGGATGACGGGCAGTGCACGCAGCTGGCCGGCGGCCTGGCCGTCTTCACCGGCGGCACCCCCACCCCGCTGGCCAACGCGATGGAAGGCATGCAGCTGCAACTGCAGTCGGCCACCGTAACCAACAACGCCGGCCTGCTGTACGACGGCAACAACAACTTCCTGATTTCGGCCAACAGCGGCCAGACCAACTTCGGCATCGCCGGGGCCGGCGCCCGGGGCAGCATCACTGCCGGGGCGTTGGAATCCTCCAACGTGGACATCGCCGGCGAGTTCACCAACATGATCATTTCGCAGCGCGGGCTGGAAGCCTC
Organism: uncultured Vampirovibrionales bacterium; assembly: GCA_964390635.1. Taxonomy (GTDB): domain Bacteria; phylum Cyanobacteriota; class Vampirovibrionia; order Vampirovibrionales; family Vampirovibrionaceae; genus CAYMIG01. The sequence continues at coordinate 13,527 of CAYMIG010000012.1, read as the reverse complement.
CAGCCGGGTCATCCGCACCCAGAGCGAAGTGATGCAGACCATTATCCAAATCGTCTAAGCGTCCACTCTTCCTTGAACCGAGTCCGCAGGTCTTCATCCACCTGCGGTTTTCTTTTTCTTCGGGATCCTAGCGGTGCTGGGCCAGCCCCCACAACAGCATGGCCGAGGCAATGACGTTGTTGAACAGGTGCCCGGCCATGCCGGGAATCAGGGACTGGGTGCGCTCCCGCCAGTAACCCAACACCAGGGACACCACAAAAACATACACCAGGGCGTGCGGCACGGCGAAATAATTGCCGTGCACCAGCAAAAAAACAAGGCAGGTGGAAAGCATGGCCCGCACCGGGGGCGCCACCTTGTGAAAGGTGCCCTGCACCAGCCCCCGGAAGATCAGCTCCTCCAGGATGGGGGCGCTAAGCACCGCAAACACCGTGATGACCACCACCTCGTTGGAGGTAAAGGCATCGTATGGGTTGTCCGGCTTGGCCCCCAGCAGGTAGCGCAAGGCCAGGTTGTAAAGCACCATCAGGGTCACCAGCATCAGCAGCACCAGGGTGCTTTGCCACAGGTAGTAGCGGGCCGGGCGGTTCCACTCCAGCCCCAGGTAATGCCACAGGTTCACCCGGTAGCGCCAGGCCAGGAAACCGAAAATGGCAAACCAGGTGAACACGGTGGTGGCCTGCTCCGCCCAGATTTGCCCGGCGGGGGTGATGAAGGGATAGGTAATTTGCAGCACGTTGGACACCAGGATGGGAATGAGCAAGTAGCCCGATACCAGGGACACGAACACCGTGTACATGTCCCAGGGCGGCAGGGGGATGGCAAAAAGGGGCGCGGAAGCCGGGGCCTCGGGGGGAGACGCCGTTGCGGTTTGCACGCCCTCTGATCTATCCAAAATCCACCATCCTACGGTATGCTGGAAACCGTATGCACAACAGGGCCATTATATCAGACTTGCTACTGTGGGGTGCGCTGGCGCTGCTGCTGGCGGGCGGCCTTTACCTGTGGGCCGTGGCGCTGCCCATCGCCCAGGGGGAACGCATTACCCTGCAATTCCATGACGCCAACGAAATCACCCGGGGCTCCCTGGTGCGCATGATGGGTACCGAAATCGGCTACGTGGACAAAATTCGCCTGAAAAAAGACCACGTGGAAATCACCGTGCGCACCAACCGGCAGGCCCTCAAAATTCCCTCGGGTTCCATGTTCACGGTGCAGTTTACCGGACTGGTGGGGGCCAAGTGCATTGAGGTGGTGCCCCCCGACGTGCCCCGCCCCCGGGTGCAGGGCAAGCCGCTCTACCTGGTGGAGGAACCCCTGCGCCTGAAAGACAACATGAACTACCAGATGGACATTTTACAGGACCTGCAAGAGGGGGCGGAGAACCTGGCCGACTTCTTCGGCAAGAAAAAGCCGGTGGAGGAATTGCAGGTGAACATTCGCCAAGCCCACCAGTGGACCCGCAAGAGCCAGGGCTTCCTGGACGACAGCAGCCGCAAGCTGGCCAGCATCCAAAGCGAGCTGAACGCGGCAACCACCGAGGTGGTAAGCACCCTCTCCAAGTTCAACGACGGCATGCCCGAAGCCCGGGCCGCCACGGAGCCCCGCCGTCTGCGGGCCATGCTGTATGGCATCCGGGACAACCTGGCCTCGTTCGGAAGCATCATGCAAACCGAAAACCGGGCCGCCAGCGGAGCCCTCAGCCTGCACAACCAGCTGCTCAAGGCCAACGTGGCCCACAGCGAGGTCAGCACATGGCTGGAACGCGCCCAGGAAACCCTCAGCCACTGGCCGCTAATGCAGATCCTGGATCAGGCGGCCCGCACCAGCAACGGGGCCCTGGACTTCCTGACCCGGGCCGAAGCCTGGCTGAAGCCGGATCGCCCCAAAGACCTGGCTCGGGCCCGAACCGTGATGGGGCAAGTCCGTGCCTGGCTGGAAAACCTGAATGCCCGCCTGGATCAAAAAATCAAGCGCCTGGGCGGAGCGGGGCAACCAGCCCCCAAGCCCCCTTTGCCACAGCCTTAAGCCTGCCCGGCGGATCCGCCTTCCGACGGCGCATCCAGGCGCAGGACGGGTTCCAGCAGCTGCCACACGGCTTGCAGCCGGGCCGGATTGCTAAGGAACAAGGCGCCCACCAAGGCTTCGAAGCCGGTCGCCTGCCGGTAGAGGGCCTGATCGTGCCGGCGACTGGCGCCCACGGCCTGGTTGCGGGCCTGACGAACGATGTCCCTCTCCGGCTCGCTCAGGTGATCGTGCAGCAGCGCCAGCAAGTTGGCCTGGCGGGCGGCGTTCACCCGGGCAGTGGTAAAGCGGTGCAGGTCGTCGGATTGGCTCATGCCCTGGCTGACGGCCAGTTGGCGCACATGCAGCTCAAAAACCGCATCCCCCAGAAAGGCCAGCGCCCGGGGATGGGGCAGGGCAGTTATAGTGGAGTCAGACACGGAGAACTTCAACTCCGTTACTCTCAACACTTGTTGAACCATCTTTGTTGTCAAGCAATTTCAACCCTTTTTGGGTAATTTGCTCCCGGATGGCATCTGCCTCTTTCCAATTCTTTTCCGCCTTGGCTTGCTTACGTTTCAGCAGGAGTGTTTCCACTGTTTTTATATCTGCCTCTGAAAGAGACGCTGCATCCCCAAATATTAGTGAAATATCAAACCCAAGCACCGTAAACACCGTAATCGACAACCGAAAAACCAAGATAAAACTTTCCCTCACTGTGGAATCAAAGTAAGAACTCTCGGGTCCCCTTTCATCCCATGCCCGACCAATTGCGTCCAGCTCTGGCGCAAGCTGGTGTAAACGAGACAGCCCCGAAGGAGTGGAAAGATCCCGTTTTAAATCTTGGACAAACAGCTCAAAGTTAACAACAGGAACTTTGAAAGCAGCCCTTGTTTCCCACCCTGGGGCCTCTTTCTCAAACTCAGCCAAAGAAAGCCGATCTTCATTGACCTGTAACTCATCAACGTTTAACCTTTTACACGCTTCACGAAGTTGCCGATGAATCCGTTCCATGGCACGTGCCGCACTCGCAAGCGCCTCGTCATTAAAATCCACCGGCATCCGATAGCCGTTGGTCAGCAGGAAGTAGCGGATGGTGTTGGCATCGTAGCGTTCCAGCACTTTCTTGATGGTGGAAAAGTTGCCCAGGCTCTTGGACATCTTCTCCCCGCTCACGTTCACAAAGCCGTTGTGCAGCCAGTAGCGGGCAAAGGGCGTGCACCCGCTCCATGCTTCGCTTTGGGCAATCTCGTTTTCGTGGTGGGGAAAAATCAGATCCGCCCCGCCCGCGTGGATATCAATCTGCGGGCTGCCGAACACCGCCCGGTTCATGGCCGAGCATTCGATATGCCAACCGGGACGCCCTTTGCCCCAAGGGGAGTCGAAGGCATGGCCCGGCTTTTGCTGTTCTTCGGCCCCGACATGCTTCCACAGGGCAAAATCCAGGGGGGATTTCTTATGCGGATCCACCTCCACCCGGGCCCCGGCCTTGAGATCGTCCAGCGGCTTCTTGCTCAGCTTACCGTAGTCGGACTTGGCGGCCACCCGGAAGTACACCGTGCCTTCCGGGGTCACGTAGGCCGCCCCCTGGCCAATCAGGGCCTGGATGGCCTCGATCATGGTCGGGATGTGGGCGGTGGCCCGGGGCTCGGCATCGGGAGGCAGCACGTTCAGGGCGCGCATGTCGGCTGCAAAGCTGTCGTAAAACTGGGCGGCCACCGCCTCCGGGCTCATGCCCAGGGCATCGGCCTTGTTCAGGATCTTGTCGTCCACGTCCGTCACGTTGCGCACGTAGGTCACGTCGTAGCCCAGGAACTTTAAGAAGCGGTACAGCACGTCCCAGGTGATGTAGCAGCGGGCATGGCCCAGATGGGCCTCGTCGTAAACGGTAGGCCCGCAAACATAGAGCTTCACCCGGGCGGGGCGGCCCTCCCGCCCGGCAGCCTCGGCATCCTGGGGCCGGAAGTCCTCCAATTTCCCGCTCAGCGTATTGAACAAACGCAACTTTGTCATGGCCTGATTATAAATCGGATCCGGGCTGCCACAAAAAGCGCCGCCCTTCGATCAGCACCGGCAAGCCACGCACCACGCAGAAGGCCACCGCGATATAGGCGCACACCAGGCCGACAATCGTAATGTTGGCAGCCGTCTCCGCGGCCAGCCCCGGAGTATGGCCCAGGATGAGAAAGGCAAAAGCCGCCGCCTTGGCCACCGCGTAGGCGGTACGGCTGAAGTTGGAAGCAACCAGTAGCACCGCCAGCCTGCTTTGCTGCATGGTATTCTGTCCGAAGGCGGTATAGCCCGCCTCCAGGGCCACGGAGCGCAGCCCGTCCACCAGGATGCCCCGCACGATGACCACCAGCGGCACCCACAAGGGCAGCCAGCCCAGGGCCAGGAAGCTCACCCAGTAGACCTGCTCCACCACCCGGTCGCCCAGGATGTCGATGAGCGCCCCCGTTTTGGAGGACTCCTGCAGCTTGCGGGCCAGGTAGCCATCCAGGGCGTCCATGGCAATGACGATGATGGTCAGGATGAAGCAGGCGATATAAACGGCCTGGGTGCGCTGAAACAGCAGGCCGATGACCAGCAGCCCGAGCAGGGTACGTAGGAGTGAGACCAGATTCGCCATGGCACTTTTGGTTATAGCACAGGCAACCGATGAGTCAAAGGCTCAGCCCGCCGCGCCGGCGGCCACGCCCAGCAGTTGGGCGTACAGGTTGCGGTAGGCCAGGGCGCTGGGGCCCCAACTGTGATCTTCGTGCATGCCGCGCTGCACCAGGGCCTGCCAGCCGGCCTGATCGTGGTAGGCCGCCGTAGCAGCCTCCAGGGCATGCACCAGCGCCCCGGGACTGTATTCGTGAAACACAAAGCCATTGCCCCGCCCGGCATCGTCCCGCACATCAAACACGGTATCCACCAGGCCGCCCACCCCGCGCACCACCGGCACCGACCCGTAACGCAGGGCAATCAGCTGGCCCAGCCCGCAGGGCTCAAAGCGGCTGGGCATGACGAACATGTCCGCCCCAGCGTAAATTTTCTGGGCCATGGCCGTGTTAAAGCCGATATAGCTACGGGCCCGCTCGGTATGGCGGTTCAAATCCTTCAGGCGAGCTTCCATGGCCGGATCCCCGCTGCCCAGCAGCGCCCATTGCACCGGGTGATCGCGCATGGCCTCCATGGCCGGCACCAGGATGTCCACCCCCTTCTGGTCGGTCAAGCGCCCCACAAAGCCGATCAGCGGGGTCTGGGGATCCACCGGCAGTCCCAGTTCCACCTGCAAGGCTTCCTTGCACTGGGCCTTGCCGGCGGCATAGGTGGCCTCATCGTAGTGCCGGGTGATGAAGGCATCGGTGGCGGGGTTGTAGAAGGTGGTGTCGATGCCGTTCAGGATGCCCGAAAGCTTGGCGGCCCGCTGGCTCACCTCCCGCAAATCCCAGTCCAGCCCGGCCCCGAACTCGGGGGTCTGGATTTCCCGGGCGTAGTTGGGGGACACCGTGGTCAGGGCATCGGAAAGCCAGATGCCCTCCTTCAGCCAGTTGGTATTCCCGTAAACGCCCTGGTAATTGAGGTTATGGATGGTCAGCACCGAGCGGGTTCCCCCGAAAAAGCCGTCCACCCCCCGCATGGCGTATAGCCGGGTCACGATGGAGGCGGTATGCCAGTCGTGGGCGTGCATCACGTCGGGCTTCAGGTTCAGGCGGCGCAGCAGCTCGAAGCAGGCCTCCGAAAACACCATGAAGCCCTGCAGTTCCCAGTTCTCATCCCCGTAAGGATAGACCTGCTTGCGGTAGCCGAACAGGTCGTAGTTCTCCACCAGGTACACCGGCACCGTACTGCCCGGCAACTGCCCCTGCCAGATGCGCAGAGGGAAGTCATAGCCGTTCTGGGACACCGTAAAGGCATGCCCGGTGAGGCTGAGCTTTTTTTCCCCGGGGTCGATCATGCCGTACATGGGGGTAATCACGGTCACATCCACGTCGGGAAGCGCCGCCAGGGCCTTGGGCAGGCTGCCCGCCACATCGCCCAGCCCGCCGGCCTGGGAAAACGGGGCCACTTCCGCGGTGCAAAAAACCACCTTCATCTGTCATGCCTTCTGCCAATGGTACGGGTCTGGCATGGCATTGTACCCCACGGGCGGGGCGGCGGCCAAGCCGGCCTCGCTATTTGCTTGGCGCCTCCAGGGCCATCACCGCCACCTTGTGGATGCCCGCCGCCTGGGCGGCGTCCATGGCAAAGGTCAGCTTCTCATGGGTGGCGTCCGGGCTGGTCTTGATGATCACCCCGTCGGGATGGCTGGCGCTTTGCTGGCGCAGTTGCACGGACAGGGTCACGGCGCTCACCGCGTTGCCGTCCAGCCGGTAGGTGCCATCGGCATCAATGCTCAGATCGATGGTCTTGGGGTCCTCCTTCACCTCGGAGGACTCGGAAACCGTGGGTACGGCCAGCTTCAGGCCGGACGTGTTCAGCATGGGGGCCACCACCATCATGATGATGAGCAGCACCAGGAAGATGTCCGTCAGCGGCGTGATGTTGATTTCGTTGAACATTTGCTTGCGCTTGGCGGCTCGCATCAGGGTTCCTCCGTACCAATCCCGGTCTGGGCGCCGGTCTGCAACTGGGATTGCCGTTGCTCGCTCAGGGCCTCACCGGCCACGGTCACCTTGGTGAACTCGGCATCGCGGGCCGCCTCGAACACCTTCAGGATGGCGCTGCTCTTGGTGGCCTTGTCCGCCCGCACGATGACGTTCTTTTCAGAGGGCTCTGCCGGGGCAGGGGAGGTTTGGGCATCCGCCGGGGCCCCTTCGGGCTGGGCGGCCAGGGCGGCCTGCTCCCGCAGCACCGTGCTCAGCTGATCTGCCGGGGTTTGCTGGCCCTGCACATAATAAGAGCCGTCCTTGGTGATTTCCACCGTCAGGCGGTTCTGTTCCACGGGCTGCCCCTGGCTGATCTCGGGCGGGGCAATGTCCTTGCGCATCTGGCTCACCATGGGAGCCACCACCATCATGATGATGAGCAGCACCAGGAAGATGTCCGTCAGCGGCGTGATGTTGATCTCGTTAAAGACCTGCTTTTGCTTGCGGCCCGCAGTCTGCATGGCGACCTCCTCCCGGCCTAGTAGGCTCCCGGAGCCGGACGTCCGGCGCTGGGGGCTTGAGGCAGGCTGGCCACGCGGTGGCTATCGTCCACGAAGCTCAGGAACAGGAGCTTCAGCAGCTGGAAGTCGTCCTCGTAACGGTTCACGGTGCTTTGGAAGTAGTTGTTCAGAGCCACGGCGGCAATGGCGACCCCCAGACCCAGGGCGGTGGCAATCAGGGCCGAGCCGATGCCGAACATGATTTCCGGGGCGCCGGTTTGGCTGCCGGTCTTGGACAACTCCCCAAAGGTAATCAGAATGCGCACCACGGTGCCGAACAAGCCCAGGTAGGGGGCGATGGTGGCAATGGTACCCAGGATGGACAGGTTCTTTTCCAGCTTGCGGCTGGCCAGGGCGGCGGTAATGTCGTAAGAGCGCTCAAAACTGTCTGGCTGCTCGGCCAGCACCCGCAACCCTTCCTCGGATACCTCGCCCACAATGCCGCCCAGTTGCGCACTGACCAGCTGGGCGTTATCCAGGCTGCCCCGCTGCAGCTCGCGTTGCAGGCGGTGGATGAACTGCACCACGTCGCGGCGGTTTTTCTTGTAGAAGAACCAGCGCTCGATGGCCACGGCCAGGGTCAACAGCGAGCAGGCCACGATGGGCAGCAGCACCGGCCAGTCATTGAAGATGGCAAACATCAGCAAGTTGGAGTTGGAATCCATGGAAATCTCCTCGTTTCAAACATTTGGCGTGAATTTCTTCCCCGAAGGGTGGATTGGAAGCCTGGATCCTGCGTCAAGGATTCACTACATTATAGTCAAAGGTAAACAGGATTGGAACGATGTCGTATTCAAGCTCAGCAGGCAAGGGCTTGAACGGAGCCGAGAGCTCAACGGCGTTGACGGCCCACTGATCGTACTGGGCGTTGCCGGAGGAACGTTTGATCTCGATGCGGGGTTCACCGGCCCGCAAACCGGGGCCCTCGATGGTGGCCAGCGAACCATCCCGGTTGATGTAAAACATCAGCTCCACCCGGTGATCCCGGGTGCTGCGAATGCCCTGGGCCTTCCAGTTGCGATCCAGACGCTTTTTCAGCTCGGCCATATAAGGGCCCATGTCCACGTCCTGGCGCACGTTCACCCCGGGCAGCCGGTTCCTGCCCCCCTGGGCATTGGCCGGGGAAGCCCCAATGGCACTGGCATTGGCCAGCTGGGCCGATCCGCTCTCTTGCCCGCTGGCGCTGCTGGCAGCCTGGGCCGCCTGAGGGATGGCCGGACGGCTCACCGCCGTGACTGTGGGCGGCTTATTGGACACGGGCCTGGGCGGGGCCTGGGTTTTTTTCGGTTGGGATGGCTGAGGCTGTTTGGCGGGCTGGGGTTTTGCTGCCGCCGGAGCCTGGGGTTGGGCGCTCTGGGGTTTGGGCGTGGGCGCCACCTGATCTTCCACCGGAGCCAGCGGCTTTTTGGGATCGTTCACCCCGCCTGCCTGCTGGTTAAAGTTGCCCCGAAAGTGGGCCGTCGCTGGCGGGGGCACCTGGCGCTCCTGTACCAGGGTAAACACCAGATCCGGCCTGGTTTCCTTGGGCTTGAACCAATCCCAGGGGTTGATGTGCAACAAGCCGGAGATGATCAGCAGGATGAGCATGGTCAGCAGAAACAGCACGATGGGGCTGGCCAGGTGCAGGGCCGCTGACAACAGGGTGGCCTGGCCCAGCGGCATGGCCTTTAACCGGTCGTTGCGAACCAGCAGACTGATGCCCCGGGGATAGCGCGGCGGCGCCTCGCCGGCGGACAGGCTCATACCCCGGGACGCGGCCCTGGACTTCAGCGCCCCGGAGGTCGCCTCGCCTGAGACGGCCTCCGCAAACGGATTGGACCTTCCGGGTACCGACATGCCTATGTCCCAACTTTCATTGCTGCCTGGATTCTTTCATATAGAACCCGAGGGCGATTTTTTGTTGCGCCCGGCCAGCCGCCCCTATTGACCGTAGAAAGGAACCGGCTGCGGGTTGGTGTTGTACTGCTGGTACTGGTTTCCGTAGGGCTGGCCGTAGGGTTGCTGCTGGTATCCCGGCTGGCCGTAGTAGCCCTGGTTGGGCTGCTGATAACCGTAGTCGGCATAAGGGGATGCCGTCAAGGGAGAGTCCAGCACGATGTTGATGGGCTGGCCGGCATTAATCACCGCGTCCTCACCCCGATCGGCCCCGGCAGCCAGCAAGCCGGCCCCGGCGCCCACCGGCACCATCAAGGCGGTTGCCCGACCCTTGTCACCACCGGACATGGCCGCGGCCACCAGGCCGCTCAGGGCGCCAATACCGGCACCCACCCCGGTTTTAACCACCGCCTTGCCCACCCGGGCCTTGGTGCTGCCTCCCCGGATGATACCGGTTCCGTCCTCGGTCTGGATGCGCGCCGACAGCGCCACCCGTTGGCCGTTGGGCAGCATAGCGGAGGTGAAGTGGATATCCAGCTCCCCGTTATCGCCAAAACCGCGGCTGGCCCGGTCCACGGCGCGCACCTGGCCTTCCACCTGGGTGCCCGCCGGCAGCAGGATGCTGCCCCCCGAGGCGATGGGCGCCCCCAGGGTGACCACCACCCGGTCGCCCACCCGGGCGGTTTCACTGGAAATGCTCATGGCCGTGGTAGCCGGCACCACGGTACCCTGCATGGCAGTGACCACATGGCCTTGAAGGGGGGCCTGCCCATACCCGCCGCTGTAGCCGCCGTATTGCTGCTGCTGATAAGCGGGCTGGCCGTACTGGCTGGAGTAATCCGGGTTCATGGGAGGCAGGCTCTGCGCCAGGGCCATGGAAGGCACCAACAGTCCCAGAGCCAGGGAGAGCAGGCATTGATGGGTCGATTTCACCTTGGGAATCTCCTTATCACACTAAAATCAGTCCAGAATCCTGTGAAAATGCGCTGATAGGCACTCATGACTCAGGAATACGCAGAATGTTCCAATTATACAACTGATAAAGTAGGCATTCTGCCAGAATTTTGAGATAATGGTTTAGTATCCTCAGTTTTTATATTGGAAATGGAATGGGCGCTAATCCCGGTTCTCCCCCGTCAGCCTTCGATCAGCTGATGCAACAACTTAGCAGCTTGCCCCTTTGGGTAAAGCAGGTGGTATACACCCAGCTCCGCATGGAGTTGGAACATGCCATGTCCAAAAGCACCATGGAAGCCTTTGGGGTGGAGCACACCCTACAGCTGTGGGAACCGGAGCTGACCCGGGCCGGGACCGCCGAGCTGGAGCGGCCTTCCGGACATGCGCAGCAATCCACCCTGCGCCTGATGCACCTGTGCCGCTACCGCAAAAACGTGGTCAACATTGCGGTCATGAATAACTGGACCCTGGAGCAGACCGCCAGCTTCCTGGTAGAAGCCCTGGAGCACCAGTTCATCACCCCGCCCCGCTCAGCGGTCATCATGGCCACCATCGAATACATGATTGGCCGTACCCGGCTGGGCGAGTACCTGGTCAAGATCAACCGCCTGACCACCGAGCAGCTGGACCAGGCCCTGCGCACCCAGAAATATATTGAGGAATCCATGGGCGAGCGCACCGGCATTGCCAACGTGCTCATCAACCTGGGCTATATCAAGAAGGAAGACAGCGAAGGCATCCTGTTCCTGAAAGAGGAAAGCAAGAAACCCTTCCGGGGCTTGCAAGGCAGCGGCTCCAGCGACGACAGCGCCCGCCTGCAGGCCCAGTTGAACCAGGCCGTGCAACGCATCCGCCAGCTGGAAGCCATGTTGCAGCGTCCTGCCCGCTAGATTTCCGGCCCAGACAAGACTGGCACGACCCCGTCCTTGCGCCAGCCGGATAACACCGCCTCCAGGACGGTCTTGTTGGCCTTGGGAAAGGCAAACTCCTCCAGCTGGCCGGGGCTGACCCATTGCCACTGCTGGCATGCCGAAGGGCGGGGCTCCCCGCCCTGGGCTCGGCAATGGAAGGCATGCAGGGTGATGCGAAAGTGGGTATAGGCGTGCTTGACCGTGCAGATGGGGTCTTCCACCGCCACGTCCAGGCCCAGCTCCTCCCGGATTTCGCGACGCACGGTCTCTTGCAGGCTTTCCCCGGCCTCCTGTTTGCCGCCCGGGAACTCCCACAACCCGCCCAGCAGGCCTTCAGCCGGGCGTTGCTGAATGAACACCCGTCCCTCATGCCAGAGCACGCCCACAGCGATGACATGATGGGGCAGCGCCTTGCGGGCAGCCTTGACCGGACGTTCGGCTTGGGTTCCCCGGGCAAAGGCCTGACAGCTTGTTTGCACCGGACACAGCATGCAGCGGGGGTTCTGGGGCAGGCATAGCAGCGCACCCAGTTCCATAATCCCCTGGTTGAACGCATATGGATCCTCTGCGGCGTCCAGCAAATCGGTGGATTGCTGCCACAAGTGCCGGGTGGGGCCGGCCTGGGCGATGTCCTGGTCGATGTCGAACACCCGGCTGAGCACCCGCTTGACGTTGCCATCCAGCAGGGGATGGCGTTGCCCGGCGGCAAACGTCAGAATGGCGCCCGCCGTGCTGCGGCCAATGCCGGGCAGCTTTTCCACCGCCTCCAGGGTTTGGGGAAACTGCCCCCCATAGTCCTGCACGATGATACCGGCGGCCTTGTGCAGATTGCGGCAGCGGGCGTAATAGCCCAGCCCTTCCCACAGCTTCAGCACGTCGGTCAGCGGGGCGGCGGCCAGATCGCCAACGGTGGGGTATTTCTCCAGGAAGCGGCGGTAATAATCCAACACCGTTTTCACCTGGGTCTGCTGCAGCATGATTTCCGACAGCCAGATGTGGTAAGGATCGCGGGTACGCCGCCAGGGCAGGTCCCGGTGGTGCTCCTGGTACCAGGCAATCAGGCGGGCGGCAAAGCCCTGGTAAAATTCCGGCGGATGGGACACGAGGAACCCTGCTTTCACAACTTGCGTTTCCTTCATTATAGGGAAGGGGCGCCCCAAACCAAACCAGGGGCGGAAACGCCCGCAAACCGGGCTGTTTTCGTAACAAAAGTTTATGGGGCGCAATTTCACCTATTCAATTGTTTTTATTTATTTAGAGCAAAATTGGAGGGCGAGAGCGAGAGATAGCATCAGCAATTTCTGATTTCTTCATAAGGTCAGTTTTTTGAGGAGAGAGAGGAAAGTACAGGTCCTATCACGGTGCGCGGATGCTGACATCAGCACTGCGCACCGGATAGGCAATCCGCTTCCCCCAAGACAGCAAGCAATTTAGCACCCCGAGCAAAAAGTCCGTATAAGAGAGAGAGTCCCTGAAATTTTAACCCAGAGAGCGCGAAAAGGAGAGCAAACCAGATGGTACAAGCATACGGTTACGGCAATTACGCCTCCCTGTACAACCAGTATACAGGTGCTGCAGGCGGGGCCGGGGCGACCACCCCTCAGGGTTTCGGTCAGCCCGCCACGCAACTGATCCGTTCCAGTGCGGATCTGGCCAACAAGTACTTTTCGTACATTGATAACAACGGTAACGCCAACAACGACAAGGCGCTGAAAGCCTTCCCGGGTGGCGGCGCGGTGGCGGCCAACGTCAACACCACGCTGAACTACGCCCTGGACTTCGTGATTGGCTACCGCGACGAAAAGAACTCGGCCATGTACGGCCAGGTGGGCCTGGACCTCAGCAAGCCCGGCGATACCTTTGCCGCGGTGGCTGCCGCTTACAAGAATGACGGCGGCAACTACAACAACGGCAAGTTGAAAGACATCCTGGAGAAAGCGGGCCGCAAGGATCTGGCCAACCAGAAAGGGGTTGGTGACAAGGACGTGCAAACCCTGTCCGCCGTCCGCCAGGCCCTGAACGACGGCTCCATCAAACTCAGCGACGTCTTCAACAATAGCAAGAACGACGCGGTGGATGATGACGGCAAGTACCAGAAAGCCATCGAATACGTGACCGGCGGTAATTTTGCCCAGGATGCGGCCAACCTGGCGGCGGGCAACTACACCGCCCTGCACGGCACCCCGCGTGACGTGCGAACCGGCAACATTGGCGGTGGCGGTAACAATGGCAAAAAAGACGTCGGCGGCGGTGGCAACAACGTCGGCGGCGGTGGTAATAACGTCGGCGGCGGCGGTAACAACGTCGGCGGCGGTGGTAACAACGGCGCTGCCGGCACCGCAGCGAACCCGTTGTCGGCCCTGTCCAATGCCAACCCGCAAGGCGGCATCATGAGCATTATCATGGCCATTCTGCAAATGCTGATCCAGTTGCTGAGCGGCCAATCCGGCGGAGCCAACCCGTTCCTGGGCGCCCTGGCCAACCTGGGCACCGCAGGCGGCGCGAATATCGGCGGCGGTGGCAACAACGTCGGCGGCGGCGGTAACAACGTCGGCGGCGGCGGCAACAACGTCGGCGGCGGCGGCAACAACGTCGGCGGCGGTGGCAACAACGACGGCGGCGGTGGCAACAACGACGGCGGCGGAA
>CAYMIG010000011.1:0-104868 GCA_964390635.1 uncultured Vampirovibrionales bacterium | reverse complement strand
TGATATGATCCCCCATACTCTGCCTCAGGTGGATCTAAAAAAGGGTCCCGGTCAAGGGCTTTCGTAAATTTTGGGTTGTGATCAGAAACCAGATGCCAGAAGGAGTCAGCATGCTTTTCCGGGATATCTCCTATTTGAACAGGCACGGGGATATAGACATACAACTTAATGACCATGGCAATGGCCTCCCTTTGCCAGTAAACCCTTGATCTCTTAAAGGGTGTGCGGTCTCAAACTCACACTTTCATTTTGGCTCCTGTATTTTCAGGAGAGAGATCACTTGTTATCTTGAATATATCAGGTAATGGCAGAGGTTATAATGGGCTTAAAGCGCCATAGCAGGCTTTTTACAGTTAACTCTTGTTTTCTCGGAATTCCTCAGCAGCGTTTTTGAGTCGATAATGCTCTTGCCTGCACTCTTCGGCAAGCCGAAGAAAGAGTTCCCCCTGTTCCAGCTCAAAGAGTTTTTCCGATTGAGTTATCGATCGCCAGTCGATTCCGTTTTTGAGCAGTCGGTGAGCATCACGGAAATGACGGTAAGCGTAATCACCCATGCTCTCATCCGGTTGCCTCGGTTCATGCCGGGTAAAGCGGCGAAGCGTTTCCGCTTTGTTATCGGATAACGCCAAGGCATTTTTAACCACAGCTCGCTCTTCAGGCTTGCGCTTTGCTATTGCATACGCTTCCATCTTCGTGGCGTTGGCTTCTTTGAGTTCCGGGATTTCCTGGACTACTTGCCCTATCTGGACATCCCGACGTATCGTTGATTCCCCGACACCCAAAGCCTTGGCCTTTACCGACATAAAGGCTTGGGGTTTTCCGGCAGAGTGCTCACTTTGAGCACTTTCCTTGGGGCTCCGCTTTCCCCATTTGGTTTCGGGATAGAAGGTCTCATAGATTTCTTTTTCTCTTGCCAGGGCTTCGCAAAGCTCCAGATCGTTCAAGTTCCGGCGCTTTGTATTGGCATGAAGTTTCATCAGAAACTCTTCAGCGTCATTGATTGGCTCAATGACATGACAAGGTGCTTCCCGCCAGCCACCCTGCCTGATAGCCATAAAACGGTGATTCCCGCTGATAATCTGGTACTTCCCGCCTTCAATTGGCTTAACGATAATCGGATCCAATGGCCCCATAGGAAGCAAGGTGAGGCTTTCAACCAGGTCTTCAATATGGGCCTTATCCAGTTCCTTGCGAATGGGATCAGGATCAACCGTTATCAAGTCCACATCGATGAGATCGGTAAAACCGAGTCTGCGCTTTTCCATGATGGTTCCCTCTTAATCGAATTGGGCCTTCAAGAGGGTCTGTACTCATACGCTCACCTCACTTTCGGGTATTCAAGGCAGTTTGACGGTATCAGCGGGGGGTAAATCCGCCCATGCCCTTAATATACCTATATTATATACCCAGAAACACCCGTTTGCCTAGCCTTTTGGGCGGATTCTGTCAAGCCTTAAACCTTATACGGCTCTCTATACGGCTCTCTTGGTTACACGAAGTCCGTTAGCGATTGCAATGAGCTCAGAAACTTCATGGACAATAATGGCAATCGTTACCGTGATCAAACCAAATAAGGCAGGCGGTATTAAATCCACATACAAGTCTTGAAATTCTGAAAGCCGCAGTTTGCGGCTTTCAGAAAAATCATCATGGACTTTCTAGACTAATCGATTGGCTCCTTAGCTCCCTAACCCAAGCTGTTGAATAAATGCGGCCAATTCCGGTGGAATACTCACATTGGCGTTCTGCGCCGATTGCGAAGTCGTCCGGTTATTGTTCAGTCTAGCTACATTGAAGTTTTGTCCTGCAGGATTCACCCCGCCAGCTCCACAACATCCCATAACTACTACTCCTCGTGTCTAACTACCATCCCAATACGTTCTACTCAAACTAGAGTCATCCAGACCCTATTAGAATTAAAACAAAGATTGAATAATAATTGATCAAAATGAAAGTATACAGACAGTATTCTACTCTCAGCCTGAACATTCTCTAAATTGTGGTCTTGACCTTGTTCTATAGTACAGGGTTTATAGTTGAAACAGGTTACCCCTTTGGGTAATGTCATTGTTTGGTTTTTCCCTTGTAATACAATAAGCTCATGAAGAACTGTTATCGCATCTTTATATCTGCTTTTCTGGTCTTTACCGTGATTTTCATCTCGGGCATAGGCTTTGCAGCAGATTGCGGGTGCTATAAAGTGCAGACCCAGCAACAGCATTCATGTTGCCCGCCTCAAAATGAGCCAAAACCCTGCCATCACCAGGCCTCAGGGGACAATAAGGCTGCGGTGAGCCAGGTTTACCAAGCTGACTGCGGCTGCGTAATGAAATCGCCCGCTACCGCAACGGCTCATCCTGATATCAAGCGCACCATCGAAAACCTAGATATGGTGAGCGGCTCCATTGCACTTCCAACTGAAAGTCTAATAACCATCTCCCAGCAAGAGCCGGTCTGGTTGCGAAGGCTCTATTACCCTGACAAATCAGAACTATATCTCGACAGGCAGCACTTGCTCCTTTAAAACGCGACCCCGCCTCACGGATGAGGTTGTTTCAGTTGCCGTTTTAAAAGGAGAATCATCATGAATAAGCGTTTGCTGTTATCCGGGCTTGCCTTGCTGAGCGCTTCCGGGCTCTTTCTGGCTGCTTGTCAGCAGGAACCCAATCCAGCCCCCGAGCCCAGCGGTAATGCCGGTCATTTTGAAACCAAAACCGACAAGTTCCAGGTTTCCGTGGATGTGAATGAACCGCCTCTGGAAACCCAGGCTGAAACGTATACGGTTAAAGTGCAAGACATGGTGGGTCAACCGGCGGAATCGGCCCAGTTTGAAGTGATCATGCCCATGGAAGGCGGACCCGCGATGAAAGCTCCCACGCAAGTTGAGAAACTCGCGGACCCCGGTACCTACCAATTGCAAAGCGAATTCACGATGCCGGGTAAATGGACGCTGGAAGTCAAACCCACCGCCTCATCCGAAGTAGTCCCCGTTCCCCTTGAGGTGCAATAGAAGCTATGGCAAAGATTGGGGATCGGTGGCGTAACGTTCGATATGCCAAGCAGATACTGGTGCTCGTTGGCCTGGTGGGGTTGTTCCTGTTGGTTCAACTCCTGGTAGAAACCTTCAAGCGCCCAGGCCATATGGGCATTGTGGAATCTTCCACCATGGAAATGACCGTGGACACGCCCCAAGGGGCCATGCCGGTGGCTACTGAAACCGTGCAGCCTCGTCCCTTTGCCGCTGCGGTTACTTATTCGGGAACCGCCGTTGCCTACAATGATGTGGCCGTGTACCCTCGCGTGGAAGGCTGGATTACCCGGATGCCGGTGTATCCGGGAGACAGGGTCAAGCAAGGTCAATTATTGGCCCAACTGGATACCCGTGAACTCGCTTCTCGCGTCCGGGAAGCGGAATTGGGAAGACAAGCCGCCCAAAGTGGTTACAGTGCCGCAATCAGCAATACCCAGCAAGCACAAGCCCAAGTGCAACGGGCTCGTCAAGCCATTGAAGCCGCCCGTGCCGATTTTGAATTCAGGCAAGCTCAAGTGCGCCGGTCCCGAACGCTTGTTGAAGAAGATGTGATCACCCGAGAAGAAGCCCAACAAGACGAAGCCTCTTTCCAAACGGCGCAATCAGAATACAACCAAGCCCTGGCTGAACTGAGGGCCGCCGAACGCGCCGCTGATGCGGCCTCTTTTCAGGCTCAATCTCAGCGTTCTGCCACTCAGCAGGCGGCAGCTAGTGCTCAAACCCAGCGCATTATCCGCGGTTACGCCAATATCACGGCTCCCCGAAGCGGCATGATTGCCGAACGGCTGGTGAGTCCTGGCACCTTGGTGCGGCCGGATATGCAGATTTTAAGGCTGGTTCAGATTCACCCGATTCGCGTTCAGGCCAATGTGGCTGAAAGCGACTTGAGTCGCATTCGCCCAGGCGATACGGTTCGCGTCTGGGACCGTGCGGAAACCCAGGCACCGATCACCGCCAAAGTCTCCTCCGTATTCCCTGCGGCCAATTTGCAAACCCGCACCGGCATCGTGGAAGCGGTGATACCCAATGACGCTGAGCGTTTTATCCCTGGCGATTATGTGGTCATGGCCATTGAAACCGGAGAGCGGCGCAATGTCTTAACCGTCCCCAACCGAGCCATTGTCACCATCGATCAGCAAAGAGCCGTCTGGACACTGCGGGACGGTCGAGCCCATCTCCAATTCGTGACCACGGGGGTCACCGATGGCAACCGCACCGAAATCGTCCGGGGCCTTTCCGCCGGAGAAACCTTGATTACCCAGGGGCACACAGGCTTGCAGGAAGGGTCTCCCGTAGCTTCCGCCCAATACGGGCCAGATGGCTTAAAAGCCCTGCCGAAAGCCGTGGCCTCTAACCGCCTGGCTTCTGAAAACGGCTACCGTATTCGCCAAAGCCTGGAGCACAATGTCGTTACGATTGAGCTTTCACCCAAACCGCCTAAAGTCGGGCAGAATGAGCTGGCGATAATGGTGAGCGCAACGCATGGCACGGTGCCGGATAATCTCTCCATTGATTTACAAGCCGTGATGCCTGCCATGCCGACCATGGCGGTTCCGGAAGCCCGAATCTCAAAACAAGCCAGAGATCGGTTCAAGGCGACTCAAATGTTCAGTATGCCAGGACTCTGGCGGATGGATATGGTGATTCGCCAAGGCAATCGTGAACTGGGCCGTCTGCAATTTGACACGGTGGTGCCTGAATAATGGCCGCTGAAAGAGGCCGAGGCGGCTTTAACATCATTGAAATGTCAGTGGAGCATCCCTACTGGGTGATCGCTTTTTATCTCGCCATGCTGCTGCTGGTTGTGATTGCGGTCACCAACTTCATACCCCGCCGGATGATGCCGTATGTGGAAAGTCCCATGATTGGCATTAACTCAATGATGCCGGGGCTATCCGCTGAAGAGATGGAGACCTACATCACCAAGCCCATTGAAGAGCGCATGGTGCAGGTGCGAAACGTGCGCTTTATTCGGTCCAGCTCCCAGGACGGGTCGGCCATGGTGTCTCTGGAATTTCCGTACGGCACCGATATGCAGCGGGCCTTGGTGGATGTGCAAGCGCTCATGAACGTGGTACAGGCCGATTTGCCGGTCACGGGAGCCAACCTTAAGCCATCCTGGGTGGTGCCGATTGACCCCTTGAACATTCCGGTTCTGACACTGGCGGTTACCGGGGATGAACGCTGGGATCCGGTTCGGCTTCGGCAACTAGCCGATAATGAGTTGATTAACCGGCTAAAAACCGTCAACCAGGTCTATTCGGTCAGCACTTACGGCGGCAAGAAACGCCAGTTGCAAGTGATCGTGGATCGAAACCGCCTGGCCGGGTACGGGTTATCGATTCTTGATGTGCGAAACGCGATTGATCAATACAACGTGGCGCGCCCTGCCGGAACACTGACCAGCGGGCAATCGGAAGCCGTCGTGCGCATCAACAGTAAAGTATTGACCCCCGAGCAGGCCAATGACATTCCCATTAAAGCCCAATCCGGCGGCCAGGTCGTTTATCTTCGCGACATCGGGCGGGTTATGGATACATATGCAGAACCCCGCAGTGCGTATCATTATGTCAGCGACGGCAAGGTCAAGGAAGCCGTGGGCTTAAGTGTGGTCCAAAACCCGGATGCCAGTTCTCCCTTTGTGATTTCCGGCGTTCAGAAAATGATCAAGCAACTGGAAAAAGAGTATCCGGGCATCAAGTTTGAAGTGACCTATGATAACGCGCACTTTGTCGATATCCTCTTTGGCAACCTGCTCTCGGAACTGGGCTTGGCTGTACTGCTGACCAGCCTGGCCATCTTCCTTTTTCTCGATAACTGGCGAGGCAGCGTCATTGCGCTGATTACCATTCCGGTTTCCCTGGCATTTACCATTCTCTTGATGATGCCACTGAATCTTTCCTTAAACAGTTCCACCCTGATTGGCCTGGTTCTGGCCATTGGGCGGGATACCGATGACACGGTGGTCGATATTCACTCGGTGATCAAGCATCTCAAAATGGGTAAAGACCCCAAGCGAGCCGCCATTGACGGGATTACCGAAGTCAGAAAGGCCGTGTTTGCCTCCGTGCTGATGACGGACTTGGCCCTGATTCCACTGCTTCTGACGGGTGGCATAGTGGAGCAAATGTTTGTAGGTTTGGTATGGCCCATTATCATTGCCAATACCACATCCTTCTTTGTGGAGATGACGCTCACCCCCATTCTGGCGCATCGGTTCTTGCGTTTGCCGGATCCCGCCAAAGAGCGGCCCTGGGTATACCGGCGCATTATTGATCCGTTTAGCAATTTCATGTCTCGGGTGGAACTCCGGTACAAGGGCCTGGTGGGCTGGTCGCTTCAGAACCGCTTTACGATGGTGGCTATTACTCTTGCATCGGTCATTATTGGTTGGGGTTTTTATAACTTTATCGGCAGCGAAATGATGCCACTGGCCGATGTGGGACAAGCCTACGGAGTGGTTGAAACCAAGCCGGGGACCAGTTTTGCCAGGACCGAGCAAATTGTAACCGACATTGAAAAAATGCTGGCCGCGCAACCCGAAGTGGAAAAAGTCTCGACGGAAATCGGGGTGGAATCGGGGCCAGCCTATGCCAGTACCGGGGCGGTGTATTTTACGGGCTATGCCATGAATCTGGTCAATAGCGCCTCCATGATGATTACGCTTTCCGATAAAGGGGAAAGAGGCCGGACCATCTGGCAAGTGATTGATGAAGTGCAACAGCAAGCCCTGGCTAAATACCCGGATGAACTACGCCGGGTCCAGATTAAGGAAATGGGCTCTGATGTGATGGCTAGCTCTCAAGCCCCCATTTCGGTCTTGGTCTATGGCCCGGATTTAAACATCTTGGATAAACTAGGCCATGAACTGGCCGAAAAAGCGGCCAGTATTCCGGGCATGGCGCAAGTGGCTACCGATTGGACACTGGGACTGCCCAGCAAGGAAATCAACATTGATTACAAGAAGGCTCAAGAGCTGGGTATGACCCCGCAAATGATTTCAGATCAGCTCTATTACGCGCTTCGGGGTGGCTTTACCAGTGAATATTTCCGCATTCCCAACGTGCGCCAATCGACTGTTCTGGTTCGCTATGAAGATGATCAGCGCCGCAATAACGAGCAGGATTTAGAGCAAGTCTATCTCACCAATGAAGAGGGCGAATCGGTTCCGCTGAAATCCATTGCCACCATTGAAGAACGGCAAGCCCCCACGGTGGTCACCCATGACGGCTTGCGCCGAACGATTAGCGTACTGGGCTTTTATCGCCCCGGCGGGCCACCTTCGATGGATTTAACCATGGATTTATTACAAAAAGCCGTGTCCGAGATTAACTTTCCACCCGGATACGGCTTGGAATTGCGCGGGGATATGACCCAGATGATGGACAGTTTCCAGCGCCTGTTTTGGGGTCTGGGCATCTCTGTCGTGTTTATCTACATGATGCTGGTGGCCCAATTCCGGGGCTGGTTGCAGCCCTTGCAAATGGTACTTTCTATTCCTCTAGAACTGACCGGGGCCTTTTTTGGCTTGATGATTATGGGGCAAGCCTTTTCCACGGTCTCCATGATGTCGATTATTCTATTGACCGGGATGCATATCACCACGGCCATCTTGATGATTGATGCCATTACCCAGTTCCGGGAACAAGGCATGCCCCGCAATGAAGCCATTATCCGGGGGGCCATGGACCGGATTCGTCCGATTCTGATGACTTCCATTGCCACGATTTTGGTGATGGTGCCGGTCTCGATTTTTCCGGAAACCGGGATGGATGCCTGGGCTCCGATGGGAACCGTGACATTGTGGGGCTTGCTGGCGGGTACATTGCTGAGTTTATTGGTAGTGCCCGTAATGCACAGCCTGATTGATGATATGTCTGTCTGGGTGAACCGGAAAGTCAATCAACTGCGGGGGAGAAACGTGTAATGCCAAGAACTGCCGCCCTTTTGTTATCGTTGCTTCTTGGCTTGGCTCCTGTCCTGGCTCAAGCGGAAGATCACACTCAGCATGAAACGCAACCGGCTCCTGCCGCTACCTCCCCTTTGCAGCCCGTTGAGCATATAGAGCTTAACTTGCCCAAAAGCCTGCTTCCTGAGTTGCCCGCCATTTCTGGGGCTTTAACACTCGATCAGGCCGTGGAACTGGGTTTAAAACAAAATCTTGGCATCCAGGTGGCAAGATCCAATGTCGATATCAGCCGGGCCATGCTGCGCGGTGCCAGGGCCGAGCGTTGGCCGGTTATTAGCGTGGGGTCTTTGACCTTTGTCCGCACTGAGGATAACCAGACCCTGATGACCCCGGATATGATGATGAACACCACCGGGGAAAACGATCATTTCTTTCAGGATTTGAATGCCACCGCCCGCGTTCCACTATTTACGGGTGGGCGGATTGTGGGGAGCATTAGGGCGGCCCGCTTTGCGCTTGAAGGTTCAGAAGCCGCACAACGACAAACCATTGTGGATACGGCCTATCGCATTAAAGAAGCCTATCTGACAGCGATGCTGTCCTTGCAAGAGCATTTAGTTCATCAGCAGCATATTGATGTACAAGAAGCGCTTCTGAAAAACGTAGAAGCCCGATACCGGGTCGGACGCGGGTTAAAGGCGGATGTTTTGCGGGTGCAAACCGAAATTGCCGATGCTCGTCGGATGCTAAATGAGCAACACGCCCGTTTGAATAACACCGTCCTGGATTTGAAATCTGAAATGGCCGTGGATCTAGGGTCTGATGTGAAGCTAACCAGTTTCCCCACCTTGCAGCCCTGGAACGGTCCGTCGCTTGAAGATGCTGTCAAGCAGGCCACGATCACCCATCCCCGCGTACTTGAGGCGCAAAGCCGGGAAAAAGAAGCGGGAGCCAGGATTACCGTGGCCAGAAGCCGTTATTTCCCGGAAGTCTACGGGCAAGTGACCGGCAACTTGCGCTTTCCGGATGAGCCGCCTATGATGGGTAACGGGGTAATTGGTCTGGTGACAGCGTCTTTACCGCTCCTTGACCGGAGCAGAGGTGCCGAGGTTAGTCGCTACAGGGCGGAAGTCGCAAGAGCGGAACAAGAAGTGAAAGCCGCCCGGCTGGAAGTGGCAAAAAATGTCAGCCAGGCCTGGAACGATTTGACCTTTGCCAGAATCAATGCCGGTCTTGCCGATGCCGCTGTAACACAGGCGGCAGAAGATCTAAGGCTCATCCAGCGCAGGCAGGCCGTGGGCAGAGCCATTATCGTGGAGGTGCAAGATGCCGCCCAGCAGCTTCGCCAAGCCCAACTGAACAAGGCCCAAGCTATTTATAACCATGAACTGGCCAAAGCCAGACTCCTTCAAGCCATCGGGCAAGTTCAAGAAGGAGGAAACCCATGAACGCAGCGCATTGGCACTTGATGATGAATCATTTCCCTGTTACTGGCTTACTCTTGGGTTTATTGTTGTGGGGTTTGGCATTTAAGACGAAACGGCCTGAACTGGATCGCCTTGTATGGATCTGGTTTTTATTAATGGGGCTCTTGGTTGGACCGGTTTATCTGACGGGAGTAAGCAGCCATGACATGCTGCATGACGTGCCGGGCTATGCGCATGATGCCATCGAAGCGCATGAAGATTGGGGAAAATACACATTGTTTGTCCTGCTTGGGCTATCGGTCATGGCGGTCATTGGACTCATCCGGAAAACCACATGGATTCAACGCATTTTTCCGTTAATCGTTCTGGCCGGTTTTGCCGTTGCTTTGTATACATCCCATTTGGGCGGACTCATCCGTCATCCCGAAATAGAACCAGGCTTTGTCCCGCCTTCTCCCGTTCAAAAGAAGGTAACCCCCGCATCGGTCAAGTCATCCGGCCCTGTCCATCATCATTCCGTTGGATCAGAGCATCATCATTAGGGAGGAAACAGGATTGCTAACCACAATATCAAATACGGCTTGGCATACGCTCCCGATTGAAGATGTTCAAAGTCAACTGGACACAAAAAAGCCGGGCTTATCCGATGCTGAGGCGCTGAGTAGGCTTGCCAAGTTTGGACCGAACCGTTTGCCGAGCCGAAAACCGCCCTCTGCGGTAATCATTTTTCTTCGCCAGTTCTTGAGTCCTTTAATTTACATTCTGATGATTGCAGGTTTTGTGTCCCTGCTGATTGGGGAAACAACGGATGCCATTTTTATTTTTGGGGTCATTGTCTTTAATGCGATTTTAGGCATGTTCCAGGAATGGAAGGCCGAAAAAAGCGCGGCCAGCTTGCAAAGCCTCCTCAAAATCACAGCCCAGGTACAACGGGATGGTATCAAACAAGAAAAGGATGCCGAGAATTTGGTGCCCGGTGATCTGGTTTATCTAGAATCCGGGATGACGGTTCCTGCCGATATTCGCTTGTTTGAAACCAGCAATCTGGCAATCGAGGAGGCTGTTCTAACCGGGGAGTCGCTGGCCTCCGAAAAATCGACCTTGAATATTCCCATGGAAGATACGCCGGTTAGCGAACGGCGCAATATGGCTTATGCGGGAACAACGGTCATGATTGGGAGAGCATCAGGCTTTGTGGTTGCAACGGGCCTGCATACGGAAATCGGGAAGATCGCCAAATCTATTGCCCATGCGCCGACAACCAAAACCCCTTTGATTGAGCGGATGGAGCGGTTCTCCAAGCAAATCAGCGTCGCGTATGTGATTGGTTGCGTTATTCTGGCTATGATCGCTTTGGCCCAGGGGATGCCGGGTGGAGAAGTCTTCCTGATGGCAGTCGCATTAGCCGTCTCCGCAATCCCGGAAGGCTTGCCGGTAGCTTTAACGATTGTGCTTTCCATTGCTTCTCAGCGAATGTCAAAACGCAATGTCATTGTCCGTAAACTGACCGCTGTCGAAGGCTTGGGCAGTTGCACATGCATTGCTAGTGATAAGACCGGTACACTGACCCTGAACCGGCAAACGGTGCGGAAGATCAGCATGGGCAATGGTCAGCGGTTCCTAGTGACAGGCGAAGGCTATCAAGGGGAAGGCGAGGTTCAACGTGAAGATGGATCGCCTGTTTCACCGCCCGAACATGAAATGCTTTTGACACTGGCTCAAGCAGGCGCACTCTGCAATGAGGCTACATTGAGAAAAGAAGAGGATCAGTGGATCCATCAGGGGGATGCGGTGGATTTGGCATTGCTCGCTCTTGGTTTAAAGATGGATCTGAATGCCGAAGCCTACCGGTGTGAATGGCGCATTGTCGGTCAAGTGCCGTATGAAAGCGAAAAACGTTACGCAGCTATTTTTTATCGTAAAACCGGCAGTATTGAAGGCGTGGTAAAGGGGGCATTGGAAACTATCTTGCCGCTTTGCACCCATGTTGGAACTGGTAACCAGGCAAAGCCCATCGACCGCGCTCAAGTAGAACAAGAAGCCTTACGTTTGGCTCAGGAAGGCTACCGGGTGATTGCCATTGCCCAAGGAGCGTTGAAAACGGATCAACCCTTGCTAGGGCCGTTAGATATTGATCAGTTCAACACCCTGTCTTTGCTGGGATTGGTCGGGTTGATCGATCCCTTGCGCCCAGAGGCCAAGGAAGCGGTCAATACCTGTAAACATGCCGGTATCAAGGTACTCATGATTACCGGGGACCATCCGGATACCGCCTTTGCCATTTCCAGGGAGCTAGGCACAGTCAAAGATAGAGAAGAAGTCGTTACGGGAACCCAACTGGAAACATTGACTTCGCCGGAAAGCCCGGCCTTTATGGAAACGGTTCAAAAAGCAAAAGTGTTTGCCCGTGTCACCCCACTTCAAAAACTTCATATCGTGGAAGCTCTGCGCAGACTGGGCCATTATGTGGCTGTTACAGGTGATGGCGTAAATGACGCTCCAGCACTGAAAGCGGCCAATATCGGGGTAGCAATGGGGTCAGGAACGGATGTGGCTAAAAATACCGCATCCATTGTGGTCGCCGATGACAACTTTGCATCTCTGGTAGCCGGGGTGGAAGAGGGACGCTTTGCTTATGACAACGTTCGCAAGGTGGTTTATCTGCTGATTTCCACCGGCATTTCCGAAGTGGTTCTGTTTGCGCTGGCATTAATTGTCAATATGCCCTTGCCCCTGCTTGCGGTTCAATTGCTCTGGTTGAATCTGGTCACAGACGGGATCCAGGATTTTGCCCTGGCCTTTGAAGGTGGGGAACCTGGAGCGCTGGCCCGCCCGCCTCGCAACCCCAAAGAAGGCATCTTTAACCGCCAGATGATTCAGCAGACTGTACTGGCAGGCTCTACGATGGGGCTGGTTGCCTTCATTGCGTGGGCCGGTTGGCAATGGGCAGGCAAAAGTGAATTTGAAGCCCGGAACCTCACACTTTTGCTGATGGTAATTTTGGAGAACTTCCACGTTTTCAACTGCCGCTCAGAGGATGTATCTGTTTTCAAGATTTCCCTTAGACGAAACATTCTCATACCTATTTCCGCTTTGGCTGCCCAGGGGCTACATATCTGGGCTATGTACAATCCTTTGATGCAAAAGGTCTTACAAGTCGAACCCGTTCCTTTGAGTGAATGGATTCATCATTTTGCCGTAGCTGCCATTATCTTACTGGTGATGGAAGCATACAAATATCTTCGCCACAGAAATAGGAATCAAACCGTGAGGACGGCTTTTTAATCCCATGTATTGTCTATTGGCTAAACGGCTAGTAACCTGACGGGGAAGGTGGACTGGTACCAGCAGTGTCATTTTTAAAAGAGTCGCTATTTTATAGACAAGGAAACTGAATGAAGATAACCTTTTTGGGCGCAACCGAAACCGTGACCGGCTCCAAATATCTTATAGAAACCGATGAGCTAACCGTTTTAGTGGATTGTGGCCTTTTTCAAGGATTAAAAGACCATAGAATCCGTAACTGGCAACCCTTACCGGTTGATCCAAGAAGGATCGATGCTCTGCTCTTGACACATGCCCATATCGATCACAGCGGATATATTCCACGCCTGATCAAAGAAGGGTTTCGAGGGAAAATATATACATCGGCGGCTACTTTGGATTTATGCAAGATCTTATTGCCCGATTGCGGCTACTTGCAAGAAGAAGATGCTCGCCAAGCCAACAAATATGGTTACAGCAAGCATAAGCCAGCTTTACCTCTGTATACCCGTGATGAGGCGGAAGCAAGTCTGGCATCCTTTGAAAGTGTAGAATTTGGGCAAAGTTATCCCTTGGGTAATGATTTTTCCTTTAACTTTCATCGAGCCGGACATATCCTGGGAGCTGCCATTATAACCATTAAAACGGAGAACCGAAGCCTGGTGTTCTCGGGCGATTTGGGTAGACCCAACGATCCCATTATGAGGCCGCCCGTATTTATCGATGCGGCCGATTTTTTGGTGGTGGAATCTACTTACGGGAACCGTTTGCATGATCGAACCGATCCGTTGGATGAGATTGCAGACATTGTTAATGCTACGATTCAAAAAGGGGGATCAATCATTATCCCGGCTTTTGCGGTTGGTCGCGCTCAAAGCCTGCTTTATTACCTGTACCAGTTAAAGAAAGTGGGCCGCATCCCTAGGCATTTACCCATCTATCTCGATAGCCCCATGTCAATTAATGCCACCGGGCTGATGTGTGATCATACCAATGAGCATCATCTCTCTAAAGATGAGTGTCATGGTACATGTGATGTGGCCACTTATGTTAAAACGACCGATGAATCCAAGCGTTTGAATGCCAATAACGTCCCTTCGGTCATTATTTCTGCAAGCGGCATGGCGACAGGGGGACGAATTCTGCATCATTTAAAGCATCATCTGCCCAATTGGCGAAACACAGTGCTGTTAGCCGGTTACCAGGCGGAAGGAACGCGGGGGGATCGTTTGCTGAAAGGAGAAAAGGCTATTAAAATTCATGGGCAGATGGTGCCGGTCAATGCGCGTATCGAATGCCTGAGCAACACTTCTGCTCATGCTGATTACGACGAGATCTTATCCTGGCTCGGCCATTTCCGAAGCGCGCCAAAGAAGGTATTTATTACCCATGGCTCTCAGGAATCAGCCCAATCCTTGGCTGAGAAAATCAAGTCGCGTTTTGGCTGGAATACCTGCATTCCGCATTATCTTCAATCGGAGAACCTTTAATGCACCCGGTTAAACCTTCATTACGGCTGCGTCAATTGGACATTGACACTTACAACGATGCCGTGATTTATATGCGAAACGATTGCAATGTCTGTCGCTCGGAAGGCTTTGAAGTCCATGCCCGGGTTGAGGTCACCTTGGGAGACCGCTCCCTTATTGCCACGATTCAATTGATTGGTTCCGATATCTTGGAGCATGGCGAAGCAAGTCTATCAATCTATGCCTGGAAGCTCCTGGCTGCAAAGGAAGGAGATGAAATCCAGGTCACGCATGCCCATCCGGTGTCATCCTTAGGCTTTGTTCGCTCAAAAATTTATAACCACAATTTAGAAAGCGAGCATCTGGAAGCCATCGTGGAAGATATCGTAAGCGGGCGATATTCGGATATCCAGATATCGGCCTTCTTAACCGCTTGCGCGGGCGGTCGCCTCAGTACATCAGAAATTATCAAGCTGACCCAGGCCATGGTCGAAGCTGGGGATCGGTTGTCATGGCCCTATGATCGGGTGGTTGACAAACACAGCGTGGGTGGCTTACCCGGAAACCGGACCACGCCCATCGTGGTTCCCATTGTGACGGCATTTGGCTTGATGATGCCTAAAACCTCATCTCGGGCAATTACTTCTCCTGCTGGAACCGCCGATACCATGGAGGTCTTGGCGCCTGTGGAACTGGATGTCCCATCCATGAGGAAAGTGGTGAGTCAAGAAGGAGGCTGCATTGTCTGGGGCGGATCCGTATCCCTGAGCCCGGCGGATGATATCCTGATCCGGGTGGAAAAAGCGTTGGATCTGGATTCCGAAGGGCAATTAATCGCTTCGGTCTTGTCCAAGAAGATAGCAGCCGGCTCTACCCATGTGGTGATTGATATGCCCGTTGGTCCCACCGCTAAAGTGCGTCATCCAGAAGCGGCAGACGGTTTAAAGCAGGCCATGGAGCAGGTTGCCAAAGTGTTGTCACTGGATATCAAGGTGGTTTTCACAGATGGTATCCAGCCCGTTGGCCGGGGCATCGGACCGGCATTGGAGGCAAAAGACGTGGTATCCGTTTTACAATGCGCACCGGATGCGCCCCAGGACTTACGGGAGCGTGCGTTGCTGCTTGCAGGACAGATTCTCGAATTCTCGCCTCGGGTAGAAGCCGGTCACGGGGCTCAGCTAGCCCAAGAGATTCTCGATAGCGGCAAAGCATGGCAGAAATTCCAAGCGATCTGCGAAGCGCAAGGGGGTATGCGGGAGATTCCTGAAGCGGCATACTCGCATCCATATATCGCCAAGCATTCAGGGATGATAACGGCAATTGATAACCGCCGAATTGCCTTGATTGCTAAACTTGCCGGGGCACCCCGAGACAAAATGGCTGGCATATCGCTACAAGCGCGGACAGGGGACCCGGTTGAAGCCGGGCAACCCCTTTTTATCATCCATGCAGAATCCAAGGGAGAACTTGAATATGCGCTTGCCTATCTTGAAGAGGGGAATGAAGTAATCCATGTCCGATAAGCTGTTATTTCCTTTTCCTGGTAACGAAGTGCTTGGCAGCGCAATCGCTGAGCAGCTCAACTGCCCGGTTGCCCAATGGAAACTGGCCTGTTTTCCGGATGGGGAAAGTTATGTCCGCTTGGAAACCGATGTAACCGGAAAAGAAGTGATCTTGATTTGCAGCTTGAACCAGCCCAACACCAAGACCCTGGATCTCCTGTTTCTTGCTGATACGGCAAAGGAATTGGGAGCAAAGCAAGTGGGATTGGTTGCCCCGTACCTGGCCTATATGAGGCAAGACAAGCGTTTTAAAGATGGAGAGGCCATTACCTCTGAACTTTATGCCCGCCTCCTATCGGAACATTTTGATTGGCTCGTGACCGTCGATCCCCATCTTCACCGACACACACATATGGCAGAGATTTACAGCATTCCAACCAGGGTGGTTCATACTGCTCAGGCCATTGGAGACTGGATTGAAAGCCATGTGAATAGACCGCTTTTAATCGGGCCGGATAGTGAAAGCGAACAATGGGTGTCGGAAGTGGCTGCTTTGGCAAGCGCCCCCTATGTCATTCTGGAAAAGGTCCGTCATGGGGATCGGGACGTGGAAATCAGTATTCCAGAACTGGAAGGGTATCAGGATCATACCCCCGTTCTGGTCGATGATATTATTTCTACGGCTCGAACAATGATTGAAACAACTAGACATCTCAAGCATTTAGGGCTTCAGCCGCCCGTTTGCATTGGCGTACATGCGGTTTTTGCCGGAGACGGTTATGAAGCTTTAAGCCAAGCTGGACCCGCACAGATCATAACTTGTAATACCATCCCCCATCCCAGCAACGGAATTGACATTATTATGGACCTTTCAGCCGAAGTTTCCCGTCTTTCGCTGCAAAGCTGAAATAGCGGAGTGAATATCATGTATATTTTAGACGGCTCCAGCTTTTTTATTTCCAATGACCTCGGGGATGTCGAAGGCGATGCCGATCTGGGATACTTCTTCCGGGATACCCGTTTTCTGTCTCAATGCACCTTGCGCATTAATGGGCGAAAGCCTGTCTTGTTGCGCTCAGAGCAAGTCGATTACTTTTCGGCTTGCTTTTATCTCAGCTTGCCTGCGGACGAGGATTTGGCTCATCCGTTGAGCATACTTCGGACTCGTCTGATTGGAAACGGCGTGCATGAGGAGATTACGATCTGGAATTACGGACCGGAACCTGTTGATCTCAAAGTTGCTCTTGCCTGGGACAGTGATTTTGCCGATCTTTTTACCGTGCGCGCTGGCAAATTTAACCCTACCCGGCCCAGCATCCATACTTATCCTGAAACCAACCAGCTTGCTTTTGAATATGGCTTTGATAATCGTTTTAAGCGCAAAACCGTGATCGGTTGTGATTGTGAATGCTTGCATATTCAGGACCGATTAACGATTCTGACGGTGACTATTCCTGCTGCAGGAGAGTGGAAAACTTGCTTTACGATTAGTCCAGTCTGGGAGGAGACGGTTCACCCGCCCAAGTATTCTTGCGCGGATTTTGGTAATGCCCGTCCCGAGATGCGTGAATCATTGGAATCTTGGCTTGAGCGAACGCCAAAACTTACCAGCGGCTCTGACATTCTGAACCACACTTACCAGCAAAGCTTGATCGATTTAGCTGCTTTGCGCTTCTTTGTAGAGCCTGATGAAGACCCCGTGATTGCCGCAGGTTTGCCCTGGTACATGGCCCTTTTTGGAAGAGACAGCCTGATTACGGCGTATCAATGCTGTTGGTTTGCTCCAGATCTGGCGAAAGCCGTTTTAAGAACGCTTGCCCGGTACCAGGGGCGAGAAATCAATGATTTTCGGGACGAACAGCCCGGTAAAATCATGCATGAGCTTCGCTACGGTGAATTGACCGCTCTGAACAAAATGCCCCATAGCCCGTATTATGGTTCCGTCGATGCCACGCCTCTTTTCTTGATTCTTTTGCATGAGGTCTATACCTGGACCGCCGATGAGGCATTTATCCAAGAGCTGAAAGAGCCAGCCCTGAAGGCCCTGGCATGGATTGATCAGTACGGAGATCTGGACGGGGATGGACTGGTTGAATATATTCGACGCTCTTCCAAGGGGCTGGATAACCATTGTTGGAAGGACTCATTCAACAGCATCCTGTTTCATGACGGCACGATGGCTAAACCACCCATCGCTTCAGTCGAAGTGCAGGGTTATATCTATGATGCCAAGCGCCGGTTAGCTGAACTCGCTAATACCGTTTGGCAAGACCCGGCTCTTGCTGACTGTTTGAGAAGCGAGGCGCAAACTCTGAAGGAACATGTCAATAAGACTTTTTGGATTGAGCGGGATGGCGGGTATTATGCACTTGCCTTAGACGGGCAAAAGCGGCCCGTGGATTCCATCACTTCCAACATGGGGCACTTGCTCTGAAGCGGGCTGGCCAATGTGGATAAAGCCGAGCGTGTCGTACAAAAACTCATGGCCAGGGGATTATATAGCGGCTGGGGTGTTCGAACCATGTCCAGTAAAAACGCTGGCTTTAACCCGATTGAGTACCACAACGGCACGGTCTGGCCGCATGAGAACAGCTTAATCGTGGAAGGTATGATACGTTACGGATTTGTGCAGGAAGCAGGGAAAGTTGTCCGGGATATGCTGGAAGCAGCGCATCATTTTGGTTACCGGCTTCCGGAAGCCTTTGCCGGATATTCCCGCTTGCCTTTCGGCGTTCCCGTAAATTATCCAACCTCTTGTCAGCCCCAGGCATGGGCAACTGGAACACCCTTACTGTTTTTGAAAGCCTTGCTTGGCCTAAAAGCAAATACTACAAGTTGTACCCTTGAGGTGGCTCCGCATTTGCCACTGGAATTTTTACCATTTCGTCTTGAAAAGATTCAAGTTTTTGGTCGAATATGCCAGGTTTATATTGATCAAAATGGATTTAATATCGATGAGATTTAATCCTAATGGAACAAAAAAGCATCAATATCTTGCCAGGATTTTTCTCATTTCGGAAATTTCTTCTTTTTGCGAAGAGATAATCTGATCGCAAAGCCTGTTGATTTCAGGATCCGTGATTTTGGCGCGCTCGCACATTAATATCGCACTGGAATGGTGCGGAATCATGGAGCGCAAAAACGCTTTATCCCCAATGCCGCCTTGGGAGCGGGCAAGAATGAAAGTGCCTACAAACAGGACGGTAAAAAGGGCATACAGCATACGGTTCAGCTTTTTATTTTGGAACATGTCTTTCATAAACCACATCATCATCAGCGCCATCGGCGCAACCATAATGATGGCCATATAGGCGCGGTTGAGGTTGGGGTAGAAATGATCAAATGAATCAATCATGACAAAGGTCAGCAAAAACATGATGAGCGCGTTTATCGGCAATACAATGGCAAGCTTTTTGTAATGAGATTCCATACGGCCCCCTTTATCACATGGTATTTCCCGTCCCGGATGCCCATTTTCTCATATATCAAACACACCTCACAATGGACAACCAGTTAGCCTCTTCCGCATACCTGTCCTGATTTTTTAGCCAGGCAGGGAATTGCAGTCAGCCGTTTTGCGGCTAAGCTTACAGCAAGAATTGTGAGGAGGAATATTGATGAGGTATTTGCCAGTCCTGGCCGTGACTTTAACCGTTGTTCTAGCAGGTTGCACGCAGTCTGATAACCGACTTGGCGCTGATACAGAGCAAAACCGCTTAGGGACGGCCATGGTTCGAGAAATGAGCAGCTCTGAGATGCCCATGGCGATGGATCAATGTGATCAAATGATGATGCGCCACATGGGTGAAGCCGATGAGAATTATGATCAGCGCTTTATCAATATGATGAGCCGTCACCATGAAGGGGCTATTCATATGGCTCAAGATGCCGTCAAAAATGCCAAGCACCCTGAAATCAAGCAATTTGCGCAAAAGATCATTAATGATCAGCAAAAAGAAATCAAGCAACTCCAGGCTTGGGAGCAGCAATGGTATGGAAACCGACAGTCAGCCACCAACCCATAGAATTTATTTTTTCGAGGTCTTGAAGATGGCCGCTCTGCTCCGGGGCGGCCATCTTCTTTGCAAGGCTTGACCCTGCACCCTGATACAGGGTGTAAGGTAAAAATGTTACTCAACCTCGGGGATGAAAAATGAAAAACCTGACCCTGGAACAAGCCCTGGATGAGGTCCATCAGTACACGGATCCAAGCTGGATTCGTATTCTTTTTAGAAAAAGAAGGAGGGAGCGGTGATCGAATTGCCTTACGCATTCAGTGAAAATGAAAGCATCACGGCTGAAAAACGCCCCATTATCAGGCGGTATTTTGGGAGGATTCCAAAAAATCCTTGCCAGACCAGTTCCATGCAACTCCCCTTGGGGGTAATGCCTTGCCATCAGGGGAAACACCAATAATTTAGAAGACCCCTTGACCCTGTACTATCGTACAGGGTTTATCATTAAAGAAAACAGTAAAACAGGAGCAATTCCAATGCAAGGGCTGACCCGAAAGCAAGTGGCCGATCATGCGGGGGTGACCATTGAAGCCGTCCGGTTCTATGAGCGCGAAGGTCTGATTGAAGAGCCCCCGCGCACGGAAGCCAATTACCGCAAGTACCCGGAGGATACTATTAAGCGGATTCGCTTTATCAAGCGGGCTCAGAACCTGGGATTTACGCTTCCGGAAGTAAAAGAGCTGTTATCGCTCAGAATGTCAGCAGAAACCACACCGGCTGATATTCGTCAAAGAGCCGTAGCCAAGATCGAGGATATTGAATCAAAGATCCAGGCATTGCAAAGCATGAAGCGGATATTGAAGGAGATAACGGAAGCTTGCCACGGAGTCGGGCCGCTCAGCGATTGCCCCATCCTGGAAGCCCTTGAAAAGTAAGGGGTATCGCCCATGGACCATACACATCAGCACCACCATTCAGCCTCACAAACAGCCGGGGCTGCCACAATCGATCCAGTCTGCGGAATGACGGTGGATCCCAAAAACGCGCTGAAAGAATCGTATCAGGGCGAAGCGTATTACTTTTGCAGCAAGCATTGCGCTGAAAAGTTTAGGGCCAATCCCGAACAATACACTCACTCAAAAGCTGCGGAGCCGGACCACAGTTGCTGCCACACGGCTCCTGCAAAACCAAGCAGTGCGAGTCAACCAGTCAATGGCATTTATACCTGCCCCATGCATCCTGAAGTGAGGCAAGAAGGCCCTGGCTCATGCCCGAAATGCGGCATGGCGCTGGAACCGGAAGATATCACCGCTCAAGCAAGCAAGACCGAGTATTATTGCCCCATGCACCCGGAAATCATCCGTGATGAGCCGGGGAGTTGCCCCATTTGCGGCATGGCTCTTGAGCCCAGAACCGTCACGCTTGAAGAGGAAGCCAATCCCGAACTCATCGATATGAGCCGCCGCTTCTGGGTGTCCTTGGGTTTCACGGTCCCGCTGGTTGCCTTGGCGATGGGACGTATGTTCCCAGGTTTGGAATTGGGAAATCTGGCTTCTCCGCAAACGTTGCACTGGGTGGAATTGGCTTTGGCAACGCCCGTGGTACTTTGGGGCGCAATGCCCTTTTTTGAGCGCGGTTGGGCATCCATAATCAACCGCAATTTGAATATGTTCACCCTGATTGCCATTGGCGTGGGTGTAGCCTATCTCTACAGCCTGATTGCCGTACTCTTCCCGCAGGCATTTCCGCCTGCTTTCCGAACGCATGGAGGGCAGGTGGAAGTTTACTTTGAAGCGGCAGCCGTCATTGTAACGCTTGTCTTGCTAGGCCAAGTGCTGGAACTGCGGGCTCGGAGTCAAACCAGCAGCGCCATTCGCAAACTGCTGGGACTTGCCCCCAAAACGGCACGACTGATTGAAGAGAACGGGCAAGAAATCGACGTCCCGCTTGATCAGGTTCAACCCGGTTACCGATTGCGCGTTCGCCCCGGTGAAAAAGTGCCGGTGGACGGGATCGTGCTGGAGGGGACCAGTTCGGTGGATGAATCCATGATTACGGGTGAACCCATCCCGGTGGAAAAACAAGCCGGAGACCGCTTAACCGGAGCCACAGTCAATGGAACGGGAAGCCTGGTGATGCAGGCTGAACGGGTGGGCAGCGAGACCCTGCTTGCGCAAATTGTCAAAATGGTCAGCGAAGCCCAACGCAGTCGTGCCCCTATCCAGCGCTTGGCCGATCAGGTGGCCGCCTGGTTTGTTCCGGCGGTCGTGGTGATTGCCGTTCTGACTTTTATCATCTGGTCCATCTGGGGACCGCAACCGGCAATGGCCTATGCCTTGGTGAACGCGGTAGCCGTTCTCATCATTGCTTGCCCGTGTGCCTTGGGCTTGGCCACGCCCATGTCCATTATGGTGGGCACGGGGCGAGGCGCGAACGAAGGGGTCTTGTTCAAGAATGCCGAAGCCCTGGAAGTAATGGAAAAGGTCAATACGCTCATTGTCGATAAAACCGGCACACTGACGGAAGGCAAACCCAAGTTGATGAGCGTGGTGTCTGTGTTAAGCGATATTCCTGAAAGTGCCTTGTTGCATTTGGCTGCCAGTTTAGAGCGCGGAAGCGAGCACCCTCTGGCCGCAGCCATTGTCAAAGGCGCTGAATCGCAGGGCATTACGCTGAGCAATGCCGACAACTTCCAGTCCATCACCGGCCAAGGGGTGACTGGGCAAGTGGCGGGGAAAACCGTCAAACTGGGAAACCGGCGACTGATGGGAGACCTGAACCTGGGCAACCTGGAAGCGCAAGCAGATACCCTTCGCCAAGAAGGCCAGACCGTGATGTTTGTATCCGTAGATGAGCAAGCGGCAGGGTTGGTTGCCGTAGCCGACCCCATCAAGGAATCCACCCCGGAAGCCATCCGCCAGCTCCATGCAGCGGGGATTCAGGTGATTATGGTGACGGGTGATAACCGGGGCACGGCTGAAGCCGTGGCCAAAAAGCTCGGCTTGGATGAAGTGGAAGCCAAAGTGCTGCCTGAAAAGAAAAGTGAAATCGTTAAACGCCTGCAAGCCGAAGGCCGGATTGTGGCGATGGCGGGTGATGGTATTAACGATGCGCCTGCCCTGGCCCAAGCCCAGGTGGGTGTGGCCATGGGCACCGGAACCGACGTGGCCATGGAAAGTGCCGGAGTTACCCTGGTGAAAGGCGATCTGCGCGGGATTGCAAAAGCCATTACGCTCAGCCGCATGGTGATGCGCAATATTCGTCAGAATCTTTTCTTTGCCTTTATCTACAACACGCTGGGTGTACCTGTAGCAGCAGGAGTTCTGTACCCCTTCTTTGGCATCCTGCTCAGCCCCATTATTGCTGCTGCCGCTATGAGCTTGAGTTCGGTTTCCGTTATTGGCAATGCCCTTCGGCTGCGTCAGGCCCATCTTTAACCCAGATGTATGCCATAATCAGCTAATGATTGATTTGATGGCTTCTCAGATAGTTTGGCCCGGTGAGCTGCAACCGATTAGGCCTAATGAATATGAGAAAGAGCCTTTTCAAAGTTGGTGGCACCGCTGTAAAGACAAATTGGGACATCTTCCGCACAAGGTTTGCGAACAATGGGTTTACCGTCACTGGGAGGAAACCGGTTACGGCTTCCTTCCGCTTGAAAACCTGTCTTGCCGGCTGGAACAATGGGAAACTGGCCGAATCCTTGCTAGCATCGGTATCTGGGATGAAGGTTTGATTACCGATGAGGGCCATAAATACTGTTCGGCTTCCTGGGATTATGATGTTGTCCGGGAAAAAGGCGGAGAGCCCCTGGAGACGATGGAAAAAACCGGCACTTGGAATATCCCGATTATCGTGTTGCAGTCAGACAGCGGGTTTGGTACCTTTCGTGGGCCGAGGCCGGATATTCATTATTGGCTGATTGAAGGCCACAAACGGATTCGATGCCTCAATGCTCTGGCCCATTATAGTAAACCGGCTTCTAATCATCTTTTATACGTCCTTGATTTAAAAATTGATTCTCATCGCTCCTGAAAGCCTGAAGCGCACCAGTGAATCTGACCATACTTTAGATAAAAGTGACTCTCGCATCCCATGGTGCGCCAAATAGACGGGTGTATTGATACGGTTCCGTCAGGATGTTCCGTCAATCGCCAGCAGGGTTTGGAATCGGTCAACATATTGGCAAAAAGCGTCTCGCTGCAACCGCAAGGACAAAGCAAAGCAGCGTACCAGGCAAAATCATTTTCCCCTACAATGTAGACGGTATTTGCCACCAAGGTATCAGGCAGGTTTTCCACCTTGAGTGTTGTATATATTTTGGACTTTCGTCCGAAAAGGGAGCGAAAGAAACCAACAATCAGCGCCCACAGACGTATTAACCAGCTCATCTGGTGAACCCGGGCATTCTGAACAACCAATCAGCCTTGCCGATATCCTTTTTCAATGCCTGTGACACCTCAAAATCGGCTTCCTGTGTCGGAATCATGCTGCAATCATGAAAAAGATAATCCAGGCGGGCATAGGCGCTGTTTTGATCGAACCGGTAAGGGTGCAATCGGGCCAGGAAGTCGTTCACAGCCATTGCCGCCACCTGCATGTTGATACTCGCCACCGCGGGAGCATCCTCTTGGATGTTCACGATATAGGCCTGTTTACGGAGTTTCTCATACATTTCCGGATCGGTGCGTTTGGTCGAAGCCGCATAGAGTTGCTCCGCAGTAAAGACTCCGCGTGTTTGCAAGCTGGAAAGACCAGGTTGCACGTAATCGACCCGGCCCCAGATACCATCAATCCCACCGTTCCCGTCCGCCTCTAGGCGAACGCCCAGGTCGAAATAGGGGAGCAGATAGTAAGAGGCAATCTGGTTTAGGGTTGCGCGCCCGTCGATAGAGTCCATGCAACCGAAAACGACGTCACATTCCCCAAGGGCTTCAATGACTTCCGGATCGTGCACGTCTTTGGCCAGCGCCACGATGTCGGTGCCGAAGTTCAACGCTGCGATTGCCCGCGCCAGAACCTTCACCTTTGGGGTTTGCCAGACGGCGTCCATATACGTTGAATTGACAATGCGGTTCAGGTTCTTTTTCTCAATGTGATCCGGATCCACCAAGATCAGTCTGCCGATACCCAGCCGCGCCAGCAACTCGATTAACGGGCTGCCGGTGCCGGAGCAGCCGACCACGCCAATCGTGAGCCGCTGCAAGCGACTTACCGTGCCACGCCCGAATGCCTGCGCGTCACGCTTGGCATATTCCGGCAGGCCGTTAGCCAGCATATCCCACCAGAAAAGCAGGTCATCACCCACCACATTGATTGAAGAGAGGGGCATAAACGCATCATGAGCATCGGAGATCCGCCCAAACATTTCCCCATCAGGCAGCATGACCACACTGGCATGCGGTAGGTGGCCACCTGTGATGTTTCTCAAAAACGGCAGGATAACCTGATCGGATTCATCATCATAGGGGGAAAATGCCCGGTATCCGCCGGGGTGACTATGGACCTTGATGATGGCCAGATCCCTCTCTTCGACCTTTTGCAGGAGCGGTAGGAGGAAGTCCGTGGACCAAATGACTTGTTCAGGAGTCCGAAGTTGGCATTCATCATGTGGGATCAGTACCATCTTTTGCACCGTCAGCCGGTGCCGGGTTGCGCCAGCTCGACGACCGCAAATCAGGAGCGCAACCGCCTCGCACCCATCGCCGGGGAAAAGGTGAGCCTTGAGAGCGAGGTGCTGCTCGCTCGTCAAGGTCAGGGACACGTTATTGTGCATACTTTTCCAACTCCGTGTACATCGTATAGTAGTGATGGCCGACTCCGTCAATACCAGAGCGCCAGGAACCATCCGGCCGATGCCTGGACCAGCACTGCCAGGATTTGCCGTCAAATGTCTCGGTGCTTACGGACGGAATGGCCCGGTTATCCTTGCGGGTCAGCGCCGGGGACACCCGAACCATCTTGATTTCGGCCTGAGGGTATCCCTTCAGCAGGAATCCCAGATCCGCAAACGGCTCGTTATATCCTGAGGGCATGGCCACCCCTTTGATGACCAGCCAATCGTTGCCACCCTCTGAAAAGGTTTCCCACTCGCGCCCAAGCTCGTCCAGGAACTGCCCGTCCTCATCCTGGAGTTCAAAAGCCCGCCGCATTAACGGGAGCCCTCGCGCACCTGGTTGGGGATGACCATGTAACGCTCAACGCCGGGTGCGGTAAAGCAGGTCGTGTCACCCGGCAGCAGGGTCCGAGTTCCACCGCCGTGGAGCTTTTCGATCAGCTTGTAGTTTTCGACCGGCGTTTTGCCAGCGAGTGTCAGCAGTTGTCCCGCCGTCTGGCATTCTTCGGAAACCGTATACGGGGTCTTGTCGATCAGGATTTTGTATCCCTTCGCCTTTTCCGGTACCGGTTTTCCTTCCTTGCGGTAGGCCTGAACATCGATGATCTCATCAAGCTCAGCAGTTTTGGCCGAAGTTTGGGTTTCTTGGGTGCTCATAACGTTTACCTCATAGGCTTGTTTCCACAAATCACAAGTGTTATAATGCATGTTATACAACACTTGATTTTTTAATTATAACAGATGTGATATTTGATTGCAAGGGTTTTATGAGTGAAATCAAAAAGGATAATGAGATTGGTCTCAAACTGAAGAAAATACGCGAAGATCTGGGGCTTACCCAGGCGGAATTTTCTAAAAAAGTAGCTCTGACGCAGGCGGCCATCTCCCAATTCGAGAAAGGTGAACGGATTCCCTCCACCGGTGCACTCCAGAAGATTGCCAAAGGCCTTGGCGTCACCGTTGATTTTATCCTGAGCACACCGGGCGTGGGGGATGCGGCAGATCCTGAAAAGGAACGCCTTATTCAGAACCTGGTGGCAAGGCTTCAATCGGCAACGCCGGACAAGGTCTTGAAGCTGAACCGCTTCTACAATGAATTCCTTGATGAGGACGACGAATGAGCGGGATCATCAACTCAAAACCCAAGCCTATCAACCCCCATTTTGAAAACGTGGATGAAAACCCTGAACTGGCGGCCCAAAAAGTCCTGTCGCAAATTGAATGGGACGGAGTGGTTCCCATTGATCTGGTAGGAATCTGCGACATGTTCGATTTTGAGCTTGTCTTTGAGAACCGTCCCGACATGAAAGAA
Organism: uncultured Vampirovibrionales bacterium; assembly: GCA_964390635.1. GTDB lineage: Bacteria > Cyanobacteriota > Vampirovibrionia > Vampirovibrionales > Vampirovibrionaceae > CAYMIG01. The sequence continues at coordinate 78,162 of CAYMIG010000011.1, read as the reverse complement.
GATGGCACCACGGAACTGCATCCGGACGGCGCCTCCTGCAAGATCATCATTAATACCAAAGGCAACTTTCCGGATGACGGCTTTGCCGAAGACCCAACCATTCAGCAGCGCCAACGGTTCACGTTGGCTCATGAAATCGGGCATTGCATCTATGCCAGCCACCAGAACCGGGCCCTTCAGGATGACTTGGCCCGAAAAGACAATCCCCACGGGAAGTCTTACGCGAGACTCAGGGAGTTTCAGGCCAACGAATTTGCGGCAAGCCTGCTCATGCCTACCCAACACCTGAAAAAGGTCTTGAGACCCTTGAAATACAGGAATGCCCAGGATGATCTCAGGCAGATCAGTGAAATCTACAACGTTTCATTCCAAGTGGCGATTCAAAGAATTCCCAAAGTAGAGAACTTTCCCTGCATCACCATCCTTTTCCGTGATGGCAAGCCGATTCGGATGCCCAGCTATTCCAAGTCCTTTGTAGAAGAGGGGTTTTATTTCCCGCGGGATCAGGTAATTCCAGACAATACCATTGCCGACAGAATGGATACCGGCAAAGAAACAGGGGATTATTGCAAAAAGGTCTATTCTGACACCAGAACCTGGTTTCCGAGCTTCCGCGGGAACCCTGATCAGTACAAGGTGTCTGAACACTCTTTCAACCAAGGCAAATTCGGGATAACCACTTTTCTGGCGATCGAGTGCCTGCAATCCTATTATTAGTCCCAAATAAAATTTGCCGGCAATCAAGGCATAAAGAGCCCTGATTACCGGCGTTTCCTCTCTATCCCTGAGCCTACCAGTCCTTCATGGCCTTGATCATTTCGTCTTCCGTGGTCTTACAGTAAGAGCGCGTGGTGGTGATGTCGCTATGCCCGCATGCAAGCTGGAGCATGACCAAGGACCGGCCCTTGTTGGCATTGATGGTCACGAACGCCCGGCGAAGGGCATGGGGGCAGACTTCGATTTCCGCCCGTTTGCCGAGCTGCCGGATCCGTTTCAGAACCCCAAAGCGGGTAAGGGGCTGGCCGAACTTGTCAAAACTCAAGGGGTCATCCCCCTTCTTGGTGGGATGCTTCCTGAGATGGGCTTTGAGAGCCTTGGTTGCGGAACTGTTCAAGCCGACCTTCCTGCGCTTGTTGCCTTTCCCCTTTTCCACGATGAGGAAACCCTCGTCCAAGTAAATGTCTTTGACCTTGAGATCGCAGAATTCCGCGGCCCTTAAACCCGTATTGGCCAGCATGGTGAGGATGAACCCATCGAGGTCGGTCTTGCAGTGCCCCATGAGCTTCTCAATCTGCTCTTCGTTTACCGTAATCTGCTTGGCCGGTAAGTGCCGTCTTGGCTTGATGCGGCTTGCCTGATTCAGGAACGATTCAGGGAGGCTGTTTTCACGGATCAGGAACTTGGCAAAACTCACAATGGCCCGGTGGTACTTGCTCTTGCGGGCAAACTGGTTGACCGGCATCCGCTCCATCGCCTGTCTGAGGTTTTCGGCGCTCACTTCCGGGTACTTGCTTAAGTATTCCTCAACATACCACACGTAATGATCGACCGTGATGGGGCTGAAGGGCCTTCCGGTCATAGTTCCACACTCCATCGCCCGTTTCCAGTCTTCCACGGCTTCGGCATGGTCGGGGTAACGGGGAGGAAGGCTCGTTTCCTCTTCGGCTTGGTTCTCGGTGAGGAGTTCGCTGATCAGTTCTTTCAGGACACGGTTTGATTTGGTGCTCATCGTTATCTTCCTTTCTAACGGCTCTATGACACTAAGATGCGGGCATTAGTAGCTGAACGCCGCCTCTCCAGGTCATATTAGGCTGGAGTGTGTGACCTCCGGAGCATGCCAGAAGGCACATCCTTACAATTCCTAGCGAAAGAAAAGGGCCAAGCTCGGCTGTGGAGAGTGGTTTGCCTGAGCCCTGGTTCCCGGAGCCTGCCCCAAGGCGCCCCACGCGCGCAAGAAGGCGCAAAACAAGTAAAACGGATACCGAAGTAAGGGAAAATGGCTATTTCAGGGGCCAGAAGCTCCTGAAAATGGAAAATGCAAGGCCGTATCGCGGGCCATGTACTGAGGATCCGGGCCTTATAAGCCTCAAATCGGTGTCAGGCCCCCCCGGAATCGATGACACCTGTTTGACACCATTTTTCTTGTTAAAAAGTTGACAAAACCCACTGTTTACTGGTATTTTGGATGTATATACTTCAGCTTACAGACTGGATTTTTTAATCAAAAGGGACATAAATCCCGAAAACCCGGTCTACGAGCGGGGTAGCACCTGATAAGGGTGAGGTCCGGTGTTCAAGTCACCGATGGCCCACCACTATTTCAAATGGTTTTACGCACAGTGACCATAAACCAATCAGAAAAGAAGTAAACGCCTGAGTAGGCGTTTTTTTCGTAATTACGTAATCTGGCCAAGCCACCCAATACAGGTAATTATGAACCGTAATCCAAAGTGGAAACGTGAAGAGCTGATCTTGGTTCTTGATGCCTTTTTCCGCTATTACCCGAGGCTGCCAGGCAAAACGAGCCCTGAGGTTAACGAATTAAGTAGAGTTCTAAACACTCTGAATCTTCATGATGAGCCATCAAAATTATCTTCTTTTAGGAATCCCGCAGGGGTCTATATGAAAATGATGAACTTCCTTCCATTCCATCCGGAATATACAGGAGAAGGCCTGAAAAGAAGTGGGAAACTAGATAGACAAGTCTTTGAAGAGTTCTATGGGGATAGGAACCGGTTACGCAAGTTAGCCCTTGATCTGCGAAAACAGGCTTTAACCAGTAACGACTTGACATGCCCCCATAAAAAGGGCTAGTTGAAGGTAGCGCAGCCGGGCAATCACGCTGCTTGGCATGCTATCCCCACCGGGGGGTTGGCTTATGAAAGGCCCGCTTTTGTCCTACCATGGGCAGGTTAAGGCCAAAGAGACAATTCCCCATGTTGTGCGCCATTCACTGCTTTCTGCTCTCGGGCTTCACCCAGCTGATGCCCCTGCTGTGCCCGGCCCTGCTGCTGACAATGCAAATGGCTTTTCAGGAGGGAAGCTTCCCCAACCTAAGGCGCATTGTCTAAGCGTCCAGCCATCATGAGCCAAACACTTCCAGTCCCTCCAGACACCCAGACAGCCGAGAGCGCTGCCACCGGTCTCTACGCCGCCGCTTGGCGCTGGCACTTTATTGCGGCGCTTTTTGTAACCCCTTTTATCCTGGTGTTTGCCGTCACAGGCAGCATTTATCTGTTCAAGCCGCAAATTGAAGGCCAGCTTTACCACGACCTCTTCACCGTATCCCCGGCAGGCCCGCCCATCAGTGCGGACGCCCAGCTGCGCGCAGCCCTGGATAGGTTCCCAGGCTCGACGACGCAAGCCTATATTCCACCCCATGCCCCGAATCAAAGCACCCTGGTTCGAATCATCACTCAGGGCCATCGCGAAATCACCGTTGCCGTAAACCCTTACACCGGAAGCGTCCTGGGAAGCATCGACGATCGCAATCGCCCCATGCAGGTTGTGCGCGAACTGCATGGCAAGCTGCTATGGGGAAAGACGGGACAAACCATCCAGGAACTGGCCGCATCCTGGGCCCTGGTGCTGATTTTAAGCGGCCTGTACCTGTGGTGGCCCCGGCGGGCCGCACCGGTCTGGGGGTTATTCCTGCCCAGGCTGAGAACGCCGGGTCGGATTATGTGGCGGGACCTGCACAGCGTAACCGGATTCTGGATTTCCGGCCTGCTGATTTTCCTTATCCTGACGGGGCTACCCTGGTCAGTGGTCAGTGGGGAGCTGATTCACCGTGCCGCGGCCGGTATTGGCAAAGGTGCCCCGGATACCGGCCTGGGGTGGGATGGAGGAGGCAGCCGCACGGTCAAATCCAACCCGCTGCAAGACGACTGGATTACCACCCATGCCCTGCAAGTAGCGGGGCCATCGGTTTCCACCGGGCAAACAAACGCCAGGCCGCTCTCCTTAAGCCAGATCCTGACCATTGCCAAACATCTGCCCGGGCTTCAGGGGCCCTTTGAGGTGCGCATGCCCGTGGATAGGAACGGGGTGTACACGCTGCTGACCGACCACGAGTCGGATCCCAGCCGGATTACCTATATTCATCTGGACCAATATTCCGGCAAAACGGTAAAAGAAGTTCGCTGGAAAGATTTTGGCCCGCTGGCAAAGGCCATTTCGATAGGTGTGGCCCTGCACGAAGGACGTTACTTCGGTTTCCCGAACCAGATTCTTTGTCTGGCCGCCTGCCTGGGGCTTATCCTGATGGTGGCAGCGGGGCTAGCCATGTGGTGGCACCGCCGACCCACGGGCGGTTTGGGCATACCCGCCTTGCCAGAGGGTTTCAGGCCGCCCCCTGCGGTCATCCTCATAATCATGCTGCTGGCCGTGCTGATGCCGCTGATGGGTTTAGCCCTGCTGCTAATGGTGGGGGGAGAATGGCTGGCCGGACTGCTAAAAAAACACCCGGCCGGCAGGGGGCACCTTAAAGTGCTATAGTAGCTGGATACGGGCTGTGCAGGATATGCCTCATGACGGTTCAAGTCCCCAAAAGCAGACTGGAAGCATTCAGCGACGGCGTTATCGCCATCCTGATCACCATTATGGTTCTGGAGTTGAAACCGCCCCAAGGCGCCGCCATCGCGGATCTGAAGCCCTTGTTGCACACGTTTTTCAGTTATCTGCTCAGTTTCGCCTACCTGGCCATCTATTGGAACAACCACCATCATATGCTTTACGCCACACGGCACATCAACGGGCCCATCATGTGGGGCAACCTGCACCTGTTGTTCTGGCTGTCCCTGATTCCCTTTGTCACTGCCTGGGTTGGGCAGGCCCACGGCGCGGCATGGCCCACCGCCTTTTACGGCATGGTGCTGCTGCTGGCCGCCATCGCCTATTACCTGTTACAGCTTGCCATCCTGGCCATGCATGGCCGGGATTCCGACATGGCCCGGGCGCTGGAGCATTCCAAAAAGGAAAAAATCTCGGTGGGCTGCTATGCTGTGGCTATTGGCTTTGCCTTCCTATGGCCCTGGGTCTCAACCCTTCTCTACATCCTGGTGGCCGTCATGTGGATTGTGCCGGACAAACGGCTAGAGCCGCTCGCCCGGTAGCACCGCCAAAACGCCAAGGCCCACCGAAAAAAACGGCCCTTGATCCCGCGATCGCCTGGGGGTTTATTATAGAGGCAGGCAAAGCAAACACCCTGGGAAAAAAGGAAAACACGCATGCACGACTCCTTGCACGAAGGCGGCCCTTCTCCATCCGGCACGGTGACGGTGGACCCGGTTTGCGGCATGAGGGTCGACCCCAGCAATAGCCTGCATGAAACATACCAGGGGCGGGCATTCTGGTTCTGCAACCCGCGCTGCGCGGAAAAATTTAGGGCCGACCCGCAGAAATACCTCCTTCCCCAGCCTGCGGGCTGTTGTCATGCGACATCCCATGGGATACCAGGCGGCCCAAGCACTGCAACGGGGATCCACACCTGCCCCATGCACCCGGAAGTCCGTCAAGAAGGCCCCGGAAGCTGCCCCCTGTGCGGCATGGCCCTGGAACCCACCGCCATCAGCCTGCAAGAGGAAGGCAATCCCGAGCTTTCGGATATGCGCCGGCGCTTTTGGCTGTCGCTGGGCTTGACCCTTCCGCTAACGGCGCTTGCAATGGGCCGCATGGTTTCCGCCCTGCCGGTGGAGCGGCTGGCATCCCCCCGGGCCCTGGCCTGGACGGAGCTGCTGCTGGCCACCCCGGTGGTGCTCTGGGGCGCCCGACCTTTCTTTCAACGCGGCTGGGACTCCCTTCGCCACCGCAACCTGAACATGTTCTCCCTGATTGCCCTGGGCGTGGGCGTAGCATTTGTATACAGCGTGCTGGCCGTGCTATGGCCGGAGGCCTTCCCACCGGAATTCAAAGGCCATCACGGGCAGGTGGCCGTTTATTTTGAGGCTGCCGCCACCATTACCACCCTGGTGTTGCTGGGGCAAATCCTGGAACTCAAGGCCCGGAGCCAAACCGGCGCCGCCCTGCGGCAGTTGATGGGGCTGGCCCCGGCTTCGGCGCGCCGCATGGCCGACGACGGCCAGGAGGCCGACATCCCGCTAGAAACGGTTCAGCCCGGCGATCGGCTCCGCGTGCGCCCCGGGGAAAAGATTCCCGTGGACGGCGTGGTGCTGGAAGGAAGCAGCACGGTGGACGAAGCAATGATTACCGGCGAACCCGTCCCGGTGGCCAAGCAGGCCGGGGATAGGCTGACCGGGGGCACGGTGAATGGCACCGGCAGCCTGATTATGCGCGCCGAGCGGGTAGGCAGCGAGACCCTGCTGGCCCGCATCGTGGCCATGGTGGCCGAAGCCCAGCGCAGCCGGGCCCCCATCCAGCGGACGGCCGATAGGGTGGCCGGCTGGTTCGTGCCCGGGGTGGTGGCATCTGCTCTAATCACCTTCGCGGCCTGGGCCATCTGGGGGCCTGCGCCCGCCCTGGCCTACGCGCTGGTTAATGCCGTGTCGGTGCTGATTATTGCCTGCCCATGCGCCCTAGGGCTGGCCACCCCCATGTCCGTAATGGTGGGCACGGGGCAGGCGGCCCGGCAAGGGGTACTGTTCAGGAACGCGGAAGCCCTGGAACTGCTGGAGCGGATTGATACCCTGGTGGTGGATAAAACCGGCACCCTGACCGAAGGCAAACCACGCCTGGCGGAGGTGCGCTGCATGCGGCCGGACATTTTACCGGATCGGTTGTTGCAACTGGCGGCCAGCCTGGAGCAGGGCAGCGAGCATCCCCTGGCCGCCGCCATCGTGCTTGGCGCGCAGGAGAAAAACCTGGCGCTGCTGCCGGTGGAAGGCTTCCAATCCCTGACCGGACGCGGCATCTCAGGCACGGTGGCCGGACGCAGCGTAACCCTGGGAAACCGGCAAATGCTGGCCGGACTGGATGTTTCTGCCCTGGAAGCCGTCGCGGAAGCCTGGCGCCAGGGCGGTCACACCGTTATGCTGGTCGCCCTGGACGATCAACCCGCCGGGCTCATCTCGGTGGCCGATCCCATTAAGGGCTCCACCCCGGAAGCCATCCGACAACTGCATGCCATGGGTATCCGCATTATGATGGTGACCGGTGACAACCGGCTGACGGCCCAGGCGGTGGCCGGCAAGCTGGGCCTGGATGAGGTGAAAGCCGACGTGCCGCCGGAGGGGAAAAACGACATCATCCGGCGCCTGCAAGCCGAAGGGCGCATCGTCGCCATGGCCGGTGACGGCATCAACGACGCCCCAGCCCTCAGCCAGGCCCACGTGGGCATTGCCATGGGAACCGGCACCGACGTGGCCATGGAAAGCGCCGGCGTCACCCTGGTAAAAGGCGACCTGCGCGGCCTGGTGAAAGCCATCACCCTGAGCCGGGCCGTCATGCGCAACATCCGCCAAAACCTCTTTTTCGCCTTTGCCTACAATGCACTGGGTGTACCGATTGCAGCCGGGGTTTTGTACCCGGCCTTCGGCATCCTGCTGAACCCCATGCTGGCCGCCGCCGCCATGAGCCTCAGCTCCGTGTCAGTCATCGGCAATGCCCTGCGGCTCAACCGATTGAACGCCACATCCCGATGATTCGAAAGACCGCTTGTTACAAAACATAAACTTCAGGCAATTGGCGCCATTTGATTGTTTTTATTTTTATGACCCTTTTAGAGAGCGGCATAGGTTAGATTGACAAGCGGTGCATCAGGCAGGCTTTGGCGCGGCAAGATTTTTGCCGGGCACAAAACGCCAGGCTGACTCGTATCAGAGGAATGTGGTTATGGCAACCTTTCAGGAGGCAAGGACTTCGGCGTCCCGTTCCGGGCAGGCCGTGGTATTCCAGGGAAAGAGCATACTCAGCAACCCGTTTCTGCTTTCGGGCATTCTCTCCCTGAGCGAACTGGGGCAGGCATGGGAACGTATCGAAATCGGCGGCCAGCCGTTACTTCTGGCCCAACGGAAACTCCGGGCAACCATGGCCCGGCTCGGCCTGAAACGTGCGCAAGCCCGCGCCGCGAAAGCCCAAATGGAGGCTTGCGAGGCGAAGGCGGCCTATGAGGCCCTGAAGGTGAAATATGCCCATCGGCAGCAACCCCAAAGCAAATCCCCGGTGCGCCAATGGCAGGACTTGCCCAAACAAATCCTGGAGATGCCCCTGGTGGAGGCCCTGGCGCGGGGCGCCCACCTGACGGTGGATCTCCTTTGCGAACTGGTTAAGGAACAAGGCCAAAAACTGGGTATGCCGCCTTTCGGGCAAACCTCCCTGGTCGGATAAGCATGGAGTACCTGGCCCTATGACAGCCCCCATTCAAACCACAGGCTGGGATCAAGACGTCGCCAGCGCCCAGAACAATGTTCAAACCGCCACCATCAATGCGCAGAACGCTGCCCAGACGCTGGCGACTGCCACCAACAACGTGCAAAACATTAGCAACCAAGTAAACCAGGCCACCACCACCCTGAATAACGCCAGAAACCGGGCCACCCAAGCTTCCACGCGGGCAACCCAGGCACAACAGGCAGTGAACACACAGATTGGCGTGATTAGCCAGAAACGCATCGCCCTGAACGCGGCCAACGCCAGCCTGAACAGCGCCAACGGCAAACTGAGCGCCGCCCGCGCCATGCCCAGCAGCCCCGGCGGGGCCCGGCCCGATCCGGCCACCGATCCGCAAGGCGCCAGCAACTGGGACTCCCAGGCGGCGCAAATGCAGTCGGCCCGGAACGAGGCCATCAACGCCGCCCAACAAGAGGTGGACCGGGCCCGCACCGAAGTGCAGCGATGCCAGGAGGAACTGAACAAGGAGCAAGACGCCCTGCCTCCCTTGCAACAGGAACTGGAAGAGGCCAGGCAAGAGCAACAGGATGCCAACACGGCGGTCAACGAGGCGGCCACCCGCCTGAACGAACTTCAGGGCCAGCTGAGCCAGGCCCAGCAAAACCTGACTTCGATCCAGCAACAGGTGAATTCGTCCAACGAAGCCAAGGCCGCCGCCGAGGCGGAATTGCGCGCCGCCCAGGAAGCGGCCCGCGCGGCGGAATCGGCGCAGCGCGCAGCCGAGCAGGCCGAGCTGGAAGCGGCCCAGGCCCGGGCGCAGGAGGCCCAGATTAAGGCCCAGGAAGAGCAGCAGCAAGCCCAGAACATGCAAGTGGTGGTGGATGCCGAGGAGGAGCAAGTGGTGGCCACCGCCCTTCTTGGCGGGGCCGAAATCGGCGTTAGCGGCACCGATCTGGACAACAATCCCCAGACCGTCGATTTCGACATGGCCGATTCCGATCTGGCCAACGTGAACCAGGCGGATTTAAACGCCGCCAAAGCAGCCCAGACAAACCAGGCCACCCAGGTAACCAACGCCAACGCCGAACTGACCGCGGCCAATACGTTAACTGCCAACGAAAGCATCTTTGACGCGGACGTGGTTCCCGCCGCGCATGACATTGAAGGCGCCACGGCCTCCATGCTGTGGACGGATGAAGTCTCGCAGGAGGATGCCGGCAACCTGGTGGGCCAAATCAACAGCTTTGTCTCTTCCGATCCGGAAGCCCAGGCCATGGTGGATGATCTCATCGCCAACATCGACCAGTATTCCTATGCCGAGGCCATGGCCATTTTTGAGCGGGCCAGGGGGCAGGATGTGGGCACCGTGGTGATTGGCAACAACGGGCAGTTTGACACCACCGGCCAGCCCGGCGCCACGATCGATCAGACCAACGCCACCTACAACCAGCTGAGCAAGACCGGCGAGATGAACTACGGCGCCGGCGAAGGCCAGGTCATCAACTCGCAGGGCGGGCAGGTCATCCTGGGCAACCAGTACGTTTCCATGGCACCCGACACCCAGCTTTTGGACGAGCATGGCAATATCGGCTACGCCTACCAGAACACCCAGACCGGGCAGATCATCTACATTTTCAACGCCCGGGAAATTGTGGTGAACAACGCCAATAACCAGCCGGCGCTTTCCACCACCTACCTTATCAAGACCGATGGCAACGTGCCCTACCACGATTACTCCGGCGGCATGATCCAGATGCAGCAATTTGACGCCAGCGGCAACACAAGCCGGGAAGTGACGGTAACCGCGGCCTCGCTGGCACCTTCCCGGGCCGACAGCGAAAACAACCCGGCCATCAATAACCCCACTTTCGTGGATACCTGGTACGGTACAAACGGGCAGGTGCTGGACACCAACGTGTACCAGGCCTCTTCATCGATGGGGGGACGCGACAACGCCGCCTCGTCCCTCATCATGAGTTCGACCTACGATTACGAGCACCGCGAGCGGAACAACGTGACCCAAAGCGCGGGCTTCTGGACATCTTACGATACCCAGAACAACGTGCGGGTTGATGAGCTGGGCAACGTTTACCGCAAGGACGGCAACAACTGGCTGCTGGTACAGCCGGGCCGAAACCCGCTGGTTTCCCAGGTTCACCGTCTGGAGCAATACAGCGATCTCATCATTTCCCCGGATAATTTCACCCCCACCACCATGTACCTGCTGCTGCAGGAGTCGGAAAAGGTATTCGGCAAGCCCGCCAACGGTTCCGACCGCATGCTGATCATCAACGCGGCCCAATACATGGCCGGCTACCAGTTGACCCACAGCGGTACCGGATCCGACAGCTACAAAAACATTGCCGCCCAGTACTCGCTGGGCCAGGACGGCAACATCATGGTAAACGGCAAGGATGTGTTCACGCCGCCCGCCGACTTTAACCGGCAGGCGGCCCTGCAGGCGCTGAACCTGCCGGCTAACGCCAACTATACCAATTCCCAGCTGATGCGCATGATGACCATGGCCCAGATGGGCATCGATCCCAATGCCAACATCTCCAACCGGGACCTGATGAACCGCATGATCTCGGCGGAATTCGGCATCGCCATGTCGGAGAACATCGTGAAAGGCACCAACGACTATGCCGCCGGCGAAATGGCGGAAGTCTACGTGGATACCGACAGCCACATTACGGTGCAAAACGTCAACGGGACGAATTATTACGTCTATACCAAGCCGGACGGCACCACCCAGCAACTGGAGCCCGTGGGCCAGCGCGAACGCTGGGAGGTGGTGGCCGACCAGGTTGGCAAGCGGGCCGTGGATGAATTCTGGGAGCAGAACCGGGGCATCGATCCGCTGTGGCTGCAAACCATGACCAACACGCAGTTCATGAGCATCGCCATGAACGAACAGGTCACCGTGGATCCCAACCGCCTGAAGACGGTCATCCAGGACTCCCTGTTTGACCCGATGGCCCAGAAGGCCTACGCCGAATACCAGGACATGGTCAACTTCTTCAACGGGGTTCCGCAGCAAACCTTCAACGGCTTCCACCCCGCCTACCGCGGCCTGAACGTGGTGCTGCACGGCGGCGAAAGCTATCGCGGCTGGGCGGAGCGCATTGGCCCCGTGGCCAACGACCAGTACTTCAACGGCATCAAGCAAATGCTGCAAGGCGCCGGCTACCAGTTTGTGGACGGCATGGTGAACCTCGACAACGCGGACGCCACGGGGGTGAACGCTGATCAGTTCTGGAACGGCTACGCCGACATCTACGGCATCAACCCCGTGACCATGCAACGCAAAAACGGGGCCATGCAGCTGTTGAAAAACGCCGCGCGGCAAATTCCCGAAATTGCCAGCACCATGGCCACCGAAGGCAACATGCTGCGCACGGTGACCGACATCATGACCGCCCCGGCCTCCATGATCCCGGGCGTGGGGGCATTTGTTCCCCTGATTATGGCGGGCACCTGGCTGGGCACCGACGTGGCGGACGCCGTCGGCCTGCTGGACGCCCCCCGGGGCGCGCTAGGCATTACCCCCATCGGTTACGGAGACCGCCGGGATCTCAGCCAGGTGGACTTCCTGAACCCGCTGGTCTCCCTGGCCACCATCCCGCTGTTCGGGCGCCTGGGCCGGTGGACGCACGGCATGGCTTCCGAAATCATGGAATCCACCGGCAGCGCCCTGCTGGCCAAGGGTTTCCAGTACACGGTGGGCGGCGGTATTCCCGCGGTACTCGTCAGTTCCGGCATGGAGCTGGCCTTCGGCATGGGCGACGGCGAATTCAACGTGGACGTGCTGGGCACCTTCCTGCTGGGCAGCGCCACGGCGGGCGCCACGGACGCCTTTGCCACCGGCTTCAACAAATTCGTCAACTGGCGCAATTCGCTGCAGGTCACGCTGACAATCGACGGCGAGCAGGTCACCATGAGCCGGGGAGAAGCCATTCGTCGCGGGCTGCTGGCCCAGAACCAGTTCCGCTACGATCCCAAAAACCTGGTGGGCGGGCCTTATCCTTCCGACCAGCAGTTTGTGGTGCAAACCCAGGGCGATGTGCCCCCCATGGACCAGATTTTACCCCGCTACAAGGCCGGCATGAAACTCTTTGGCAAACCCGTCTCCGAGGCTGCCTACAATGCCTATCGGCAGAACCTGTACGAGGTCACCGTGGAAATGAACCGGGGCAACTACGCCCGGGCTTACGAACTGATGAACGGCCCTGCCGGCCTGGCCGCCCTGCAAGGCATCGGGGTGGAAGTCAATCCCTCCGACATCGTCAAGCAGCGTACCGGGGGCGTTCAATACAACCTGTCCGGCTACAACGGGGACGGCAATCTGCCGACCTACCTGCGAAATGAAATTTACCGCATCAACCCGGAATTCAACGTGCGGCAAAACCGGCCCGGCCTCTTTGGCGGCCCCTCCGGGCCTTACATCATCGTGCCGGAGGGCTCGGCCCCGTCAAACCTGTCGCCGGCTGACAGAAACTACTACGACTACAACCTGGCCATCGGCAACTTCGAGGAACGCTTCCACGCCTTCCAGAAGATTGTCAATTCCGGCTACCCGGCCTTCAATAACGTCACACAAGCCAACACGTACCAGGTACTGCGAAACCCGCCCCCAAAACTGAGCGGTGTGGCCGGCGATACCGCCGCGCGCGGCGAAGTGGACGTGCTGGCCTACCTGCTGAACAGCAATGTCGACGTGAGCAGCTTTTTCCTCAACTCGCACTCGGGCCGAACAGACTTTCTGCGGGCCTACCCGCAAACCCCATAGGGGGGCCCCCCGGCTTGCCACCAAACCGGGCCGCCTTCAGCGCAGCGAGGCAATCTTCTGGCGCAGGGCCTCATATTCGCCCGGGGCGTAACTCAGCAACTCAATCTCGTAGCCGTCGGGATCCTCGATGAAGGCCATCCAACCGCCGGCGCTGCGCTCGGACGGCTCCTCGGTCACTTTCACCCCGGCCTGGCGCATGCGCTCCAGGGTGGCGGGCATGTCATCCACCCGGAAGGCCAGGTGGAAAATATCCTCGGGCAGCTGGAAATCCGGGTCCCAGGGCAGGTAGGCCAGCTCCAGCTCGGTGGGGGAGCCGGGCATGGTCATAAAGGCCAGCTGGCTTCCCCGGGGCGAGGTCTTGCGATCGCGGCAGACCATGCCGAAAAAAGTACTGTAGAACGCGATGGAACGCTCCATATCACGAACCTTGATGCGGGTATGCAGGAACATGCGACCTCCCTCCGTGCCAACTGGGCTTGTCGCAAACGATTGTACCAGAAAGAAAGCCCGGGGCGGCCAGCCCGACCGGCTGCCCGGTCGGGCGGTGTAAAGGGCCCGGCTCAGCGGGTATAATGTCGATGGCATCATGTCAGGCGATAATCGAGGGCTTCCCAATGAGTCATGAGCGCACCACCACTGTCCCCACGGCACCCGCGCCCGCAAGGGAGGGCGAGGCCGGCTACCGGGGCATCCTGGATATCCTGGCCGAGATGGGCGACAGCCAACGCAACCCCAACGCCGACCAGCCCGCCTTTATCATCAGCCGGTACTTTGCCCCCAACCGGCAGGAACAGGCCGTCACCTTCCGGGACCTGCACCGGGATATCGGCGCGATGGCCGCCGTGTACCGCGACATGGGCATGGGGCAGAGCTCCAGAATCGCCCTGGCGGAAACCAACTCCCGGGAGTTTTTCGGCAGCTACTTCGGCGGGCTGGCGGTGGGCGCCACCCTGGTTTCCATCAACCTGCTGGCCTTGCAGGATGAAAGCAGCACAATCCGCTACCTGACGCATATGCTGTCCAGCCCCCGCCTGGGCACGGACGGCCAGCCGGGCGTCGACCTGTTTGTCATCGGGGACGACCCCACGCTGAGCAAGCTGCACGGTCTGCACAAGGTGCTGAGACTCAAGCAGAACCCCCTGGTGCGAAAATTCCTGAACCGCCGCATCGGTCGCTTTGCCGAGGGCCTGCCGCCCGCCGGGCTGGATCACCTGGTATTCCGCCTGCTGGCCCGGAGAGCCAAGACCCCGCGCGAGCGCCGGGATTTGCAGGTGCTCTTTAGCCAGTTGCCCGCGCGCATGCGCATGCTGACCCCGGCTGAGCGAGCCCGGCGGCTGGAAAACACGCATCCCATGCATCCCATCAACCCATCGTTCCCGGCGGAAAAAACCGCCGAGGTACTTTTCACCTCGGGCACCTCGGGATATCCCAAGGGAGTGGCGCTGACGCATGGCAACCTGGCCTTCACCGTCCAATCCCTGACCGAAGGAACCGGGGACATCATTTGCGAAAACGACGTATTGCTGATGGGACTGCCCTTTTTCCACATCTTCGGCAAGGCGGTCATGCTGGCTGCCCTGTCCCGCCAGATGGAAGTGGCCCGCCGGGGCGGCTCGGTGCAGGTGGTCATCCTGCCTTCGCTGTCCCGGGCCATCCAGAACCTGGACGGCGTGCTGAAGACCATCCAGGATTACCGGGTCACGCTGCTTCCCACGGTGCCCATCTTCCTGGAAAAGCTGGTGCACTACCTGCGCCTGCATCCCCACAAGCGGCCCATGCTTGAAAGCCTGCGCATCGTCATCAGCGGCGGCGCGGCCCTGAAGCCCGATACCTGCGACACCCTGAAAGGCTGGCTGCCCCAACTGCGCATTATCGAAGGCTACGGGTCGTCGGAAGGCGGCATCAACCTGCTAAACAAGGAAGGTTCCGCCGGCTATGTGGGCATGCCCCTGCCCGGCGTGGAAACCCGGCTGGTACCCTCCGGCGGGGAGCCGGGCCTTGAGGCAAGCACCGGGGAACTGTGGGTGCGTTCCGGCGGGGTATCCGCGGGCTACGTGCCGGGCACCGCCGATTCCGCCGACCTGGCCATCGCCCGCGAAGGGGGCTGGTTCCACACCGGGGATCTGGTGGCATGGCATCCCGAACACGGTTACAAAATCCATGGGCGGGAGAGCTTCTTCATCAAGATTGACAATGAAAAACGCGCCCCCGGCGAGCTGGAGGAAGCCATCCGGCTGGCCTCGCCCCGGGTGCTGGATGCCTGGGCGGTGGCGCATCGTCCCGGGCCGGGGGAAAAAGCCGTGGCGGTGGTAGTGACCCGCGATGCCGACGCCACCGAGGACAGCCTGAAACAGGCCATGAACCAACTGGCGAAAGACAACCTGATTACCCGCTGGAAAATCCCGCGCCATATCCTGGTGCTACACCGCGACACCCTGCCGTCGCGTTTTGATCAGCCGTTCAAGCGCGAAGCCGCCTACAAGTTCGTACGCCAGTTTATTGAGGAAGCCGTCGCCGGCGGCATCGTCGCTTTTCATGACGAAGCCGGCAAGGCCCGCGCCTCCCGCACGGAAGTCGTCGACCCGGCGGCCCTGGAGCGGTTGGCGGATCAGTACGACGCCTAGCGGGTTAGAACTCCTCGGCCCGGGGCTGAAACAGTAACTGGTATAGCGGTCGCACAATACGTTCAACGAAAATCTGGTGGCCAGCCTGGCCCGCCGGGGTAATGACCATATCTCCCTTGGCAAAATGCACCGGCTTGATGGGATTACCGGATTTGTCGGTCTGGGCGCTGAACATGACCAGATCGCCATCCCCCTGGATAACCTGGAAGTCATACACGCCGGGCGGCGACTGCTTGAGATGCGCAGTCATGCCGGGCCGTTCGTACTTAATGGCGCTGTACGGTTGAGAGACCAGGCCGATCAATTCCTTAAATTGCCAGGTCGAATTCGAGGCATCCCCGGGCCCTGTTATTCTCATTCACACTGTCCCCATCGAAACTTCATTAAGTATAGACACTATTCAATTTAATAGTATCTGGTCTCTTTTGTAAACAAGATGAACTTTGGTAACCATGACTGATTAAATAAGCATAAAGCGGACTCCGACGGAACCAACGCCGGCATGCCCCGCAAGTGGGAGGGCCTTACGGCAGGGTTCCCGGCGCCTCCAATACCTGGTTGAGCTCCTGGTAGACCTCGGGACTGAGGGTGCCCTTGTGTCGCCACACAATTACCCCCTGGGAATTAACCAGGTACATGGTCGGGAACGCATACAAATGGTAGGCATTAAACAGGGCAGGCTGGGCTTTCTCCAGGATGGGATAGTTCAGCAGGTACTGCTTTCTGAAGGCCGGCGCCGTGGAAGGCTCGCCGGGCGGATCTCCCGCGTTGATGGCCAGCACCTGCAAGCGCTCATCGTACTTGTCTTGAACCTGCTTGAGGAGCGGCACGCTATGCTGGCAGTGCGGGCACCAGGTGGCGAAAAACTCGATAAGCACCGCTTTACGGGTACGATACCGGGCCAGCGAATGGCTTTTGCCGTCCAGATCGCTCAGGGTGAAGTCGGGGGCCTGGGTGCCCACGGTCAACAGCTCGGGCACCTCTGCTGTAGGGGGCGGCGGCTTGGGCTTTTCGGGAATTTTGCTGGTAAGGGCCATATAGCCGGTTACCAACCCGAACAGCACCAGCATAGCGGCCAGGGGCTTCCGCCAGGCAGCCACCGCTGGGCGCTCCCGCATCAGGCCGTCCAGGCTCCAGGCAAAGTCCTTCTGCGTCATCAGCAGGCCGGCGCCCAGCAGCATCAGCACATCCCGGAACCAGATACCCCAGCTTACCGGCTCCGGCTTGGCGCCGCCCAGAAAGCATCCGCAATCGATGACTTCCCCCGCCAGCAGGGCCTTGCCGATGGCAATGAGGAACGACAGCAGCAGCATCGCGGTCAGCGCGGCTGAAAAACGGGTAAAAAGGCCCCAAATTAGCCCGGCGCCCGCCAGCATCTCCAGCCAGGGCAGCCATGCGGCGTACAGCTGGGTCAACCCGGGGGTCAGCAGATGGTAAGCCTGGGCCATTTCGTAAAACTGGGGCAGATGGCCCAGCTTTGCATAACCGCTGGCAAGGAACACCCCACCCAGAAGCAGCCGCAGCACGACCGACAACGGCCCGGAATAACGAAAGTTGTTGACAAGTGCCATGGGGATTTTTCCGACAAACTGCCTGCGCTCTTTCTATATTATGGCATCAAACGCCTGGGGCGGCGTACCTGGGTTCGTTCGCCTGAATTAACAAGCCGGTTTACAATAGCCGCCGGCATGCCGGGCTGCGGGCAATTTACGGGCTTGAGAAACTTGCATGGAGGTAATCAAGTTTTTTCAAGTAGAGCATCACCCTATGCCCGCGGGTTTCTCCATCCACGCCCCCTATCAAACCGCCACCTCGGCTTTCGGGGCTTTGCCGCCGATGGCAAAGCGTCCTGCCCAGACACCCGGGGCATCGACAGCCGGGAATATTTGGCAAGGCCGGGTGCTGTTTGGCAATCAGGGGCTCACACCGGCAGCCTTGAAAGTGCTGCAGACCTGGGCGCAGGAAAAAAGGGCCGCCATGCCGCTGCTGCACCAGGCCATCTACCCCTTGAAAGGGGAGCGGGCCGGCATAGAGCAGATGGCCGCCATCACCCAGGCCATGGCGGTTGATTCCCGGCTCCAAGATCTTCCCCAAAGCCGCGCCGAAGAACTGGCACTGCTGCAACCCCTGATTTTACATGAACGCATGCTGAACGATTCTGACGAGCAGGTACGCTTCCAGACGGTTTATATGACCGAGCGAATCGCCGAACCCCAGGCCCAGGCCTACATGACACACCGCGCGCTCAGCCATCCCGACGGTAAGGTGCGAAATTACCTGTTTTACCTGGACGCCCTGGAAAACCAGCCGGACGTGGACATCCTGGATCTGGCCCAGGATCTCCATCCCTGGGTGCGCTACCAGGTAGCCCGTAAGCTCCCGGAGCTGCCGGATAGCGACAAGCGCCAGCAGGTGCTTCGGGCCCTGCTGCAAGATGAAATGGACTACATCAGGATGACCGCGGCCTCCAACGCCTACCTGCTGCCGGATGAGGCGGAGGGCCAGCGCATCCTGAAGGAAGCACTCGACAACCCGGATGCCCAGATGCGAAGCTATGCCATTTCCGGCATCCTTCACCTGAAAGACCCGGCGGAACGGGCCGCCCAGGTTCGGCGCAGCCTTCAGGACGACCCCAAGCATGCCTCCTTCTTTCTGGGCATGCGCGACGAACTGGACGATCCCGACCTGTGGCGGGAGATTATTGAAACGCTGGCAAACCATCCCGACCCGGAAACCCGGATGAATGCCATTCCGCACCTGGAGGACGAAAGCCGGCAAGAAACCATCATCATGGATCTGACTGCCGATGAAAAGGAGCATATTGGCAGTTGGGCCGTCCACAAGCTGTCCCGCCAGCCCGAAGCGGTGAAAAACCGCTACTTCCTGAACTTATCGGGCGATGCCAATCCTCGGCGGCGCAAGGCGGCCTTATACATGCTCCACAACATCCAATCGAAAAAACTGAAAAACCAGGTCATCCGGGCGCTCTTGCAAGATCCCGACGAAACCGTCCGGGCCCAGGCCCTGCTTTATTCAAAGGACAACCTGAAGCCCTCCAGGGCAACCGATCGGCTCATCCTGAAAGCCCTGCATGCCGAAAACCCCGAAGTGCGGGCCCAGGCCGTGTGGGCCCTGCCCGCCCTGACCGATCCGCAGCAACGGACGCTTGAGTTCCTCAAGCTGCTGAAGGACGACGATAAAAAAGTGCGCCAGAACGCCATCCGGGGACTGGCCGCCATTGAGGAGCCGGGCGTCCGGGATAGCTACCTGCGCCAGTTCCTGGGCGACGGCGATCCGGAGATCAGGCAAACCGCCATTTTCATGGATCACTGGCTGGACTGGCCCCCGGGAGAACGCGATCGCCTCATCGAAACCCTGGTTTCCGATCCCGCCAAACAGGTGCGCGAGTACCTGCCCAACCAGCTGGGCGGCGTGTTTTCCGAAAAGTTCCAGCGGTTCCTGCAAAGCCCCTATGCCGGCCTGGTAGATGCCGCCATCCGCGCCATGGACCCGGAAAGCCCGCTGGACTGGAAGGACATCATGCCGGCCTGGATTCTGCTGCTGAGGAGCGACGCGGACGGCACCCGCCTGAAACAAGCCCTGACCGGCTACCGGGACGTAACCGCGCATGCCATGAAACAGCGGGAAAAATTCACCCAGGAAAGCCAGAAGCCCATGAGCGAAGCGGCCATGGCCCTTTGGCTCAATCACAGCGCCCCAAACATTACACTCGCCATCACAATGATGGGGGGCGATTCGGTGAAGGCGAAATTCGATGAAAAATCGCTGAAATTCATACAATACCTGCAAATGGTTCAATCCGTGGCCAGCCATCCCGACCTGGGCCCGCTGTTCTACCAGACCATGCATCCCGGCTCGCGCATGCCTTATCCCACCTGGCAAGTCAACCGCGCCCTGGAAATCGTTTTTGGATTAATGCAGTTGGGCAAGCCGGAAGACGCCCGCTTCATCATGAAAGACATCCAGCAGAAAAGGGGCATCAACCTGGCCAGCCACCAGAACCTTTTGTTAACCCGCATGGGCGAAATGGCCGGACTGGCCCCGGAGGACTTCACCCAGCCCGATATCCAGGCGCGCCTAGCCCGCTGGAGCGATCCCTACATTTTTACCATCGGCTCGGCACTTCACCTGCTGTCGGAAGATTCGCAAAAGCTGCTCGCCCAAATTCTGGAGGCCGATCTGAAGAACCGCACGCAGGCATTCCTGAACGACGACAGCACCCCCTGGGGCCGGGCCAACCAGGCCACCCGGGAAGCCTTCCAGGCCAACGGGCTGGATTATGGCCAGTGGCTGGGTTACAACAAGTCCGTTACCGTCCAAGTGGGCAAGCGTACCCTGGAAATTTCCCTGTGGCAGCGGGATGCCGCAAAAGACCTCTTCGTGGGCAGCCATTCCCGCACCTGCCTTGCCCTGGACACCCGCCCGGAAGAAATGCTAGACGCCTATCTGAACACCATGGCCCAGTTCGCCATGATCCGCGACCAGCAAAGCGGCGAGCCGGTGGGCTATATCCGCACGTTCTGGGGCCTGCCGGAAAACGCCGAGGGGCCGGCAAAACCGGAACTCTACATTGATAACGTGGCCTACGCCTACGAAAAGGAAGACCCCGAGGCCGGCAGACTGCTGGACATCGCCACCGATTACGCCCGGGAATTCGGGCGGGCCGTGACCGGGGGCCGGGTGCCGGAGGTTTTCCTCTCGCGTTACATCCATACCATTTCGCCTGAAAACGTGGCGGAGCGTCCCATGCGGGTGCTGGGCGGCAGCCGCACCGGCGATTATTACCTGTTTGCCGTCAACCAGTACTATCGCAGCAAGCTGGATACTGCCCTGAAGGCGCGGGTGGCTTCCGGCGAAAAATACGGCAGCGTCCCGGCCTCCGAAGCCTGAGGCCCGAAACCATGAAGGCCGTCCCTTGAGGGGGACAGCCTCGCATGATCGAAACCAGAGTTTGCTACACCGGATGCAGGCGGCTGTAATTGCGCGCGGAGAAGCCCAGCACAATCAGCGTCCACCCGGCCAGCAGCAATTCGATGCCCACGAACAGGCCCAGGATAAACAGCCCGCTCAGCGGCCACTGCAGCCAGATCATCACCCCCAGCGCCAGCGAGACCAGCCCCGAAAACAGATACCAGCCCCAATGGCTGAAGCGGACGGAAATGGCGACAATACTGCGCATGACCCCGGAGGCGATAAAAAAGGCCGCCATCAACATGGTCAGGCTCAGCGCCCCGATGCCCGGGTTCCTGAGCAACAGGAAGCCCAGCACCATGTAAAGCAACCCCAGCAAAAAGTGCAGGGCAAAACCGCTCCATTTGCGGCTGGAGCCGGCATGCAGCAGCACGATGATTCCGCCCGCCAGAAGCAAGACGCCCAGCGTGGTCACCGTCAGGACGGTGGTAAACACGTCGTACCAGATGGCCGCCATGCCCAGCACCAGCAGCAGTATCCCCAGAGCCACAAACAGCCCCCACCGGCGGGCCAGCTCCGGCATGCGGCCAAAGTCATCCGCGTCAGGCCCCGAATAAAACCCTGCCATAATGACACTCCTTCCCCGGACACACCGGCCTGCCCAGCCCAACCTCAGGGCCGGCAACCCGTTTCCGCACTTGGTAGTTTACTACTTATCCGCCGTTTGTAAAGCTGATGCGGTAAGGCAGGCGCCTGCCGCCACAGGCTCAGGGCGCGCGTTCCGGCTCGGTCACGAAGCCGATGCGGGTCAGCCCGCCAGATTGCGCGGCGGCCATCACCTGGGCCACCCGCCCGTATTCAATGCGGTGATCGGCATACAGGTGCAGTTCCGGCTGGGGCTTCTGGGCCGCAGCGGCGGCAATGCGGGCGGGCAAATCGGGATTGGCAATGGGGATACCGTTCCAGCGCAGGGTGCCATCGGACTGGATGGCCAGGTTGATGTGCGGCGGGCGGGCATCGTTGGGGCGGCTGGCCGCATGCGGCAGATCCAGCTTGACCGAGTGCTGGATGACCGGCACCGTGATCATGAAAATAATCAGCAGCACCAGCATGATGTCCACCAGCGGGGTCATGTTGATCTCATGCATCACGCCGTCTTCATCGGCGCCGGTGTCGAAAATCATGGCCGCCCCCCGGCCTGGGCCAGCTCACGCTCGACGGCGGGCTTGCGGGACGGCTCGCCCATCAGCAGGCAGGCATGCAGATCGTGGGCAAAGTTGCGTGCCCGGGCCAGGATGTTGCGGTTGCCACGGGTCAGGGCGTTATAGCCCAGCACGGCGGGAATGGCCACGCCCAGGCCCAGCGCGGTCATGATGAGCGCCTCGCCCACCGGGCCGGCCACCTTGTCAATGCTGCTTTCCCCGGATATCCCAATGCGCACCAAGGCATGATAAATGCCCCACACCGTGCCGAACAGCCCCACGAAAGGGGCGGTACTGCCGATGGAAGCCAGCACCGAAAGCCCCGACTGAAGCTGGTGGGTAATGTTTTCAACCGAGCGCCGCAGGCAGGCGTTCAACCAATCGCTCAGGTTCAGCATGCCATGCAGGTTATCGCGGTTCAGGGCATGGCGATCCGCGGCGCCCATGGCCTCCTCCGCCAGCAGGCGGAAGGGATTGTGCGCCAGGGGAGCAAACAGGCGCAAGCCCTCATCCAGGCTTCGGGCCTGCCAGAAAGCATCGCACGCGATCTCGGCCTGCTTGCGAATGGCGCGCAGGTTCAGGGCGCGGGTGACGATGACATACCAGGAAATTACCGACATGCCCAGCAGCATCAGGGCGACGATGCGGGTCACGATATCTCCCTGCTGCCACAGGTTTATGAGTCCGTAAGGGTTTGCGTTCATCTTGGCTTCCTTTTAGTCGAGCTTGAAAACAATCGGTACCTGCACCCAGGCTTCCACGGGGTTGTTGCCTTGCCGGGCCGGCACAAAGCGCCATCGCTTCACTGCCGCCATGGCCGAGTCGTCCAGTGCCTCCGAGCCACTGCTGGCATACAGGCGAACCTCTTTGGCCGTGCCCGCCGGGGTCACCAGCACCCGTAACAATACCTTGCCTTGCTGGCCCATGCGCCGGGCGATGGCCGGATACCTGGGCGCCGGGTTGTTGAGATAGGCCGCGCCAAAGCGGGGCGGGGTGGTGGTTTCGGCGCCGGTGGCGGCGACCGGGCTGGCGGAGGCGACGGACGCGGAGGCGGAGGATTTCTCCCCGCCGCCGGAGACCGGGGCCGTCTGGGTGGTAATGGCCGTGGCGGAACTGGTCGTGGGCATGGCGGACTGGGACGTGTTGGATGCCGGGCTGGCGGCAGCGGCAGGTGCCCTGGACGGAATTGGAGCAGAGGGCTTGAATACGGCAACACGCTGCCGGGGCTGATTGACCATGGCCGGGGCGGCGGAGACCACCTGGGGCACGGCCTGGGTTGCCGCCATCGGCAAGGGCACCGCGGGCGTGATGAGTTCCACCGTCACCATTTGAAGCGGGGTGGGCGGGGTGATGCGCGATTGCCGATCTTCCTGCGACAGCGGCGCAAAGGCCACCAGCGCCAACAGAACCATGTGAAAGGCCAACACGCCCAGCATAACGGGCCGGTTGAACCGGAAGCCGTCCTGCTGGAATGCGGTTGGGGTCGGTTGGCTCATACGTCGCTCCACATACGCATCAGGTTATGGTAGCAGCCGGTCAGGCGAACCACGGCGGGGGTATCGCCATGCGCCTGCCGCAAGGTCATGATGGACAGATCCATGTCAAAAAGCAAGCGCCGCTGATCGTCGTTGCGAATCATGCTCTCCACCCAGAAGAAAGAAGCAATGCGGCTGCCCCGGGTCACCGGCTCCACCCGGTGGATGCTGGTGGCCGGGTACATGATGAGATCGCCGGCGGGCAGCTTGACCCGCTGGGTGCCGAAGGTATCCTCAATAACCAGCTCACCGCCGTCGTAATCATCGGGATCGCTGAGGAAGAGGGTGACCGAAATATCGGTGCGAACCCAGGCGCCGGTGGTTTTGGAGGTGCGCACGGCGTTGTCGATGTGGTTGCCAAAGGCGTTGCTCTCACCGTCATAGCGGTTGAACATAGGCGGGAAGGTTCTCTTGGGCAGGGCGGCGCTGAAAAACAGGGCGCTCTTGCCCAGGGCTTCCATGATGATGGCCCGGGCCTTCACGGCGGCCTCAGACTCCTCGGGAAGCTGGCGGTTGTTCTTGGCCTGCTCGGACTGCGTGCCGGCGGTCATCCCGCCATCCTGCCAGTCGGCATCGAACACCAGGGCCCGGCATTGGGCCAGGGCTTCGGGCGACAGGACCTCAGGAACTCTCAGCAGCATGGCGGCGTCCTCATATCTTTACGCTCACCGTCACCTGCGCCGCCCGGGTGGTGCCCGGCACCACGTGGCCCGTATAAATGCCCTCGTAATAGCGTTCGTTCAGCAGGTTGAAGAGATTCAGTTTGACCGAATAATTCTTGACCGTGTATTCCAGCATGCCGTCCACCCGGGTGTAGGCGGGAATGGACACCAGGTTGTTGGCAGTGGCGTAACGCAGGCCCACCCCTTCGATGCCGGCGCCGATTTTCCACTGGCCGTGAAACTTGAACGTGTAAGTGGACCATACGCTGTAGGTGTAGTTGGGGGTATTGACGGGGCGTTTGTTCAGGGCGGTGGCCTGGCTGTAGGAGGCCTCATCCACGTTGGAGCGCATGAGCGCGGTGGAAGCAAAGATTTGCCAGTTGTCGGTGATGCGCCCGGCGGCTTCCACCTCGACCCCGTCGGTATGGCGCTTGCCGGTCAATAAAGCCACCGTGGGACGGGAGAGATCGGTGTTGCGCTCGTTGGTTTTCTCGGAACGAAAAACCGCCGTGCGCAGCGACAAGTCGCCACCAAACAGCTCCCATTTGGCACCGGCCTCCATGTTGCGGCTTTTTTCCGGGTCGGTGTTGGCAGTGCGGGGATCCAGCTGGTACAGCTCGGCAGACGGGTTAAACGACGTGCCATAGGAGACATAATAGGTGGAAAGATCGTTGGGCTGGTAAAGCAAGCCACCCCGGTAGCTCCACACCTTGTCGTTGCGCTCCAGATCGCCGGCGGGGGCGGGACGCTTGTAATCGGCGCGCATGTGATCGAAGCGGGTGCCCAGCATCACCTTGACATGCGGGATGATCTCGATGGTGTCCTGGCCGTACACGCTGTGGGTTTTGCCCGTGTAATAGTTGAAGGCGGTGCGGGCGAACGACTCGTCAAAGTTCCAGCGCAGGTTGGGAGTGTTGTCGGGATCGCCCACCGTGGTGCGGGGGTTGGCAAAAGGATTGGTATTGGTCCATCGATGGGCTCGTTCCCAGGTGTATTCATAACCGGCCATCACTTCATGCTTGAAGGGGCCGGTGGCAAACTTGCCGTTGTACTCGGTCTGGCTGGTGAGGGTGTGCTCTTTTCCACCCCGGGCCTGGCGCTGCCGGTTGATGGGATAATCGTCGCTGATGCTGGAGGGCCGGCCCACCAGGCGGGGCGCAACAGCCACCATGTCGCGGGCGTAATCGGCATGGCGAATCACCGAGCGGATGGTATGGTTGGGGCCGAAACGGTGCGTAAAAGTAACCGTGGCGATGCTGGTGCGGTTTTTCTCGTAGTCCATGTTGGCCATGCCGTAAAACGTGTCCAGCGGCACCCGCAGCGGGCGACCGTCGAAGTAGGGCACCCCCATGTCGGGAATGTTGTTTTCCTTCAGGAAGTAGTACGACAGGTTCAGGTCGTTGTTGGGGTTGATCCACCAGGTCAGCGACGGCGCGATGCCCCAGCGCTTGTACTCCGGGCCGTCCCGGAAGCTGCCGTCCCGGGTGACCATGGCGTTCAACCGGAACGCCGCCCGCTTGCCCAGGGTCTTGTTCACATCGGTGGTAGCCCGAAGGTACTGGCTGGTGCCACCGGTCAGGTTGAGGATGTAATGATCCTCCTCCTCGGGATCTTTGCTCACCTGGTTGATGATGCCGCCCGTGGAGCCCCGCCCGTAGAGCATGGAGGCCGACCCTCGCAGCACTTCCACCTGTTCCAGGTTGAAGGTTTCCCGGTTGTACTGGGCCATGTCGCGCAGGCCGTCCAGATACAGATCGCCCACGGCGGAATACCCCCGGATGGTGATGTTGTCGCCAATACGGCCCCCTTCGCCGGCGTTGAAGGTAAGGCCGGCCACGTTGCGCAGGGCTTCCTTCAGGGTGTTGGCGTTGCGATCCTGCATTAGCTGCTCGGGCACAATGGTGACCGATTGCGGGATGTCTTTGGGCAACTGCTCGGTTTTGCCCACCCGGGTCTTTTTGCCCTGGTAGCTTTCATCATCGGAAGTGTGGGTATCCTGCACGGTCACTTCGGGCAGCACATCCTCACCGGGGGCAGCGTCGGGGGCTTCCGTCAGATCCAGCTCCACCGGGTCCAGTGGCTCGGCGGCGGGCTTTGCCTCTTCCGCTGAGGCATTCACTGCCATTCCACCCGTTAGGCCCAGCGCCAGCAACAAGGAAACAGGAATCCAGGATCTCATCCTACTGCCTTTCTAACCGCCAACATCCCGAAGACGGCCCATTACAATGATGCGAGTGAAGGTACTCCACGCCAGGCAAGCAACCATGGCTTTTTGATAATTATTCTCAAGCAATATCCAACTGTTGAGAATAATTCTCAATGAGAAATCTCAACCTGATGAAAATCACAGCCTATCGGCCCATGGCGCTCATGCCGCAAAAGGCGGGGAAAAGTGCGGCAGCGGGGCTAGCCGTCACCTTCGGGGGCAACAGACGAGGTGCGGCGGGGCAGCCACTTTTCCCGCAAGGTAGCCATCACGATATAAAGCACCGGCACCAGGAACAGGTTCAGCACGGTGGAAACGATCATGCCGCCAAACACCGCCGTGCCCATGGAATGCCGGGCCGCCGAACCCGCGCCGCCCGCCACCACCAGGGGCACAATGCCCAGGATGAAGGCCAGGGAGGTCATGAGGATGGGGCGAAAGCGAATGCGTGCCGCATCAATGGCGGCTTCCACAATGGAATGCCCGCGCGCGCGCAGCTGGTTGGCGAATTCCACAATAAGAATAGCGTTCTTGCTGGCCAGGCCAATCAGCATGACCAGCCCAATCTGGCAAAAAACGTCGTTTTCCAGGCCGCGCACAAACTGGGCCCCCAGTGCCCCGAAAATGGCCAGCGGCACCGCCAGCATAATGATGAAGGGATCCAACCAGCTTTCGTATTGCGCGGCCAGCACCAAAAACACGAACAGGAAGCTAAGGGCGAAAATAAGAATGGCCTGCTTGCCGGACTTGATCTGCTCCAGCGCGATACCCGACCAGGTGTAGCGCATGCCCGCCGGCAGGTGTTTTTCCGCCAGCCGCTGCATGGCGTCAATGGCCTCCCCGCTGCTGCGACCAGGCACGGGGGAGCCCTGGATTTCCGCCGAACGGAACATGTTGTAGTGGTTGATAATTTGAGGCGAGTAAGCCCGCTCCACCGTCACCAGGTTGGACATGGGAATCATGCGGCCATCCTGGGACCGCACGTAAAGCGCCTCGATATCGGAAGGCTGGGAGCGGAAGCGTTGATCGGCCTGCACGTATACCCGGTAGATGCGGTTCATGAAATCGAAGTCGTTTACGTACTGCGACCCCAGAAACACCTGCATGGTGCTGAAAAGTTCCTGCAGGTTCACGTTGAGGGCCTTGGCCTTGAAGCGATCCACGGTAACCCGCAACTGGGGATCGTTCACCGTGAAGCTGGAAAACAAGCCGTTCAAAATGCCGCCCTGGTTGCCCTCCTGGGCCATCTGCATGACGGTGCCAAACAGCACCTCGAGGTTGCGATCGGTTTCCTCCTGCACCTCGAACTGGAAGCCGCCAAAGCTGCCCACCCCCCGAATGGCCGGCGGCTCGAAGGGAAGAACCATCGCGCCAGGAATGCCCATCAAGCGACCCCGGATGGAGTTAACCACAGCCGACACGGAGTGCTGCGGGCCCTTGCGGTGCTCCAGCGGATGCAACGCCACAAACAGCATGCCCTTGTTGGGACCATTGCCGGCAAAGCTGAAGCCGCCCACCGAGAAGGTGCCGGCCACTTCGGGAATCTGTTTCATCACGCCCACCACCTGGTCCATGATTTTCTGGGTGTAGTTAAGCGAGGTGCCTTCGGGGCCCTGCACGGCGATAATGAAGTAACCCTGGTCCTCGTTGGGCACAAAACCGGTAGGTACGAATTTGAAAAGCAAGAACGTCAGCACCAGCAACCCGGCGAAAATCATCATCACCGGCGCCCGCCAGTTGACCATGCGCCGCAGGGCGTCGTGATACCAGCCCCGAATGGTGTGGATGCCCCGGTTCACGTTCTTGAAGAATGCGTTTTCGCCACCGTGGCTGGGTTTCAGAATGAGCGCCGATAGGGCCGGGGTTAGCGTAAGCGCGTTGAAGGCGGAAATGGCGATGGAAAAGGCAATGGTCAGCGCAAACTGCTTGTACAGCAAGCCAGTGGTACCGGGAAAAAATGCCACCGGACCGAACACCGCAATAAGCACCAGCGAGGTGGCGATGACCGCGCCGTAGACTTCCTTCATGGCCTCGGAGGCCGCCTGCAAGGGCGACATGCCTTTTTCCTGGATAAACCGCTCGATGTTCTCGATGACGATGATGGCGTCATCCACCACCAGCCCGGTGGCCAGGGTCAGGCCAAACAGGGTCAGGGTATTGATGGAAAAGCCGAACAGCTTGAGGAAGAAAAAGGTTCCCACCAGGGACACCGGGATGGTGATGACCGGGATAATGGTGCTGCGCCAGTTTTGCAGAAACAGGTAAATAACCGCCACCACCAGCAGGATGGCCATGACCAGGGTAAAGACCACCTCGTTCAGCGATTCCTGGATGACCCGCGTGGTATCGATGGTCATCACGTACTTGAGACCGGGTGGAAATTGGGTTTCCAGACGGGCCATTTCGGCCTTGATGGCCTTGCCCAGATCCAGGGCGTTGGCGCTGGGCAGTTGGAAAATCCCCAGGCCCACGGCATCATGGCCGTTAAAGCGCAGGAGCGATCCGTAGTTTTCCGCGCCCAGTTCGGCGCGGCCCACATCCTTCAGCCGAATCAGGGCGCCATTAGGCATGGTCTTGACGACCATGTTCTCAAACTGCTCCACGTTGGTCATGCGCCCCAGCGCGCGGATGCTCATCTGGTAGGCCTGATCGCCGGCATTGGGGGGCTGGCCGATCTGGCCGGCGGCCACCTGCACGTTCTGCTCGCGCAGGGCGTTCACCACATCGCTGGCGGTTAAATTGCGCCGGGCCAGGCGATTGGGATCCAGCCACAGTCGCATGGCATATTTGCGCTCACCGAAGATGCGCACCTCGCCCACCCCGTTAATGCGCTTCAGGGCATCCACGATGTAGCGATCGGCATAGTTGCTGAGAAAGAAGTTGTCGTATTGCCCCTTGTCGGCGTACAGGCCGTACACCAGAACCAGGGCAGGCGACGATTTCCGCACGGTCACGCCGGTGGCTTTCACCGCATCCGGCAGGCGGGCCGAGGCGGTGGAAACCCGGTTCTCCACGTCCACCACGGCATCGTCAATGTTGCGGCCAATGTCGAAGGTAATGGTAATGTTGCTGGTGCCATCGTTGCTGCTGGTGGAGGTCATATACTTCATGCCCTGCACCCCGTTGATTTCCTGCTCCAGGGGCACGGTCACGGCGGATTCCACCACCTCGGCGCTGGCGCCGATGTAGTTGCTGGTCACGGTAACCTGGGGTGGGGCGATTTCGGGATACTGGGCAATAGGCAGCAAGGGGATGCTGACCAGGCCGGCCAGGATGATAATCAGCGAGCAGACGCTGGCAAAGATGGGGCGCTTGATGAAAAAATCAACGAACATGGGGAAACTTTCACTTCTGGGGCACGATGGGGGCAGCGTCCCGCAGCTTCTGGATACCGGAGACTACCAGGGCATCGCCGGGCTTCAGGCCCGACTCGACAATATAAAAGGAACCCTCGATGCGGCCCAGGGTCACCGGCTTTTGGCGGGCCACAAACTGGTTGGGGGCTGCGCTTTCGGCCACGTAGACAAAATCCCTCCCGCCCATATGCACGACGGACTCCGTGGGAATGCGTACGCCGGGCGCCTTTTTCCAGATAATGCGGGCGTTGATGATTTGATCGGCCTTCAGGCGGCCATCCGGGTTGGGCAGGACGGCCTTGGTCAGCACGGTCTGGGAATCCTCATCCACCTGCGGGGAAACAAACGACAGGGTGGTGCTGCCCAGCAGGCTGCCGGTTTCGGACAGGATTTCCACCGCCAGCCCCTTGCGCAGATCGGGGGCCCGCTCGGCGGGTACGCGGATGTTCACTTCCAGCGGGTTGTTGTCGGTCACGCTCAGCAGGTTGGCCAGGGGTTGCACAGTGTTGCCCAGCTTCACGGGAATATCGCCCACCACGCCGGAAAACGGGGCGGTGATGCGATGGTATTGCAACTGCACCTGCTGCTCGCGGCTGGCGGCGCGGGCCTGCTCGTACATGCGTTCGGAGGTTTTAATGGCGGCCTTCTGGGCGGCAATCTGGGCCTCGTTGGCCTGCAATGCAGCCTGGGCCTGGCTCAGTTCGTTCTTGAAACGTTCCACCTCCTGCTGGCTGGCCGAACGCATGGCCACCAGGCCGGCATAACGATCGTACTGGCTTTGCGCGGTCTGAACCGACGATTGCAGGGCGGCCCGCTGTTCTTCCAGAACCCGCAGGCTCTCACGTGCCTGGGATATCTGGGCCTGCTGGGAAGCCGCAGCCGCCGAGGCGCTGGAAAGCACCGCCTGCTGGCGGGAAGGATCCACCAGCATCAGGGGGGCCCCCTGGCTCACCACATCGCCGGCCTTCACGTAAATGGCCGTCACCTGGCCGGCCACCTGCGACTGCAAGGTGACCGAGCGACGGGAAATAAGCGTGGCCACGTATTCCGACATGTCCGCCACGGAGGTGGTCTCTATTTTCTGCACAATCACCGGGGCGGGCGGCATATTCATGCCTCCCTGGGAATGCCGGGCGCAGGCGGCAAACACCAGCGGCAAGGGCAAAAGCAGGGGCATCAGTTTTTTAAGGGGGAACATGCTAATAGCCACCTCCCAGGGCTTTATACAAGGACAATACATCCGACATGGCGGACAACTTGGTGCGGGCCAGCCCCTGGCGGGCCTGGATCACCTCGATGCGCACGGGCATGATATCCGCCTCCGAAATGGCGCCGGCCTCCAGCCGGTTGGTCTGAATCTGCTCCCGCACGGAAAGAGAGCTGAGCGATCCGGCATACTCCTGGTAGGCATTGCGGTGGGCCTTCAGGGAGGCCAGCGAGTCGTCCACCTCCCGGAACGCTTCCAGGATGGCGTTGCGATAGCTAAGCAACTGCTGTTCATAACGAGCCTTGAACACCCGCAGGTTGGCCCGGGCCTGCCCGCCGGTAAACAGGCCCTGCGCCAGGCTGCCGCCCAGCGAGGCAATGTAGCTGTCCCAGTCGGAAAGATCGGCAAAACTGGCGCTGGCAAAACCAAACTGGCCATTTAGGGTGATGGAGGGCAGCATTTCTTTGCGGGCCGCGCGCACCAGCAGGCCGGATTCCTGCAGGCGGGCCTCGGCGGCCAGGATGTCCGGGCGCCGGGTCAGCAGATCGGAAGGCACCCCGGCGGTAATTTCAGCCGGTATGCGATAGTGTCCCCAGCGCTGGCGTTCCAGGTTTTCCACCTGGTGCGGGGTCTGCCCCATCAGCACGGCCAACTGGTTCAGGGCCAGGGCTTGCAACTGGTAATAATCCTGCAACTGGGCCCGGAAATCGGTCAACCGGCCCTGGCGCAACACGACCTCCTCCTCGTCGGTCAGGCCCGCTTCGTAACGCCGCTGGGCGTGGGCCAGATCGGTTTCGACGGCGGCAATTAAATCGCGTTGCAGGCTGATCAGCTCATCGGCGGTCAGCAGGTTGAAATAGGCGTTGGCCACATCGGTGGCCAAAATAACCTGGACGCTCTGGAAATCGCGCTGCACGGCCTCGGCTTCTTTTTTGGCCGCCTTGGTTTTGTCCCGGTTCTTGCCCCAGATGTCCGCCTCGTAGCTGACGGTCATGGGCACGCTCCAGAAATTGATGAACTGGCCCAACACGAAACCGCCCCCGCCGGAGCCGCTTCCACTGGCGTTGCTTTGGCTGCCGGAACCAAAGCGCCCGGAACGAAAAATGGTCGCCGAGTTGCGGCTGCGGTTGAACGTGGCGCCCAGGCCCACTTGCGGGAATTCCCGGCCCAGGCTCTGACGGGCCATCGCGCGGGCCTCCTCAATGCGGGTATGCGCCATGGCCAGGCTCAGGTTGGATTTGATGGCCGCCTGGATGCAACGGGTGAGATGGGGATCCTGAAACTGCTCCCACCACTGGGGATCGGGAAAGCCGGTTTCCAGCAACAGGCTGGAGGGGTTTTCGGGATCCGGCTCGGCTTCGCGCCATAACACGGTGCGGGCCTTGATGGCCTCCTGCTCGATTTTTTCGCCGGTCTTTTCCGCGGCCTGGCTCAAACCGGGATGCCACATCAGCACCAGCCCTGACACCATAACCAGCATTTTTTGCATAACCCGGCTAATCATGGGGGACCGGCCTTTGCGGCGCCTCGAACATGGCCAGGTGCCAGCGGATGAGCGCAATCAGCTCCTCCTCGGTGGGAGGCAGGGGCAGTTCGATGTGCGGGGGCAGGAAAAACTGGGCCGTGGCAATGGCCAGCATCCGCGCGCTTTGCCGGGGATCCACGCCAAAGACGCCCAGGCGCACCCCTTCCTCCAGCACGGCCCGAAGGGACCCCTCCAGGGCCTCGCGCCACATCACGCTGCGCTCGGGGAATTCCTGGATGAGGTAGGCAATGAGCTCGGGCGCCCTGGCAGAGGAGCCCCGAAACTCGCGCACCACGCGAAACTTGTTCAGCAGCAGGCACTCAAGCTTTTGCCCCGGGGTGAGCGAGCGATCGGCCATGACCTGCTGGACGGTTTGCTCCTGCTCGGCCCGGCAGGCTTCGGCAATGGCCAGCACGATTTCGCGCTTGTTCTCGAAATACAGGTATAGGTTGCTGACCGCCATGCCCAGATCGTCGGCAATCTCGCGCATGGTGGTTTTATTAACGCCGTAATGCATGAAGCGGGCCTTGGCCACGTCCAGGATGCGGGCTTTCTTTTCCTGGGACAACGCCGCCGGATCTTTAATGCTCATCCGTGTGTCTTCCGGTTCTGCTCGGGCCTCAACAATGCCTCGGGGATGCCTGCATCCCCAGGAAAAGAACAAAATAACAATTTGTTCTTTTGTTCTTTTTTAGCACGAGTCAGCCACAAGCACAAGGGTGCCACCAAAGACGGGGAGGTTGCTGATCACAACCGCTAAGGATTTACAGGTCCCGGAGGCAAGGGATTGATAAGAATCTGGTTCTGTGGGTTGCCGAATATGTCGACATAGTTCCCGGCGCCATCAATACCCGGCAGGCTATAAAGCAAGATGGGAGTTCCATCCGGCAATGTACCGTTGTATATATAATCGACAGTCAAGCCGTTAGGATTAGCACCAGTCGTTGTTGGACGCTGGTGGACTGCTCCCTCGGTTCCAGGCTCCGTAAGGATTGGCGTCCCGTCGGGATAAGTGATGACATTACCTTCACGATCCAGGCGACGAACAATCATCAAGGCACCGGTTTGCTCGTCGATAATAAGGAACTCCCGGGTGCTGGCCCTATAGCTGAGGGTCCCCGGCTGGTTGGGATCGACGATCAGCGTGCCGGTTGACGGGTCAATCGAAACGGCATTGCTGGCAAAGGCCCCTTCGTTGGCACTCCACATAGGCCGAGCGGAGAAGCCGGTCGCATTCAAATCATAGGGGACGCCGTTGATGACGAAGGGCAAGGTATCGCCCCGGACAGCGCCCGTCCGTACACCAGCACCCAGTACCCTTGAATTGTTCTCAATAGCCGCATAGGCATAATCCATAATTTCCAGGATTTCGCTTTGGGTCATACGGGTGCCGTTGGCCAGTCGATCGCTATACACCTCACTGACTACTTCCAGCATCACGTTAATGCGATCGGACTTGTTGCTCCACTGGGCATTAGTATAACCAGGGGGAATATCTTCAATACGCGCAGCGGTGGCCAAGATTACCTGTTCAACTGCCGGGTTGCGGTATTGGGGCGGAATGTTATTCAACAAGCCGGGATCAAGGTTTTCAAGGGCATAACGATTCATTCGGGCTACGTTGTCCGGGTCAGACCAGTCAATCTGGCTCCAGTCAGTAGCCATGGGATCCAGCAAGCCAGGATCCACAGTTCTGCCAATGTAGGTGTAACTGCCGTCGTCATTCCGAATATAGCGGATACCATTAGCTTCATCAACGTAGACGTCCTGCATGGCGGGATCTGCAGCAAAGTCCTGGCCATAGTTTTGGACAAGCACGCGATTGCCGGCTTCATCCAACATAAAGGTCTCGCCAGTATTGGGATCCCGATAGACGGGCCGTGCCGGATCCCCGCCAATCACATCCAGATTCCGTACATCATCCAGCGAGTACCCCTGGCGAACCAGGTTATTGTAATCCCGGGCCGGGATATTAAGAACACCGTTAAAACCGGACACGGCCATCATGACGTTGGAGCCCGGACCACCAAAGTTCCAGTCGAAACTGGGCAGCGTGCCGCGGAATGGAGCGTTGTTGGCCGTAGCGTAGGCAAACTGCAATCCACCGGGACCATCACCATCCATACCAAAAGCGCGAGCAAAGGCGGTGTCGAGCTCCGCCATGCCTTGTTGGAAGGTATGGCCGATATAATTCAGCACCTGGCCAGCGCCGCCACTGATATCGATATCACCGCGGCGAATGGCGTTGGCCGCCCGCCAGCCTGCCGGCATGAACATGAAGATGCCACTGACCGCCAGATCCTGCCCAAAGCCCAGCGCACCGCTATCGAGCGCCAGCCGCAGATCGCCACCAGATTGAATAAACGTTTGACCAAAAGAAGGCACAAAACCAGTGACAGCGCTTTCAGCAACCCAGCCGGCGCCGCGGGCGGCAATCGCACCGTATCCAGCCGCCTTCATCGATCCCATGACCATCTGCCCGAAAGCATTACCCGCCCAGCCCAGGGCACCGCCAAAACCGCCCATGGCCGCGTCTCCCACAAGACCTTCATCCAGCGGGCGACCGCTGAGGTAGTTGTCCAGCATGCCCAACCCGGCGTTGGAAGTCGCCCCGATGGCCGTCATGGCAAACAGACCCGCCCCACCGGTGGCCGCGGTCACGGCTGCCGTAATCAGGCCGGAACCCACCAGCTGGACGGTATCGCCAAAGGCGTTGGCGCTTTGCACCCAGTGATCGACATCCTGGTAATAATCGCGCTGCATCAGCTCGATGAAGCCATAGCCGGCATCCGGGCTGGTGTCGTTAGCCGTGCAGACACCGGTGCCATAAAGTTCATCCAAAAGCTGGTTGTAACGATCAAAGTCGCCGGACTCGCGAGCCTGGCGCAATTCAATCATCTTTTGCCGGTACTCTTCCAGATCCTGCTGGGCCTGGGTGCCATCGGCCTCCGGATTCAGCAGTTCGGGGCAAGGATAGGAATTGCTGTTATTAAAGGCGCCGTCAATTCGACACACCATGCCATAGCCCAGGTCGGCAAAAAACCCGGTTTGCTGCTCGGCCAGATCGAAGTCGGCAATCATCTGGTTGCTGATGTTGGTATAATCGCGCACCGCGTTATTAAAGGTGTAGGAGGCCTGTTCGGACTGCAGGATCTGGTACGTGCTGGCCGTTTGCAGACCAAACACCATGGCATTGTAGACTTGCAGATCCGCAGGACTCAGCGTGGCCGGATCGGCGTTCATAATCCGCTGTGCGTCTTCCGCTGTAACGGTTACGGTCTCATTATTCGCGTTGACGTAGGTGAAAGGCTCCACCCCATTTTCAAGAGTTTCCGCAAAAAGTGCCTCAGGATACCTGGCCTGGACGTAACCAGGCACGCCGGCGGCCACATCGCCGTTCAGGATCATCCGCTCCACGCCGCTGGGGTTGGCGTAGAACTGATCGTAGAAATGCATCAGGCGGATGTTGGGATCGCGCTGGTTCAGCAGATCGGCAATTTGCTGATCGCTCATGCCGGCCAGCTGGTCGGGGGCAATGCCGGTCATTTCGGACAGCTGGGTCAGGTTGTCCGGGTTGCTGCGCATTTGGGCCACGTTTGCCGGCGTGACATCCTCCATGGTTTCCGCCCACACGTCAT
The DNA here is from genome assembly GCA_964390635.1 of uncultured Vampirovibrionales bacterium. Lineage (GTDB taxonomy): Bacteria > Cyanobacteriota > Vampirovibrionia > Vampirovibrionales > Vampirovibrionaceae > CAYMIG01. The sequence goes on along the minus strand of CAYMIG010000011.1, from coordinate 42,200 downwards.
CCGCATTGGAAACGACGGTTTGCGTAATGCCGGCCACCGAATCCAGGTTGTCCACGCCGTTAAAGCGCATGGACAGCAAGACGGACTCGTAGACGGCATCCCGGTTCGGGTTGGATTCCCAATCCGGGCCCAAAAGCTGCTCGGTAATACGGGCCACCTCGTTGGTGCGCACCGCGCTGGCCACCCCTTCGGGGCCACCCAGCAGGCCCATCAGCATCTGCCCCTGGCTGGCCGAATCCAGGCTGTTCCAGGCTTCCGGGCTAAGGCCGGTCAGTTCGGTGATTTCCTCCGGGGTAAAGTTGAATAGCCCGGGGATGGTTTCGATGTTCATGGTGTCGATATCAGCGGCGGTGATGGTGAGGTTCTCGTTGTTGGTGGCCAGATCCATGGCCTCGATTCGCACTTCCGGCGGGCGGGGTGCGCTGATCAGCTGACCGTTCATGCCCATGGCCCCGTTCCAGGTACCGTCCTCGTTTCGACCCAGTGCCACCTCAACCGAATTCACGCTGTCTTCGGGCAGGGCCCAGGCAGAAATCACGTTTTGGGGAGTTGTCTCGGTACCGCTGTATGTCAGGCTCAATGAATCCACACCGGCCATGGGGTCGTAATAGGTCACCATGGTTTCCCCTTCGGCATGGCTGGGGGTGTTACCCATAAACTGGGTCTCGGCAAACATCTCGCCGCTTTCATGATCGTAGATGACCGACTGGCTGACAAAGTTCTGGTTTCCGGTAACCTCGTCGTTCATGGTCACAATTTCCACCACGCCGCCATTCTGGACAATAATGCGACGCTCGGCGGCATACTCGTCCTCGCCGCCGCCAGAGGTGGTCAAGGTTTCGGTGTGAATCACCACCACAGCGTTACCGTTTTCATCGTATTCAATGGTGGCGGTTTCCCCGTTGGCCACCATCACCTGCACCACGCCGCCGTTGGCATCCACGTTGTAGTCAAAGCTGGCATAGCCGTCACCCTCGGTCGGCTCGGCCTCGGCCCCGTCAATCTGAAAAGCGTTGTCCACCACGCCATCCTGGGTGGTACTGATGGTGATAATGCCGTTCTGCTCCGCCTCGGAACGGTTGATGGCCATCTGGATATCCAGGCTGCTGGAGAGGATGTCAATGCCATACACTTCGGCGTAACCAGGGTTATTCAGCACCCACTGCTCCAGCTCAACCCGCTCCTGGACGGCTTCGGGCGGATACGTCCCGTCCGCGTTGGGGGTTCCCATAATGGGGCCCAGCGGAACCGCGCCATCGGCGGCAATCACCTCGACCTCATCCTGCTCCTGGGTCAGCTTGGATTGATCCTGCAGGGCCGTCATCTGCTCATTGCCGGCCAGAGTGGTCTGGGTGTCCAGATCGGCGTTCACCTCGGTAAGCTCCGCGTTCACCGCCGTGGTATCCTGCTCCAGCAGTTCCGTGGCGGTCAGCTCCTCTTCCACGGAATCCTGAAGATCCTGCATATTCTGCACCTGCTGCTCTTGCTGGCGGGCGCGCTCCTCAGCTTCGAGAGCCCGCTGGCGGGCCACCTCCACCTCGGTCACTTCGGCATCGCGCTGGGCTTGCTCCGCCGCCTGCATAGCCTCCTGGGCCGCCTGCTGCTCGGCTTCCGTCAACTGGATGTTGGCCTGGCTGAGTGCCTGTTGGGCCTGGTTCGCAGCCTCCTGGGCCTGGGTCAGAACCTGTTGCGCATTGTTCAGGTCGGCCTGGGCATCCAGCACCGCCTGGTTGGCTTCACGCTCTGCCTGGCGGGCGCTTTCCAGCTGGGTTCTCGCCTCGTTTAATGCTTCTTGGGCCTGGTTAACCTCTTGCATGGCCGACTCTACAGCCTGCTGGGCGGAGGCCAAATCCGAGTTCCACTGGTTCAGCGCGTTTCTGTAGTCGGACTGGGCCTGGTTGTAAGACTGGAGGGCCTGGTTATACTCGGTTCGATCCTCTCCCTCGGGGGGTTCGGATGGGGGGCCGCCCGAAGGCGGGCTGGGACGATTGGATCGAACGGTGGAAAGGTTGCTGTTGGCTGTTCGCAAACTGGCAGTGGCGGTATTCAGCGAGGTTGTGCACTGGTTTACCTCGTTTTGCGCCGCGGTGGCCGCCGACGCCGCCTGGGTGGCCGCACTCTGCGCCTGGGTCAGATCGGTGGTGGCCGCCTGCACGTCGCTGGTTGCCGAAGTCAGGCTGGCCTGGGCGCTTTCATAGTTCTGGCGGGCATCCTGGACACCCTGTTGGGCACTGGTTACATTGGCGTTGCCATTGCCGACGACTTGGGGATTGGTCACCTTGTTGCCTCCTGGTTAACCCACCAGCGATGCCAGCCCCTCGAACCGGGAGCGGGCATCCTGCCTGGACTGCATCTTATGAATCGCGGCTGGGATTACCGCGCATTTCTCCTTCAGAAACCGCATTGGCTGCTCAAACATTGTTTTCGGCAAAGCATTCAACTGCTGTAATACCCCGGCGGTTTGTTTTCGATTTCTTAACATATATTTCTGCTCAATGGCCTGGCAGGCGGCCCGGGCTTGTTCGGCCTCCATGCGGGCCTGGCTGGCCTGATCTTTGGCCTGGCGAAGCTGCATCCTGACCACGTTAAGCCGCAGCTTAGCCTTCATGGAGCGCAGTGCCCGGGTTTTCTGATCGACACATTCCCAAACCCGGCCCACTTCGGCCAGGGACATCATGCCTGCCAGCAGAAACGGGTTACTCAACAAGGCTTTCCCCTGAAACACGCTGGGCTTTTGAAAAATACCGCCGGACCCGGATTTAATTGCCATAGCCACCGTCCTCACTCGGCCCGAATCCAGTCGCCTGCCGGAAAAATATCGCCCAGCACAACGCCGATCCGATTGACCGCTTCTCTCTGTTTACCTATGCCGCTCTCTTGTTTGGATAATGAAGGGATATATAAAAATAAAAACAAGTATTTAAACCCGGTTGCCCATGTATGTCGGATTTGTAACATCCGAGAGCCGGGCCCGGGCGGGGTGTAAAAAGGGACGCTATTTCAGCGTAAAGCGGGCATCCACGGCAATGCCCCCGGGCGATCCATCCGGGCCCTGGGGCAGTGCGAAGAAGGGGTTCATGTCCGATTCGGCCAGTTGCGGGAAATCCTCGGCCAACTGGGCATAGCGCAGGATGACATCTTCCAGCAGGGCGGTATCGGCGGGCCCCTTGCCCCGATCGGCCTTCAGCACCTCGATAAACCGCACCGAGTTCATCATGTCCTTCACATCCTGGCGGGACAGCGGCAGCAGCCGGAAGGTGGCGTCCTTGCGGTAGTTCACGTAGATGCCGCCCTCGCCAAAGCCGATCATCTTGCCGTATTGCGGGTCTTCCTTGAAGCCGATGAGCGGCTCGCGATCGCTGGAAACCATCTGCTCCACCATGATGCCCTCGCCGGGCTGGAATACGGTAAAGCCCGTTTTGGCTTTCAGGTTGGCCAGCATGGCATCGTAGGCCTTTTGCAATTCCCCGGCGCTGCGAATGTTCACCTTCACCCCGCCCACGTCGGACTTGTGGGTAATGGTTTTGGAAACGAACTTGATGACCACCGGATAACCCATCTGCCGGGCGGCGGCCACCGCCTTGCGTTTTGACTGCACCAGCGCGTACCGGGCCGTGGGAATGCCATAGGCCCGCAGCACTTCCATCGACTCGGCGGTGGTCAGCAGGGTGCGACCTTCCGCCTGGGCTTGCGCAATAATGCTGCCCACCACGGCGGGTTTCACGTCGTTAAAACGCACCGGAGCTAAAGCCGGACGCGAGAGCCAGCGGCGGTGGGACTCCATCGATTTCAGCCCGGTCAGCGGATCGTCGATGGCCCGGTAAATGGCCGGATACGCCACGCCCGCCTCATCCAGTTTTTTCAGCACGTCTTTCAGTTCCGGCTCGCTGACCGGCAACACGCCCATCACCGGCTTACCGCATGCCTGCTGCACCTCGCCCAGGATGCGGATGATGGTTTCGGGCTGCAGGCGCTCGGAGTCGGCCTGCCCCACCACGATGGCGCTCACTCCCGGATCGGCCCCGATGGCCAACAGGGCCTGCTTGAAGGCTTGGGGGTTATCCGCCGCCGTTTGGGACAGGATGTCCACCGGGTTGCGCGTTCCCGCCCCGGCGGGCAGAACGGCTTTAAGCGTGTCGCGGGTGGACTCGGACAGTTCCGCCATGGCCAGGTTGCTGCCCGGGGCCTGGATGACATCGGTGGCCATAATGCCCAGGCCGCCGGAATTGGAGACCACGGCGATTTTGTTGCCGGTGAGCGGGGGCGATTTTTCCCAGGCCTTGGCGATGGTGAACATTTCGCCCACGGACTTGATGCGCTGCACCCCGGTCTGGGCAAACAGGGCATCCACGGCGGTGTCGCTGCCGGCCAGCGCCCCGGTGTGGGAAGCCGCCGCCTTGGCCGCCAGGTCGCTACGGCCCACTTTCAGCAGGAAAACGGGCTTTTGCCGGGTCACCCGGGCGGCCACCTCCCGGAACCTGGCCGGGTCGGGGATACCCTCAATGTAGCCGGTGATATAGGCAATGTCGGGATCCTGCCCCCAGTGCTCCAGCAGGTGGGTGCTGTTGACGTCGTTCTGGTTGCCGATGGTGGCCATCTGGTGGAAGCCAAAGTAGTTGTTTTCGGCCTGGTTCATCAGGTCGCCGCCCACCCCGCCGGACTGGGACATAATCGCCCCCCGCCCCGCCGGGATCTCCGCCTTCTTGAACGTGGCATTCATGCGCACGGCGGGCGACATGTTCATCACCCCCATGCAGTTGGGGCCTAGCATGCTGATGCCGTATTTTTTCACCACGGCGTTCAATTCGTTGGCCAGGGCATGGTTGCCTTCCTCGTTGAAGCCCGCGGAAATGACCACCACGGATTTCACGCCTTTTTGCCCCAGTTGCTCCACGGCCTGTGGCACGAAGCGGGCCGGGGTGGCAATCAGCGCCATGTCAATTCCATCCTGCGGCAACTGGTCGATGGACTTCACGAAGGGCTGCACGTTGGCTGCATCCTTCCATTCGAGCAGCACCCCTTCGTACCTGGGGTTGACCGGATAAACCTTGCCCTGGAACCCACCCGCCAGGTTGTTCATCAGGGTGCGGCCAATGCCCGGGTTGGGGGTGGCCCCGATGACGGCGATGCTTTTGGGCGTAAACAGGCCGGACATTCCCGGCTTGGAAACGCCATGGCTTCCGGCAAAGCGAAGGGAGAACGTGTCGGCGGCAAGGTGGCGGTCGATCGGCTGGCGAGCCTCCACGCGATGCCTGGCACCGACAACCGGCAGGCCCAAAAACTGGATGGCGTTCATCATCGGTACTGTCCCCTCCCTCGGTTCGACAGCCAGCCGGCTGTCCGGCATCCCGGCCCTTCCCCCACAACAAATAAATCACCCGGCCCGGATGCGATGACTCTACCATGAAGATGGCCTTTTAAAAAGCCTTCGCAACGAGGCGTAAAGCCCTAAAGCGCGTCCTCGTTCCGCTCGCCGGTGCGAATGCGGATGACCTCCTCCACGGTGGAAACGAAAATTTTGCCCGCCCCGCCGGCGGGATCCGCCTTGCACACCTCGCAGATGACCTCGATGACCCGGGGGGCGTCCTCGTCTTTCACCACCAGCATCAGCATAAGCTTGTGCAGGAAATCGACCCGGTAGGTGCCCGCCCGCCATTCCAGGTTGATGCCGCCGCTGGTGCCGCGTCCCCGGCAGTTGAAAACCGTCATGCCCACAAAGCCGGCAGCATCCAGGGCGGTTTTTACCGCGTCCAGGCTTTCTTCCTTGATGATGGCCTCAATTCGCTTCATGCCGCAATCTCCTTACAAGGCCGCATACAGTTCCTCCCCGTGCTGCGAAATATCCAGGCCCACCTCTTCCTCGGGAACGCCCACGCTGAGGCCGCGGGTTTTATCGATGGCCAGGGCAATGAGGTAGGTCATGACGAAAGCGAACACCCAGGCCACCAGCACCGAGAGCAGCTGCACCCACAGCAGGTGGAAGTTGCCGTAGAGCACGCCGTCCGCGCCCGCCGGGTTGACGGCCTTGCTGGCGAACAGGCCGGTGGCAATGGCGCCCCAGGTGCCGGCCATGCCGTGGCAGGCCCATACATCCAGGGATTCATCAATTTTAAAGCGGTGCCTTAGCTGGATGCAGTAGTAGGAAACCAGGGAGGCGATGGTTCCAATCACAATGGCGGCGGGAATTCCCACATAGCCGCAAGCGGGGGTGATGGCCACCAGGCCCACCACCGCGCCGGTGGCCACCTCGATGACGCTGGGGCGGCTGCGTCCCCAGCTGAGGGCCATCCAGGCCAGCGAGCCCGCGGCGGCGGCCACGTTGGTGGTCACGATGGCATGCACGGCCAGCCCGTTGGCGGCCAGGGCGCTGCCCCCGTTGAACCCGAACCAGCCGAACCACAACAGGATGGTGCCCAGCAGGGTGAGCAGCACGCTGTTGGGTTCCATGGAGATACGCCCGTAGCCCTTGCGCTGGCGGATGACCAGGGCCATGGCCAGGGCCGCCACCCCGGCGGTAATATGAATCACGGTACCGCCGGCAAAATCGAGCGCCCCCAGGTTGCGCAGCCAGCCCCCGATGCCCCAGACCCAGTGGGCGAAGGGATCGTAGACCAGGGTCGTCCACAGCAAGACAAAAATGATGAAGGAACTGAAGCGGATGCGCTCCACGAAGGCCCCGGTGATGAGGGCCGGGGTGATGATGGCGAACTTCATCTGGAAAAGCATGAAGGCCAGGTGCGGGATGGTCTGGGCATACGCGGGGAAGGCTTCCATGCCGACCCCTTCCAGCCCGAACCATTGCAAGTTGCCAATGAGATGCCCCACATCCGGCCCGAAGGTAAGACTGTAGCCGCAAATGACCCACTGGATGGTAATGACGATGAGCACCGTAAAGCTGAGCATAATGGTGGACAGCACGTTTTTGCGGCGCACCATGCCGCCGTAAAACAGCCCCACAGCCGGGGTCATCAGCATAATAAGCGAAGAGGCGATTAACACCCATGCCAGGTCGCCGGTATTCACGCGGGCCATGCCTTTCCAGATCGCTAACGGCGGGATTATCCCAGAAAGAGTTAGTGTCCACAATACAATATTACTTTTTGTCATGGCGCTGCGGGCTTTAGCAGGTACAATCGAAACAGCAAGAAGGGGGACTCCGGCATGAGAATCGGCTGGCCGCCACGGCCCGCGTCGTTCGGAACAATCCAGCAGCAGCCTGCAACGGCTCCGCGCATAGCGTCAGGCGGGGACAGCGTTTATTTCGGCAACACGGGGAGCAAACGCGTGAGCACCTGGGATCCCAAGCAATACCTGAAGTTTGAGGCCCCCCGGCTGCGCCCGGCCCTGGATCTGCTGGCCCGCGTGCCCCTGGACAATCCGGGCACGGTCTACGATCTGGGCTGTGGCACCGGCAACATCACCGGCTTCATCCGGCAGCGCTGGCCCCAGGCCGGAATCACCGGGCTGGACAGCTCGGCGGACATGCTGAAGAAGGCCCGGGCCGAGCACCCGGGCATTGCCTTCCGCAAGACGGACGTGGGGCACTGGCGTCCCCGGGCCAAGGCGGATCTTATATACTCCAACGCCACGCTGCATTGGCTGCCGGAACATGACAAGCTCTTCCCCCGGTTGATGAAAAACCTGAAGCCCGGCGGGGTGCTGGCCGTGCAAATGCCGCGCAACTTTGACGCCCCCTCCCACACGCTCATCCGGGAAGTGGCGCAAAACGGCCCCTGGGCCGAAGCCCTGAAGCCCGTGCTGCGGGAAACCCCGGTGCTCTCGCCGGCGAACTACTACCGCATCCTGGCCCCGCACTGCGGCAAGCTGGACATCTGGGAAACGGAATACCTTCAGGTGCTGGAAGGCGAGAATCCCGTGGCGGAGTTCACCAAAGGCACCTGGCTGAAGCCGCTGCTGGATGCCCTGGACGAGCCGATGAAAAGCGCCTTTGAAAACGAATACCGGCGCCGGGTGCTCCAGGCTTACCCGCCCGGACCGGACGGGAAAACGCTCTTTCCCTTCCGCCGGCTGTTTATTATGGCCACCGCCCCCTGATGCCCTGAGCGGAGCGCATGGCCCGTCGTGCCCGGGGAGATCTCCCGGCTTTGGTTGGCATGTCCGGGTTTTCATTAAAGCCATGTCCAAAGTAAACGCGGAATAAAGCTTGAAAAAAACACCAAAACGCCATCAAGCTGACCCATAACCCGGGCAAGCCTGGTAAAAATGCCCATGCCCAAAAGTCGCTTCAAGTTTCCGTAAAACATGCCGATGACTTCACAGGAACGACGGATCGTTCCAGACGCTTGCAAGATGCCCTTAACGAAGGTGGGAAGACACATGTCGCTAACCGATCAGCTGGTGCACTGTTTATTCAGGGCGGTTGTGCATACGGTGATGCTGCCGCTCAGAAACCAGGCTTTCGAAAGTACCCGCAACGCCAAGATTTCGGATACCGAAAAGGAAGCCCTGGCTTCGGGCTCCGTCGGCTTTGAAGGGGAGCTGCTGGGCGGCCTGCCCAAGTGGGCCCGCCTGCTGGACATGCCCATGCCGGAGCTGAGCGAGGCCGAACGCGCCTTTTTGGAAGGGCCGGTTGAAACGCTGTGCGCCATGCTGGATGACTGGAAAATTCGCAGCCAGCTGCACGACATGCCCCCCGAGGCCTGGGACTTTATGAAGCGCCACGGCTTTTTCGGCATGATCATTCCCACCGAATACGGGGGCCTGGGCTTTTCGGCCCGGGGACACTCCGAAGTGGTCATGAAACTTTCCAGCCGTTCCACCACCGCCACCGTCACCGCCATGGTGCCCAACTCCCTGGGACCGGCGGAACTACTCATCCGCTACGGCACCGAGGCGCAGAAAAAGCACTACCTGCCCCGGCTGGCCAGCGGAGAGGAAATCCCCTCCTTCGCCCTGACCGAGCCCGAGGCCGGCTCCGACGCCTCCAGCATGACCTCGCACGGCGTGGTGTGCCAGCGCGACGACAAGCTGGGCATCCTGCTCAACTGGGACAAGCGCTACATCACCCTGGCCCCGGTCACCACCCTGCTGGGGCTGGCCTTCAAGCTGCGGGATCCCGACGGCCTGCTGGGCGATAAAAAAGACCTGGGCATCACCCTGGCCCTGATTCCCGCCGACACCCCCGGCGTGGAGGTAGGTCGCCGCCACAACCCGCTGGGCATCCCGTTTATGAACGGCCCCACCCACGGAAAAGACGTGTGGATTCCCCTTGAGCAAATCATCGGCGGGAAAGAATATGCCGGGCAAGGCTGGCGCATGCTGATGGAATGCCTTTCGGTTGGCCGCTGCGTGTCGTTGCCTGCCTTGTCAACCGGCTCGGCCAAGTTTGTAACCCGCATTGCCGGCGCCTACAGCCGGGTGCGCAAGCAATTCAAGCTGCCCATCGGCCAGTTTGAGGGCATTGAGGAGTTGCTGGCCCGCATGGCCGGCACCACCTACCTGATGGACGCCACCCGCATCGCCACCCTGCAAATGCTGGATAGGGGCGAGCACCCCACCATCCTGTCGGCCATCCTGAAATACCACTTGACCGAAGGGGGCCGCCGCATTGTCAACGACGGCATGGATATCCTGGGCGGCAAAGCCATCTGCGAAGGGCCCGACAACCTGCTGGCCGCGCTCTATCATGGCACGCCCATCGGCATTACGGTGGAGGGGGCCAACATCCTGACCCGCAACATGATCATCTTCGGCCAGGCCTCGGTGCGCTCACATCCCTATATATTAAAGGAAATGGAAGCGGCCCGGCTGGAGGATAAAAACGAGGCCCGCCGGCGCTTCAGCGACCTGATGGCCCGCCACGTGCACCACAGCGTGCGCAACACCATGAACAGTTTCTTCTTTGGGCTGACCAACGGCTGGCTGAGCCGCACCCCCAAATGCAGCCCGGAACAGGCGGTGTACTTCCGCCACATCAACCGGCTGAGCGCGGCCTACGCCACCGTGGCGGACTTTATCCTGATGCTGCTGGGGCCCGCCGTCAAGCGCAAGGAGCGTATCTCCGCCCTGCTCGGCGATATCATGAGCCACCTGTACCTGGCCTCCTGCGCGCTCAGGCACTGGGACATCCAGGGACGGCACGCCGCCGATCTGCCGCTGATGCACTGGGCCTGCCAACACTCGCTGCACCAGGCGGAGGAAAGCCTGGATCGCCTGCTGCAAAACTTCCCCAACCCCTGGTTCGGAATCATGATGCGCCTCATCGCCATGCCGCTCGGGCGACGCTTCCGGGCCCCCTCGCACCGGCTGGAACGCAAGCTGGCCCAGGCGGTTTACAACGCCGGCAACAGCCGGGATCGTTTGACCGAGGGAATTTACATTCCCAACGACGAAGGCGAGCCCATGGCCCGCATGGAACTGGCCTTCCGCTCGGTCATCCAGGCGGAACCGCTGGAAGTGAAGATTCGGGACGCCAAAAAGGCGGGCACCCTCACCGCCGCCACCCCGCAGGCCCTGCTGAAGGAAGCTGTTGAAAAAGCCGTGCTGACCCCGGAAGAAGCCGAACATCTGGTGGCCACCGAGGCCCTGCGCCGCGAAGTGCTGGCCGTGGATGATTTCGACCCGGATTTTTTCGGGCTGGGGGAGCTGCCGCTGCCCTCCCCGCAAGCCGACCTGGCGGTGGCCGATGATCGGACGCTGAAGCACAGCTATCCGCTGGGCACCCGCTGGGACATCGAGATCCCCGAGATCAGCCTGGTGGAAATGCTGGACGAGGCCGTCGCCCGGTTTGCCGCCAATCCGTGCGTGGACTTCATGGGCAAGAAATTCACCTACCGCGAGCTGGATGCCCTGGTGGACAAGGCCGCCGCCGGCCTGCAAAACTACGGCGTAACCAAAGGCACTCAGGTGGGCCTGTATATGCCCAATACGCCCTATTACCCCATCATGTTCTTTGCGGTGCTGCGGGCGGGCGGCACGGTGGTGAACTTCTGCCCCATGCACACCGCCGAGGAACTCCGCGAGCAGGCCAAGGACAGCGGCACCCGCCTGCTGGTCACGCTGGATCTCAAGGATCTTTTCGCCAAGGCCATCGGCCTGCAGCAGGAAGGGGTGCTGGATCATGTGCTGACCTGCAAAATGGAGGACGTGCTGCCCTTTTTCAAGGCCCAGGCCTACCGGCTCATCCGGGGCTCGCAGATTGCCCGGCCCGAGGAAATGCAGCAATCGGGCATCATCTGGTACAAGGAGCTGATTAACAACCACGGGCGCTACGAGCGGGCCAAACCCTCGCCGGACGACCTGGCCGTGTTGCAATACACCGGCGGTACCACCGGCACGCCGAAAGGAGCCATGCTCACCCACCGCAACCTGGTTTCGAACGTCTACCAGATTGAGGAATTCTTCAAGGTCTCCTCGGACAAACCCACCTCGGAATCGCTGCTACGGCCCGGCAAAGAACGGGTGCTGGCCTCCATTCCCTACTTCCACGTGTTTGGCATGACCGTTACTTTGCTAAGCAGCCTGAAGTTTGGTGGCGAGCTGCTCATCCTGCCGGATCCCCGCAACACCAAGGAAACCCTGCAAACCATCCACGAGAAAAAGCCCACCCTGTTTCCGGCGGTGCCCCGCCTGTTGCAGTCACTGTGCGAAAGCCCCAAGGTGAAGGGCTTCGATCTCTCAAAGCTGGAAACGGTCATCTCCGGCGGGGCGGCCCTGCCGCACAGCCTGAACGACGCCTTTGAGGCCGTCACCCACAAGCCCGGGCTCATCAAGCAAGGTTACGGACTCACCGAGACCGCCCCGGTGGCCACCAGCAACCCGCCCTATGGCACCAACAAGCCGGAGTCGGTGGGCATCCCCATCCCCCGCACCCGCATCCGCATCGCCCACCCGGATCATCCCGAGCAAACGCTGGCCCTGGGCGAGATTGGCGAAATCCTCATCAGCGGGCCCCAGGTGATGGCCGGCTACTACAACCGGGAAAAGGAAACCGCCGAAGTGATGCACGAGGGCTGGCTGCGCACCGGCGATCTGGGTTACCTGGACGAGGATTACTACCTGCACATTGTGGATCGCAAGAAGCGGCTGATTCTGGTAAACGGCTTCAACGTGTATCCCACGCAAATTGAGCAGGCCATCACGAAACACCCCGCGGTAGCCGAGTGCATCGTCATCAGCGTGCCCGACAGCCGATCCGGCGAGGCGGCCAAAGCCTTCATCCGCCTGAAGAAGCAGGGACAAAACCTGCCCACCGCGGAAGAAATCAGGGATTTCCTGTCTCGCAGCCTCAGCCGCATCGAGCTGCCCAAGCACATCGAGTTCATCGATCATGAAATTCCAAAAACCGCGGTCGGCAAACCGGATTGGAAACGCCTGCAAGCGCAAGAAAGGTTAAAATATATAGAGACTGGGGACGATTTATTGATTAGCGACCTCCCCATGGAGCAGGCTTCATGACAGAAGCGGTCATCATCGACTTTGTCCGCACCCCCTTTGCCAAAGCCATCGATCCCACATCGGGCAGCCCCAAGAAAGGCCGCCTGGCCGACGTGCCACCCGACGAAATGCTGGTAAAGCTGGTTAAGGCGCTGGTCGATCGCACCGGCATCAACCCGGGCGACGTGGAAACCCTGCTGACCGGCTGCGTACACCAGGAGGCCGAGCAAGGGCTGAACATGGCCCGCCTGGTGGTGCTTCACCCGGAATCGGGCCTGCCCCACAGCGTGGGCGGGGTTACCGTGGATCGCTTCTGCGGATCCTCGCTGCACGTGGTGGCCGATGCCAAAAACGCCATCCAGGCCGGCGAGGGCGACGTGTTCATCTGCACCGGGGTGCAATCCATCAGCCGGGTGCCCCTGGCCGGCTGGAACCCCATCCTGAACCCGCAAATTTATGGCGGCAATCCCAAGGGCTTCATCAACATGGGCATTACCGCCGAAAACCTGGCCGACCGGTACGGCATTGCCCGCACCCGGCAGGAGGATTTTGCATTCGCCTCCCACCAGAAGGCTGCCAAAGCCCAGGAGGAAAAGCGTTTTGAGCGGGAAATCATCCCCATCGGCGGGCTGGATTATGATGACAACGTGCGCAAAGACACCACGCCCGACCAGATGGCGAACCTGAAGCCGGCCTTCAAGGCGGATGGCAGCGTGACTGCGGCCACCTCCTCGCCGCACACGGACGGGGCCGCAGCCGTGCTGGTGGCCTCGGCGGAGTATGCCGCCCGGCACAAGCTGCCCGTTTTGGCCCGGTTGAAGGGCTTCGCCTCCTCGGGCTGCGCGCCGGAAATTATGGGCATCGGCCCGGTGGAGGCCATCAAAAAAGTGCTGGCCCGTACCGGCCTGACCATGGCAGATATCGACCTGGTAGAACTGAACGAAGCCTTTGCCGCCCAGGTGCTGGCTGTGCTGCAGGAACTGGAAAGCCAGGGCATGCCCATTCCGCCGGAAAAACTGAACATTGACGGCGGCGCGCTGGCGCTGGGCCATCCGCTGGGGGCCTCCGGGGCCCGGCTAGCGGGCAAAGCCGCAAGCCTGCTGCAACGCACCGGAAAACGCTACGCGCTGGCCAGCATGTGCATCGGGGGTGGGCAAGGGGTCGCCATGATCCTGGAAAACCCCAACCCCGGGAATTAACCACTTCTTTAACCGGAAACATAAGCACCAAGGATATGAGAACAATTCAAAAAGCGGCAGTCATCGGCGCGGGGGCCATGGGCTCGGGAATCGCCGCCCAGCTAGCCAATGCGGGGGTGGATGTGTGGATGCTGGACATCGTGCCCCCGGATGCCACGGATCGCAACGTGGTGGCCAACAGGGCCATCGAGCGCATGCTGAAAGCGGCCCCGGCCACAGATCCGTTGAACGCGGGGTTCATGATCCCGGAAAACGCCCAGCGCATCACCCCGGGCAACATCGAGGACCACCTGGCGGAAGCCGTGCGCGACGCAGACTGGATTGTGGAAGTGGTGGTGGAGAATCTCACCGTCAAGCGCGATTTGTTCGCCCGACTGGAAACCTTGAAAAAACCGGGGGCCATTGTTTCCTCCAACACCTCCACCATCCCCCTGCGGGATCTGGTAGAGGGTCGCTCGGCGGACTTCAAGCGGCATTTCATCATTACCCACTTTTTCAACCCGCCCCGCTTTATGCACCTGCTGGAAATCGTAGGCAGCCCGGAAACCGATCCCGACATCCTGACGTTCATGACCGAGTTCGGTGATGAGCGGCTGGGCAAGAACGTGATTGTCTGCCGCGACACGCCAGCCTTTCTGGCCAACCGTATCGGCATCTATTACATGTTCCGGGCCATCAACGAATCGATTGACCGCAACATGCGCATTGAGGTGGCCGACGCCGTGCTGGGCACCCCCATGGGTTTTCCCAAGGACGGCATTTTCGGGCTGCTCGATCTGGTAGGCATCGGCATCATTCCGCTGGTCACCGACAGCCTGCTGAAAACGCTGCCCGAGGACGATCCCTTCCGCCGGGAGGATCATCAGACGGGGCTGGGCCTGGTGGATTCCCTGCTGAAGGATGGCCGCTGGGGACGCAATTCTCCCAAGGGCGGTTTTTACCGCATGCAGAAAAACGCCGACGGAACCAAGCAAAAACAGGCAATCAACCTGGGTACCGGCGAATATTACGGCTTCGAAAAACCAAAACTGAAAAGCGTGAAGGCCTCCCGCCGGGAAGGCCCCCGCGCAGTGCTGGAAACCGACGATGAGCTGGGCCGCTTTGCATGGGCCGTGGTTCGGGATACCCTGCTGTACGCGGCCATCCTGCTGCCGGAAATGGCGGATGACATCCAGGATGTGGACCGGGCCCTGCACGGTGGCTACAACGCGAAATTCGGGCCCTTCGAGCTGATCGACCAGATTGGCATCGACTGGTTCACCCGGCGCCTGCGGGCCGAGGGGGTGGAACTTCCGCCCGCGCTCAAAATCGCGGGCAATCGTCCCTTTTACAAGGAGGAAAATGGCCGACGCTACCGGTTGCACTTCGACTTTGAAAAGCAGTCGGCGGATTACGTGGAAATCGTGGATCGTCCCGGCACGCTCAGCCTGGCCACCATCAAGGGTCGGGGCAAGCCGCTGATCAGCCATTACTCGGCCAGCCTGTGGGACGCCGGCGATGGCGTCACCTGCCTGGAATTCCACTCCAAGATGAACACCCTGGATCCCTCGGTGCTGTGGGTGCTGAATGAGTCCATCCGCTTTATGCAGGCCAACCCGTCACGCTACAAGGCCATGGTCATTTACAACGAGGACAAGAATTTCTCCCTGGGCGCCAACCTGGGGCTGATCCAGGCCGGCTTTGAAGGGGCCCAGCACCCGGCAACCAAATCGCTGCGGCTGGCAGGCTTTATGGAAAGCCGCATGATGGGCCTGACCGAAAACCTCATCTACCAGGGCCAAAGCGTTTTCAGCGCTTTGCGCTATGCTCCCTTTCCGGTGGTGGGCGCCCCGCACGGCATGGCCCTCGGCGGGGGCTGCGAAATCCTGTTGCATTGCGATGCCCTGCAAGCCAGCGCCGAAACCTACATGGGCCTGGTGGAAAGCGGCGTGGGGCTTATTCCCGCATGGGGCGGCTGCGTGCGCTATTTGGAACGGGCCTGCCAGGCCGAGACCATGCGGGGTGGCCCCGTGCCCCCGGCGCGGCAAGCCTTCCAAACCATCATGATGCCGCAGTTCTCAGTGTCGAATTCCGCGCAGGACGGACGGGAAAAACTGTGGCTGCGCCCTGGGGACGGCATCACCATGAACCGGGATCGCCTGCTGGCCGATGCCAAGGCCCGGGCCCTTGCGCTGGCTGAAAATTACACCCCGCCCGAACCGCCCACCTTCCGCCTGCCGGGCGAGGGAGGGAAATCGGCCCTGCGCATGGCCATCGACGATTTTTATGCCAAAGGCGACGCCACCTGGCACGACGTGGTGGTGGCCGATGCCCTG
Organism: uncultured Vampirovibrionales bacterium; assembly: GCA_964390635.1. Classification (GTDB taxonomy): domain Bacteria; phylum Cyanobacteriota; class Vampirovibrionia; order Vampirovibrionales; family Vampirovibrionaceae; genus CAYMIG01. Next base: position 26,290 of record CAYMIG010000011.1, on the reverse strand, counting down.
ATGGACGTGGTGACCGGCGGCGACACGCATGTCAGCCGCGTGCTGGACGAAAACGACCTGCTGCAGATGGAGCGGGAAAGTTTCCTCTCGCTACTGCATACCGCGCAAACCCGCAAACGCATCGCCCATACCCTGAAAACCGGCAAGCCGCTGCGGGAAGAACCCGGCCGGATCGATAAAAGCCTGGATGACCTCCGGGCACAACGCAAGCCGGTTCAAATGGCTAAACGGGAAATCAGCCGCAAGCCGCTGGAAGGGAAGGAAGCCGCCAACCTGAAGCGTATGGCCGACATTGCCGCTTTCGTACTGAAAAAATTCACCTGAGGCCCATCGGCCACCGCCGGGCGGCGTCAAATGGGGTATGATGGGGAGAGCAGAGAATCACGGGAGCTGGCGGTTGTGAATATTATCTTCATGCTGCTCATTGTCATCGCGTTCCTTATGGCGGCCTACCGGCAAGTGAACTATGTGCCCGTACCGGACGGCGTCATGCCGATGGACGCCTTGACCAACGCGGTAGTGGATGCCTCCAAGGCCTCGGTGGAGCTGGCCATCGGGCTGATAGGCATTATGGCCCTGTTTCTGGGCTTGATGAAAATTGTGGAGGAAGGGGGCGCGCTGAAAGGCATCGCCCGGTTGATGAAACCCCTGATGATCCGCCTCTTCCCGGATATTCCGCCGGAACACCCCGCTATGGGCGCCATGATCATGAATATGTCGGCCAACTTCCTGGGGCTGGGCAATGCGGCCACCCCCTTCGGCATCAAGGCCATGGAGGAACTGAACAAGCTGAACCCGGTGAAAGGGACGGCCACCAACGCCATGGTGTTGTTCCTGGTAATTAACACGGCGGGGGTCACTTTGCTGCCCACCAGCGTGGTGGCGCTGCGCGCGGAAACCGGATCGCACAATCCCGCCGGCATTGTGGCCACCACCATTTTTTCCACCGTGGTGGGCATGGTGGTGGCGCTGGTTACCGTAAAACTGCTGGAGCGGTTTTTCCCGTGCGGGCAATCCGTCGCGCCCGAGTCGCATGCCGATCCGGACTTAGCCGAAACGGACGGCCCCCCGCCGGATGACACCGTGGAAGCCTGCCCCTTGTGGATGTCCGCCGTGGCGGTGCTGGGCATCATTGCCACCATCCCGCTGATGATGGCTTACGGCAAAGACATCTCCCCCTGGATTATCCCGAGCCTGATTGCCGGCATGGTGGTTTACGGTGCTTACCGCAAGGTGCCAGTGTACGAGGTGTTTATCACCGGGGCAAAAGAAGGGTTTGAAATCGCCGTGCGGATCATCCCCTATTTGGTAGCCATTCTGGTGGCCATCGCCATGTTCCGGGAAAGCGGGGCGATGGAGCTGTTTCTGGCTCCCCTGGGCGCCATCACCTCGGGCTTCGGGTTGCCGGTGGAAGGGTTAACCATGGGCCTGATGCGCTCGCTTTCGGGCTCCGGGGCGTTTGGGTTGCTGGCCTCGTTCCTGAAGGATCCGCGCATCGGGCCGGACAGCTATACCGGCTACCTGGTCAGCACCCTGTACGGATCGTCGGAAACCACGTTTTATGTGCTGGCGGTGTATTTTGGCGCGGTGCAGGTGCAGCGTATCCGCCATGCGCTGGTAGCCGGCCTGGTGGCTGACCTGGCGGCCATGATTGCTGCCGTGGTGATTTGCTCCATTCTGTACGGCTAGCGCTAGCGCTGCGAAACCTGCTTGGTTTGAGGCAGGGAAACGGTGGACTGCACCGGGGTGTTCTCGGCGGGAAAAATCTCCACGTAATCCGTCAGGCTGGGCACCGTGGCCGATTGCACCTTGCCGCCCGAACGCTCCGCTTCCTGGAACTCAATCTCCATAACCTGGCGCAGGCTGTCTTCCGCCTTGTCCTTCTCGCCGGTTTTTTTGTAGAGCATGGCCAGGTTCAGGTGGGCCTCCTTCAGCCTGGGATCGAGGGCCAGGGCCTTGCGGTAAGACTTGAAGGCCGCCCCGTAGGCATGCTGCATTTCCTGCGCGTAACCCACCTGGTTCCACAGTTCCGCGTTGTTAGGCTCGGTTTTCAACATGGTTTTGTAAACGGCCAGGGCCTCTCCAAACAGCCCGTCCTTGCGGAAAATATAGGCCTGGTTCATGCGGGCCTTGCGGTAGTCCTGCTTGAGGGAGAGGGCCTTTTCATAGGTAAATCGGGCCTGGGCATATTTTTTGGACACCTCGTAGATGTAGCCCAGGTGGTTGTACAGATAGGCCTTTCCCTCGTTGTCGGGGCACATGGCAATGGCCTTTTGCACCAGCATGCGGGCCTGATAGGGCTTGCCGACAGCCAACTGGGCCAGGGCCGCGTTAGAGATAAAACGCCAGTTTTTGGTGCTGGGCACGATGGTATCGAACACCCGGGCGGCCTCCTGCCGTTGCCCGGACAATAACAGGCTAAGCCCCAGGTTATTGGCGTCCTTCACCCGGCTGGTATGGTTCAGCACCATGCGGTAATACGGAACCGCCTGGTGATAGCGTTTCTGGGCGTACAGGGCATCGCCCCGGGAACGGGCATCCTGCACGATCTCCAGCAGCCTGCGGTTCAGGTCCTGCTTGTCTGGGCCCGACAACGTGGCGGCGGTAGCCTTCAGCTGACGGTAGGCCACCGGACTGGTGGGATATTTTTTCAGGATGCTCAGGTAGGTTTCCACGGCCTGGCGGGTGTTTCCGCTGCGCTGCTGGGCTTCGGCAAACAGCAGGGCCAGGTTGGCGTTATCGATACCGGCAGGCAGGGAGCGCAACAGGTTGACGGCCTCGCCGGTCAGGCCCGACTTCAGCAGGCATTGGGCCAGCCCCTCGTAAATGGCCGCGTCATGCGGATTGGCCGCCAGCGCGCTGCGCCACTCGTAGCTGGCATAATCCCACTGGCCGGCCCGCATGTAATCCTGGGCGGCCTGCACGTGACGGTTGGCCACCTGGGCCGTGGCGGGCGAAAAACCCATCAGGCCGGTCAAAAGAATTCCGAGAAGAAAGCGTTTCATCATAGTGCCTCCTCATCCGGGACAAAAAAGTCGAAGTTGGGATAGTAAGCCCGATACCCTTGCAGGAAAGGTGAATTGAGCCAGCGATCGCCGGCATTGATTAAAAGATAAGTTAAATCCAAAAAATGGTTGGTGGCCGACTTGTAGTGCATGCCCACCAGAAATCCATTCTCGAAGACAAACACCGTGGCGGCCCCGGAGCCCTTTTCATCGAAATAATAGTCGTTGGTGACCACGGGATACATTTGCCCGGAAGACACGGTCTGATCCGGCATGCGGCCCAGGGCCTGCTGCACATCCAGTGGCGAGGACGATCCGTACACCAGGTTGGCCACCCCGCCCTCGTTGCTCCAGGGGGTCATGGTCGACCTGGCCTGGCAGGGCAGTATGGACAGGGGCAGGCAAAGGCCCGCCAGCAGCCCGGTCTGAACGATCAGCACAACCAGCGAACGCAGGGGCCTCACTGTTTTTTCCCCCTGGTCTCGGTGCCCGGAAGATGGCTGATAACCTTCCGGGCACCCGCATTCGGATCGACCGCCAGCGTATCCACCTGCGTGTAGTCGTACTTGATGTATTCAAACCGGGTGCTGGCCCAGCCGTTTTTGCCGTCGGGCAAAAGAATCTTGACCCACCCGCTCTTGGTGTGGCCAAGATATGGATACTCCCGGCCCACTTCGAGGCTGGCGATTTTTTCGCCGGTATTGAGCGGTTTTGTGAAAACATCGGCTTCCGCAAGCGCCAGCACCCGGGGTTGCTGCATTTCAATCTGCCCCACGGAATCACCATGCAACCCGATGGCTGGAATTTTATCGTACGGTGCGGTAGCAAAATTGTAGGCGCTGAGCGTGCCGGACTGCCCTGCCGATGGCTGGGTATTGGCCCGCTGCTCCGGCTTGATGGTGGAATCGCCGAACACCAGGCGCCGGTTGTCTTCGTACCGTTGGCGCTGATCATCCACGGTTTTGCCGGCGCCGCCATAGATGGCCTCGGGAATCTTGCCAAAAGGAATGGTGAGCGCCCCCTGGATGAAAAAGCCCAGCGAGTCCTTGCCCCCCGTCAGGGCGGATACACCCGGGTTGTTTTGCACCCCGAACTGCAGGCCAAAGTTGGAGCGTCCGAGCGCGGCATTGGGCAGGTACAACGGACTGCGGGGCATCACCAGCGCGGCCGCCCCGCCGCCCCCACCGTTGACGCCTGAGTATTGCTGGGCCGCAGGCGCAATGACCACCGGGCTCACTGTGTTCTGGTTGATGTTGCTTCCGGTGCTCAGGTTGTTCTGGTTGGAGTTGATGTTGGAGTTGCTTGTCGAACCATTAATGGCCACCCCGGTATCGGTGGCGGTCTGGTTGTTGTTGCCCACGATGGAATCGTTCATCACCTGGGCATGCGCCGGCATTGCCATGGCGGCCATCAGCAGGGCCGCCGCCAGAAATTTACCAATGCTATCTCTCTTTTGAAACCTCGGGTTCATCGCCAATCATCCCCATCGTCTTCAGGAGTTCGTAATGTCTGTGTGGAGGGAGGGATCCTGTCCCAGGCCCAAAGGCCCGGGACAGGATCGGAGTGACTAGGGAGCGCTAGCGGCTTCGCTCGGGGCCACTTCATCCGGCGAGTTCAACCGGTTGAAGATAACCACATCCCCGGTAACCATCGTGTTCTGGTTCGCGTTGATGTTACCGAGGGAAGGAGCATCATGCTCATACTCGCCTCCATCGCCGGCTGGGAGAGATCCTACAGCCACCCCCACGTTCTGGAAGGTGCTGTTGAAATCACCCATGATGGAGTCGGTCATGATACCGGTATTCACGTTGATACCGCTACCGCCGGCGCCGTATTCGCCCTGGCCGTCGGTCCAGCCCAGGCCGATGCCGTCGATGTCAACTTCGCCGGCAAAAATGGTAGAACCATTATCGGCAAAGTTTTCAATTTCCAGCTTGCTGCGATCGTTAACGTTGAACTGACCGGTGAGGGTCGCGTCATTGTCATCGATCTCGCCGCCCTGGGTGGCCATCTGGCCGGCAGCGTTCTGCTGGTTCACGTCAGCGCCGTTGTTAGCCTGCACCCCGGCTGCGGTCTGGTACAGCACTTCGGAGTCGTCATTGGCCGCCGCGCTGTAGGAACCAGTCTGATACAACAGCTCGGAATCGTCATTGGCGCCCACGTTGGTGGTTCCGGTCTGGTAAACCATTTCGGAATCATCGTTGGCGTTGGCGGTGCCGGTCAGGGCATCGACGCTGCCGCCTTGATTCGCGTTGTTGGTACCGGTCTGGTGAGCCACGTCGCTGCCGTCGTTGGCGTTGTAGGAACCACTTTGGGCATCAACGCTACCGCCTTGCGCGGCGTTGTTGGTGCCGGTCAGGTGGTTTACGTCGCTGCCGTCGTTGGCGTTGTAGTTACCGGACTGGTTATCGCTCTTGTCGATAAGATGCGCGCCATCGTTGGCCATCTTGCCGGAACCCGACAAGTTGTCGCTCTTGTCGATCAGATGCGCCCCGTCGTTGGCCATCTTGCCAGAGCCGGACAGCTCATCCACTTCGCCGCCGTTGGTGGCCATGTTGCCACTGCCGGTTTGCTGTTGGATTTCGCCGCCCTTGTTGGCAACGTTGCCGCTGTAGTTGTCATTGATCTCGCCACCTTTAACGGCCTGGTTGCCACCGGTGTTGTCATTGATCTCGCCACCTTTTTCGGCCAGGTTGCCGGCGCCGGTGACTTGATCAATTTCCCCGCCTTTTTCGGCCAGGTTGCCGGAACCGGAAACTACGTCGTTCTCACCACCCTGGGCGGCGTTGTAAGTGCCGTTCAGATGGTTCACGTCGCTACCGTCATTGGCCTGGTAGCTGCCGTTTTGCTGATCGACGCTGCCGCCTTGCTGGGCGAAAACACCAGAACCGCTGTTCTGATCGATTTCACCGCCCTTGGTGGCCATCACGCCGCTACCGGACAGGGCATCCACTTCGCCACCCTGAGCCGCGCTGTTGCCGCTGAGGGCGTTGACATCGCTGCCCTGGGCCGCGTTGTTGGAACCGCTCTGGTGGTTCACGTCGCTGCCGTCATTGGCCTGGTAGCTACCGTTGAGGGTGTCGTCCTGATCGTCGATCGAGCCACCGCGAGTGGCCATCTGGCCGGTTCCCGCCAGGGCATCCACCTCACCGCCTTGCGCGGCGTTGTAGTTGCCGGTCAGGGCGTTGACGTCGCTGCCGTCATTGGCCATGTTGCCGGTACCCGAGAGGCTATCCACCGAGCCGCCCTGGTTGGCGAACACGCCGGTACCGCCGTTCTGATCGATCTCACCGCCCTTGGTGGCGATGGGGCCGTTGGCACTGAGATCCTCGATCTCACCGCCCTTGCTGGCCGCATTGCCGCCCGCGCCGGTGACTTGATCGACTTCTCCGCCCTTGGTGGCCAGAGCGCCGCCGGCAGTCAGATCCTCGATCTCGCCGCCCTTGCTGGCCGCATTGCCGCCCGTGGCGGCGCTTGTATCATCGATTTTTCCGCCCTTTTCGGCCAGGTTGCCAGAGCCGGAAACTTGATCGATTTCGCTGCCCTTGCTGGCCGCGTTGCCCGCGTTGCCCGCGGAGACATCATCGATCTCGCCGCCCTTGCTGGCCGCGTTGCCGTCGGTTGCAGCGGATACGGCATCGATTTCACCGCCCTTGGTGGCCTGGTTGCCATAGCTGTTGGACAGATCCTCGATCTCGCCGCCTTTTTCGGCCAGGTTGCCGGCGCCGGAAACCTGATCGACTTCCCCGCCCTGCTGGGCAAAGGTGCCGGAACCGTTCAGGTTATCGACTTCGCCACCTTGTGCGGCGTTGTATGAACCGCTCAGGGCGTTGACATCGCTGCCCTGGGCCGCGTTGTTGGAACCGGCCTGGGTGTTCACATCGGAACCGTCATTGGCCATGTTGCCAGTGCCTGACAGTTTGTCGATGCTTCCACCCTGGGCGGCGGCATTTTCGGCAGCCTGGTTGATGGCATCGCTGCCATCGTTGGCCATGGTGCCGTTGCCACTGAGGGTATCGTTAAATTTGTTGCTATCAAAAAGTTGATCACCAGGGCCATTTTCCTGATCGCCAGGGCCACTTTCCTGGTTGCCGTTGCCCAGTTCAATGGGGCCGACCTCAATCAACGGGACTTGGGCATGGGCCACCGTGTACGCCGAGCTGAGACCCAGCATACCAATGGACAAAGCCAGAACAAACAATTTGTTCTTATTCATCGTGTTGCTTCTCCTTTCAAAAAAGTTAAATAATGGCAGACAGCTACTTTGCAAACGACATACCTTTCACCTTATGCCGCCAGCAATCGACTTGCTTGGAGGGTAACCTTGCTTGTCTAGCCTCTCTACCTGCTACTTACCTACCTCTAACACTGCAGCGTTCATGCTGCCCTTTCAAGTTAGCGCATCCATTTGCGGTCTCAATAGCCTGTGCGGTTAAACAAAACTCAGACTTTGGTTTTAGGTTTAAACCCCAGGTCTTAATGCATGGCCGGACCGCGGCAAAAAAAATCAACAGACTGGGTGCAGCTGTTGACTAAGGGAATTCAGAGAGTATAGCAAAGAATTAATTGGCGCCGATGGAGCCCCCGGCCAGTTGCGACTTGTACAGGGCTCCCTGCTGAAGCACTTTGATGGCGACCTGGGTGCGATCGCTAACGCCCATCTTGTGGTATATATTGGTTAAGTGGGCCTTGACGGTTGCCAGCGTAATTCGCAGCTTCATGGCAATTTCCTTGTTATTCATACCGGAGGCCACCAGTTGGATAATCTCGGTTTCGCGCTGGGTCAGCAGCCTGACCTTGCGGGACTGCTTCATGTTGAAAAACTCAAAGGGATCATGCTTTTGAAAGTCTCCCGGCATGCCCTGGGGCAGCAGCGTCTGGGCAGAGACCGGATCCAGCCAGAAGCCGCCTTCGGCCACCATCAAAATAGACTGGTACAGGCGATCAATGGAAACATCCTTATGGCAAATGGCACTGGCATGGGCCACCACCGCCGCCTCAATCTCCTCGGGATCGGTGCAGGAGGTGAGCATGATGACCTTGCACTCGGGCAGTTTGTCCTTGATCAGCCGGGTTGCCACAATGCCGTTGATGTCGGGCATGCGGATATCCATGAGCACGATGTCGGGTTTCAGGCCGATGGCCTTCTCCACGGCTTCCCTGCCGCTGCGGGCCAGGCCTACGATATCCAGCGCCGGCTTGTTTCCAAGGGTCAGGGACAGGCCCGTCAGGGTAAGCTCGTGATCGTCAACCAGCAGAATGCGGACTGGCTGGACGGTTTCGGTGGGTGGGACTTCAAACATCACTTCTTCTTCGGCGAACTGTAGGGCAGGGTCATCACAACGGACGTTCCGGGCTCCTTGTTTCGCCACTGGATGCTTCCCCCCAAAAATTCAATCAGGGTGCGGCAAATGGTTAACCCGTAACTGTCCTCGAAGTTATAGTTGGTTGGCATACCGCATCCGTTGTCACGAATCTGGATGACCACCTGCTGGCGATGCCTCCTCACACGGATAGACACGCAGGAACCTACCGGGGCATGCTGGATGGCGTTGCCCACCAGGTTGGTCAAAATGCGGCGAAACTGGTTGCCATTGATGACCAGCTTATCGGCGTCGGGCTTGACGCTGTATTGCAGCCGGCACTGGTTGGCATGAGCCAGCGGGCTTAGCTGGTTCAACACCCCCATCAGCACCTGAGTAACCGAAATGGAAGCGAACTCCAGCGCGTCAGGAACCAGCAGCATCTGGTGCACCATGGACAGCAGATGGCGGTTGTTTTCCTTCATGCACTGCAGCAGCTCCATCAGCTCAGGAGAGTCCGCCACGGCGTCCTCCATCAACCGCAGCGCCCATTGCTCCGCATACAACGGGGTCTTCAAGTCGTGCAGCAAATGGTAAATGTTGTCCTTGTGAGGTTTTTCAGACTGAAGCGCAGTCCAGGTTCCAGGAACAATTTTCATTGACAATCAACTTCCTTATTTCTCTATCCGACCACATCACTACGAATCATGCCGTTGGACACTGCGGCAACTAACCGGTTTGCTGCGTCAAGGTGACCAATGGATGAGTAAATTGTCCCCAAAATAGTAGAGTTCGATATTACCCACTTGGCTAAAATCTTTGTAACAAGGCAATTAACCTGAAAAATGAATTCAAGAAACAAACATGGTAACAAAATCGTTTTCAGCCAGACAGCCTTTCTCTGGCAAGGACTTCATCTTCGGTGACACAACCCAGACTCAAATAAAACGTTAAAGTTGAATAAAAAACCCACACGTTCGCAACAGAAAATCACCCGGAGAGGTGACGCTAAAAACCAGGTAAAATTGACATCACCTTGACATCTTAGGCCCCACCACCCTGTCCACTCGGGTAACCCGGATAATTGAATTCCCGCAAGTCATTCACCCAAAAACGCGACTGGTTCGGCACCTCAGTTTTCCTGACTGGATAATTCACCCGCATACAGCTTTTGCACGGTTCTGATATCCCGCGGGGAAAGGCCGGGGGCGATGGGGTGGGTGTACATGATGTCGTCTGGATTGTTACTGTGCCCCCAAATGCCAATGGCATGCCCCAACTCGTGCAGCACCAGCCGGCGAACCTGGGCTTCTCGGGCCGGGGGCGGGGTATCGGCTTTTCCGGTATTAATACGGATATCAACCCGCAAGGTCTTGAAGATATTGCGATCGCTGCGGGTGTAAAAATGGGCATGCCCGACATCGAGATAAGGATCGGCCAGGGGGCCGGGGGTTAAAAGCACCCGAATCCGGGCCTCCTCGGGCCGGGTTGTCTGACGGAAACGCAGGCGAGCCCCTGTGGCCTGTTCCCAGGCGTTCATACTATCAATGACCATGGGCAGGAAAATTGCCTGTTCCGGGGTTTCCAAGCTGACATAGACCGGCACGGGGTTGAGAAAATCCGGCCAGGCCAACAAATGCCCCTTGGAGGAGGATGTCACCACCGGGAAATAATCCACGTCTCGACTGGCCAGCTTGCGGTTGTTCTCATATTCAGCTAGCATGCCCGCCACCGCCGGATCCGCCCCCCCGGGGGCAAGCAGGTCGATATATTGCCGGTAGGCCTGCATGGCTTCCGGCACCTTGCCCAGGCGCTGGTACAACACCCCCAGGTTTTTATGCAACAGCGCATTCCTGGGCGAATAGTAAACGGCCAATTGATAATTTTCCAGGGCCTCGGCATAACGCCCGGACTGCTCCAGCAGGTTGCCCAGGTTGTTGTACGCCTCCACCAGGCGGGGGTTGGCCTGTAGCGCCATGCGGTAAAAAGTCATGGCTTCGTTTACCCGGCCCGCCTCGACCAGTTCAACCCCGCGGTTATAAGCGCGAATCGCCTGGGCCAGGGCATCCTCCGAAACCTGCAAGCCGGCCACCGCAAGCAAACGGTTGACCCGGTAATCCAGGGAGGCGCCCGCCGGGGCCGGCTGCCCCAGAAAGCGCTCCAGCTGGCCCACCCGCGCTTCCAGGGGCAGGCCTTCATACTTGCGGTTCAGCAAATACAACTCCACCTGTGACAGGTTTTCTTTGGGCAAAGCCCAGGCGGGGGCCAACGCTAAAAATGCCAGCAAAGCAGCCAGGCTCGGCGTGCGTTTCATCCCTTTTCCTCCGCCATGAACACATCCACGTAACGCAGCAGGGGATGGATCACTTTGCCGGCCAGGGATGCCGATCCGCCCCCGCGCGACTCGATACCGGAAAATTGCCGCGCCATCCATTGTTTCAACACCGCATCCGCTTTTTCAGGCTCATCCATTTTTTTGTAAAGCAGGGCCAGGTTGGTGTACGCTTCCTTGAGGTTTGGGTTGGTGGCAATGGCTTTTTCATAAGCGGCACGGGCCTTGCGGCTTTCATGCATCAACTCGTACACAAAGCCCAACCGGTTCCACAAAAAGGCATCTGCGGGATTTTTGGCCAGCATTCCCTCATACACCCGGGCCGCCAGGGAAAACTGGTAGGTTTGCTGGAAAATATAGGCCAGGTTCAGGCGGGCCTTGTCCAGGGCCGGATCCAGATCGACGGCGCGCTCGTAGGCAAAGCGGGCCTCGCTGGTTTTACGCGCGTTTTCGTAAATATACCCCAGGATATTATAGAGCCGAGCCTTGTGCCGGTGGTCCGAAGCCAGCGCCAGGGCTTTCTCAATCTCGCGGCGGGCCGCCACGGTCTGGCTTTCGCCCAGGTAGGCCAGGGCCGCGTTGGCATGCGCGCCCCACGGTGTGCCGTCTTCCCGCATGCTTTGAAACTGCGCCGCCGCCAGCCGGGTTTCTCCGCTTAGCAGCAAGGCCAGGCCAAAGTCGTTCCGCAAGCCGGCGGGTTGGGCCCAGGCCATGGCCACCTCGAAATAGGGCAACGATTGACGATACTGCCCGGCCTCCATCAATTGTCGAGCCCGTTGCCCGGCCTGGCGTGCCCGTTGCGTCAGGCCCGCTTCCAGCTCAAGCCGCTGTGAGGCCGGCAGGCGATCGCGCAAGGCCATCAGGGCACGATAGGCCCCCACGTGATAGGGTTGCTCGCGGATGGCTTCCAGCAGGCAATGCAGCGCCTTTTGAGGATTACCCATGGCCAGCCAGGCGCGGGCCAGTTCCACGTCCGCATCAGACCGCTCGGCAGGCGCAAGCCCGGGCCGTAGCGTTTCAAGCTGCCAGACGGCTTCCTGCACGTAGCCGCCCTCGGTCAGCGATCGGGCCAGTCCAATCTGCGCCCGCAAATTGCGAGGATTCTCCTCAATCAGGCGGCGCCATTGATGGCTGGCAAAATCCCATTGACCGTTGCGCATGTATTCCAGCGCGGCGGCCTCGCGGCTGGTCTCCTGCGCATGCGCCGCAAGGTTCCCCAGCACGAGCCCCGCCAAAACAAAACCGATCAGCTTGCGCCGCCCCATCAATTGCCTTGCATCTCCTTCTCTCGAAACCTATTTTACAGCGAAGCCTACCATCCCACCATGGGAAAGTTGGGGGAGTAGCCGTAATACCCCGCCCGGTATGGCCAGGCTAAACGAATATCGCCGTTGTTGGCCAGGCAAAAGGTTAAATCCACCAGCTGGTTATCGGGTGACTTGTAGTGAAATCCCATTAGGACGCCGTTTTCGAACACAAATACGGATGCCGCCCCGGAGCCGTTTTCATCATAATAATAATGGTTTTCAATCACCGGATACATCTGCTCGGAGCGCACAATCTCGCTGGGCGGGCCACACACCCGTTGCACATCGGGAATGGTGGAGGAGGCGTACACCAGGGATCGGAATTCCGACTGGCTGGCGGGATCCCAGGGCGCGACGATTGATCGGGCCTGCGAAGGCAGACCACCCAATACCATTACCCAAAGCAAGATGCCCACCAGCCAAAACCGTCTCATGGCGACGCCCCTCCCCCTCAACCGGAAGGCCGGCGCGGAGGCCTGCTTACCGGGGGCCCCGCGGTGGCCTCCGCCGGTTTGCCAGCGGCCTTGGGATCCACGGCCAGCGTATCGACTTCGGTAAAGTCGTACTTCAGGTACTCGAAATGCGTGCTGACCCAGCCCTCGGCCCCGTTGGGCATCAACACCTTCACCCAGCCGGATCGGGTGTGCCCCAGGTAGGGATACTCGCGGCCCACTTCCACAAACCCGATGCGTTCTCCCGTATTCAAAGGCCGGGTATAGACATCCGCCGGGGCCAGGGCCAGCACCCTGGGCTGGGGCATGCCGATGGGCGCAATCTGGGCATCGGGCACACCGGCACCCGTCAGCCGGGCGGAGGGCACCGTGGCATAGTTGTACGCGCTGAGACCATCGTCATCCGGGCGCTTGCCGGACGTGGCCGCCAGCTTGGGATCGGCGCCGCCCTTGCGCTTTTCAAAAACCAGCCGCTCCTCCCCTTGCTTTCGCATGCGCTGCTCGTCCATCCGGGCGCTGTCGGGATTGCGGTAGACGTCCGGGATCCTGCCGAACGGAATGCTTAAGCCCGCCTGCAAAAACCAGCCCAGCGAATTGCCGCCCCCGGTCAGCGCCGACAGGCCCGGATTATTCTGGACCCCGAACTGCAAACCGAAGTTGGAGCGCCCCAGTGCCGCATTGGGCATGGGCAACGGGTTGCGCGGCATAATCAGGGCCGAGTTTCCGCCCCCCGCCTGGTTGGGCGAAAGCAGCACCGCATTCACCTGGTTGCGGTTTTCCAAGGAGTTCTGGTTGTTGTTCAGATTGGCGCCATTGGCGCTGCCATTGACGGCCACCCCGGTATCGGTGGCCTGCATGTTGCCGTTGCCGATGATGCTGCCGCTGCTGAGGCCGCTATTCACGTTGCTGGCCGTTCCGCCATTCGGGGCCGGTGCCTGATCCGCATAAACGCCCGACTGGCCCAGCAACCAGAAAAGGATCAGGGAGGCCGTCCATGCCCGGGTTGCGCTTGCTTTCATGATGGCTTCCTTTGCTGTCGCGAAAAAAGAGGCCCGGGCCCCCATCCGGGAGCCCGGGGCAGGAAAGGACTATTGACCAAATGCGTTGATGACGCTGGTTTGACTGTTGTTGAGGTTGGCCCCGGCATCGACGCTGCCGTTCACGCCCACCCCCACGTTGCTGAAGGAGGCGTTGCCCTCACCCAGGATGCTGCGATCCATGATGCCGCTGTTCACGTTCAGGCCCTCGCCGCCCAAACCGCCCAGCCCGGCAATATCCCCGTCAAAAATGGAGGAGCCGTCCACCGCCATGTTGCCCACGGCGGCAGCACTGTCCTGGCTGGCATTCACGTAGCCGTCCAGGTGATCATTGTCCTCGTTCACCACATCGACGCTGTTGTCGGTGTCATTGTCCTGGTTGAAGGAACTGTCGATACTGTTGTCGGTATCGTTGTCCTCCTGGTTGTTGAGCGAGTCGTTGATGCTGTTATCCTCGCGGGTATCCACGGAGGTATTCACGTCGTTGTCTTCCTTGAAGGCATCGTGAATGCTGTTGTCCGTGTCGTTATCCTGGTTGGCCTGCACACTGGCATCGGTGTTGGTGGTGGTATTGGTATTGGTCTTGAACGAATCGTTGATGCTGTTATCCGTGTTGGTGTCGGTGGTGGTGTTGGTGTTTGTCTTGAACGAGTCGTTGGTGCTGTTATCCGTATTGGTATTGGTTTTAAACGAGTCGGTGACGCTGTTGTCCTCCCGGTTGTCCTGGTTGGTGGTGGCGTCATTGTCCTCGTTGTTCACGCTGTTGGTGGTGTTCACGTTGCTGTAATCGTTATCGGTCACCGTGGCGTTGTCACCGGCGGCAAAAGCCGCGCCGCCTCCTACAAGCGCCAGGGACAGTGCCAGCACGATCAGTTTCCGGTTCATTCGAGTAACCCTCCCATTTTTTCATTGCGACAAAACAAGTTGGCAGAACAATACAAAGACCTTCCCCCCGCCTTGGGTGCAGGGTTGGATGTAATACTCTCTACCGACTTAACGGTTACACATCTTCTTCCGACCATGCCGAAAATTAATTACCCATGCCGCTAGTAAAAAATGCCCGCCCCGGCAATTGAGCGGCAGGACGCCAAATTCCCGCCCGGGCCAATCGCGGGCCGTACCCCGTTAATCCAAGCCTGATGAATGTCTCCCCCATGCGCGCATGGGAGGCCCCGGCTCGGAAAGCCGGCCCAATCCGGCACTAGCGGCGCTGGACGCTACCGCCCTTCACCGTGCCCAGCAGTTGGGAATCGGGCGAGACCACCACCACCCCGCGCCCGTTTTGAAATTCCACATTGCCGTGCACCACCGACCCGTTTTTCAGCTCGATGACCATTTGCGGCCCCGCTTCCCCGGAGGCCGCATCATCCGACTCCCCGGGCGCCCATCCCGGGCCGTTCACCAGCGGCGCGCCGGGATGCTGGCGGCGGTAGGTTTCATACCGGTCCGGGCCGCGCCCGGAAGATTTCCGGCCATTGGTATATACGTCGCCATCCGGGGTAATCAACAGGGTCATGCCAGGTCGCCCTTCGATGCTGTAGCCGTTGGCCTTTACCGTCCCGTTTTCGCTGACCGACACCATGGCGCCGGCGCCGTTCACAATCACGTTGCCGTTACCAATGACGCTGCTGTTGCCCAACACGGTCTGGCTGGCCGCCTGGATGCGGATGCCGCCCACCTCGCTGGCATCCAGCACCAGGTTGTGATCGCTGGTATGCAAAGTGCCCTGGATGGTGGAATGCAGCAGGCTGGCCGACGGGCTGGTCACGTTGCCGCGCACGGTGGCATGATCCAGCCACGCTCCCTGCCCGGCCACCAGATCCTCCAGCACTTCGGAAGCCTGCAAACGCACCTGCCGACCGGCGCGAATGCCACCCACGGGGTGGCAGTCCGTCAGCGTGACGCTGCCACCGGCGTTCAGAAGGCCCTCAATATGGCAACCCTCGCCGCTCACATCCTGTCCCACGTTGATGAGCTGGCCAGAGACCTCCCCGTTCAGGTTGACGGAAGAACCCACGTTCACCACCTGGGCCAGGCTTGGGGGCAGGTACGGAACCCCCATCACGACGGCCAGGGCGGCGGAAAGCATCAAGGCGGGCTTATGCATGGGCTTCTCCTCATTCCAACTGGCTTTCAGGGAAACCGAAACACGCACGGCTGTCAACCAGTACCCGGTTCGGGAATTTAACCCCCAATCGCTTGCGGTTAAACTGGGAAAAACGGAGACAGACGATGACACCCTACAAATGCCCCGCCTGTGGACGCAGCCACATCAGCCTGCCCATGGTGACCCCCAGCGATCCCGATGCCGGCGTGACGGAACTGCCCCCGCCCGGCACCGAGGTACACTGCAAGGACTGCGGTTGGTTCGGCCCGGTCGAGGATTTGAAGACAGGCCATTAGCGGGCCAGCCGTTGTGTATCGATCAGGCGGGCGCCGCGCCTTCCCACGGGGCATTCAGGCTGCGGTAGGTTTCTTCCAGCGCCTCCAGGATGGCATGCACATCGAAGCGCTGCCGGGCCCGCTCATATCCCACCCGGCCCATCGCCTCGCGCAGGAAGGGATCGCCCGCCAGCCGGTTGATGGCCCGGGCCAGCCCATGGATATCCCCGGGCCGAACCATGATGCCGTTAGAGCCGTCCACAACGGCATCGGGCACTCCCCCGACCGGGGTGGCAATCACCGGCATGCCATAGGCCATCGCCTCCAGGACGGAAACCGGCAGCCCCTCGTTGTAGGAAGGCAGCACCAACACATGGCAGGAACGGAACACGTCCTCCTTTTCTTGGCCGGAAACCCAGCCATGCACATGGACACAGCCGGACAAACCGTAGGAGGCCACCAGCGCCCGCGCGGCATCCACTTCGCCATCGCCGTAGAGATGCAGCCTGGCAGGACCAAAATTAACATGCCGGGCCGCCTCGATTAAATCAAACACCCCCTTGCGCTGGCCGATGCGCCCCATAAACAGAAAGCGAACCGGCTCGCCATCCTGCCGGACGGGCACCTGCATGCGGGTGGGATTATAGATGACCGTTGCCCGCGCGCCGGTGAGCGCTTCAATATGCTCGCGGCAAACGGGATTCAAGCAAATAACACGATCAGCCTGCCGAAACATGTTCGCTACCAGCCCGCGGGTCCAGGGCCGCGATTGCGTAAAAAACACCTGGAACTGCCCGCCGTGAAAATGCAGCACGGTCTGCCGCCCCAGCGCCCGGGCCAGGTAAAATACCATGGCCTTGCGCACCACGCTGGCCCGAACGGCCATGTGGATGTGCACGATATCGACCGAGACATCCCACAGCAAACGGGCCACATACAAGGGCAAAAACCCCGCGAACCACAGGATCCGCAACAGCAGGCCCCCGTCTGTGGTGGAGGCCATCCGCTTGTGTCGGGGGCCAAAAAAGCCGGCCTCCTCGTACAGTGCCAGCACCGAGGCAATACCGCCCCGGGCCGCCGGATGGGGGCCTACCATCAATACCGTCATCGGCGCACCGCCGCTGCGGGCAAGTTGTTGACCACACTGAGGAACTTGCCGTTGGCCGCGCGCGGAATGGTATCCACAATCTGCACGCGAATCTCCATGGCCGGGGAAATAAACGCGCGGGCGGTTTCCACCACGTGCCGCATGTGGGCCTCGTTGAAGCCGTCGGACGTGACCAGCCGCAGCGTGACGGCGCCGGGCTGATCCTGAACGAACTGCGCTTCGCGGATGTTGTTGAACTGCTGGAACATGTAATTGACCACCGTGATTTTTCGGCCATCCGGGGTCAGGATGTACTGGCCCATGCGGCCCAGCACGCGATCCACCGTGCGGTAATGGCGCCCGCAGGGACAGGCAATATCGGCGGGCAGGACGGTATCCCCGGTGCGATACCGCAGCAGCGGCATCTTGTAATTCTCCAGGTGCGTGCCCACCACTTCGAGGTGCCCGTCGAAGTCCACCAGCTCGGTAATGGAGTAATCCTCAATGATGTGGTAGGTCTTGAACTCGCATTGCCCGATGGCGGACACCCGCTCCTGCTGGCCGTACCAGTCGAAGATGTGGGTCTGGAAGACCCGCTCGATTTTTTCGCGCTGGTGGTCGAACACCGTTTCGGAACCCGGAAACACCACCTTGATGGGCAGCCGCACGCCGTAACGCTCGAAACTTTCCGCCAGCATGGCCATGGCCGAGGGATAGCCCGCCATCACCTCCGGACGGAAGCGCACCACGGCATCGATATAGGCCCGCTCGTTTTCGGGGGAAAGATGCAGGCTGGAAAGCACCAGGGTGTTGTCCAGCTTGTTGTAGAACCAGAAAGGGGGCTCGGTGCGATCCACCGGGACAATCAGCCGACCGGTAAACACCACCCGGCGCATGCGGGTATCGGTATAGCCGTGCATGCCAAAGTGCCGCCAGATGGCCGCGTTCTCGAAATTGACGAAATGATAGTCGCGCAGGAATTTACCGGGCATGCCGGTACTGCCGCTGGTATAGCCGGGAAAGGACAACAGCCCCTTGCGGCTGACAAAGCGCTCGAAGTTTTCCCTGACCAAGGCCTTGTCGATAAAAGGCAGCACCCGCAAATCCGCCGGGGTGCGGATGTCCTCCGCGGTAATTCCCAGTTCCCGGAACAGATCCCGATAATAGGGCACATGCCGCGCGCAATGCTGCACCATGGCCTGCAAGCGGGCATTGCGGTAGGCGGCCAATTCTTCCGGGCTGAAATATTGCGATTTTTTCAGCCGCGCCAGCAGGCGGCGGTATGTCCAACCGGTTCGCAGGTACTTGATGCCAATCGCCCTGAGGTGAGACAGCATGGCATCACCGCCTTGCCGCCGGCATTTCCGGCAGGCCCACCGGCACATCCAGGGATGCCGTCATCAGGATGGCTTCCACCATGTCGGCGTAAGACAACCCCATGGCCGCCACCTGGGCCGGAAAATTGGCATGCCGGGTGAGGGCGGGCAGGGTGTTGATTTCCAGCACGTAGAAATGATGCGCCGCATCCAGCATGTAATCGGTGCGGGAAAAACCCCGGCAACCCAGGGCCTGGTGCACCTGCAGCGTGGCCTGCCGGATGGCCTCGGTTACCTCCTCGGGCAACCGGGCGGGGCAGACAAAGTCGGCCTTGCCGTCGGCGTATTTGGCTTCGTAATCGTACCAGCCTGATTTCGGGATCATCTCCCGAATCGGGGTCACCCGGGGCTCCCCGGCCACCTCCAGAACGCCCACGGTCAGGTTGCGGCCCGCCACATGGCGCTCCACCATCACCCGGCTATCCAGGCGGGAAGCCGCCGCAAGCGCCTCCTTCAACTGGGCTTGGTCATGCACGATGGCAATGCCGATGCTCGATCCCTCGCGCACGGGTTTGACCACCGCCGGGAACGGCCCGTTGTAGAGGCGATCGGCATCGCGTGGAAACTCGAAGGTTTCGGATGGCAGCACCGGCAAGCCGCTCTCCAGCAACAGCCGCTTGGTCAGGTCTTTATCCATACCCACGGCGGAGGCCGCCACCCCGCAGCCGGTGTAGGGAATGCCCATAATCTCCAGCATGCCTTGCAGGCAACCATCCTCTCCATAGCGCCCCAACAGGGCCAGGTAGGCATATTCAATCTCGAGCGCGCGAAGCTGCAAATCGATCCGGCGATCCAGGTCAATCGGAAACACGTTCCGGTAGCCGCGCGAGCGCAATGCCTCGCAGCAACTCGCCCCATACTCCAGCGACGCCTCCCGCTCCGAGGACATGCCCCCATAAATCACCGCAATATGACTGTCATGGTCGATTGGTCGCCTCATCAGGCCCTCCGCGTCGCGGCCCTGCCAAACCCGCTTGGGTTGGCCACGGCCTTTTTTCTAATCCGGTATAAACCTCGACTATGATTACCGGCAACGGGTGCGGGCGTCCATTCTCTGATCAGGCAGGGGGAAGATTAGACCACTGGACAACCAGGCGTGTCGCCGGAAGGCTTGGGCACCTAAAAAAGCCGCAGTTGCTCATGCCCGGTGGCGGTAAACGCCGCCGTGGAAAGCGCCCCCATGCCCGCATCCAGGCCATAGCGCCGTTTTGCCATGGCGAACCGCTGGGCAATAAAGCGGGCATACTCCCCTTCGCCGCGCATGCGGGAGCCAAAGCGGGCATCGTTCAGCCGGCCCCCCCGCACGTCGCGAATGCGATTCAGCACCCGGTTGGCGCGATCGGGA
Organism: uncultured Vampirovibrionales bacterium; assembly: GCA_964390635.1. Taxonomy (GTDB): domain Bacteria; phylum Cyanobacteriota; class Vampirovibrionia; order Vampirovibrionales; family Vampirovibrionaceae; genus CAYMIG01. The sequence continues at coordinate 6,664 of CAYMIG010000011.1, read as the reverse complement.
AAATAGGTCTCCAGCCAGCTCTGAAACAAATCCTTCACCCCATAGGGCAAGCGCACCATGTTGTAGGCCGCGCCGGTGGCCCCAGCCTCGGCGGCGGCTTGCAGAATGGCGTCGATTTCATGATCGGTGAGCCCCGGGATGATGGGGCCCATCATGACGTTCACCGGGATGCCCGCCCCGCTAAGTTCGCGAATGGCACGCAGGCGGAGTTCCGGGCGGGCGGTGCGGGGTTCCATCACCTGGGTCAGTCGTTCATCCAGCGAAGTCACGGATATGGACACACTGACCGCCTGGTGCGCGGCCAGCTCTTGAAGCAGGTCGATATCCCGGGTCACCAGGTGGTTTTTGGTGATGATGCCCACGGGGTTGCGGAACTCGGCCAACACTTCCAGGCATGCCCGGGTGAGCTTCAGCTTGCGCTCCACCGGCTGGTAGCAATCGGTATTACCGCTGAGCATGAGCGTTTGCGGCTGCCACGACCTAGACAGAAACGCCTCCCGCAACAGCCGGGGCGCATCGGTTTTGACCAAAATCCGGGTCTCGAAATCAAGGCCGCAGGACATGCCCAGGTACTCGTGCGTGGGCCGGGCGTAACAGTAAATGCAGCCATGCTCGCATCCCCGGTAGGGATTGATGGAGGCCCCGCCGCCCACGTCCGGGCTATCGTTGAAGGAGATGAGCGAGCGGGAGGTGTCTTTCAGGTACTGGGTTTTCACCCGGGAGCGGGCCTCGTCCCCGGGATCGTCATGCGGATCGTAGACCACCTCAATGCGCTCGAAACGCCCGGTGGGATTTTCCGTGGCGCCCCGCCCGTGGGCCTGTCGCGGGTTACGGGCGCTGGGCCGCCAGACGTCGATCGCCCAGTCGCCGGCAATATCAAGATCGGCGCCTGGATTGCACGCCAAGTCATCGCCCATGGGCAATACCTCCCTGCATTCGGTGTCAACCAACCGTTGGCTTAAAGCACAACCGCTCTGTCATGCATGATATCGAATTTTCATTCGATTACAAGCCCATGCATTTGTTGGGTAGCCACCCTAGGCAGCCTGCCCGGCGGGCTGAAGGTTGAGTTGGCTGATGAAATAGGGCACCATCTTGCGCCACCACACCCAGTCGTGGTTCACGTCGTAACCCCAGAAATCGACGGTCGCGGGCACCTGCTTCTCTTCCAGGATGCGCTTGAGGGGCCAGGTGTCGGCCAGCATCTCGTCTTCCCAGGCGCCCTGGCCCACGCCCACGAAAATCCGGCTGCGGCGGTAGCGATCCAGGTACCAGGGATCGGTCATGTTGGCAAGGTAGGCCAGCGGCGTATGGAAATAGACCATTTCGTCAAAATAATCGCCGATGAACATGGAAAGCTGGAAAAGCCCGGATATGGCAATTAAGCTGTCGCACACGTCGGGATGCCGGAAAAAGAAGTTGGCGGAATGGTACCCGCCCATGCTGCAGCCGGTGGCGCATAGCAATTCGTCGGAAAATTCCCGGATGAAAGGCAGGGCCTCCTGCATCAGGTAGCGGTCATAGGCATCGTGCCGTCGGGCCCGGTCGTAGGGGTGGGCATGCCAATTGCACCAGGACTGCTTGTCGATGCTATCCACGCAAAACAACTGGAGGGTTCCCGACTCGATCCAGGGTTTCAGCACCTCGGTCATGCCAAAGTCCTCGTATTCGTAGAACCGTCCTTCCTGGCAAGGAAAAACCAGCACCGGCTTTCCGGCATGGCCAAACCTCAGCAGCTCCATATCCTGGCCAAGGATGGCACTGTAACGTTTGTGGTATTCGCGGTTCATGGGGAGGGCTCCAGTTTTTGGGCGTATTCGGCGACTTCGATGATTTCATCTTGGTGAGGCGAACGGGCAATAAAGCCATAGTGCCCCAGCGCCCGGGAATATACCATCGGGATGGGCTCGTGCTGGCAAATCAGGTGACCATAGCGGCTTAGAATCGTATCATGGTCATGCGCGTAGGGAAGGTGGTACTTGCGGCTAACATAAACCACGTGGTAGGGACGCGACCACTCGGCCTCAAAGCGGTTGTGCACCACCACGTTGGCCCATTCGCGGTAAATATCGAAATCGTTGGCGTAGTTAAACATGTCGGTGGTAAACCCGCCGGGGGGACGCATGTTCACTTCCAGCGCCACCAGCCGGTTTTCCCGGGTGCGGAAGAATTCGAAGTGGAAAAACCGTTCTTTGACCCCGAAGGCCTTCAGCACGTTGCGGCCCGCCTCCTCCAGATCCGGGGGCACATTCCGCAACGACCAGTAGTAAATGTGGCCATCCTCCTGAACCGTTTCCATAATGCCCCGGCTGTACTGGTGGGCGGTAAAAAAGCGCAACACGCCGTCGCGATCGATGAGGCCGTCGAAACTCTGGATATCGCCGGTGATGAATTCCTCAAAGAAGTAATCCACCGGCATCTTGTGGGAGAAAAACTCGGCCACCTCCTGCGGGTTGTGCAGCTTGAAAGTGCCCGCCGCCCCCACGCCGATATCCGGCTTGGCCACCACCGGGAAGCCGACCTCCCCGATAAAAGCCAGGGCCTCTTGCGGGGTGCGGCAAACCTGCCCCCGGGCCACCGGCACGCCGGCATCCTGAAACACGGTTTTCATCAACGACTTGCGCTTGATGGTGGCGATGGTGTCGGTCTTGATGCCCGGAATGTCGAATTCCGTGCGCAACTGGGCCTCGGTTTCCAGCCAGTATTCCGCATGGGAGTCCAGCCGGTCGATGGGGCCGTACTTGCCGATAAAATACCGGCACGCCTGCACCAGCTGGTCGTAGCGGTGCAAGTCATCCACCCGGTAATACTCGGTGAGCGCCTCCCGCAATTCCGGATCCAGCGATTCGTAAGGGGCATCGGCTATGCCCAGCACATTCACCCCCAGCCTGCGCAGCTGAATGCAAAAAGCCTTGTAATTGGCCGGAAAATGGGGCGACAAATAGACAAAATTCATTCCCTGATTTTAGCAAACGCACGGCCTGCCGCAAGTCATCCAGACGCCGGATCCGAAGGCCCCCGCTCAGGAACCCAGATAAGCCGCCACCAGGCGGTTCAGGCTGTCGTTCAGGGCCCGGCTCTGATCGAGACGGGCTTGCCCCGTAAAGCTGAGCCCGGCTTCCTCTTGGGAGGTCAGCTTCTGACCGCTGGCATCCACTTCCATCAGCAGCCGCCCCTGTGTGTCATACAGGCGCACGCGATTGCCATCCGGGCCCAGCACCATGCGGGCCGGTGTTACGTGCAACGGCACGGTTTGCACCACTTTCAGCTCGCCCAGGCTGATGATGGTAAGCGACTGATCGCCGGCATTCAACACGAACGCCCGCTGCTGATCGCTTGACACCACGTAATCCACCGGGCCGTTGCCCACAGGCAGTTCGGCCAGCACGTTCAGGCCCGTGGCATCCAGAATACGCACCATGTTTTGAGAAGTATTCAACCGAACGAGCAGGCCGCCCCCGCTATTTGCACCGGACAAGGTGGCAGGCTGCATGCCGGAGGAGGCCGTTATGGCCGGGGACTGATTGTGAACCGGAATAAAGGCCGCATCGGCGGGGCTGCGCAGAAGCTCCACCAGGCCGTCCTCATGCATCAGCACCCGGTTGGCCGAAGGCGCCTCGCCCCGAATGTCGCCTGTAACCAGGGCGTTTTCGGAACTGTATGCCAGGTCTGCCTTGTAAGTCTGGGTCATGGCGGTTTGCACGCTGAGCGTTTCACCTGGACGGCGGGTACTGGTATTGAGCATGGGTGCTGTATCCACCGGGGAGGGGGAGGGGGCTGGGGCGGGCGAAGGAGCAGGTGCGGGCGCCGGGGTCGGAGGTAGAGGAGGCGGCGGCAGGACGAGATCGGTCAGGGTGAGGGTGCCGCTGCCCATGGCCGCCACGATGCCGTTCATGGCAATGGCGTTGCCATAGCCCAGGGTGATGTCGGCGCCGTCGCCGTATATGCTTTCGGTGGTCAGGTCGCCGTAGGCGTTGATGGCTAGGTTTTTGGCATGCACCCAGGTGGGGCTGTTCTGCAACGTCGCGGTATTGTTACCGGAAGCATCCCCGGCAAAGATTCCCGCCCCCTCAGCAAAGCCCCAGCCGCCGACCAGGCCCGCAACCGGCCCACTTAAGGCAGGGCCCGCGCCGTTATTGAACATGGCCGCGATTTCGGCCCCGTCAAGTGCCGTGTTATAAACCTGGGCCTCGTCGATAATGCCGTGAAAGAACTGCTGCCCCCCCCACGCCAAAGGTTTCCCGCGCCCCAATGCGGAAGGAGAAGTTGCTGGGAGCAATCGCGCCATCCGCCAGCGGTATCACCTCCACCGGGTTGCCATTGATGTAAAAGGTCAGGTTGGAGCCATCATCCACCAGGGCCACGTGCTGCCACTGGCCCACGCTGGTGGAGGTATTGCCCATATCCACCCAGGCGGGCTGGATGGCCCCCCACAGCTCGCCGCCGTCCCGCAAGGCCAACTCGTAGGAGAGATCCTTGTTGATGATTTGCTTATAAGTTGCCCCGGAAGAAGACGGGCGAATCCAGGCCATCATGGTAACGGTATTGCCGGACACATCCAGGCTGTAATTGCCCGGATCCGGCACCAGGATATAGTCATCCACCCCGTCAAAGTAGATGGCGTCCCGGCCCAGGTTGATGTCGAACCCGTTGGCGTTGAAATTACCGGCGGTGTTGAAGGCCAGGTTGTACACGCCGGCCTGGCCGTCCAGCCCGGTGACATCGATATCGCCCGCCAGATCGATGTCGGCATTCACCGCCACATCGCCCACAAACAGGGTGTCGGCCTTGATGCGGGCCATTTCCGCGGCGGAAAGATCGAAGAAGTTGACGTCATCATCGGCACCCGCCGCCACCCGGATGGGGCGGCTGGCATCCACCGGATTGAATACCGCCATGCCCCCGCCGGCATCCAGGTTGCCGTTTAAAATAGGCGAACGCCCGGTGAGGGTAAAATCGCCCCCACCCGTGGCCACATCGTTGACGGTCACGGTACCCGCATTGGCGGTTAAATTCACCGCCGCCGATTTGTTGCCACCCGCACCGGTGGTATCCAGGTTGCCCAGCGTCAGGTTTCCACCGTTCACGGTAATGGCGCCGCCCTCAGTGCGGAGGGTGTCGGCAATTCGCATCACCACACTATTTCCAGCCGTCACGGAGAGCGAGGCATTCCCCTGCAGATTCAGCACGTTATTTTTAAGGGGCGCAAAAACAATGTCGTTATCCGCCTGCAACACGATATTGGCGGTCTGGGAGAGCGTTTCCAGCTGATTCTGGGTGATCAGGCTGGTATTGCTGGCCCCAGTCACCGCAATGCCATATTTATTGCCCAGATACTGGTTGACCATTTGCAGTTCGGTATTGTTGAGATTGTGATTAAAAATGAGAATCTCGCTGGTAGAGCCCGAATAACTGGCCGTCCAGGGATTGTTGATAATCCCCAGCTCAGGGGTTGTCCAGGCAATGGGGTTGGTATTGGCGGAGGTATAGGTATTCACGAACGTGCCGTTCTGGTAATAATCGAACGCACGGCCAGGGGCCAGGCGACTGGAAAAAGAAAGCAGCACGGGGTTCGCGTCGGCCAATCCCAGGTTGGCTTGCGGATCCTGGTTCCACCACTCCCATTGGCCGGAATTATAGTTGCGGTAGGCATCCGGCATGAACGGCGCAGTCTGGAAAATCCCAACGGGGGTTGTCGTATCCGGATCCACCATAAAGAACATCGTGGTGTCGGATCCGGCATTCAGGCCGTTAATCAGCAGCTGGTCTCCGCCGGCGTCGAAATAAACCGCCGCCATCCCATTGGGACCATTGGCAACATAAGTTGGCGTCCCAAACGCCCCCAAGGTGGCATTATAGCCGTTCCCGGACGAATCACTCCAGAGGGTCACGTTATCGCCATCATTCAAGCCCGTAATCTGGGAGGCATCGAGCCAAAGCAAGGGGGAGGCAATTAAGAGGTTATCGGGATCCAGCAACAACGATCCCTTATCCCCGTTTTGAGCCGACAAATCAACCCCACCATTAAAGTTCAGCCATTGTTTCCCGGAAATCTCGGCGTTTCCGCCGTTTCCTGAAGCAGCTCCCCCGGTGGCCGATATTTCACCAAAATAATCGGTTCGCGCGTCCGACCACACCACCACCTGGCCGCCATTGCCGGATTCCGTGGCATTGGCATCCAGGCGAACGCCGGAGTCCACGTAGGTCCACCGGGCACGCCGGGTATCGCCCTGCCCCTGGTAATCACCCCCCACGTGAATGGCACCGCCCCCCGTCTTGCCGGAGGCGTCCAGGTGGGCATCATCCAGCAGCGCCACCGCATCACCCAGCACATCAATCGTGCCGCCCTGCCCGGTATCCGAAGCCACGCTGATATCGCCACTCTGGGCCACCAGATCCCCTTCCACCCGCACGTCACCGCCGGCGGCCTGTAGCGTTCCGACATTATTCACCAGGGCATCCTGCCCCGTGGACTGGGCAAACAACACAATCTTGCCGCCTTCCTGGGCAATGCCGGTGGCGCTAATCACGCCTTCATTGTTCACCACCTGCTGATACAGGGCGGAATCCACCTGGGCCTTCAACTCCGCCGATTGCTCAGCCGTAATGGCCCCGGCATTGCCAATGGCCGCCTGGTACGACTCCACTTTTTCCTTCAGGGCCT
>CAYMIG010000010.1:0-130756 GCA_964390635.1 uncultured Vampirovibrionales bacterium | reverse complement strand
GGTAGAGCAACGGTTTCGTAAACCGTAGGTCACGAGTTCGAGTCTCGTCATCGGCTCCAGTCTTTCAAGTGGGCATATGGTAGCGCTGTTTTTCCATCTCGCCGTGCAGGTGTTCCATGCGGGCGCCGATCTAGTAGGCCAGGCGGCAGATGGATTCCAGGTTGTCCTCCATGCTCAGGTCATGGCTGTTGTTGCGGGACAGCAGGGCATGCAGGGCCAGCCCCGCGCAAATGTCCCGGTAATGCAGGGTGTTCATCGTTCAAGCTCCGGTTGTTGCAATGCTTTTATCATGATCGGTTTGGCGGAGGGCCGCATTGCCCGCCCGGCGTAAGCTGAACTAAGGAGACGGCGGCCCCGGCAGGCCAAAGCCCCGGGCGAAGTACCCGGGGCTGGCGAATACCCGTTCAGTGCGGGGATGCTTGGCTATTCTTTCAACACCATGTCGATGCATACCACCGCGGCCAGGATGAGCTTTCGGGCCGGATCCTCGGCGCCAACCGAGGGATCGATCTGCAATACGTAGTTGTCAGCGGTGGTAAAAAGTTCCTTGCCGATGCCGGCCCACTTCTTGGTGACAGAGCCCAGTTCGCGGGATCCATCGGCCAGGAACTTGAATTCCCAGGAGGTCCATTTGCCCTTCAGCTCAAAGACCGGGCGATCATGGGCATCCAGCACCCTGAAGGCCCCGCCGATGGAGAAGAACTTCTGCTTAAAGCCGCCAATGCGATGGCCCTGGCCGTCAAACACATCCACGCTGGACAGAAAGAGGGACCAGCCCCGCTTGACCCGCACCACGGTCTGCCCGCCGGGCACCCGGATGACGATATCGAAGGGGGTGACGCGCTTCCAGTCCTCGCTAAAGCGCAGGATTTTCGAGAACCAGTGCAGGTTTTCCTCCCGGCATTCCAGCAGCATTTGCCCGTTGTCCGGGTTCAGCATGTCGTAGTTGTTGACGGCCTTGAACATGCCGGTATGCTCTTTCACAAAAAACAGGTCGCGGTGCCAGGGTTGTTGAACCGCGCTTTGCTGGGGGGCGGGCATTGCAGTCATGATCCATTCCTCATTTGACTCAAACACGGCATGGCCGGGGCCACGAAAACTTCCGTTGCTCTCTTATCGAAGCAAATCCCAAAACCTGAAGCGCATATTGCAAAAAATAAAGCCGGCTTACCAGAACTGCCACCAGGGCTTGTCCTCCCAGATGGGGCCCGGGCCGGGCGGCGGACTGACGGCAAAGGGGCCTGCCGATGGCGAGGGATCCGGGCGGGGGGTGCCCCGGTGCGTGGGGCGATTAAGGCTGCCGGAACGTAATGCCCCAAAGGCAGTGCCCTGGGGTCGGTGCGGGTCTTTCGGGCTTGGGGGCGCCGGGTTCCCACGGGGGTCGCCCGAGGGGAGGATTAACACCTCGGCGCCATGCCCCTTGCCTAGCTGGGCTTGCAGGGTGGCCGCCAGCTCGCGCTGGGTCAGGTCGCGCAAATCCCGGTGCTCCGTGCCCCGCAGGCTGCGGCTGATGGCCAGCAGGATGATCAGCAGGATGAGCGGGGGCTGGAAGATCATAAAAACCAGCAGGGCGATTCCCCAGGCCCGGGCGGGGATTTCCGCATTCAGCGGCCCCTTGCGCCCGAATTTGGCATACAACGTGCGCACCAGCATCACGGCTGCCGCCAGGCGCAGCAGGAATTCCACCCAATAAAACCCGTTTGGCATGTCCATGCCAGGGGTATCGGATGCCCGGGGGCGATCTTTAACCCGCCGGTCCAGCCAGGGCTTCGGCCAGTACCCAGCCCTGGCTCCAGCAGGACTGGAAGTTGAACCCCCCGGTCAGCCCGTCGATGTCCAGGATTTCCCCGGCCAGGTACAGGCCCGGCACCTTTTTGCTCTCCATAGTCTGGAAGTTCACTTCGTTCAAAGGCACCCCGCCACAGCTCACGAACTCCTCCTTGGAGGGGCTTTTGCCGGTGACCGGCAGATCCAGGCGCTTGAGCTGTTCTATTAAACGGTTCATGGGTTTCTTGCCCAGGGTCTCTCCCCGGGCTTCCGGGTTGGCGCCCGCGGCGCCCAACAGGGCCAGCCAAAGCCGGTGGGGGATGGGCTCCAGCCGGCTGTTGGCGATTTTTTTGCGGGCGGCTTCCCCGCCAAACAGTTGTTGCAACCGGGCCCGCAGGGCTTCTTCCGGCAGGGCGGGCAACAGATCCAGTTGCAGTTGGGCCTGGTATCGATTTTCGGCCAAGGGGCGGGCCCCCCAGGCGGAAAGCCGGTAAATCAGCGGGCCGGACAGGCCGGTATGGGTAATGAGCATGGCCCCTTGCGCTTCCAGCTTTTCGGGGCCCACCTTCAGGCGCCCTTTGACCTCGGGTAGCGAGATGCCTTGCAGGCCGGCAAGGATCGGGGCCTTCACCGTGAACGGGAACAGGCTGGGCACCGGGGGGATGAGCCCATGCCCCAGGCGTTGGGCCAGTTGCCAGCCGGGCGGGCTGTAGCCGGTGGCTAGCACCACCCGGTCAAAGGCTTCCTCGGTTTTGCCGGCGCCGCGTACCCAAAACATGCCGCCTTCGGCCCGCACCGCTTCGATCCGGCTGCCGGTGCGCACGGTGACCCCATAGCGGCGGGCCTCCTCCAGCAGTACGGCGATGACGTCCGCCGAACGATCGCTGGCCGGAAACAGGCGCCCGTCCGGCTCGGTTTTCAGCTTCAGGCCCCGGGACTCGAACCAGCCCACGGTATCGGCGGGCCCAAAGCGGGCGAACAGCGACCGCAGGGTCTTTTGTCCCCGGGGGTAGAATTCCACCAGCCGGGCCGCATCATAGCAGGCATGGGTCACGTTGCAGCGTCCCCCGCCGGAGATGGCCACCTTTTGCAGTGGGCGCTGCCCGGCTTCAAAGAGGGTGATGGCCAGGGCCGGGTTCAGGCGGGCGGCGTTGACCGCGGCAAAAAACCCGGCGGCTCCGCCGCCAACCACGGCCACCCGCCGGGGGCTGCTTGCTGGTGTTTGCTGCATGCTGCCAGTATAATCAAAACGGCCAAGCCCGTTCCAGAAAGGAGATTGTTATGCCGGAGACCCTTCCTCAGCCCCCTTGTACCCTGGCCGAACTTGTGGCCGGCATGTCGGATGCCACCCTGGTGGGGGATGGCGCGGTGGTGGTGGAGGCCGTCTCTCATCCCCGCATGCTGCAGACCGATCGGGACATTATCCTGGCCACCAGTGCCGAAGTCTTCCAGTTGCTGGCCCATGCTCCCAAAAAGCCGGTGGCCGCCCTGGTGCCCGCGGATGTGGAAGTGCCCGAAGGCATACTGCCGGGTTACATCCAGGCCAAGCGGTTCCGCTACGCCCTGGCCCACCTGTTGACTGTGTTCGAGACCCCGCCCCAGCTGCCGGCGGGCATTCATCCCACCGCCCTGGTGCATGAATCGGCCCAGGTCGATCCCACCGCGGCCATTGGCCCGTTTGTCACCGTGGGCGCCCAGGCCGTGATTGGCCCCCGCACCATGGTCATGTCCCACGCCAGCATTGGGGCCGGGGCCCGCATTGGGGCGGACGGCATGCTCTATCCGGGGGTGCGCATTGGGGATCGCGTCCTGATTGGCAACCGGGTGCGCCTGCACGACAATACCTGCATCGGGCCGGACGGCTTTGCCTATGCCAGTTACGAGCCGGGCCGCGCCGAGGGGCCGCAGGTGGACATCCGCAAAATCCCTTCGCTGGGCACCGTCATCATCGAGGATGACGTGGAAATCCTGGCCAATGCGGTGGTGGACCGGGCCAACGTGGGGGTCACCCTCATCAAGCGAGGTACCAAGATGGGCAGCATGGTCATGATCGGCCACAACAGCGTCATCGGCGAGGACTGCATGTTCATCAACCAGGTGGGCGTGGCGGGCAGCTGCACGGTGGGCAACCGGGTGGTGATGGCCGGCCAGGCCGGCATTGCCGATCACATTACCATTGCCGACGATGCGGTGGTGATGGCCAAGTCCGGGGTAATGCGGGATGTGGCCCCCCGCGAGGTGGTGGGCGGCTTGCCGGCCCTGCCCCGGCGGGAAGCCCTGCAAAACGTGCTGCATATTTCCAAGCTGAAGGACCTGTTCGCCGATGTCAAGGCCCTGAAAAGGCGGGTGGCCGAGCTGGAGGCGGAAAAGGCCGGGGTGACCGTATGAGCGCGGTATCGACCCCCCTGCATGTCAGCGGCAAGGGATTGATTACCGGACGCCCGGTGGCGGTGGACATTGAGCCGGCGGCGCCCGGGCGTGGCATTGTCTTTTACCTGGACGGCACCGACCCTTTGCCCGCCCGGCTGGAAGCGGTGGTGAACACCGACCGGGGGGTAACCCTGGCTACCGCGGGGGGGCGGACGCTGTCCATCGTGGAGCATTTTTTGTGCGCCTGCTCGCTGGCCGGGCTTTCCGACCTGCGGGTGGCGATCTCCGGGGCGCCGGAGCTGCCCATTTTGGACGGCAGCGCCTGGGGTTGGCTGGAGGCTTTCCGCCGGCAGTGGAATCCCAGCCCGCCCCAGCCGGAACTATCGCTGCCCGAGGCCCTCTACCATGCCCAGGGCGAGCAAATTCGGGTGTATGCGGTGCCGGATACCCGTTTTCGCATCAGTTACGCCGTGGACTTCCGCCACCCGGATCTCGCTACCCGCTGGGCCCACTGGGACAGCGGCGCCGACGACTGGAACCGGATTGCCCAGGCGGGCACCTTTGGCTACGTCAGCGAGTTGCCGGCCATGCAGGCCCGGGGGCTGGCCCTGGGGGCGGATGCCGAGAACACCCTGGGCCTGATGGAGGACGGCGGCTACAGCCGGCCCCTGCGCTATCCCGATGAGCCCCTTTACCACAAGATGCTGGACCTGGTAGGGGATCTCACCCTGGCCGGGCTGAATCCGCTAACCCTGAAGGCGCATGTCTTTGCCCTGAACGCCGGGCATGGCAGCCATACCGCCTTTGCCCGCAAGCTGCGGGGCGCGCTGGGGCGTTAAGCCTCATTCATTTTTGGGGGCCCTTTCGCTATAATGGCCCCGTTCAGAGAAAAGGAGCCTGGCATGCCGGAAACCGTGGCACCGCAAAAGCCGCTCAACGTGAAAGACATCATGGCGGCCATTCCCCACCGCTATCCCTTCATCCTGGTGGACCGGGTCACCGGTTACGAGGCCGGGCAATGGATCAAGGGGTATAAAAACGTCACCATCAACGAGCCCTTTTTCCAGGGGCATTTTCCGGGCGAGCCCATCATGCCGGGGGTGTTGCAGCTGGAAGCCCTGGCCCAGCTGGGTGTGGTGCTGATGAGTGTGAGCGGGCACCTGGAGGGCAAGCTGGCTGTCTTTGCCGGCATGAACGACGTGCGTTTCCGGCGCATGGTGACGCCCGGCGACTGCCTGGAAATGGAATGCCAGGTCACCCGTTTCCGTCCCCCCATCGGCAAGATGGCATGCAAGGCCATGGTGAACGGGGAGGTGGCCGTGGAGGCCGAGATTATCTGCTCGCTGGTAGATACCCAGTTGCTGAACGGGAAAGGCTGAGCCATGGCCAAGATTCACCCCACCGCTATTGTCGATCCCGGCGCCGTGCTGGGCGAGGACGTGGAAATCGGCCCCTACTGCATCGTGGGACCCCATTGTCGCATCGGGGATGGCACCCGGCTACGTGCCCATGTGACCGTGATGAGCCACACCACGCTGGGCCGGGAGTGCGATGTGTTCCCGGGCGCCGTGCTGGGTGGCCCCCCCCTGGATCTCAAGTTCCAGAACGAAGAAAGCTTCCTGGAAATTGGGGAGCGTACCGTGCTGCGCGAATGCGTGACCGTGCACCGGGCCACCGGGGAAGGCAATGTGACCCGGGTGGGGGACGGGTGCTTTATCATGCCGTATTCCCATATTACCCATAATTGCACGGTCGGCAACGAGGTCATCATGGCCAACTGCGTGCAACTGGGAGGCCACGTCACCGTGGATGATTTTGCCTTTCTGGGCGGGATGGGCGTGGTGCACCAGAATTGCCGGGTGGGCAAGCTGGCCATTATCAGCGGGGCCAGCGGCACCCGTCAGGACATTCCCCCATTCAGCATGTCGGCGGGTATCCCGGCTGAGATTTCCGGCATCAACAAGGTGGGGCTCAAGCGCCGGGGCTTCGATTTGCAAGCCCGCAGCCGCATCTGGAAGGCCTACCAGATGCTGTGGTATTCCGACATGAACCTCACCCAGGCCGTGGCCGCCGTGCGGGCCGAGTACGGAAACGATCCCAATATCCAGCACCTGCTGGCCTTCGTGGAAAGCTCCAAGCGGGGCATCCGCCGGCCCCGGCGAGGTGGCCAGGTCACCATTTCGCTGGAAGATCCCGCCTCCCATCTGGAGCCGGTGGGCTAGGCCATGGCCCTGAACGCCATTGTCATGGCCGCCGGCAAGGGCACCCGACTGAAAAGCGCCCTGCCCAAGGTGCTGCACCCCCTGTTTGGCAAAAGCCTGCTGGCCCGCGTGCTGGCCACCCTGGACCGGCTGGAAGTGGCTGAAACGGCGGTGATTGTGGGCCATGGGCGCGATCAGGTGATGGCCGAGCTGGATCGGCTGTCCTTTGGCTTTGGCATGCGTCCGGTGGTGCAGGAGCCTCAGCTGGGCACCGGGCATGCCGTGCAACAGGTGAAGGCCCAATTGACCGACTGGGCGGATTGGGCCGGGGACGTGCTGATTTTGTCCGGGGACGTGCCGCTGCTGGAAGCGGCCTCCCTGCAAGCGCTCCTCAACGAGCACCGGGCCCGGGGCAACCACCTGACCCTGCTGGGGGCCACGCTGGAGCAGCCCTTTGGCTACGGGCGCATTTTAATGGACGGCGAGCAGGTGCTGCGCATCGTGGAGGAAAAGGACGCCACCCCCGAGGAGCGGGCGGTGCGCACCGTGAACACCGGCATCTATTGCCTGAGCTGGCCGGCCATTGCCCCGCTGCTGGATCGCCTCTCCAACCGCAATGCCCAGGGCGAGTTCTACCTGACCGATGTCATCGCCCTGGCCGTGGCGGACGGCCTGCGGGTAGGCATGGCCTGCCTGCTGGACAGCGAGGAGATCCTGGGCGTGAACAGCCGGGCCGACCTGGCCCTGGTGCATGACGTGCTGAACCGCCGGGTGCAGCAGCGCCTGATGGCCGGGGGGGTGACCCTCCTGCACCCGGTGTCCACCATGATTGGCCCGGAGGTGGCCATCGGCCCGGATACCACCGTGCTGCCCGGCTGCTACCTGGCCGGGGACATCACCATCGGGCGGGACTGCACCATTGGCCCCCACACCACCATGACCGGGCGGGTGGCCATTGGGGACGGGGTGCGGGTGCTGCAATCGGTGGTGCGGGACAGCGTGATTGGCGATCACTGCCACGTGGGCCCCTTCGCCCAGCTGCGCGACGGGGTGGAGCTGCGGCACCACGTGCACATCGGCAACTTTGTGGAAATCAAGAAGACCACCATCGATCACCACACCAACGCGGCGCACCTGGCCTACCTGGGGGACGCGGTGCTGGGTTCCGAGGTGAACATCGGCGCGGGCACCATTACCGCCAACTACGATCCCATCCGCGACGTGAAGGAGCAGACCGTGCTGGAGGACGGGGTGAAGATTGGCAGCAATTCCGTGCTGATCGCCCCGGTCACCGTGGGGGCCCATGCCTCCGTGGCGGCGGGTTCGGTCATCACCAAGCCGGTGTCTCCCTGGAGCCTGGCCATTGCCCGTCAGCGCCAAAGCGAGCTTCCCAACTGGGTCAAGCGGGTGAAAGGCACCCTGGAGCCCGGCCCGAAAGCCTAGAGGTGGTAAGTATCCTGGCGAATCCCTATGGAGGGCTGCGCCGCGCTAGTTTTGTTTCCCCACTTGGGCTTCCACCGCGTGCACAAGCCAGTTAAAGTATGGTTTTCCGCTGAAGGCCGGACCGAACTCGTTGACCATGGCAAAGGTGACCATGTCATCCATTGCCAGGCCCTGGATCAGCCGGTAGCAGGCATGGATATCCAGCGTTTCGGTCTCTTCCAGCAGAGCGTTGAGCCGCTCCGTCTTGCCCCCTGTGGCCTGGGCGTCCGCCCCAAACCACATCAGCAGCGCCTTGAGCCGGTCCGGTTCGTACCGGTCCACAAGGGTTTCAATGCGAGGGTTGAGTTGCATGGTGGCTGTGCGTCCCTGATGCGCTTGCTGACAAACTCAGACTGCTTACTTATATACTAGTTAAAAACGGGGTGCCAAACGAATTGATCCGCCCTTGCCAAACGTTACAAAAGTTTAATACAGCCGGCCATCGCCGTATGGCCCTGATGGCGCTGCTCTTGGCTGGGGCGCTTTGTGTGCTGGCTGCCTGCGGCCTGCCAAACCGGGGCGCTGCCGAGGGTAAGATCCCCATCCAGCTCTCCACCTGGGGCAGTGCGCAGGAGATGGCGGTGTTAAAAGAATTGCTGGCCGAATTTGAGGCAACCCACCCCTGCATTGCCGTTGAGCTGCTGCACATTCCGGACAACTACTACCAGAAGCTGCACATCCTGGTGGCCGGGGGCATGACCCCGGATGTGATGTTCACCAACAGCCTGAGCTTTCCGGTGTATGCCACGGAGGGGGTCTTTCTGGATCTGGCTCCCCGGCAGGGGGGCGAAACCCGCGATTTTTACCCCCAGGCCCTGGCCGCCTTTGCCATGCGCTCCACCCCCGACGGCCCGCCGGGCTTGGGTGCCCTGCCCCGGGATATTTCCAACGTGGTGGTGTTTTACAACCGGGAGGCCTTCCGCCGGGCTGGCCTGCCCGATCCCCGCCCGGGCTGGACCTGGTCGGAGTTTGCCGAAACCGCCGCCCGGCTGACCGTGGATGCCAATCGCGACGGGCACCCGGAGCGCTTCGGGGTGTCCTTTTATCCCCAGCCGCCCCTGTTCTGGCTGCCCTTCGTGTGGAGCGCCGGGGGCGATCTGTTCAGCGCCGACGGGCGGCATGTGACCCTGGACAGCCCGGGGGCCTTGCAGGGGCTGGCGTTTTATGCCGGGCTGCGTAACGCCCGGCATGTGGCCCCCCGCCAGGAGGAAAGCGGGGCGGCCCCCATGAGTCAGCTCTTTTTACAGGGCAAACTGGCCATGCTGGTGAGTGGCCGCTGGACCGTGCCGGTGCTGCGGGAGCAGGCCCGCTTCGATTGGGATGTGGCGCCCCTGCCGGTGGGCCCTTCCGGGAAATCGCGGGTGGGCATTGATGCCTCGGGGTATGCGGTGTCCGCCGCCACGGCCCATCCGGCTGAAAGCGTGGCGCTGGCCCGGTTCCTGACCAGCCGGCATGCGGTGGCCCGCATGGCCGAAAGCGGCCTCATCGTGCCGGCCCGACCGGACGTGGCCCAGTCCGCCGCCTTCCTGGCCCCGGCCCAAAGGCCCCGCCATGGCCGGGTGTTCCTGGATGTGATTGCCGACGGGGTGCCCACCCGTACCCCGCCCCGCTGGAACGAATTTTCCGAGGAGTTGCTGCTGGCCTTGCAGCCGGTGTGGGAGGGTCGGCAGTCCGCCGCCGAGGCGGTAGCCGGGGTGAAGCCCCGCCTGGAGCGCTTGCTGGAAGTGGGGAACCGCCCATGAGCCAGATTGCCCCGGAGCGCCGGTTCGTCCATGAGGCCCGCTGGGCCTGGCTGTTTCTGGCGCCCTGCCTGTTGGGCCTGATTGTGTTTACCTATTTGCCGGTGCTGGCCTCCTTCGGCTTGAGCTTTTCCTACTGGAACCTGCTGGGCACCCCCCAGTGGGTGGGCCTGGACAATTACGCCGCCGTGCTGCGGGATCCCTTGTTCTGGCAGTCCCTGGGGGCCACCGCTTATTTTGTGGTGGTGTCCGGCTTTCTGGAAGTGGTGCTGGGCCTGTTGCTGGCGCTTTGGCTGAACCGGGCCATCCGGGGGCAGGCCTGGTTCCGCACCGCCTATTTCCTGCCCTTCATCACCCCCATGGTCAGCGTGGCCATGGTGTGGGGCTGGCTCTACGATCCCCAGTTCGGCTTGCTGAACTGGGTACTGACCGGGCTGCGCCTGATCCAGGCGCCCATTCCCTGGCTGTATGATCCCCAGACGGCTATGGCGGCCATCATGCTGCTGCGCATCTGGAAGGATGTGGGCTACAATCTGGTGCTGTTCCTGGCCGGCTTGCAGGGGGTGCCGCCCTCCCTGTACGAATCGGCGGAGCTGGACGGGGCGGGGCCTTTGCAGGCCTTCTTCCGGGTGACCCTGCCCATGATTACCCCGACCGTGTTTTTTGTCACGATAATGGCTTTCATCAACGGCTTCCAGGCGTTCGATTCGGTGTATCTGCTGACCCAGGGGGGCCCGGCTCACAGCACGGAGCTGCTGGTGTACTGGATGTTCAAGAATGCTTTTGAGTTCTACCGCATCGGCCCGGCCTCGGCCATTGCCTACATCCTGTTCGTGCTGATCCTGGCCCTGACCGCCGTGCAGTGGCAACTGCGCAAACGGTGGGTGATGTACGAGGATGAGCCCGCATGAAACGCCTCCGCCGCCTGCAAGCCGTGTGCATCTGGCTGGCCCTGCTGGCCGGGGCGCTGCTGATGGCCCTGCCCTTCTGGGTGATGGTGGTGACCTCCCTGCTGGCCCCGGATCAGGTCTTTCAAACCCCGCCCCGCCTGTGGCCGGATGCCTGGGCCTGGGACAATTACCGCCGTCTGTTCGCGCTGGCCCCCATGGGGCGGTATTTCCTGAACAGCCTGTGGGTGGCTGGGTTGACTACCGTGGGGTACGTGTTGTGTTCGGCCATGGCGGGCTACGCCTTTGCCCGGCTGCAGTTTGCCCACAAGAATACGGTGTTTTTCGTGTTCCTGATGACCATGATGGTGCCGCCCCAGGTGAACATCGTGCCGCTCTTTTTCCTGATGAAGAGCTTCCACTGGCTGGATAGCTACTGGGCGCTGATTGTGCCGGGACTGTTCGGGGCGTTTGGGGTGTTTATGCTGCGCCAGTGGTTCAACGGCCTGCCCCGGGAGCTGGAAGACGCCGCCCGCATTGATGGCTGTAACCCCTGGCAGATTTTCTGGCGGGTGGCCCTGCCGCTGGCCGCCCCGGCCCTGGCTGCATTGGCCATCTTCACCTTTATCAATGCCTGGAACAGTTTTATGTGGCCCCTCATCGCCACCCACTCCGAGTCCATGCGCACCCTGCCGGTGGGCATGGCCGCCCTCAAGGGCAGCTTTCGGGATACCACGGATTGGACGGTGCTGATGGCCGGGGCCACCCTGTCGGTTTTGCCGGTGGTAGTGGTCTTTTTGCTGGGCCAGAAGCAGTTCATGAAAGGCATCCTGGCCGGCAGCCTCAAGGAGTAAAGGCCCTAGAAAAAGGAGGCCCGCTGCTCCAGGGCCCTGATCACTTCGTAGCCCAGCCCGGCCTCGGTCAGTTCCTCGGGATGCAACTGGAACAGGCCGATGAGATACAGGGCGTCGGGATGGAAGGGAAGCTCCCCCAGGAGGGCAGGGATCAGTTGCAGGGCCTGGGCCCGGGTCATCCGGGCAAAACGCCGGGGGCTGGCAGACTTGATACGGATTTTTTCCGGTTTTTTGCGCCCGGTTTTTTTCATGCCCGTTCCTTTCGGGAGCCGCTCGCCCCCGTGACACTCTCTTCCTTACAAAGCCCAGTTTAGACAAGGCCGCCCCCGATCTCAAGCGCCGCAAATACTACAACGGATCCAAGTAGGGCGGCTGTGGGCCGCAGTGAGCGCGGATCAACCGGGATGGGCGGATTTTTACTTTGTGAACCGCGTTGGGTTTTTTCCCGTATGATAGGGACATTATGGCAAAGGCAATCAACTGGCCCCTGGCCTTTCGGGATGAAATCCTCGCCGAGGACAGCGAGTCCTTGCGCTGTGCCCTGCGCCTGGGAGATCTCTACTATGACAACCGCTACTGGGTGCCGGACGAGGTGGTGGACATCCGCTGCAACCACAAGAAGATTCGCAAGGCCACCGTGGTGGGCGATTTGCGCCGCTGCCCGCTGCGGGAGCTGACCGATGAGGACCTGTCCCGCCTGAAGGCCCCCTTGCGGACGCATCAGGCGGTTATGGCCTTTTTGCGTGAAACCTACGGCCAGCCGGTGGAGGAAGCCACCCTGGTGACCCTGGTGACTTACCGCAACCATCCCGTGGTGCCCGACGAGGTGGAGGAAGCCGACGATCCGCACATGTAGAAAAGGCGGCTTTCTTTGACAAAGCCGCCTTTTCGGGGTGTGTTGGGGTTTCCCTGGTTCAGGGCTGGTGGCGCAAGGACACCAGCAGCAGCGTGGCGGTGTCTACCATGCGGGGCGACACGTGGGCCGCCAGCTGGTTTTCACTGCGCACGTCCCGGTCCGGGTGGGGGGACGGGGCCCGGGGGGCCATAAAGTGACGCCACATCACGCTCTGGCGAGGCCCGTCATGGGCCAGCGGCCAGGGGTTGGCGTGCTGGGATTGCCATTTCATCCAGGGACTCCTTTCCGTTTGACAGGCAACTGGCGTGGGAGAGCCAGTGGCACTACTGGAGGAGGGTCAAGGCGATGGACGGGAAGCTGTTGGCCTGGGCCAGCGAATAGGCCGCCGCCTGCTGCAGGATCTGCAACCGGGTGACGTTCGCCGTTTCCGCCGCCACATCCGTGTTGCGGATGTTGGCTTCCGCCGCGGAGAAGTTCTCCTTGGCAATGGCCAGGTAATCCATCTGGTTGCTCAGCTGGTTCTCAAAGCCCCCGATGGTGGCCAGGTTGGCGGTGGCGGTTGCCAGTGCCGCATCCGCCTGGGTCAGCAGGGTGCCGGCGTTGGCGGTGGAGGCCAGGGTGGTTTGGGTAATGGCCAGGCCGCCCCCCCCGGACTGGTTGTTGCTGAAGGCGGACTGGATGGCCAGGGTGTCACCGCTGTTGGGCCCCATCTGGATGGTCATGGCTGCCAGGCTGCCGTCCAGCAGTACGTTGTTGCCCCACTTGGTGCCGGTGGCGATCTGGTCGATGGCATCCAGTTCCGCCGTCAGCTGGGCCTCGTAGGCGGCGAACTGGTCGGTGGTGGTGGTGCCGTTGGAGGCAGCAACCGCAATGTCCCGAATGTTCTGGATGTGGGTGACTACCTGTTGCAGGGCGCTGTCGGCCACCTGGAGCATGCTTAGGCCTTGCTGCACGTTACTGGACGCCACGTCAAAACCCCGGATCTGGCTGCGCAGGTTTTCCGAAACGAGCAGTGCGCCGGGCCCGTCCGATGCGCGGTTAATCTTGTAGCCCGAGGCCAGGCGTTCCAGGCTGAGGCTAAGATTCCGGTTCACGGTGTTGAGGTGGCGTTGGGCGCTGAGGGAGTAGGAATTTCCGCCGAGTGTAATCATAGTGTCTGGTTCCTTTCCTTTGTGCCGTTTTGTGTCCTTACAAAACTTGCCGACCTGCGGGCCGATCAGGGTGGAACATCCCGGAACTTTTACATCCCAGCCAAACAACAATGCAGAACGAACTTGTTCAATGTTAAAAGCCGGTTGTCCCTGATAACCCTGATCACCGCCACGCCGGCGGGTTCACCCGGCAACGGGCACCCTGTCAGCGCACCGCCTTCGCAACGGCGCGGTAACCCGTTTCATACGACAGATGCTATTGCCTGATGACCTGATAATCCACGAATCAATCCAATAGCGTTTTCGTCTGCCCGGCGATTCCGCTGAAGGGGGCGCGCCCCAAAGCTTTACAAACCTTCATAAAGGGCCCCGAAAAGAAAAGCCCCGTCGGGTGGGACGGGGCGTCTGATGGCTTATTGAATGCTTGATGTGGGTTAATGGGTTGGCAGGAGGGCGCTTTCGGCCAGGCGCAACCGGCTGCGTTGCGCCTGGGAGGCGGCCTGGTTTTCCAGAATCACTTTCAGGATTGGTACCGGGGTGCCGGTGGGCAGCGGGGGGCCGCCCAGGCTGTTGATGAGCTGGATACAGGCATCGGGGATGGCGGGGGCAATGGCGTTGGGCATCGGCAGGGTTCCTTGCACAAACAGTACGGAAAAGGGAGGGAAAAACCGAATTAGCGTTGCAGCAGGCTGAGGATTTGCTGGGGCAGCTGGTTGGTCTGGGAGAGCACCGTGGCGGCGGACTGGGTCAGGATCTGGTACTGCACCATCACGGCGCTTTCGGCGGCCACATCCACGTCCCGGATGCGGGAGTTGGAGGTGGCAAAGTTTTCCACCGACAGATCCAGGTTGGCGATGACGCTTTCCAGCTTGTTCTGGTAGGAGCCGATGGCGGCCCGCTGGATGTTCACGTTGCGCAGCGCGGCGTCCACGTCGGTCATAAAGTTGCGGGCGGTGGCGGCGTTGGCCAGGTTGACGGTTCCCACGGTGGCAAAGGTCTGGGTGCCGCCCACCACGCCCAGCCCGGCGGCGCTGGCGTCGCTCAGCACCCCGGTGATGTCCACCGTGTTGGTGGTGGCGTTGGAGTTGGGCCCCACCTGCAGTAGGGCGTTGGTGGCGGTGCCGTCCAGCAGGGCGATGCCGTTGAAGTTGGCCGCCCGGGCAATGCGGTCGATGTCGTTGAGCAGCGACTGGATTTCGTTGCTGAGGGTGGTGCGCCCGGAAGGATCGTAGGTGTCGTTGGCGGCCTGCACGGTCAGCTCGCGCACCCGTTGCAGGTTTTCGGTAATCACTTGCAGGGAGCCCTCGGCCACCTGCAGCACGCTGATGCCGTCTTGGGCGTTGTTGAGGGCCTGCTTCATGCGCCGGATCTGGCTGACCAGGTTCTGGGAGATGGTCAGGCCGGCGGCATCGTCGGCGGCCCGGTTGATGCGGTACCCCGAGGACAGCCGCTCCAGGGAGCGGTTCAGGATGTCGTTGCTGACCCCCAGCCGGTGCTGGGCCTGCAGGGAAGCTACATTGGTGTTCACCACTAAAGCCATCGGACGTTCTCCTTAACGACGGGGCCCCGCCTCCGTGCGGGCCCGGTTCGGTTCTCTCATGGGTGCTTTCGTCCCTGACGGCCCAAACTTGATGCCTGGGGCATGCAAGTTCCACCGTGTGGAGGAGACGGTTCGTGTGCCCCGGACACTGAGGCAGGGGCGCAGACCCTTGCCATTCCTGCCTTTGGTTGTGGTAAAGTGGGTATTACTTGGTTGACACCGTATCGGTATGTTGTAGGAAAGCGAGGGCCGTCACGTGAAAATTGCAGTCATTGGATCCGGGTACGTGGGCACCGTGACCGGCACCTGCCTGGCCGAAATGGGCCATACGGTGATTTGCGCCGACCGCAAGGAAGGGCGCATGAAAAACCTGCAGGAAGGCAAGGTGCACTTCTACGAGGAGGCCCTGGAGCCCCTGATTCGCGGCAACCGTGAAGAAGGCCGCCTGGAGTTCACCACCGACATCGAAAAAGCGGTGCGCACCTCCGAGGTGGTTTTCCTGTGCATCGGCACCCCGCTGCTGCCCAACGGCAAACCGGATTTCAACGCCCTGACCGCCGCGGTCAAAAGCATTGCCAGCGGCATGGACGGCTACCGGCTGATTATCGAAAAGAGCACCATGCCCATCAAGACCGGGCAATGGCTGCAATCGCTGCTGCGCGACCAGTTGCCCCCGGATATCGACTTCGACATTGCCGCCGTGCCCCAGTTCCTGCGGGAAGGGCATGCGGTGAACGATTTTATGCGCCCGGACCGGGTCATCATCGGGGCCGAATGCCAGCGGGCCATCGATACCATCGTGGAAATCTACCGTCCGCTCAACGCGCCCCTGCTGATTACCGACATCAACAGCGCCGAGCTCATCAAGCATGCTACCAACGCCTTTTTGGCCACCAAGATTTCCTTCATCAATTCCATTGCCCAGGTGTGCGAAAAGACCGGCGCCGACATCGTCAGCGTGGCCAAGGGCCTGGGCCTGGATCACCGCATCGGGGACGCCTACCTGAACGCCGGCATTGGCTACGGGGGCATCTTCTTCCCCAAGGACATCAACTCCCTGCTCAACATTGCCGAGGAGTTCCACATCAACCTCGATTTGCTCAAGCAGGTAGACATCATCAACCGCTACCAGCGCATCAGCTTCATCGAGAAAATCGACGAGGCCCTGGGCAAGAACCTGCACGGCAAGACCATCGCCATTTGGGGGCTGTCCTACCGCCCCCACACCGATGACATGCGGGACACCCCCAGCATCACCATTGTGCGGGGGCTGGAAAAGCGGGGGGCCAACATCCGGGCCTACGATCCCCTGGCCATGGAGCAGGCCAAGGAGCATTTGCCGGACATCACCTACTGCAGCACGCCTTACGAGGCAGCCAAGGGGGCGGATGCCATTGCCATCATTACCGAATGGGACGAGTTTGCCTACATCAACTTCGTCAAGCTGCGCGAGGAAAGCAAGTGCCGCCTGATTATCGACGGGCGCAACCTGTTTAACCCGGAGCGCATGAAGAACCTGGGCTACACCTACGTGAGCATGGGCCGCCAGACCGTGGCCCCTGAAAAAGTGCCCGCGGCCAAGGCCTGAGGGCCGATTCCAGCCCGGACGATCCCGGCCCCGGGCTGGGGTTTTTCCGCTGCCCCCGAAGCGGCAACTTCGGGTACAATAGAAACACACACCCGTTTGAGGATAGAGGGCAGCGCAAGGCGTGTCGAACCTGACCGATCGATCGATGATGGACGGCTCCCTGCATGGGCGCATGCAGGAGGATTGGCCGGGCAGCAGCTACTATGACGAAAAGGCGGTGCGGGCTGTCCAGATGAAGGTGGATCTGCTGGCCGCCCACATGCACAAGCAGCTCAAGGAGCATGAGGCGGCCATGGCCAACACCCACCAGGTGTTCGAGATGATGCTGCAAGACATGGAGCGTTTTTCCGACTGCTTTGAGCAGGCCTTCGCCATCCGCATCCCCGAGCTGCCCGCCCTGGCCAACGCCCGCATTTCCTGCCAGACCGACCCGGATCGCTCGGTGGGCATCCTGAACGTGCTGTGGCATGCCATCAGCTTTACCACCCGGGGCAACACCAAGCCCCTGGCCCTGAACCGGCCCGGACGGCCCCCCATGTTCACCGGGCGCATCATTGCCCTGAACGGCGACTTCATGGATGCCTCCAGCAACCTGCAATCGCCGCACTTTGGCGACCTGTTGCAGCAGGAGATCGCCTCCCTGTTCGTGCCCGCCGATCCGGGCGCCCCGGCGGTGATGCGCCTGAAGCACCGGGCCGGTGAAGAGCTGTACTTCCACCAGGTGGATGCCCCCCGCCGCTTTTTGCTGAAGGTGGTGGAGATGACCTGCGGGGGCGGTTACTTCCACGAGCAGTAAGCGCGCATTTTGGCCAGGGCCGGGCGCCGGGGCCTAGTCCGGCGTTTCGTTGGCTTCCAGGGTCTTTTCGATCATGGCTGCTATAGTGGGGATGACCCGCTTTTGCAGGTCTTCCGGGCAGTCGCTGAGCAGCTGGATGGCCGAGCTCAGGGTTTCCTGCATGTCATACCAGCGGCGGTGCTCGCGTTGATCGTCCCAGGAGCGCCGGTAGCCGGACACCCGATCCGCCAGTTCCTCGGCGGGGATGTCGGTGGCCTCTTCCATTTGGTGCTCAATAATGATTTTGATGATGTTCAAGGCAATCTGGGCCTGGTATTTGTCCGGCGCATGGCGTAATTGCTCAATGGCCCTTCTCAAAACCGGGTCACGGTCGTACCATCGCTTGCGGGGAAGTGGGGAATGCCCCTCCTGGCTCATTGTTTGCCCTATCCTAAAAACACATCACAATGATACGCTTATTATAGCGCCGGTTTTGTTGACAAGCACCCTCCATTGGAACCATAATTGAGATCTTCGGCATAGTAGCTCAGTTGGCTAGAGCACGCGGTTCATACCCGCGGAGTCGCTGGTTCGAATCCAGCCTATGCCATTTTTCATTCGTGGCAGAGGCAGGCATGGCATCCCCCCTGGGCTCCCAAAACATCCAGATCTCGGTCCTGGTGTTCATGAAGGCGCTTTCGACGCCGGTGGTGCTGTATGCCGACAACCCCACCCAGCTTTACGAGGAGATCAAGCAGCTGATCCGCGCGGCCAACCCCCAGGCCCCCAAGCTGATTGAAAAACAAGGGGTGGGCCCCTTGAAAAAAGTGGCCTTTCTGGATACCGAGGTCTCCGGGGTGGCCATGCAGGTCGATCCCATGTTGCCTGGGCGTTAGTTGGCCACCCCCAGCCGCTTCAGGCACATGCCCATAAACTGGGAAGCGGTGGCCAGGGTGGTTTCCAGGCGCTCAATCACCGTGGTGGCCCGGCCCAGGGCCCGATCGCTTTCTCTTAAGGTGTCAAACAAGGGGCGCAGGCCTTGCAGATATCCGGGATCCCGGGCCAGCTCCTGGCGTACCCACTGTTTGGCCGCGGTTACGGCTTCCTCATAGCGGGTCAACCCCCGTCCGGCGGGCAGCGGGGCGTTGCCGCGCTGGCGGAAGACGGCTTCCAGCAGCTTGTGGGCTTCTTTTCCCTGCACCGGGCCCAAAGCGGCCTGGCGGAATTGATCGTATTCTCCCCGGGTGTAGCGGGCGCTATCCGGGCTTTCCAGCACCTGCAAGGCCAGGGCCAGGCGATCCCGATCGGTCTGGCACAAGGCCAGGCGGGCCAGGGCTTTGCCGATGGGAAAGGCGGGGGCGGTCGGGTGGGCGCCGAAGGCGGGGCGTCCGGCGCGGGGGGCCATGCAAACGGCTGGCCGGTTCAGGCGGACAAGGGTCATGGGCAATTTCCAATCAACGCTAAGAAGGGATGTCTATCCCATGTAAAACCGCGCCCGCCCTGGGATTGCTAGGCGGCCCCGGATTCGATCAGTTTTTTCTTCAGCAATTCGATGTGCTCGCGGATTTCCTTGGCCTCCTGCGGATCGGTGCCTTTTTCCAGGTAGGCCTCGAACATGCGCACGGCATCGGCGTAGCGGGTGGCTTTCTGAAAGGCGTAGCCCAGGTTGTTGTAGGCATTCGAATAGTTGGGGTCAATCTCGATGGCCCGCTGGTAGTGCAGGATGGCCTGATCGATTTCCTCCTTGCAGTAGTGGGCCAGTCCCAGCTGGTTGAAGGCCTTGGCGTAGTTGGGGTCAATCTCGATGGCCCGCTGGCTGTACTGGATGGTGCCGTCCCAGTCCCCTTGCTTGGCCAGGGTGATGGACAGGTCATAGTTGGCTTCCAGGTTGTTGGGATCCAGCTCCAGCACCCGGCGGAAGGAAGCGGCGGCCTCCTCCAGCAGCAGGGCCTGGTCTTGCAGCTTGCCCAGGAACAGGTGGGCGTTCAGGTTGTCGGGATCCAGCGAGGTGGCCAAGCCATAGGCCTGCATGGCCTCTTCTTTCTTTTTCTGGGCCTCCAGCACCAGGCCCAGGGAGTAGTGGGCGTCGGCGTCCTCGGGGTGCATGGCGATGGCTTGTTGCAGCAGTTCCGCGGCTTTGGGCAGGTTTCCTTCCTCATACAGTACCAGGGCCAGGTTGTAGAGGCTGTGCCCGTCTTCCGGGGCCAGGGCCAGGGCCTGCTCGAAGCAGCTGCGGGCCTCGGCCCGCTGGCCACGCTGGTGGTAGACATAGCCCATGTTGTAATAAATGTCGGCAAAGTCCGGGCGCATTTCCGCCGCCCTTTGCAGGTGCTGCAGGGCTTTTTCGCCATCCCTCTGCATTTTGAACAGGTCGATGCCTTGGTTATAGTACCATTCCGCGGTTTTTTTGCCCCCCCGGGCGAACAGCACAATCACCCCGGCCATCACGGCCATCAGGAACACGCCAGACCCGATCAGGATCAGGCTGAGATGACTGGTTTCCGCATTTGCCATCGCTTACCCATGCTGTGCTACCCCCATTTTATCCTGTCCGGGGCGGGGGCGGCTCAATCTTTCGGGGTAATTTCCGACAGTACGCCCCCTTCCAGCGAAATAAAGGAGAAGTCAAGGCTGAAGCGGGCCCGCTCGGCGCGGGAAACCCCCAGATCTGGGTAGATCATTTCCACCCCGCCGGTGGCCAGCACGTCTTTCTGCTTTTCCGACCAGGTCATTTCGGGGGCGTGCATCACGCCGCCCGGATCACCGGTGGCTTTCACCTCCACCCCGCCGTGCAGCTTCACCAGCTTGTCCTGGTTGCTGAAAAAGCCGGCGGGAGCCGAAAAGGTCAGCACCACCTTGCCGGTCTTGTCGAAGAACATGCCGTGGATGTCCTTGAGGGTGGCCTCGGTGTGGGTTTCGTTGTAGATGGCCGAGGCGGCCTCCAGGCGCCATTTTTTAACCTCCTCCTCGGTGACGATGAAGGAGACCTTCTGCCCGGTCACGGTAGGGCCGTGCCCGGCGCCCGGGAGGGGTTCTTCGGGTTCCACCCGCTGGTGGCCGTTCCACAGGGCCAAGGCCCCGCCCAGGGTCAGGACGGCAAGCACGATAAGCAGGATGGGTTTTTGTTTCATGGCTGGCTTTGCGCTACGGGCGTTACCACGGCATCATACCAGAACTTCTTGCCGCGGTCTTTGAGTTCGTCAATGTGGATGTGCTTGACCTCGGTGTAGGCGTCCAGGGCCTCTTCGCCCAGTTCCCGCCCGATGCCGGACTGCTTGTAGCCGCCGAAGGGGGCTTTTTCGCTAATCAGGTGGTACTCGTTCACCCACACCGTGCCGGCCCGCAACTGGCGGGCCACCCGCAGGGCCTTGTCCTCGTCCCGGCTCCACACCGCCCCGGCCAGGCCGTAGGGGGTGTCGTTGGCCAGGCGTATCGCCTCCGCTTCATCGACAAAGGGAATGACCGCCAGCACCGGCCCAAAGATTTCCTCCCGGGCAATGCGCATGTCGTTGCGCACGCCGGTAAACACGGTGGGCGCTACAAAGGCGCCGTCCAGGCCCACTGGTTCGCCGCCCAGCACGCAGTGGGCGCCTTCCTGCTTGCCAGCTTCCACCAGGGCCAGCACCCGGGCTTGCTGTTGGCGGGAGGCCAACGGCCCCATGTCGGTGCCCTTGTCCGCCGGATCGCCCAGCTTCAGGCGGCGGGCCTTCTCCAGAAACTCGGCCATGAAGGCCTCGTGGATGTCTTGCTGTAGCAGCAGCCGGGTGCCGGCAGTGCAGCATTGTCCGGCATGGAAAAAGGCCGCGTACAGGGCGGCATCCACGGCCATGGACAGGTCGGCGTCGGCAAAGACGATGTTGGCCGATTTGCCGCCCAGCTCCAGGGTAATGCGCTTGAGCCCGTGGCCGGCTTCGGCCATAATGCGGCGGCCCACCTCGGTGGAACCGGTAAAGGCGATTTTATCCACGTCCGGGTGGCCAACCAGCGGGGCTCCGGCCTCTTCCCCGGTGCCGGTGACCACGTTCACCACGCCGGGGGGCAAATCGGTCTCTGCCAGAAGCCGGGCCAGGGCCAGGGCCACCCCGGGGGTTTCCTCGGCGGGTTTCAGCACCACGGTGTTGCCGGCGGCCAGGGCCGGGCCCAGTTTCCATACGGCCATTTGCAGGGGGAAGTTCCAGGGGATGATTTGTCCGCACACCCCAATAGGCTCCCGCACCACCAGGTTGCGGCTTACCCCGGGCTTGCTGAGGGCCTCAATCTGGTGCTCATGCCGCTGCTGGGCCAGCTTGCCGAAGTAGGCCATGTGCTTGCCGCTCAACCACACTTCGCCTTTGGCCTTGCGGACGGTGGAGCCCGATTCGGCCACCACCAGGGTGGTCAGCTCCCGGCTGGCGGCCTCTATTTTTTCCGCCACGGCTTGCAGGATGCGGGCCCGCTCCTCCCCGCTCATACGGGGCCAGGGGCCTTCGTCAAAGGCCCGCCGGGCGGCGGCCACGGCCTTGTCGATATCGGCTTGGGCGCCCCGGGGAACCCGGGCCACCGGCTCGCCGCTGTAGGGGTTGATGCTCTCGAAGGTCTGCCCGGATTCCGCCGGGACGAACCGTCCGTCAATCCACATCAAGTAGTCTTGTACTTCAGACATGGGGGGCCTGCCTTTCTAAGCCATGGCGATCTTAGAGATCTTAGAAAAGACTAGCAGCAACCGGCCTAGGACTCAATCTGAACCGCGAACTTCAGGCGCCTGCGCCAGGGGCCGTCGGCAACTGCGGCCCGGTAGGCCTGGTGCAGCCGGGCAAAGGCCTCCTGCATCAGCGGGCTGATGCGCAATTCCAGCAGGCGGTAATCCGACTCCAGCGCGCCCAGGGCCCGATCCAGCCGCTCCAGCTGCTGCGGGCCGCGCAGGAAGCCCTGCTCGCTGAGGACTTTGAACAGCAGCACCAGGGGGTTCTTGCGCTCATAAAACCCCAGCTTCATCACATCCAGCACCGGCCAGTGCTCGGGCTGGCCCAAGCCCTCTTCCAGCAGGGCAAACAAACCGGGCTCCAGGGCGGAAAATATCTCGGGCCGGGCGGTCAGGGTGGCCAGCAGAGCTTCTACGGCGGCGGGGGTGGTCAGGGGCTTCAACAGGGCGGCCTGGCTGATGAAAGGCAGCTCCGGCGATTCCAGCAGCTTTTGCAGCCAAGCGGAGCGCCGTCCCGAGGCCCCGTCGGCTTCCTGAAACACCCGGTGGCCGTTATCATACAGCGACCAGACGGCCTTCTCCTGCCAGGAGTGCAGCTCCCACACCAACAGGTAAAGGTGCCGCCCATCCAGCGACCAGCCCGCCGTCCACTGCTTGACCCGGTTGGCAAACAGCATGCCCAGGGGGTCGTCGTATTCCGAGGAGAGCCTTTCCCAGCGCTGCTCAACCAGGCTTTTCAGCAGGCCGTCGGCCTGGCTTTCGGTCAGTTGAGCCGGGGCGCTGGCCAGTTTAAGGGCCGCGAAACGGTTCTGGGTGGGGGTGTGGGGAGAGGTGAGCATGGTGACAGTGTATGCAGGTGAGAGGATATTGCAAGCCGGAAATCGGAAGGGGGATGAACACTGGGATCAAAACCGGGCGACCGGTCGGATTGCCCGGCGGCTCAGCCCAGCTTTTCCACCACGGTGGCGATGCCCTGCCCCACCCCGATGCACATGGTGGCCAGCCCGTAGCGGCTGCCCGGGCGGCGGTGCAGCTCGTTCACCAGGGCAGTCAGGATGCGGGCCCCGGACATGCCCAGGGGATGCCCCAGGGCAATGCCGCCCCCGTTCACATTCAGCTTGTCCATATCCAGGCCCAACTCCCGGGCGCAGGCCAGCACCTGGGCGGCAAAGGCCTCGTTCAGCTCGATGAGATCCAGGTCGGCCACGGAGAGCCCGGCCCGGGCCAGGGCTTTGCGGCTGGCCGGAACGGGGCCCATACCCATGACGGCCGGATCGACCCCCGCCACCGCAGTGGACAGGATGCGGGCCTTGGGGACAAGTCCCAGGGCGTGGGCCTTGGCCTCCGACATCACCAGCAGGGCGGCGGCCCCGTCGTTTACCCCGGAGGCGTTGCCGGCGGTCACCGTACCCCCTTGCTTGAAGGCGGGTTTCAGCCCTTGCAGCTTGTCCAGGGTGGTGTCGGCCCGGGGATGCTCGTCTTGATCCACCACCACCGGATCCCCTTTCTTTTGGGGGATGGCCACCGGCACGATCTCCTCCCGAAAGCGCCCGGCCTCGATGGCGGCCACTGCTTTCTGCTGGCTGCCCAAGGCGTAGGCGTCCTGATCCGCCCGGCTGATGCCGTAGCGCTCCGCCACGTTTTCCGCGGTTTCCCCCATGCTGTAGGGGTGGTGCAGGGCGGCCAGTTTGGGGTTGGTGAACCGCCAGCCGATGGTGGTGTCGTAGATTTCCACCGCCCGGGCAAAGGCTTCGGCGGCCTTGGCCATCACGAAGGGGGCCCGGGTCATGCTTTCCACCCCGCCGGCAATGAAAATCTCCCCCGCCCCGGCGGCAATGGCATGGGCGGCCTCGTTCACCGCCATCAGCCCGGAGCCGCACAGCCGGTTCACGGTGCCCCCGGCCACTTCCACCGGCAGCCCGGCCAGCAGGGCTGCCATGCGGGCCACGTTGCGGTTATCCTCGCCGGCCTGGTTGGCTGCCCCCAGCAGCACGTCCTCAATGTCCCCCGGGTTCACCTGCGGGTTGCGCTTCAGCAGTTCGGCAATGACCAGGGCGGCCAGATCATCGGGCCGCACGTCCTTGAGTGCGCCTCCATAGCGCCCCACCGGGGTTCTGACTGCATCCACAATCACGGCCTGGGTCATGCTCGCCTCTCCTTCAACGCGAAACCGGAAACCTGCCCATTCTACCGCCCCCGAAAACCGGCCACAAGGCTTAGCGCAGCAGGGCCTCGGGGTGGTAGGTGTAGAAGCCCTCCCCGGTTTTGCGGCCCAGTTTGCCGGCGGCCACCTTCTGCTTCAGCAGGGTCATGGGGCAGTAGCGGGCATCGCCAAACTCGTCGAATAGGTGATCCAGCACGGCCAGCACCACGTCCAGGCCTACCCGATCCGCCCAGGCCAAGGGCCCCAGCGGGTAGTTGGTGCCCAGCTGCATGGCGGTGTCGATGTCTTGCGCGCTGGCCACCCCTTCCATCAGCGCGGAGGTGGCCTCGTTGACCAGCATGGCCAGCACCCGCCCCAGCACCAGGGCCGGGGTTTCCGGCACCTCAATGGCCCGGATGCCCAGCAGGCCCAAAAAATGGTGGGCGCGCTGCACGAAGCGGGCCTCGGTCTGGTCGGCCCGGGCAATCTCAATGACCGGCTTTTCGAGATACAGGGGAATGGCGCTGAACCCCACCACCTGGGCGGCCAGATCGGTGGCCGAGGCGATGCTGGTGGGGGTTTCCGACAGGCAGTTCACCAGGCACAGGCAATCGGCGTCCAGTTCGTCGTAAACCTGGTCGGGCAGGTGCTCCAGGTAGAAAAAGGGAATCTCGATGTGGGTGTTCAGCACCACGGTGTAAGGCACTTCGGGGCGTTCCGGGGTGTCGTCCGTCTCCCGGTCTAAGAACAGGGTGGCCTGGATGCCCGCCGCCTGGCAGTAGCCCTGCCACTGGGTGACCATGGGATCCTGGGCGTCCCCGATAATCAGCACATGCTCAGTCATACTTGTAGAAGCCCTCCCCGGTTTTGCGCCCCAGCAGCCCGGCGGCCACCATGCGCTGCTGGATGGGGTGGGGGCGGTAGCGGGACAGGCCGAAGTAGGCCTGGTACACCGACTGGGTGACCGCGAAATTCACATCGATGCCGATGAGATCCATCAGCTCGAAGGGGCCCATGCGAAAGCCGCCTGCCTCCTTCATGACCGTGTCGATGGTCTTCACCATCTCGGGCCGGCTGCCGTGCTCGCCCAGCATCTTCAGGGATTCGCCGTAAAAGGGCCGGGCCACCCGGTTCACGATAAAGCCCGGGGTATCCAGCGCGGTTACCGGGGTTTTGCCCAGGGAGCGGGCAAAGGCCATCAAGGCATCCACGGTGCTTTGCGCGGTGCGCTGGCCGCGAATCACCTCCACCAGCTTCATCATGGCCACGGGGTTGAAAAAATGCAGCCCGGCCACCTGCGTGGGGCGTGTGGTGGCCCCGCCCAGGGCGGTGATGGAAAGCGAGGAGGTGTTGCTGGCCAGCACCGCCGACGGGGCGCACTGGGTATCCAGGGCGGCAAACAGTTCCTGCTTCAGGGCCATCGATTCCGGCACCGCCTCAATCACCAGGTCGCAAGGGCTAAGCGCGGTCAGATCCAAGGTCAGGGCCAGGTTGGCCCGGAAGGCCTCGGCTTCGGATTCGGGAATCTTGCCTTTTTCCAGCCCCTGGGCCAGGGTCTCGGCCATGCGTTGCTCGGCCCGGTCCAGGAAGCGCTGCTCGATGTCATAGAGCAGTACCTTGTAGCCTTTTTGCGCGGCCAGCTGGGCAATTCCCGCCCCCATGGTGCCGGAGCCCAGCACACCCACGATGTCGAAGGGGCGCTCGGCAGGGGCAGGCGGGGTGTGTTCGGCGGGCGTGCTGGGTTCTGGCACCTTGGGGGGCCCTTTACACCGACTCGTCGTATTCGGGGTGCCACTCGGGCAGGGTCAGCCCGGTGCCTTCCAAGGCCCGTTCGATGTCGGCCTTGAAGGCTTGCCGCACTTCCTCGTTATCCCGCTGCTTCAGGCCCAGCTTGCGGTACAGCTTGTTCTTGCTGGAGTTGGGGCGCCCAAAAATGTTCATGGTGCGCGGATACCACTTGTTCAGGGCGGCCTGCACCTCGTCCCGGGTTTCCGGGTTGGCGGCCAGGCGCTTCACCCAGGTGTCCCCGTGGTTGACGTGCATCATTTCCTCTTTGAAGATGCCCTCGATGGTGCGGGCCCAGGGGGCGTAGCTGCAGTGCTTGGCGTCTTCCAGCTGGTGGCCGGCGCCCCGGTCCATGCAGAAGTTGAACATGATGAAATCGGTCCAGGTGTCGATGGTGTAGTAGAAGATGTTCACCCGCTTGTCCTGGGCCTTGCGCTCGGTGCCGATGTTGGCGTTGGGGTCATCCAGGCGCATGCCCAGCTCCATGGCCTCGATGCGCTTGTCCACGTCAATGCCCAGCTCGGCCAGCAGCTTGTTCATGCGGTAGGCGTGGTTGATTTCGTCTTTCACAATCTGGGCCACCAGCAGCTTTTCGTGGATGCCGGGGGCCTTCTCAATCCAGGGCACGTAGCCGTAGGCACCGGACAGCTCGCTGTCGGCCTGCTGCTCCATCAGGTTGATGAGGGCCTCGCGGTATTCCTCACTCATTTCGTCGTGGGCTTCAATCTTGCGCCCCTGTTGAATCTCTGCGGCAAATTGTTCTGCGGTCACCATGGCGGACCCCTCCTTGCTGAATTGCTGTTACAACCATTGTACCTAAAGCGAAACGGGGTTTTAAGCCCCCGGACGGTTATTTGCCGGTGAAGGCGGGCTGGCGCTTCTCGGCAAAGGCGGCCACGCCTTCCATGTAATCATCGGTGCGCCCGGCGATTTCCTGAAGCTGGGCCTCGTATTCCAGGTAGTCGTCGAAGCCCATGGTCATGGCCTGGTTCATGGCGCGCTTGATGAGCCCGATGGCATAGGTAGGCCCCTGGGCCAGGCGCATGGCCAGCTCCCGGGCGGCGGCCTGGGCCTCTTCGGGGGTGTCCTTCACGCAGTTCACCAGGCCCCATTCATAGGCTTTCTGGGCGTCGATGGCCTCCCCGGTGAGGGCCAGATCCAGGGCTCGCCCCAGCCCGGCCAGCCGGGGCAGCAGCCAGCAGGCCCCGCTATCGGGAATGAGCCCTACCTTCACGAAGGCCTGGATGAATTTGGCCTCTTTCACCGCGATGCGCATGTCGCAGGCAAAAGCAATGCTGGCCCCGGCCCCGGCGGCCACCCCGTTCACCAGGGCAATCACCGGCTTGGGCATATTGCGCAGCCTGGAGACGATGGGGCTGTAGCGCTTGCGGATGGAATCGCCCAGGTGGGGACGATCCCCGTTTTCGGCCTGGATGCTGCGGGCTTTCAGATCTTGGCCCGCCGAAAATCCCCGCCCGGCCCCGGTCAGGATGATGCAGCGCACCGCCGGGTCTTTCTCGGCCTCTTTCAGGGCTTTTTGCAACTCGAAACTCATCTCGTCGTTGAAGCTGTTCAGGTTGTCGGGGCGGTTCAGGGTGAGGGTGAGCACCCCGTCCTGCACCTCGTAAAGCAGAAACTCGTAAGTCATGGCGGTCAGGCTCCTTGCCACACGGGTTGACGTTTTTCCATGAAGGCCCGCATGCCTTCCTTCTGGTCCGCCGAGGCGAACAGGAGGTAAAACAGCTTGCGTTCATAATCCAGGCCCCCTTCGATGGTGGTGTCGAAGGCTTTCAGAATGGCTTCCTTGGCCAGGCGCACCGCAATGGGGGGCTTGCTGGCAATGTCGCGGGCCATGGCTTTGGCGATCTCAAGGGTCAGTTCCGGGGGCACCACCTGGTTGATGAGCCCCATGGCCAGGGCCTCCTGGGCCGTGAACTGGCGTCCGGTCAGGATCAGCTCCATGGCCTTGGCCTTGCCCACCGCCCGGGTGAGCCGCTGGGTGCCACCCGCCCCGGGGATGACCCCGATGTTGATTTCCGGCTGGCCGAACCGGGCGCTTTCCCCGGCAATAATCAGGTCGCACATCATGGCCAGCTCGCAGCCCCCCCCCAGGGCAAAGCCGTTAATGGCCGCCACTACGGGCTTGTGCAGCTTGCGGATGCGATCCCAGCGGGCCAGCTGGTCAATCAGCAGCATGTCCACCGCCGAGGCCTCGGCCATGCGCTTGATGTCCGCCCCGGCGGCAAACACCTTGGGGCCGCCGGTCAGCACCATGCAGCCAATGCCCTCGTCCTGGTCAAAGGCCTCCAGGGCCTCCACCAGCTCGGCCATCAGGTCCGGGCTCAGGGCGTTCAGCACCTCGGGCCGGTTCAGCTGGATAATGCCCACCCGGTCTTCCCGGCTGGCTAGGATGTATTGGTATTCGGTCGCCATTGTCGCGGTCACGGACGGTTCCTCCTTTACTGGGACAGGGCCTGGCGCAGGCCGGCGTAGTCGGGCTTGCGCTTTTCCACGAAGGCGCGGGTGCCCTCCAGCACCTCGCGGTGCCCGGCGTGCACGGTCAGCCAGTCCCGGGCGTGCTGGATGGTCATGCCCCAGGAGAGATCCCGCCAGAAGTTCAGCTGGGTCTTGGTGTAGCGGGTGCAATCGGGCAGCTTGTTCAGCAGCTTTTTGGCCATGGCGTCCACGGCGGCATCCAGCTGGGCGCGGGGCACCACCTGGTTTACCAGGCCCCATTCCAGGGCCTTGGCGGCGGGAATTTCCTCGCACAGGAACAGAATCTCCCGGGCCCGGCGATCCCCCACGATGAGTGGCAGCCACTGGGTTGCCCCGCCGGCGGCCACGGAGCCATGGGCGGCCCCCACTTGCCGGATGTAGATATCATCGGCGGCAATGGCCAGGTCGCAGGCCATGTTCAGCTCGTTGCCGCCACCCACCACGATGCCGTTCAGCCGGGCAATGGTGGGCTTGCCGATGGTGCGCAGCTTGTCGTGCATCTCGATGAAACCGCCCATCCACTTCCAGTAGTCCTGAGGCCGGGTGCCGAAGTAGGCATGCTGCTCCTTCATGTCGGCGCCGGTGCAGAAGGCCTTGTCTCCCGCCCCGGTAATCACCACCACGCCAATGCCATCATCCCAGGCGGCGTCTTCCAGCACCCGGATCATGTCCCGGAAGGTCTGGAAGTTGAAGGCGTTGTAGACTTCGGGCCGGTTCAGGGTAATGGTGGCCCGCCCGCCCTTCTTTTCATACAGCAGGGTTTCAAAGGTCATGCTCTCGGCAGGCTGGGCCTGGATGCCCGCATGCCGGTTGCCGGTGGTGCCGACGCTCATGCGGTGGGCACCCCTTCAATGACGGTGGCTTCTGAAGAGAGCATGGTGAGGTACTTGCCGGCAAAGCCCATGATGTTGGCCCCGGCGGCCTGCCCTTCCGGGGAGGCTAACCCGGCTTTCAGGGCGTCCATGCTGTCGAAGGTGAGCGTAGCCATCATGTAATAGGGTTTTTCCCCGCCCATCAGGTTTTTCTGCACCTTCAGCACTTCCACGCCCCGCAGGCCGGGGATTTTTTCCACCAGCGGCATGTGGGTCTCGCAATACAGCCGATCAAATTCCGCCGGGTCGGCCGGCTCCGTGTACAACGCGATCAGCTTGGCAACGGTTTTCGCCATAACGCCCTCGTCCTCCAGATGAACAACTGCCATCACTCTGCCATAAACATGCCCCAGCGGCAATGCGATCACAGCATGCTGGGAAAGCGGGACAGCTGGGCCAGGATCTGTGCGGCAAAGGCGGGCAGGGCCTCCGGGGGGAGCGGCCAGCGCAGGGTGTGGGAGGGCTTGCGGGGAGCGGGCTCACCGGGGGGGACTTCCGGAAAGACGCCTACCTCCAAGACATCCCCGTGCAGGTGGCACTGGAAGGGGGCCTCGATGAAGTCCGTGGCGGAAAAATGGCCGGCCAGCATGGCTTGGGCCCATTCCTCCAGCTCGTAGCGCAGCAAAAAGGCCCCATGGGCGTTGTGCTGAAAGCCGGGGGCCCGCAGCAGCGCCCGGCAGGTCAGCCACTCGTCGTAGCGGGTGCAGGCATAAGGCGATTCCCGCTTTTCTACCCACAGGGTCAGGCTGCTTTGCCCGTCGGCGGCAGCGAGAATGGCTGGCTTGCGGGCCTGGGCCTCCGCCTGGCTTTCGGGCGGGGCCAGATCCAGGGCCCGGGCTTGAAGGGTTTCCACCGGCACGATGGCCTGGGTAAATTGCCCTTCCCCGATCTGGCCGGTGGCGTTCCAGGCTTCCACCCGGCTAGTGACCCGTCGGGGGGTGACCTCGGTGACGGTGGAGCGTATGGTAACGGTTTCCCCTACCGGGGTGGGGCGCAGGTGGCGTACGTCCACGTGATAGCCCACCCCTTCCTCTCCGGGTTCCAGATAAGGCAGGATGTGCTGGCGGGCGGCCCATTCCATATGGGCAATCATGGCCGTGGTGGCGTAGTAGGGATGGATTTCCCCGCCTTCCAGCGTGGCTTTCATGCTGTCGGTGACGGTGGCGGAGAATTCGTATACCGCCCCGGCCTGCAGACCCGGCTTCATGGCGGGGCCTCCCGCCGGTAGGCCTCGGCCAGGATTTCCACGGGGTGGCACACCCGCATGGGAAGCCCGGCCTGGCGAATGCCCTTTTCCAGCTGCAGCAGGCAGCCGGGGTTGCCGGTCACCAGGGTGTCGGCCCCCTGGGCCTGGGCGGCTTGCACGTGGGTCATCTTGCGGGCCAGCACCTCCATGCTCAGGTCGGGGTGCTCCACGTTGTAAATCCCCGCGCTGCCGCAGCAGGCTTCAAAATCGGTCAGCGGCACCAGGGTGAGGCCGGGAATCTGGGACAGCAGTCCCACCGGCTCGGTGGTGACTTTTTGCACGTGGTACAGGTGGCAGGCCGCGTGGTAGGTGAGGGTCTGGGGCACCGGCTGTCGTAAAGGGGCCAGCGGCTTACGGCTAAGCAAGGCCATCACATCAATGACTTGTGCGGCAAACTGGGCCGCCTTGGGGCCGTAAACCGGATCGCCTGCCAGCAGGTGCCCGTATTCCTGCATGGTGGAGCCGCAACCGGCGGAATTTACCACAATCCAGCGGGGGTTGCTCCGCAGGATGCGGCGGATATTCTGGCGGGCCAGGTGACGGGTAATGTCGGTTTCCCCGGCATGATGGGCCAGCGCGCCGCAGCAGGTCTGGCGGGGAATGCTGACGTAGTAGCCGTTGGCCACCAGCACCTCGATGGTGGCCCAGTGCACCGGGTTGTAAAATACATCCATCACGCAGCCCAGCAGGAGGGCCACATGCTCGTTCTGCGGGTTGCCGAAGGACAGCCCGGCATGCAGGGCCCGCCGCTTGGGCAGGCGTGGCAGCAGCGATTCCTGGTAGCCCAGCCCCGGAAACAGCCTGAACAGTCCCGATTGCCGCACCCAGCGTTGCAGCGGAGTGCTTTGGTACACGCGCAGCAGCCAGCCCCCGGCTTGCAGCAGCCGGCGGTTGGGCAGGATCCGCCGGAAGGCCAGGCGCTTGAGAACCCGCTGCCAGGCCGGTCGCCGGGTGGCCAGGTCTTCGCGGGTGGCCATCAGCACTTGCCCGTAACGTACCCCGGAGGGGCACACCGTTTCGCAGCCGTGGCAGGCCAGGCACTGATCCAGGTGCGGGGCCACCGCCGCGTCGTCCAGCTGGCCTTCCAGCAGCTTTTTCATCAGGTACAGCCGGCCCCGGGGGGATTCCGCCTCCGACCCGGTGACCCGGTAGGTGGGGCAGGCGCTCAGGCACATGCCGCAGTGGATGCAAGCTTTCAGCTTGTCCAGTTCGCCTTCCAGGTGGCTATGGGACATGGGCGCCTCCGGGTTTGGGGCCGGGGAGGTCAAAGGGCAGGAGCGGGGTAAACAGCACCCCCGCCGGATCGAAGCCGGATTTCAGCGTCTGGTGCAGGGCCCGCACAACGGGATCGGCGGGCAGGTTGTGGCGGCGAACGAGTTCCGGGTGGTAAAAGGGGGTATTTACCCACTGCAAAAAGCCTCCCGTTTCCGCGGCCCGGGCCGCCAGGGGGTCGGCGACCGGATCCGGGTTGTCCAGCAAGAGGTAAACCAGCCCGGCGGCGGGGCGGATTTGCACCGACGCCTCGGGGGGTAGGCTCTGGCAGAAGCGGGAGAGTGCCCCCCGGGGCAAGGCCACTTCCGCCACCCAGGCTTCCGGCGGCCAGGCTTGCAGGGCGGCCCGCAGGCTATCCCGCTGGCGGGCGGGCAGCTTGCGTGGCGTATGGGAGTCCAAGGCTTGCAGGGTGGACAGGCTCTCGGCCACGGCGGGTTTGGCCCCGGCCAGTTCGGCATACACCCACCAGCCGCTTTCGTTGGGGGTGCGTCCCGGGCCGACGATCTCGCACACCTGCAAGGGCAGGTCGCTGTGCAGCAGGCTTTCGGCTAGCGCCAGGGCTTCCTGAACCGTGTCGAGTCCGTAATGCAGCCCTTGCACAGTCTCGGCCACCGGGGCCAGTTTCAGGGTGACGGCGGTGATGACCCCGTAGGCATGTTGTCCGCCGATATAGAGCTTGTTCAGGTCGTAGCCGGTGACGTTTTTCACCACGTCCGCCCCGCTGATGGTCACCTGGCCATCCGGGCCGGCGATTTCCACCTTCAGCACCCGATCCCGCAGGTAGCCCCGCAGGCCGGTTTCCAGGGCCGGGCGATCCGTGGCCAGGGCAGGCAGCAAGCACTCGGCTTGGGGATACATTAGATCCGGTGCCTGCCCATGCGGGCTCAGCGCCTTGGACAACGCGCCCCAGCCCAGGCCGGTCTCGGCAGTGACGATGAAATCCTCCGGGGCATGCCGGCGTATCCGGTTCAGGCCCCGCATATCCAGCCAGAGGGGAACCCCCAGGCTGGGGGCGCTGGCGGCTTCCAGGGCCACCCGCAGACCGGCCTCCTGCAAGCCATGCAGCATGGCCGCCACTTGGGCGGCATCCGAAGGGAGTAGCGTCCAGCCGGGCTTGTCGCCAAAGGTGTCCGGTCGGGCCAAGCCCTGGCTTGCCCAGGTTTCCAGCGGCTTCATATCCACACCCCCTCGCCGGTGGGCATGGGCTGGGGCACGGCCCGCCGGGTCTCCCCGCAGCTGGCCCGCTGGGGCAGGATTTTTTGGGGGTTGGCCAGCCCGGCAGGATCCAGCAGGCGCTTGACCCGCTGCATGCGCTCCAGGGACTCGGGTGAGAACTGGCGATCCATGTAGCGGGCCTTTTCAATGCCGATACCGTGCTCACCGCTCAGGGTTCCCCCCACGCTCAGGCAGGCTTCCAGAATTTCCTCCCCGCCTTCCAGGATGCGGCGCACCATGTCGGCATCATCCGGGTCGAACAGAATGTTGGGGTGCAGGTTGCCGTCGCCGGCATGAAACACGTTGCCGATGACGATGCGGTGCTTTTCGGCCACCTGGGCGATTTTTTCCAGAATCCAGGTGAGCTGGCTGCGGGGGATCACGCAGTCATGCAGGTAGAAAGCCGGCAGGTAGCGTCCGTAGGCGGCCACTGCCCCCTTGCGGGCCGCCCACAGCGTTTTGCGTTCGGCTTCGGTCTCGCCAATCCGCACCTGGCCCACCCGGGCCTCCTGCAAAATGGTTAGCAGCCGGGCTTCGTCCCGGGCCAGCTGGGCCGGGGCGCCGTCCAGCTCAATCAGCAGCACCGCCTCGGACTGCTCCGGGAAGCCTACCTGGAAGGCCTCGTTTACCGCCTTGACCGTAAAAGCGTCCATAAATTCCAGCGCGGAGGGCAATAGTCCGCTGCCAATAATGGCGGAGACCGCCCCGGTGGCATCGGTGGTTTTATCAAAGGCGGCCAGATACACTTTCACCGCCTGAGGCCGGGGCAACAGGCGTACCACCGCCCGGGTCACGATGCCCAGCGTCCCCTCCGAGCCGACCACCAGCCCTACTAAGTTGGGCCCATGGCTGCGCCGGCTGGAAGAACCCAGCCAGGTGACGCTGCCGTCGGGCAGCACCGCCTCCACCGCCAGGATGTGGTCCACGGTGACCCCGTACTTGATGCAGTGGATGCCGCCCGCGTTTTCGGCAATATTGCCTCCCAGCGTGCAGGCGGCCTGGGAGGAGGGATCCGGGGCGTAGAATAGCCCATGCGGGCGGGCGGCCTCGTTCAGCCAGGCGTTCACCACCCCGGCCTGCACCGTGGCGGTATGGCTTTCTGCGTCGATGGCCTCAATGCGGTCCATGCGGTTTAGCCCGATCAACACCCCGCCCGCCATGGGCAGTGCCCCGCCGGAGAGTCCGGTGCCTGCGCCCCGGGCGGTGTAGGGAATGCCTTCGGCCAGGCAGCTTTTTACTACCAGCGAGACCTCCGAGGCCGAGGCCGGCAGCACCACCAGTTCTGGAGGGCTTTTGACCAGCATGCAGCCGTCACACTCGTACACCTGCAGCTCTTCGGGGCGATCCAGCACCGCGC
The DNA here is from genome assembly GCA_964390635.1 of uncultured Vampirovibrionales bacterium. Taxonomy (GTDB): domain Bacteria; phylum Cyanobacteriota; class Vampirovibrionia; order Vampirovibrionales; family Vampirovibrionaceae; genus CAYMIG01. The sequence continues at coordinate 96,479 of CAYMIG010000010.1, read as the reverse complement.
GCGCGCCCAGTTTTTCCCGGAATAATCTGGCCATCCGGCGCAGGACGGCTGCTCGGCTTGCGGCAGTGACCGGGGTTGGGGGCATGGCAGGGGCTTTACGATTGGTAGGAGGTACTGTCGTCGGGTTCCTGCATGTCCGGCGGCATGACCCGGTCCTTTTCCTGATCCGAACGGGCATACAGCCGGCAATCCAGGTAGCCGGCCAGCCAACCGGCGCCCACCAGCATCATCCAGCCGTAGGCATCCGGGGTGTTGTGGCTGAGCAGCAGGGCGCCGACCAGCAGACAAAGCAGTGCGAAAAACATGCCTTCCATTATATTCGGGACCCGCCCGGGAAGATAGGGTGTCCCGGCACCGGGTGCGCCGGCCCGGGGACGGGGCAGGCCATTGCAAATTTTTTACGACGAGGCTAACACAAAAATCCCCGCACTTGTTTTTATGCTTACAAGGGGAACAACTATCTGAATTTTTGGGGCACAAGGGACACATATAGGGGGAAACAATGGGACTGGCAGCAAGTCAAGCACGGTTGCTCATGCTTACCGCTCGAAAGAGTGATCTTGAGCTTCACCTGCAGTTTATCAACCAGGGCCGGTTGCAGCTGGCCAATATGGTGACCAAACTGATCGGTGCCCAGATGAATCTGGAGCCCGACTCCAACGAGTCCAAGGAACTGAACCAGCGTATCCAGGCAATCCAAGAGCAGGACAAGATGCTGGAAATCCACGCCCGGCGGATCGATACCCAGCACCAGGCGGTGCAGACGGAGATCGATGCGGTGAGCAAGGTCATTTCCAAGAACATCGAATCCAGCTTCAAGCTGATGGGTTAATTCACCCCAGCGCTTTTCCGGAGACCTCCCTCAGGTCAAATCAGAAGACATGCCCAGCATTTTCATAATCTCCTCGATGCGGGCCCAGTTTGCCACACCCTGCTGCTCAAATCCGCAGCCAGGGTGAAAAATCGTGTGTTTATGGGGAAAGGGATACATGCGGCAGCCCACCGGCCGATCCTCGTGCACCCCGCACCGACCGTCCGAGAGCACATACTTGCAGTAGAAGAAGGTGGTTTTGTCGGGATCCTGTCCCTTGGAAGCGGCCACGGCGCGCACCCGCTCCACGAAGGCGTCGGCGATTTCCCGCACCTGGGCCTGCGAATCGTAGGGCAGGAAGATGGAGGCAAAGTCCCGGGCCTGCTCGTGGCCTTCGGCCTGGGGGTCGGCGGCCAGCTTCAGGATGTCCTCGTAGCTGAGGGAACCCTTGAAGGTGGCCACCCGGCAGCAGATGCCCCGCTGCTTGCAGAGATGCTGGGGCATTTTCAGTAGTTGCTCCACTTCCCGGGCCAGTCCCAGGGGAGAATCAAGCTCGCCCATGCTACCAGTACTCGCTGCCAAACAGTTTCCAGGGCTTGATTTTTTCCGCCATCACCGCGCGCAGGTCGTCCAGGGTGGTATCCGGGCGGGTGGGATGGTGGATGCCGTCCGGGGACATCTGCTCCATAATGTACACGCTGGTTTTCAGGTCCCGGATGAGGCGCTTTTGCTTTTCGCGCTGCTCAAACTGCCAGCCCTCAAAGCCGCAGCCGGGCGGCATCATCGACCAGCCGTGGCCGGGGGCTTCCCGGCAGCAGCGGGGGCGCCGTTCATAAATGCCGCACAGCCCTTCCGGGGTCACGTAGCGGCAATGATAGAAGGTAACGTCCTCCAGCTTCATGTCCGGGCGGCGTTCCACCTCCTTCAGCACCGCCTCCACCTGGGTGGGCTCCACCAGGCGGGCGTCCTCCACCGAGTCGTAGGGCTCGAAGATCTCCAGGAAGTCGATGGCTTCCTTGTCGCCCTGGGCGACCATTTCCAGCAGCCGGGCATGCGAATGGTAGGTGGTGGCGGAGCGGCAGCATTTGCCGCACTTGTGGCACAAGTCCGGCAGATCGGTGTTTTCCACCGGCACCTGGCCTTCCGTGCCGTAATAGTTGAGATCGAACATGGCCGGCTTCCTTTGCGGGGCGTCTTCCTTCCACTGTAAGCCGGATGCCCCGAAAGAGGCATCGGCCAAATGGCAGAGATCTTTAAAGCACCCGCAGCACCCTGCCGCTGCCCACTACCTGCTCGCCTTCGGCGAACTCAAAGCGGCTGCCGGCCCCCAGTTTTCCCAGCAAGCGTTCCGGGTGCATCAGGTTGATGCCCACCACCACGGTCTGGCCGGGTTTAACCCCCCGCTGGCTGAAAATGAACTGGGATTGGTAGAATTGGCCGTCAAACAGCAGGCGGGGGCGGTAGCGCTGGAAAATGGGCACCCGCCGTCCCCCTTCCTCGGTGGGCAGCAAGGTGATCTCTGCTTCCAGATGGGTTTCCATGCCTTCAGCTTAAGCCCTCGCCCGGCAAAAGGCATCACCCGCAAGGGGCAAATTGGGGGCGGGGCCTAAACCGTGCCGAAGGTGCGGTCGCCGGCATCGCCTAGGCCGGGCACGATGTAGGCCTTGTCGTTCAGTCGCTCGTCGACTGCGCCGGTGAAGATGCGGATGCCCGGATGCTGCTCGGTCAGGTGGGTGATGCCTTCCGGGGCGGAAATGACGCTGACAAAACGGATGTTGCTCACATCCACGCCGAACTGCTGGATGATGCTCACCGCGGCCACCGCCGAGCCGCCGGTGGCCAGCATGGGATCCAACACGAAGATGCGGGCCACGGAATAGTCGATGGTAGAGGGCAGCTTGTTGTAGTAGGTGACCGGCTTGAAGGTCTCCTCATCCCGATACAGGCCGATATGGTATACGCTGGCCGAGGGCACCACCTCGATGGCCACTTCCGAGAGAATCAGCCCAGCCCGCAGGATGGGGGCAATGATGATGGGCACGTTGGGGGACAGCACGTTGCATTCGGTCTTGGCCAGGGGGGTTTCCACGATGGCCTTGGTCAGGGGCAAATCGGCGGTGGCTTCCTGGATAAGGCAGCGGGCGATGCGGTTCATGGCGGCGCGAAACAGCTCGGTGGAGGTGTTCTTGTCGCGCAGGATGCTCAGGTTATGCTGCACCAGGGGGTGGTTGCAGACTTGCACGGCGGGGTGGACGGCGGTGGGCATGGGGTATTCTCCTGGCTCGGGACGGGGACGGGATCATGCTAACAAAAACCGGGCGGGGCGCAAATTTCCCGTGGGCCGGCCCGCTGCTTATTGTTTGATCACATTCGGCGCATTTTCAGGTGCCGGCTGGCAACAAAATGGCTTGAGTGGTTTTTCATGGGTACTTCGGTCGAAAACAGGTCAAAGGGCAGTCCAGCGTTATGGTTTCATCACCCGTTGCAGCTTATAACCCGTATGCGTATGCCGCGCCGGCTTTTCCGCAGGCCCAGCCTGCCGGGATGCCTTCCATGGCCCCGCTGCCCGCACTGCCGGCGGTGGATGCCTTCCTGCCGGCCAGCCGTCCCCAGGCGGTCGGCATGCCGGTGGGCTACCAGCGTATCGGGGAAATCCTTTCCGGGGCCGGGCTGATTAGCGGCCAGGACGTGCAGGCGGCCCTGATGCAGCAGCAATTCACCCGCGAGCCCCTGGGCCAGATTCTGTTGCGGGCCGGCAAGATTACCCCCCAGCAGTTGGAAGGGGCCCTGGGATACCAGCAGCAGATGATCCAGCAATTGCAGGCCCAGAGCCAGGGGCCGGTGCCCCCGGGCGGCGCCAACCCCATGCTGGACCTGATGATCATCAACCAGGCCCTGCAACGCCTGCTGCGCATCCAGCACCTGCCGCAGGACGAGGCTTACATCCGTCACATGGGCGTCAACCCGCCCTTCCGTACAGGGGCGGAGGCCCTGCAACTGATTCTGAACCGCAACATCCGGGTGGCCTTCGGTGATATGGGGGACAGCCCCGCCCATGCCCAGTGGGTGGCCGATCAGAACCTGATCATGATCAACCAGCGCTACCGGGGAGACACTGCCCCGGCCACCATTTACGCCATCGCGGAAGCCATCTACCACGAGGCCGGGCATGCCGCCGGCAACGGGGACAACGAATCCTCCATCCAGGAAGAGCTGGATTGCCTCAGCCTGAATACGCTGGCCCACCGCTACCATGAGGCCATCGATCCGGCCTATGCCCAGACTGCCTCCACCTCCCGTCTGATTGCTGATGGGGTGGCCCTGTACGCCAAGCTGTTCTTCGATCCGGATCCTGCCAAGCAGGCCCTGGTGAACCGGGTGGTGCAGAAATACGGCGATTTGCCCCTGTGGAGCCCGGGCCACATGGTGCCCCCGCCCATCAACCCCAAGCCGTTGGCCTACCGGGTGGCCGAGCGGATTGACGCCCACAACGTGGCCCGGGGCCTCATGCCGCCCTCCCCGGCCCTGGGTCAGAATGCCGCCCCGGCGCCCCGCCTTTCCTACACGGCCTAGCCCGCCCGGATTGTCCGCTGGCCAAAACCGCCCCTTGCCCCCGGGGTGTGTTTGACCCATAAATACAGCACGGTTTGAAAGAGGAGCCCGTTATGAGCGATTGCCTGTTTTGCAGGATTATTGCCGGGGAGATTCCGGGGCAGCCGGTACTGGAGGGCGAGCGCTACTATGCCTTCCGGGATATCAACCCCCAGGCGCCCACCCATGTGCTGGTGGTCTCCAAAACCCACACCCCTACCCTGGCCGACACGTTTGACGGGGCCGTCCTTGTGGATGTGCTGGGCGGCGTGCGCGATGTGGCCAAGGCCCTGGGGCTTGCCGACTTTCGCACCGTCATCAACAATGGCCCCGGCAGCGGCCAGACGGTCTTCCACCTGCATGCCCACCTGCTGGCCGGACGTCCCCTGAGCTGGCCGCCGGGCTAGCGATCCGCCCCAAGGATTGTAAAGCGGCAGAATGTGTGCTAGCTTTCCTATTAAGACCGCAGGCACCCATGTGCCGGTCGCGTCCAGTTTAGTCGTCCCATAAAAATGCCCGTAAAGGGGGTGTCAGTTTTGGCAGAAGTCCAGGTGCAACCTGGGGAAAGCATTGAAAGCGCGCTGAAGCGGTTCAAGAAAAAGATCCAGAAAGCCGGGATCTTGTCCGAGATTAAGCGCCGCGAGCACTATGTGAAGCCCAGCGTGAAGCGGAAAAGAAAGGCGGAAGCCGCCCGCAAGCGCAAAAGCTAGTCCCTAACAGAGACCGAAAAAGAAACCCCGCTCAATGGCGGGGTTTCTTTTTGATGGCGAAAAGGGCGTTAAAACAATAGCTTGAACAGGGTGAACCGCCCATTGAACTTGTTGGTGACCTCTCGCAGGTTCTTGGCCGAAGCCCGGGTGTCCTCCAGAATGCCCTTCAGGTTCTGGTCCTTGTCGCTGGTCAGCTCTTCCACCTGGCCCAGCACCACGCTCAGCTTGTCCAGCGAGACGTTCATCTGGGTCACGATGCGATCCAGGCGCGATTGCAGGGCGGGATCCTGGGCGGTGCTTTTCAGGTAGGCCACCAGCTCGGCGGCATCCTGGGAGGTGTTGCGGGTGGCGGCTAGGGTTTCCTTCAGGGCCGGGTCTCGCAGCAGGTCTTTCATGGCCGCCGACGACTCGTTCAGGGAGCGAATGGTGGCCAGCATGTCCTTTTTCAGCTGGGGGTCGCCAATCACGTCGTTCACGTTGGCGCTGACCGCGGACAGGTTGGCGGCCAAGTCCTCGCTGACGGTCACCAGGCGGCTCAGGTCGGCCTGGGTGGCGGAAAGCAGCTTGTTGGCGTTATCCAGCACGTCGGTGGCTTTGGCGGTCAGCACCTCGGTGTTTTTCATGGTGTTTTGCAGGGTGTCGATGGTCTCATCCGAGAGCAGCTGGTTGATCTTGTCGTTGGTGGTCTTCAGCGCGTTGGCCGACTCCATCTGGATTTCCAGGAAGCGCTTGATGCGCAGGGGGTTTTCGATGGTGAACTGCAGGTTGGGGTCGGGGGCCTGCACCACCAGGGGTTGGGCCGGCAGGATGCGCAGGAAGTACTGGCCGTTGTCATCAACGGTCAGCTCAAACACAGGATCCTCGGGCATTTCAGCCCCGGGCAGGGTGATGCGGTAGTACAGCCGGTAACGAAACAGGTTTTGATCGCGGTAATTCTCTACCCGTTCCACCTTGCCCACCACCTTGTAGCCTTCCTCGTACAGGAACTTCACCGGGATGCCGGCCCGAATGTCCTTCAGCTGCTTGAAGGTGGACAGGGTCACGTCCCGCAGCTGGGGCGGGGTAATTTCCAGGAACTTTTCCCCGATGATGCCCGACTGCTCGATGGACAGCCGGGAGCCCTGGGGAATCTCGATGCCCGCATCCTGGTTCACCGTAAAGCGTACGTTCACGTAATACTTGTTTTCGCTGGTGCGTACCGCGTTGACCCCGTCCACGAAGCCCACCCGGATGCCCATCATCTGCACGGCGGCCCCTTCGCGCATGCCGTCCACGTCCCGGAACAGCACGTTGTAGGTGGAACCGTTGGCCAGTCCGCGCCCACGAAGCCATATGAGGACAAACACCAGCAGGGCAATGCTGACCAGGGTCAACAAACCGACCTTCACGGCGGATGAACGGTGTCGACTGCTGGTACTCATAGTGTTACCTTACTACTGCCCAAATATTGCTCCATTATATCGCAATCCCCCAGCTTAGCCCTGCTCCATGGCCATGGGCCCCTCCAGGCTGGCCCGGGCAAACTGGCGGGCATAGGGGTTGTCGGAGCTCATCAGCTCGGCGGGGGTACCCTGCCAGCACACCTTGCCTTCGTGCAGCAGCAGCACCCGGTCGGTAATCTGGATGGTGGAGAACTGGTGGGTCACCACCACGCTGGCCGCATGCAGCTCGTCCCGCAACTTGAGGATATACTGCTCGATAACCGTGGAGGCGATGGGATCCAGCCCGGCGGTGGGCTCATCGTACAAAATAATGCGGGGGTTGCCCACAATGGCCCGGGCAAAGCTGACCCGCTTCTTCATGCCCCCGGACAGTTCGTTGGGGTATTGCTCCTCAATGCCTTCCAGCCCAACCAGCCGGAGCTTCTCTTCCACGATGGACGCGATTTCCGTCTGGCTCAGCCGGGGGCGGGAGGCGGCATCCTCGTCGGGACGTTCCAACAGCGAGAAAGCCACGTTCTCGAACACGGTCAAGGAATCGAACAGGGCCGAATACTGGAAAACCAGGCTGTAGTTTGGGTCTTCCAGTTGAACCGAGCCGCTGTCCGGTTCTTCCAGCCCGCTGATGAGTTTCAGCAAGGTGCTTTTGCCGCACCCGCTGATGCCGATGATGCCCACCACCTCGTTTTCCTTCACCGTCATGCTGATGCCATCCAGCACGGTGTGGTCGCCAAAGGCCTTGCGCACGTCGTTCACCCGAATCAGGGTCTTGGTTTCGGAGGCGGTGGGGGCCATGGGCTACTTGCTCCCGTAAAACAAATAAGTCAACACGTAGTCCGACAGGGCCATGGCCACGAAAGACCAGACCACCGCCCGGGTGGTGGCCAGCCCCACCTCCCGCGAGCCGCCCGAGGTATTCAGCCCGATGGTGGTGGAGAGAATGCCGATGAGATAACCGAAGGCCCCGGCCTTCACCATCATAATAATCACATCGCGCACCTGGGTCTGGTACCACACCGACTCCAGATAGGTGTCCGGGTGGATGCCGGCCAACCAGTGGCTAATCCACAGTCCGCCTATGATGCCGGAAAACGAGGTCACCACCGTCATCAGGGGGATGACCGCCATGCAGGCCAGCACCCGGGGCATCAGCAGGTAACGGATGGGGCTGACGTGCAATACCTGCAAGGCGCTGACCTGGCTGGTAATCTGCATGGTGGACAGCTCGGCGGCAAAGGCGGAGCCGGCCATGGCGATGACCGCAAAGCCGGTCATAATGGGGCCCAGCTCCCGCATAATGGCCAGCGCCACCAGGGAGCCCACGTAGTTGCCGGCCCCCTGCTTCACCATCTCGGTGGCAATTTGCAGGGCAATGACCATGCCGGAAAAGGTGGTCATCACCAGGGCGATGCCCAGGGTGTCGATGCCCACGAAGGCGGCCTGCTGGTTGAAGTGGCGCAAATCGAAGCGCCCTTTCAGCAGAAAGCCGGCCATGGCCATGGTGTTCTGTACGGCCCGGCCTACCATCTCCAGCATCACGAAGGTCTCCCGGCCCACGGCGGCCAGCAGGCGCCGGGTCAGTGGAAACAGCGGGGCGGGCGCGTCCGCCGTCGGGAACATGGGATTGGCCATAGCATTATTCTAGCGCCAAACCGGGCTTCAGAAAAACCGGTCCAGCAAAACCAGCACGAAGATGGTCAGGCTGATCTGCCCGTTCACGTTGAAAAAGGCCTCGTTGACCCGCTCCAGCCGGATGGGGGCGCTCTCATCGCCCCGAATCAGCCGGTGCTCGTACACCAGCATGCCTGCCGTCAGGGCCACGGCAATCCAGTAAAAGGGTCCGGTGTGGGCGTAGCGCATGCCAAACAGCACCAGCAGAACCACCGTAAGCGTGTGGAACAGCCGGCTCAGGCGAAGCGCCCCGGCCAGCCCCAGGGCCACCGGGATGCTGTTCAACCGGGCCTGGCGGTCGAACTCCAGATCCTGGCAGGCGTAGATGATGTCAAAGCCCGCCACCCAGAACACTACCGCGAAGCCAAAAATGACCGGCAGCCAGTCCAGCTCGCCGGTTACTGCCAGCCAGCCGCCCACCGCCGAAGATCCCAGGGCCACGCCCAGCACCAGGTGGGCCAGGCTGGAAAAGCGCTTGACGTAGGAGTACACGGTCAGGATGATGAAGGCCACCGGCAACAGCAGCCGGCAGATGAGGGGCAGCTGGAAGGTGGCCGCCACAAACAGGGCCGCCGCTCCCAGGGTCAGCCCCCAGGCTTCCCGCTTGCCCACCCGCCCGGCGGGAATGGAACGGTTTCGGGTGCGGGGGTTTTGGCCATCGATCTCGGCGTCGATTAACCGGTTCAACCCCATGGCGTAAGTGCGCCCCCCCACCATGGCCAGCAGGATCCACAGCACGGTCTGCCATGCGGGCCAGGTGCCCGGCGGGGTGGCCAGCAGCATGGCCGAAAGGGCAAAGGGCAGGGCAAAGACGGTGTGCTCGAACTTGACCAGTTCCCGGTATTCCTTTATCCGCTCCGCCAGTGGGATCGTTGCCATGGGAAAAGCCTTCCTTGCCTGGGTGGGTTGGGGGTGGGGACAGGGCCGGTTGGTTGCGCCCCCGGCTTGATATGCCATGATTGACGCATAAAGGCAGTCTTGGGAAAAGCGCCCCATGCGATCCACCCCGCTTTTTTTTAAAGGATGTGTGTTGGCCCTGGCCTTGGCCATGCTGGCTCTGGTGCCGGCCTGCCGCCGCGTCGAGCCCCCCTCCCGCCCCACCGAGGCGCATCAGTCGGCGACTACCCCCGCGCTCGACCTCTCCAAGGCCATCACCCCCAACCTGACCGACGAGGAAAAGCGCAACATCGCCATTTACGAAAAGGCCAGCCCCGCCGTGGTCAACATCAGCAGCGTGGTGCTGAGCATGGATATGTACGCCAACATCGTGCCCCAGCGCGGTATGGGCTCCGGGCTCATCGTGACCCCGGATGGGTACATCCTGACCAACGCCCACGTGGTGGAGGAGGCCCGCCGCCTGGAAGTGACCCTGCTGGACGGCAAGACCTTCCCGGCCAAGGTGGTGGGCGGGGATCTCAGCCGGGATGTGGCCCTTATCAAGATCGATCCCAAGGGGGCCAAGCTGCCGGTCATTACCCTGGGCAGCTCCAAGAACCTGCGGGTGGGGCAGGCCGTGTATGCCATCGGCAACCCCTTTGGCCTGAACAGCACGCTGACCACCGGGGTCATCAGCAGCCTGGGGCGCACTTTGAGGGCCGAAAACGGGCGCCTGATGGAAAACATCATCCAGACCGACGCGGCCATCAACCCCGGCAACTCCGGCGGCCCCCTGCTGAACAGCCAGGGGGAGCTCATCGGCATTAACACGGCCATCTTCAGCCCCTCGGGGGCTTCCAGCGGCATCGGGTTTGCGGTGCCCGTTGACTCGGCCCGGCGCATCCTGGACGATCTGCTGACCCAGGGCCGGGTGGTGCGGCCCTTCATCGGGGTGGAGATCGGCATGGAAATCAACCCCACCCTGGCCGAGGCCCTGAACCTGCCGGTGGATCATGGCCTGATGGTGGCCGATGTGCTGGCGGGGAGCCCGGCCCAGAAGGCGGGCCTGCATGGGGCCGACCGCTTGCTGGAGGTGGGCAACCGCCGTATCCCGGTGGGCGGCGATATCATCGTGGCCCTGGACGGCCAGCCGGTGGAGGGGGCGGATCAGTTTCTGAACGCCATCGAAAGCAAGCGCCCGGGTGATACAATTCAGTTGGACGTGGTGCGCGACGGCAAGGCCACGTCGGTACCGGTGACCTTGAAGGAGCGGCCCCGCTGATGTCCAAGATTGTGGTGGTGGATGATGATGCCGCCATTCAGACCCTCATCAAAGTGAACCTCGAAATGCAGGGGCACAAGGTACTCACCGCCTCCGACGGCATCGAAGGCTACGCCCTGGTGCAGCAGGAGCGCCCGGATCTGGTGATCCTGGACGTGATGATGCCCAACGTGGATGGCTACACCGTGTGCCAGCGCATCCGCAAGAACCCGGAGACCGGCCATACCCCGGTCTTGATGCTGACCGCCCTGGGGGTGGTGGAGGACAAGGTGAAAGGCTTTGACGTGGGGGCGGATGATTACCTGGTCAAGCCCTTCGAGCTGCCCGAGCTGCAGGTGCGGGTGCGGGCCCTGCTGCGCCGTTCCGGCCAGCTGCCCAAGTCGGCGGCGACCACCGATATCCTGTCGGTGGGCGACATTACCCTCATCCCCGAGAATCTGGAGGCCAAGATCAAGGATCAGATCGTTAAGCTCACCCCCACCGAGTTCGAGATCCTGAACTGCCTGGTGCAGAACCACCATCAGGCCATTTCGCTGGGCAAGCTGTTGCAGGACGTGTGGGGCTACTCCCCCAACGATGACGTGGAAACCATCCGGGTGCACGTGCGCCACCTGCGGGCCAAAATTGAAAAGGTTTCCGGGGGCAAGAACTATATCGAGACCATCTATGGCGGGGGCTACCGCCTGATGCCTGACGGGGTGCCCAGCAAGAAATAGGCACAAACCCGGCTTGAGGGGCGTTGATGCAGACGTTCCCTCTATCCGTATGGAGTCTTTTGCCATGAGTCTTTCCCCGCTTGCATCTGGTCGTGCCCCGAATATCGCCCCGCAGGCCGCCCCGACCTTCGGCGGCAGCCGCACCCAGGCCTACACCCAGCAGCAGGCGCATGAGGCCCTGAGCGCCGCCGGCTTCCATCTGGTGGATACCCCGCCCAACGCGGCGCAGCGCAACTACTTCCGGGCCGGCCTGGAAGGCATCGGCCAGGACATCCGGGTGAGCGTCCCGCATTTGCGCTCCGGCACCGCCCGCATGTCCAAGCGGGAGTCCTACGCCGTGAACCTGGCCGTGCAGGAAGCCCGGCGCCAGGACGCCCTGGCCCAGGGAAAATCCTTGCCCCGGCGACGCACCCTGGCCCTGGCCTGAGCGCCCGCTGACATACCCGGCCTGCCCGGCCCGACATGCCGGATGTCCGGCAAAGGGCAGCATCCGGTCATGCCGCCCTCAGTCCGCCCACCCCCGGCTGTCGGGAGGGCCCCTCCGGCTCCGGGATGCTGGGCGATTGACATTGATTTGTGCTTTGGATACATTTAATCATCCACGATCGTGCAAGTCCCCTGCCCCGGCTGTTGGAAGCGGGACGGGAAGCGGACGGCCCCCCTCAAAGCCCTTGTGGCTTGTGTGCCCAGTCACCGATCCCCGCGGATCTGCATGGTTCTGGTGTCATGTTACGTAAGAATCCCATCGTTCGAGACCATTAGGAGGTTTCCCTTGCCCACCATTGCCCAGCTCGTACGCAAAGAGCGCAAGAAGGCCCAATACAAAACCAAGTCCCCGGCGCTGGCCGCCAACCCCCAAAAGCGTGGGGTGTGCACCCGGGTGTACACCACCACCCCCAAGAAGCCCAACTCGGCCCTGCGCAAGGTGGCCCGGGTTCGCCTGACCAACGGGTACGAAGTGACCTCCTACATTCCGGGCGTGGGTCACAACCTGCAGGAGCACTCCGTGGTGCTCATCCGCGGGGGCCGGGTGAAGGATCTGCCGGGTGTGCGCTACCACATCATCCGGGGCACCCTGGACGCCGCCGGGGTGAAAGACCGCAAGCAGGGCCGCAGCAAGTACGGCACCAAGAAAAACGCCGCCGCTGCCGGCAAGAAGTAAGTTTAAGCAAACCGAAAGCAAGGAGTTAACCAGTCGATGTCCCGTCGCTCCAAACCGAGAAAACGGATTCCGATGCCGGATCCCGTCTACAACGATGTTGAAGTGTCCAAGTTCATCAACCGCCTGATGACCCGCGGCAAGAAAAGCGTGGCTGAGCGCGTCTTCTACGAGGCCGTCGAGCTGATGGAAGGCAAGACCGAGGACAAGGGCATCGATGTGTTCCGCAAGGCCCTGCGCAAGGCCAAGCCCCTGGTGCGGGTAAAAGCCCGCCGGGTGGGTGGTTCCACCTACCAGGTGCCTATCGAGGTGCGCGAGGATGAAGGGTTGGCCATTGGCTCCCGCTGGCTGATCGAATACTCCCGCAAGCGCAAGGGCCGCTCCATGCCCGAAAAGCTGGCGGCGGAGCTTCTGGATACCTACCGCGGCACCGGTAACACGGTGAAAAAGCGGGAAGATACCCACAAGATGGCTGAAGCCAACAAGGCGTTCGCGCACTACCGCTTCTAGAACAACAGACTTTGCAGGGGCCTATGGCCCCTGCCCCGTATTCAGATATCAGGCACCATTTAAGAAAAAGAGGTTCACCGTCGTGGCAAGAAAGTACCCCCTGGAAAAAGTCCGCAACATCGGGATTGCCGCCCACATTGATGCCGGCAAGACCACTACCACCGAGCGGATCCTGTACTACACCGGCAAAGTGCACAAGATCGGCGAAGTGCATGAAGGCACCGCCGTGACCGACTGGATGGAGCAGGAGCGCGAGCGCGGCATCACCATCACCTCCGCCGCCATCACCGCCTACTGGAAAGATTATCAGATCAACATCATCGACACCCCCGGGCACGTGGATTTCACCATCGAGGTGGAGCGCTCCCTGCGGGTTCTGGACGGCGTGGTGGCCGTGTTCTGCGCGGTGGGCGGGGTGCAATCCCAGTCCGAAACCGTCTGGCGCCAGGCCAACCGCTACTCGGTGCCCCGCATGGTGTTCGTCAACAAGATGGATCGGGTGGGGGCCAACTTCGAGCGGGTGGTGGATCAGCTGCGTAACCGGCTGGGCGCCAATGCCCATCCCATCCAGCTGCCTATCGGTGCCGAAGACCAGTTTACCGGCCTCATCGACCTCATCAAGCAGAAGGTCTACATCTATACCAACGACCTGGGCACCAATATCGAGGAGAAGGACATCCCCGCCGAGTACGCCGAGCAGGCGGCCAAGGCCCGCGAGTCCCTCATCGAGGCCATCGTGGAAACCGATGACGCCCTGATGGAGAAATATTTCGGCGGCGAGGAAATCTCCGAGGCCGAGCTGAAGAAAGCCCTGCGCCAGGCCACCATCGACGTGAAGATCGTGCCGGTGACCTGCGGGACCGCCTTCAAGAACAAGGGCGTGCAGCTGCTGCTGGATGCGGTGCTGGATTACCTGCCCGCCCCCATCGATGTGCCGGACATCAAGGGCAAGAACCCCGATGAGAGCGAGGCGGTGCGCAAGTCCGACGACAACGAGCCCTTTGCGGCGCTGGCCTTCAAAATCATGACCGACCCCTATGTGGGCCGCCTGACCTTCTGCCGGTGCTACTCGGGTACCCTGCCCGCCGGCTCCTACGTGCTGAACGCCACCAAGGGCAAAAAAGAGCGCATCAGCCGTATTCTGCAAATGGAGGCCAACGACCGCATCGAGATCCAGGAAGTGCGTGCCGGCGACATCTTCGCCGTGGTGGGCCTGAAGGACACCACCACTGGCGACACCCTGTGCGCCGAAAACAGCCCGGTCATCCTGGAGTCCATCTTCATCCCGGATCCGGTAATCGAAGTGGCCGTGGAACCCAAGACCAAGGCCGATCAAGAAAAGCTGTCCAACTCCATGTCCAAGCTGGCCGAGGAAGATCCCACCTTCCGGGTGCGGGTGGACCAGGAAACCGGCCAGACCGTCATTGCCGGGATGGGCGAGCTGCACCTGGAAATCATCGTGGATCGCCTGCTGCGCGAGTTCAAGGTGGAGGCCAACGTGGGCAAGCCGCAGGTGGCCTACCGCGAAACCATCACCAAAGAGGTGGAAGTGGAAGGCAAATACGTGCGGCAATCCGGCGGTCGCGGTCAGTACGGCCACGTCTGGATCCGGCTGGAACCCCTGGAGCGGGGCAGCGGCTTCCAGTTCGAAAACAAGATTGTGGGCGGCGTGGTGCCCAAGGAATACGTCATGCCCACCGCCAAGGGCATCGAGGAAGCCCTGCAAGGCGGCATCATTGCCGGTTACGAAGTGATCGACGTGAAAGCCACCCTGTTTGACGGCTCCTACCACGATGTCGACTCCAATGAGATGGCCTTCAAGATTGCGGGCTCCATGGCGGCGAAAGCCGGGGTGCCCAAGGCCGGTCCGCAACTGCTGGAGCCGGTGATGAAGGTGGAAATCGAAGTACCCGAAGACTTCATGGGCGATGTCATCGGCGATCTCTCCTCCCGCCGCGGTCGCGTGGAAGGGATGGAGCCCATCGCCGGCACCGGCATCCAGAAGATCCGGGCCATGGTGCCGCTGGCCGAGATGTTCGGCTACGCCACCGACATCCGCTCCAAGACCCAGGGCCGGGGCACCTTCTCGATGGAATTTGCCCACTACGAGCCGATGCCCAACAACATTGCCGAGCCCCTGATCGCCAAGTTCAAGGGCCAGGCGGCTGCCACCACCTAGAGAGGCCTGGCTGCCCGCCCATCCTGCAAAAGTGCCGCTTTCGGTTGAAGGCGGCACTTTTGGCATGCGAACCCTGAACGCCAGACACCGGCCCCTGCCAGAGGCCGGTGCGTGGGCGGGATTGCAGTTACTTGCGTCCGGTGTGGGTGGACTTGGAGATGTAGATGTCGGTCATGTAGTCCTGGATGGTGCGGATTTGGATAGTATCGTGCTCGATGACCGCCATCAGGGTGTCCGGGCCGCCCCAGGTTTCCTGGGCCAGGATGCCCAGGGTCTTCACCTCGGGCATCACCGCGTCTCCGTAGTAGGCCACGGCCTGCACCCGGTCGCCTTTCAGGCGCTGCACCCCCCGGGTGGCCGCGGCCAGCTCCGGGGACTCGAACCAGCGGGCGGTCCAGTCCAGCCGCTGGCCTTTCACCGTCTTGCCGTTGGACAGCAGCACGGCGGATCCGGTGTTTTTGCCGGAGTGCACTGCGGTATCGTTGGTGCGGTAGGCTTCTTTGGCCTGCTTCACCAGCTTTACCAGGGCGGCTTCCTCAATGCCGTGGGCCTGCATGGCGGCCCGGGCCTTGTCGGAGACCTGCACCGGCAGGCTGCTGATGGCCTTGTCCGTCCGGGAGGGTACCTGCTGGGCCAGCAGCGGCAGCAGCTCCTTCATCTGGCGGGCCCGGATGAAATAGCGGCCCTGCTCGGTTTTGCCCAGGTTGGTGACGATGGTTTCCGGGCCGAAGTAGCGATCCGTGGCCAGCCAAGACTGGCATTCCGAGCACGGGCTGCCCGCGCTGGGATGGGTCACCCCGTCCCCGCTGCTCATGGCCAGCAGCACGCCTTTCAGGCCCTTTTCCACTTCCGCCTTGCGGCTTTCATCCTGCAAGGCTTCCACCGGAATCCTGGCCAGCGCCGCGTTCCAGCTGTTTACCAGGGAGGAACGCTCGCCGCACAGCACGGTATCCCGGGTCAGCTCGATGTTGGTGCCCAAGGCCCACTGGCCGTTGCCTATCAGCAGGTTGGTGCTGTACTGGCGACCGGAATAGTTGCCCAGCAGCTTGTTCTTGCGGGCATGTTCGTAAGCTTCCAGCAGGCGCTCCAGCAGTTCTTCCTTGGAAACCGGCAAGCTGAGGGCCGGGTTCTTGATGAGGGCCACCTCGGCGGGGTTGATGCCATACTTTGCGGCGAGTGTCCCCTGGCCCCGGAAGCGTACCACATCGCCGGCGGGGCGCAATGCGGGCGCCGTCCCCGGTGCCTGGCCACTAAACCGCTGTTTCTGGCTGGTTTGGGCCTGGTGGGCCCGCGCGGGCGCCCACGGCAACAATGCCTGTAGCATATCGATTTTCCCCCAGTCTTTGTAAATGTTTCCCCTTCAAAAGAGCGGAACCCACAGGCCGAGTCGGCCACTTTCCACTCAGGACATGCTTTTTATAGGCAAAACACAACCGTCATGCAAGCATTGTTTAATCCGCCAAATGGCGAATGGCCGGGTGATCAGGTTCGGTACAGCTCGGGCAGGAAGTCCTGGATGGTGCGGATCTGGATGCGATCGTTCTCCACGGTGACAATCAGCGTGTCCTCGCTACCCCGCCGCCGCCCGATGCGCCCCAGGCTGGCGATGGGGGGCAGGTCGGGGTCCTCGCCGTAATAGGCCACGGCCTGGATGCGGGGGCCTTGCAGCAGGCGCTCCAGGGGTTTTTGCAAAAAGCCGGGAATCAGGCGCTTGAGCAACTGGTGTAGCCGGGCGGCCAGCTGGAAGGCCAGGGCCCCGGTTTTCAGGTCGGCGGCCTCGAACCAGCGGGTGGTCCACTCAAAGCGGCTGCCGCTCATCATCAGGTTCAGGGGAGCCGCCAGCACGCAGGCCCCGGTGCGCCGGGCGGCGTCCTCCCCTTCCTCCTGGGCCTGACGGGTGTATTCCGAGGTCACGTTTTCATCATAGGCTTTCTGGGCCCGGGCCAGCAGCCGGCGCATTTTGGCTTCGCTGTCCAGGTGCCCCTGGCCATGGGCGGCCAGCACTGTGCGGGCATGCGCGCTCAGGTCGAAGGGAAGCTGATCCAGGGGCTGATCGGTGGTCATGCGCGGCTTTTCGGCGCGGCCCTTGTGCAGGGGCAGCATGGCCGACAGGGGCCGGGCGTGGATGAAATACTCGCCCTGCTCCGGGTCCCGCTCCAGGCTGACCATGCGGGTGTCGGGGTCGAAAAACTCGCTGTTCAGCCACTCCTGGCAGTCCGAGCAGGGCACGGGGGGCAGGCCGTCCAGCTGGGCGTTGGCCAGGTACACCGTTTTCACCTTCAGCCTCTGCGGGGCCAGATCGGCTTCATCGGCCTCTTGCAGGCTTTTGTTGTAGGCATCGTTGATGGCAAAGCGCAGGTCGCAAAAAGTGGTCTGGCGGGTGGCCTCCACGTTGGTGCCCAGCCCCTGCACCCCGTTTTCGAATTCCACCAGCGCGCCGTAGTGGCGTCCGGACAGGTTGCCCAGCTTCTGGGCCTTCTGCGCATGGGCCACCACCCGGTTCAGGGCGGCCAGGTGGTGTTCCTTATCACCGGGCAGATCCCCTTTGACTGCCAGGGGCTTGTGCTGGAGATCCAGCTGGTCGGCCAGATCGGGGACGCTCAGCCGGGCCGCGAAGCGGGGGGCGTGCCCCGGCAATGGGAGGGTGCGGCAGGCGTTGGGTTGGGCTTGAAAGGTGACGGCCATGTTCGCTTGATCTACAATGGGTCGCGTTATCCCTATTAAGACCCGTCAAGCCCGAAAGTTGCGATCCGGTTCATCCCTGCGGCCACCGGGCCAAGGAAGAGGCCCTCCATGAAAAAAAGCGAACTGTTGCTGATTCCCGGACCCACCCCGCTGCCCGATGCGGTGCGCGAAGTGTTGAGCCGCCCGGCGGTCGGCCATCGCAGCGCGGAGTTCAAGGAGGTCTTGCGCCGGGTCTTTCCGGGCCTGCGCTGGCTTTTTCAGTGCAAGAACCAGGTGTTTCTGTACACCGCCAGCGGCACCGGGGCCATGGAAGCGGCCTTGTGCAATACCACCAACCCGGCAGACCGCATTCTGGTCCTGGTGAACGGGGTGTTCAGCCAGCGTTGGGCGGAGATCGGCAAGGCCCTGGGCCTGGAGGTGGAAACCCTGAGCGTGCCCCCCGGCGAGGCCCCTACCCCGGCCCTGCTGGCCGAATACCTGGAGGCCAACGCCACCCAGGACTACAAGGCCGTCCTGTTGACCCATAGCGAGACTTCCAGCGGGGTGCTGAGCCCCATCCGGGAGCTGGTGGCGGTGGTGCGCCGCCATTTGCCCAGGGCGCTGGCCATCGTGGATACCATCACCAGCCTGGGGGCCACCGATTTCGCCCTGGACGCCTGGGATGTGGACATCGCCGTCTCCGGCAGCCAGAAGGGCTTTATGCTACCGCCGGGGCTGTCTTTCCTGGCCCTCAGCGACCGGGCCTGGCAGGCCCACCAGAATTGCCGGCACCCCGGCTACTACTTCAACTTTACCCGCACCCAGAAGGCCCAGGTGGAGGACACCACCCCCTACACCCCCTCCACCCCGCTCATTCTGGGGTTGGATGTGACCTTGGCCATGATGCAGGCGGAAGGCATCCCGGCATTGGCCGCCCGCCATTTGCGCCTGCGGGATATGACCCGGGCCGGGGCACGGGCCATGGGCCTGTCCCTGTTTGTGGAAGACGACGCCTTTGCCAGCCCCTCGGTTACCGCCATCCTGCCGCCGGCAGGGGTGACGGTGGAGGCCATCCGGGCCGGCCTGAAAAAGCAGTTCGGCATTATCGTGGCCGACGGCCAAAAAGAGCTGAAGGGCAAGATTTTCCGTATCGGGCACCTGGGCCATGTCTCCGAACGCGAGATCCTGATGGCCATGGCGGCCCTGGAAAAGGTGCTGGGCGATTTGGGCGTGTCCGTCAAGGCGGGTGCCGGGGTGGCCGCGGCCATGGCCGTGCACCAGGAACGGGTGGCCAGCCATGCCTGAGCGTCCCCGGGTTCTGATTACCGACCAGATTAATCCCCAGGCGGCGGAGATCCTGAAAGACTCCTGCGACATCGTTTATGAGCCGAAGCTCTCGCATGACGATCTGCTGGCCCGCATCGAAACCGCCGATGCCCTGATGATCCGCAGCGCCTCCACGGTCTCTGCCGACGTGATTGCCCGGGCCACCCGGCTGAAGATCGTGGGCCGGGCCGGGGTGGGCACCGACAACATCGACGTGCCCGCAGCCACCCAGAAGGGTATCATCGTGGTGAACTCCCCGGAAGGCAACACCATCGCCGCATCCGAGCATACCATCGGCATGCTGATGGCCCTGGCCCGCCACATCCCGGAAGGGGACGCCAGTATGAAATCCGGCCAGTGGATCCGAAGCAAATTGATGGGCGTGGAGGTCTTTGGCAAGACCCTGGGGGTGATTGGGCTGGGCCGCATTGGCCGACGGGTGGCTAAAACCTGCCTGAGCATGGGCATGAAGGTGAACGTGTTCGACCCCTTCCTGTCCAAGGCCATGGCCGAGGAGCTGGGGGTGGCCAGCGTGCCGCTGGAAGAGGTGCTGGAGAAATCCGACTTCATCACCATCCATGCCCCCAAGACCCGGGAAACCCAGAACCTGCTGAACGCCGAAACCCTGGCCCGCTGCAAGCGGGGGGTGCGCATCATCAATTGCGCCCGGGGCGGCATCGTGGATGAGGCGGCCCTGGCCCAGGCCATCCGCGCCGGGCATGTGGCCGGGGCGGCCATCGACGTGTTCGACCAGGAACCCCCGGCCCCGGACAACCCCTTGCTGAACCTGGGTGCGCATGCCCCCCAGGTGGTGCTCACCCCGCACCTGGGGGCCAGCACCGAGGAGGCCCAGGTGAACGTGGCCCTGGACGTGGCCGAGCAGATTCGCGATTATTTCGCCTTCGGCTACGCCAAGAACGCGGTGAACATCCCGTTGCTGCGCCAGGACATCCTGGATCCGGTGAAGCATTATATGCCCATGGCCGAGGTGCTGGGCCGTTTTGTGCGCCAGATGGCTACCGGCGCGGCGCAGGCGGTGGAAATCACCGCCAAGGGCGAGCTCAGCCAGTACCGGGCCGAGCCTCTCACCCTGGCCGTGCTAAAGGGCCTGCTTTCGCATGCCCGGGAAGGGGTGAACTACGTGAACGCCCCGGCCATTGCCGCCGAAAGCGGCCTGCAGGTGAAAGAGTCCAGCACCCGCCAGGCCGATAACTACCTGAACCTGCTGGAAGTGAAGCTGACCACCGATGAACGCACCTATACGGTCAGCGGCACCCTGATTTCCGATGAAATCTTCCGCATTGTGGAAATGGATGGCTATCGCATGACCCTGGAGCCCTCCCCCTTCATCCTGCTGGCCCCCCACCGGGACCAGCCGGGCATGATTGCCGGGGTGGCCACCCCCATGGGCAACGCCGGGGTGAACATCAGTGCCTTGCAGGTGGCCCGACGGGGCTCCGAGGCGGGTGGCGAATCCATCATGGTGTTCAACCTGGACAGCCCGCCGCCCGATGCGGTGCTGGCCGCCATCCGGGCCCAGGAGGGGATTTTCGGCACCCTGCTCATCCGCCTTTAGCCCAGCCCGCCCTGAGGGCTTTGCCAGGCCGTGGTTTGCGCCGGGCCGGATATATGGCGGAATGTAACGGAATATATGCCGTAGGCAATTCCGGGGTGTTGATTGTTTTTATTCTATTAAGAAAACTTCCACTCCCATCCCTATTGTGTCATAAGACGTTACAGTCACCTCCCTTTGAGGTGACTTCTTTTTATCTGAGGGATATCCGGCGGGGTTTATAAAGAGATGTAAAGGATATATTTTGGACAGGCAATTCCGGTGAGTATATCGTTTTTATTACAGTAGTTCGATACACTCCCACTCCTATCCCTATGTGACTACAAGTGTCCCTGAAAGAGCTGGCCCAATGGTGCCGGCTTTTTTTTTAGCGGCGATGGATGCTGCCGCCCTGGCCGTAAATTTCGTAGTCGAAGATGAATTCGACATCAATGCTGTTTTCGCGGTAGTTGACGGGCAGGGGCCGGAAGGGAGCGGAGGCCATAATTGCTGCCAGGGCGGCCTGATCGGCCACCTGGGTGCCGGAGGACTGCTTGATGCGGTAGTTCATCAGGCGGCCATCCTTGCCAATGGTGAACAGGGCTATCACCCGCTTGCTGCGGTCGGCGGTGGGAGGGTTCCAGTTCTTGCGGATGCGCCGTTGCAGCTCGGCGATGTAGGGGCCAAAGTCGGGCTCGGGCAGGGCGTCAATGCCGGAACGCCCGCCGCCCCCGCCCGGGGAGCCGCTCTGGGTGTGGGAGCCACTGCCGCCGGCACCGCCCCCGCCGCCACGGCTGGCCGCGCTAGGGCCGCCGGCAATCATGCTGGGCCCGGGGGTGCCGCTGGCGCCGCCGCCGCTGGATCCGCCGGAGGTGCCGGGAACCCGGGTTACGGGGCCGCCGCCGGAAGCGCCGGGGTTACGCGGGGCGGTGGGCGTACCGCTGCCAGGAAGCTTGATGGGGGCCAACGGGTTGGAAGGTAAGCTGGGACGGCTGCTGGCCACCTGGGTAGGCCGGGGAGCCCGCGGCGCCGGGGGGGTGGGCTTGGGGGCCTGGGGTTGCGGCGTGGGCGGTTGTTGCTGGGTTGGTTGGGTGCTGGGCCGCTGAACCGCCTGGCGGGGAGCCTGGCGCGGCTGCGGTTGGGCTTGCCGGGGTTGCGGCTGGGGCTGCGACTGCGGGCGCGGGTTGGGCCGGGGGGAGGGGTTCCCCGCCGCCTTTTGGGGCACCGCCTGGTGCTGGTTGGCAATCTTCTTGCCGCCGGATCGGCTGGCCCGCTCGGCCCGGTTCCGGGTGTTGGGGTCGCGGGGCTTTTCGGCGGGGGAGTTTTCCACCAGCACGAATTCGATGTCCCGGGACTGCACCTTCAGGGGCGGGAACAGGTCGATGCCGATGATGTTGGCCAGCACCCACAGTACCAGGAAGGTCAGCAAGGCCAGGCCCAGGTGGGCCAGCAGGGACAGGCCCAGCCAGAACCACAGGCTGGACTGGTGGCTTTGCCCCATGTACAGTGCGCCGGTGCTGCTGGCAGCCGGTTGCTGGTAGGGTGGCGATGGTGGTGTGGTCTGGGTTTTCACAACATCAACCGACTGCTAAACAACACAGAGGACTCATTTCCTTCCGGTGGGCCCTCTCCTTATATAAGGATATCAGGACGGCTTTTCCACCAGTTCGTTTCTATTCTAGAATACTTTTTAACAATTCTTCAAATGAAATTCCACCAAATGTGCGATTTTAACCCGACACTGGTCATGGAAACCCGGGACGTGGCGCTGGATCACGGGGCTGAGCCACGGGTCGAAAACCGTCACGGCGGCTGGATTGCCGTGCGGGATGCCCGCAAAAACTGGGTTTTCGAGACTCCCGGGGCCCGCCAGACGGCCACTTTCTTCCGCTCCGCGGCCAAGCCTTTTCAGGCCTTCCCCCTGGTGGCCCGAGGCTTTCATGCCCGGCTTTCTGAAGATGAGTTGGCCCTGGCCTGCGCCTCGCACGAGGCCAGCCCCTGGCACCTGGCCCGGGTTACCGCCATCCTGGCCAAGGCGGGCTTGGATGAGGCCGCCTTGCGGTGCGGCCCGCACATGCCGTTGCATGGGCCCACTGCCCAGGCCCTGAAAGCGGCGGGCATCCCGCCCACCGCCCTGCATAACAACTGCTCGGGCAAGCATGCGGGCATGCTGTTCTACTGCGTGCAGGCCGGGCTGCCTACCGAAGGGTATCTCAATCTCCACCACCCTTTGCAACAAGAGATTCTGGCTGTGCTGGGGGCCTGGGGGGACGTTTCAGAAATTCCCACGGGCGTGGATGGCTGCGGGGCCCCGGTATTCTACTTGCCCCTGGGGGCCATGGCCCTGCTGTTTGCCCACCTGGGTAGCAATGCGGCCTTTGCCCCGCTGGCGGAAGCCATGGCGGCTTACCCCCAGGCCGTTGGCGGGGAGGGTCGCCTGGATACGGTGCTGATGCAGGTGAGCCGAGGCCGGCTGCTGGCCAAGGTGGGGGCGGACGGGGTGATTGGGGTGAGCCATCGGGAGGCCGGAGAGGGGCTGATTCTGAAGATGGCCGACGGATCGGCGGAAATGCGGGCTTTTGCGGTGACCGCCGCCCTCCAGCGCCTGGGTTGGCTAGATGAGCAGGCCTTGCGGGATGAACGGCTGGGCCCCTTCCTGACGGACACCCGCGCCAATACCCGCCAGGAGACCGTGGGTCGCCTGGTGATGCGCTGGCCGGAAATGGCGGAGGCCTGAATGCAGGAATGGGAACGGCTGCTGGGGATTCGATGGCCGGAAAACGCCTGTGATCGTTCCGGGGAATGTTGCCGGGGCGCGGCGCAAATCGCCCCCTGGGGCCGGCTGCTGCGGCATGCTGCCGATGGTGACCTCACGGCCCGGGCCTTCCTGAACCAGTTTGTTCCCTACCCCGACCTGGAGGCCGCCAATCGGGAAGCCCCGCATGCCCTGGCAGCCTCCCAGTCCATTGCTGAAAGTAGGGGAGAGGATGTCGAGGCGCTGGTGCTGTATCGCTGTCGCTATTTGCGGGGGCAGAACGCTTGCCAAATCTATGAGGATCGTCCCGCATTGTGCCGGGACTTCCCGGAATCGCCCTTTGGGGCGGTGCCGGCCTGCTGCGGTTACGCGGAAGCCACCCGGGCCTGCCGGCAGCGGCTGCATGACCTGCGGGCCGAACTGGCCGATTTGAAAAAACGCCAATCCATGCTTCAATCCTGGCAGCAACCGGATGCGTGATCCCGATTGAGAAAGGAGCTTTCCCTATGCCTTACGTGCTGGCCGACGTGACCATCGTGCCCCTGGGTACCGCCAACACCAGTATCAGCAGCTATGTGGCGGCCTGTGATCGCCTGTTGAAGCAGTTCCCGGACATCAAGTATCGCCTGAACGCCATGTCCACCACCCTGGAAGGCGAGCTGGACCGGGTGCTGGAGCTGATCCGGCGCATGCATGAGGCCCCCTTTGCCCAGGGCGCCTACCGGGTATCCACCACCGTGCGCATTGACGATCGCCGGGACGCCCGGGGGAGCATCGAGGGCAAGATCCGCTCCGCCGGGGAGAAGTCGGGCCTTCTGGGCTAGCCGGTTTTCATGTTGACAGGGCGGTTTTTGGCCTTATGATGGAAAAACCCCTTTCACTCAGGCCGGTGTAGCTCAATGGCAGAGCAACGGTTTTGTAAACCGTAGGTTGCGGGTTCGAGTCCCATCACCGGCTATTTGCGAGTCCGGATTCAGGGCGAAAACCATGGGTAGGTGCCCGAGTGGTTAAAGGGGGCGGTCTGTAAAACCGTTGCGCAAGCTACGTTGGTTCAAATCCAACCCTACCCAAATTTTCACCCTGCGGGCCGGGCCGCAAAAAACCCTCTGGACAGGCATCAATCTCTTGTGATACGGTGGGCCTCACTCCCGAACGTCACAAACGACCATATGCCCATGTGGCGCAGGGGTAGCGCATCCCCTTGGTAAGGGGAAGGTCACGAGTTCAAATCTCGTCATGGGCTTTTCTATTTTTTCTGTTTGTGATTATGTAATGAGCACGTCTCCGGCTGTCTGAAAAAGGCTTCCCGGAGAAGACCACCGCAAACCACTCCCAGGAAACGACTCAGGGATCCCATCAAGCCCCGAATCCAGACTGGAAGACCCCGCCCTGCAAGGCATACGGAAAAGCCGCCCGTCGGCCCCACTCCGGAAAGTATCAGGTTCAGTTTCAGATTAGTCAACAAAAGGAGACAACAGCACCATGGCTCGCGAGAAGTTTGAACGCACGAAGCCGCACGTCAACATCGGTACCATTGGTCACGTTGACCACGGTAAAACTACGTTGACTGCTGCCATCACCACCGTACTGGCCTCCCAGGGCAAGGCCCAGGCCAAGAAGTTTGACGAGATCGATGCCGCTCCGGAAGAAAAAGCCCGTGGTATCACCATCTCCACCGCCCACGTGGAATACGAGACCGACGCCCGGCACTACGCCCACGTCGACTGCCCCGGCCACGCCGACTACGTGAAGAACATGATTACCGGTGCGGCCCAAATGGATGGCGCCATCCTGGTTATTGCCGCCACCGACGGCCCCATGCCCCAGACCCGCGAGCACATCCTGCTGGCTCGTCAGGTGGGCGTGCCCCAGCTGGTGGTCTTCCTCAACAAATGCGACATGGTGGATGACCCCGAGCTGCTGGACCTGGTGGAAATGGAAGCCCGCGAACTGCTCTCCAAGTACGAGTTCGACGGCGACAACATCCGCATCGTCCGCGGTTCCGCGCTGAAAGCCCTGGAAGGCGACGCGAAATGGGTGGAGTCCATCAACGAGCTGATGAAAGCCGTTGACGAAGCCATTCCTACCCCCGAGCGCCCGGTGGATCAGCCCTTCCTGATGCCCATCGAAGACGTGTTCACCATCACCGGTCGGGGTACCGTTGTGACCGGACGGATCGAGCGCGGCAAGATCAACGTGGGTGACGAAGTCGAGATCATCGGTCTGGGCGACACCCGCAAAACCACCGTGACCGGTATCGAGATGTTCCGCAAGTTGCTGGATGAAGGTCTGGCCGGCGACAACATCGGCGCCCTGCTGCGCGGTATCGACAAAAACGCCGTGGAGCGCGGTATGGTTCTGGCCAAGCCCGGTTCCATCAAGGCCCACAACAAGTTCAAAGCCAACGTGTACGTGCTGAGCAAGGATGAAGGCGGTCGCCACACCCCCTTCTTCAGCAACTACCGTCCGCAGTTCTACGTGCGTACCACCGACGTGACCGGCACCATCCGCCTGCCGGAAGGCGTCGAGATGGTGATGCCTGGCGACAACATCGTGATGGAAGTGGAACTCATCAGCCCGGTTGCCATCGAGCAAGGGATGCGTTTCGCCATCCGCGAAGGCGGCCGCACCGTGGGCGCTGGTGTGGTGGACTCCATCATCAGCTAGTTAATACCAACGACGTATAGGAAAGAAGGAATATGGCCACGACGACCCCCAAAAAACGAGCCCCGAAACAAAACCGGGTGCGCATCCGCCTGAAATCGTACGACAGCCGGTTGATTGACGCATCGGCCGCCAAGATTGTGGATGTGGCAAAAAATGCTCAAGGCAAGGTCGTCGGGCCTATTCCCCTTCCTACCCGCCGCCAGGTGTTTTGCGTGCTGCGCTCGCCGCACGTGAACAAGAAATCCCGTGAGCACTTTGAAATCCGTACCCACAAGCGCCTGATCGACATCATCGACCCGGGCCAGGATTTCGCCAACCAGCTTTCCCGTCTGGATTTGCCAGCCGGGGTTGATATCGAAGTCCGCTTGTAATAGATTGAATACCTCACGCGGTTAGACGTCCCTCCCCCAAGGGGTCCGGTACAACTGACAACTGAATAAGTTGAAACTCAGACCACTTACACGAAATGAAAGGTAAACAAGGTGAGTTTTCCAGGATACATTGGAAGAAAACGTGGCATGACCCAGGTGTTCACGGAAGATGGGTCCGCTGTCCCCGTCACGGTGGTTGAGCTTCTGCCGTTGACGGTCACCCAGGTGAAGACCAAGGACAATGACGGCTACACCGCCGTCCAGGTCGGATATGGTGAAGCGAAAGCCAAGCATTTGACCAAAGCTCAACAGCAGCGCCTGCTCAAAAACAACCTGCCGCTGTTCCGCAAGCTGAAAGAGTTCCGCCTGCCGGCTGCCGAAGTGGCCGGTTTCAAGGTGGGCGACGTGATTCAGCCTGCCGGTAACGGTTCTTTCCTTGAAGCCGACGCCGTGGTGCATGTGACCGGCAAATCCATCGGGAAAGGCTTCCAGGGCAACACCAAGCGCTGGAACCATGGCCGCGGCCCCATGAGCCACGGCTCCAAGTCCCACCGGCTGCCGGGCTCCATCGGGGCCGGCACCACGCCGGGCCGGGTCTTCAAGGGCCTGAACATGGCCGGCAAAATGGGTAACGAGCAGGTCACCGTCACCAACCTGAAGGTGGTGCGGGTGATCCCTGAAAAGAACGTGGTGCTGATCAAAGGCGCGGTGCCCGGGGTGGAAGGCGGGTTCCTGACCCTCCGTCCCAAGCGTGCCCGCTGGAACCAGCCGGCTGAAGTGTAGGAGTTGCGACCATGGCGTCCGAAGAAAAAGTATCCCTGAAAAAATTCGATAAAAGCGGCAAGGAAGCCGGCCAGGTGCAGGTGGATGCGGCGGTGTTTGGCATTGAGCCCAACCAGCATGTGCTGTACCAGGCGGTGCGCCGGGAGCTGGCCAATGCCCGCGCCGGTACCGCCAAAACCAAGACCCGCTCCGAAGTGCGCGGCGGCGGCAAGAAGCCCTGGAAACAGAAAGGCACCGGACGGGCCCGCGCCGGTTCCACCCGCTCCCCGTTGTGGGTTGGCGGTGGGGTCACCTTTGGCCCCCAGCCCCGGGATTATGCCTTCAGCCTGCCCCGCAAGGTGCGGGTGCTGGCCATCCGTTCCGGCCTGTCGGCGGCCCAGGGCAAATTCCGGGTGCTTGATGACTTTTCATTCCTGAGCGCCCCCAAGACCCGCGAAGTGGCGGCCCTGCTGAAAGGCATGGGGCTGGACGGCAAGAAAGTGCTAATTCTGGCCGACTACCGCGCGGAATCCAACCAGCACCTGCGGCTGGCCGTGCGCAACCTTCCCAACGTCAAGCTGCGCCTGCCGCACAACCTGAGCGTGAAAGACCTGCTGGATGCCGATGCGGTTCTGGCCAGCACGCCGGCGGTTGAAGAAATCAACGAAAGGTATGTCGCTTATGTCTAAGGTCCAGCAATCCGAACTCTACAACCTGCTGAAGCGGCCTATCGTCACCGAGAAGACCACCACCCTGGCAGAACTCAGCCAGTATGTCTTCGAGGTGGTGAAAGGGGCCAACAAAATCCAGCTGAGCCAGGCTTTCGAGCTGGCCTTCCCGGGGCGCAAGGTCAAGGCGGTTCGCCTGGTCAAGGTACCGGCCCGCTCCAAACGTTACGGTAAACGCATCGGTCAGACCCAGGAGAAGGTGAAAGCCATTTTCTCCGTGGAAGGTGAGCCGATCGAACTCTTTACAGGAGTCTAGTCGCCATGGCAGTGAAACAGTTCAAACCGACTTCAGCCGGCGTGCGGGGCATGTCCCGCATCGAAAGCGGCGACATTACCACCGATACGCCCCACAAACCCCTGCTGCGCAAGCTGAAGCGCCATGCCGGTCGCAACAACTATGGCCGCATCACCACCCGGCACAAGGGCGGCGGCAACAAGCACCACTACCGGGTCATCGATTTTCGCCGCAACAAGTACGG
This sequence comes from uncultured Vampirovibrionales bacterium, assembly GCA_964390635.1. Lineage (GTDB taxonomy): Bacteria > Cyanobacteriota > Vampirovibrionia > Vampirovibrionales > Vampirovibrionaceae > CAYMIG01. The sequence continues at coordinate 68,231 of CAYMIG010000010.1, read as the reverse complement.
CGTGAGTGGCGTGGTGACCACGGTGGAATACGATCCCAACCGCAACGTGCGCATTTGCCTGGTGACCTACGCCGATGGTGAAAAGCGCTACATCCTGAAGCCCGAGGGGCTGAACGTGGGCGATGTCATCGCCTCCGGTCCCGAGGCCGACATCCGTACCGGCAACGCCCTGCCCCTGAAGAACATCCCCCTGGGTACCGTGGTGCACAACATCGAGCTGGTGCCGGGACGTGGCGGCCAGATGGTGCGTTCCGCCGGTGGCGGCGCGCAATTGGTGGCCAAAGAAGGCGATTACGTGACCCTGCGCTTGCCTTCCAGCGAAATGCGCATGGTGCGCGCCGAGTGCTACGCCACCATCGGCACCCTCAGCAACGCCGAGTACAAGAACCTGAACCTGGGCAAGGCGGGCCGCAAACGCCACATGGGCATCCGACCCACTGTGCGTGGCTCGGTGATGAACCCGGTGGATCACCCGCACGGTGGCGGAGAAGGCAAGGCCCCCATTGGCCGTCCTACCCCGGTAACCCCGTGGGGCAAGCCCACCCTGGGTTACAAGACCCGCAAGCGCAAGAAAGCCACCAATAAGTATATCGTCAGACGACGGAAATAGGAGTTACACCGGATATGCCCCGTTCGCTCAAAAAAGGACCCTTCGTGGATGAGCATCTCAACGACAAGATTGAGAAGCTCAACGCCAGCGGTGACAAGAAAGTGGTAAAGACCTGGTCCCGCCGCTCCATGATCACCCCGGATATGATCGGCCACACCATTGCCGTGCACAACGGCAACAAGCACGTGCCGGTGTACATCACCGATCAGATGATCGGCCACAAGCTCGGCGAATTTGCGCCCACCCGGTTCTTCCGCGGGCATGCCGGCAGCGACAAGAAAGCCAAGAAATAAGGATCAATGTCCATGGAAGCCCAAGCCAGCCAGAAATACATCATCATGTCCCCCCGCAAAATCCGCCGGGTGGTGGACGTGATCCGCGGCAAGCGCGTCTCGGACGCCTACAACATGCTGCGGCTGATGCCGTACGCCGCCGCCCGGGTGGTGCTGAAAAAGCTTATCGAAGCCACCAGCAACGCCCAGGTCAAGTTCGGCGTGGATGACCCCACCCAGTTGGTGGTCAGCCGGGCGTTCGCCGATGAAGGCCCCTCCTACCGCCGCTACAAGCCGCGGGCCCAGGGCCGCATCTATCGTCGGGAGAAACCGACTTCCCACCTGACGATTGCCGTAAAAGTACAAGAAGCAGCCAAGTAGAAGGATCATCCCGTGGGACAGAAGGTTAACCCGAAAAGCTTGAGACTGGGCATCATCCAGAGCTGGGACAGCACCTGGATTGCCGACTCCCGCACCTATGCCAAGAACGTGAAGGAAGACGCCGAGGTGCGCAGCTTCCTGAAGAAGAAACTGAAGGCCGCTGCCGTCAGCCGCATCGAAATCGATCGCAAGGCCCAGCGCCTGATTGTGCGCATCATCACCGGGCGTCCCGGCATGGTGGTGGGCCGCGGTGGCCAGGGCCTGGATACCCTGCGCAAGCAGCTCCAGCACCTGACCGGCAAGAAAGACATCCAGATTGACGTGATGGAAGTGAACCGCATCGAAGCGGACGCCACCCTGGTGGCGGAATCCATTGCCCAGCAGCTGGAAAAGCGGATCGCCTACCGCCGGGCCATGAAGCAGGCCATCCAGCGCTCCATGCGCTCGGGCGTGAAAGGCATCAAGATCATGATCGCCGGCCGTCTGGGCGGGGCGGAAATCGCCCGCACCGAGTGGGCCAAAGAAGGCCGCATCCCCCTGCATACCTTCCGGGCCGATATCGACTACGGGGTGGCTGAAGCCATGACCGTGTTCGGCATCATCGGGGTGAAGGTATGGATTTTCAAGGGCGAAGTGATGCCTGGCGAAACCGCCCTGTCCAACGTGAAAGCCAAGGCCGTGCGGCCCGAAGAGGAAGGCGCGGCGGATCAGGGCTTGCAAGGCGCTGGTCGCCGGGGACCCGGGCGCGGTCCCCGCGGCAACGAAGGCGGACGTGGCCGGGGTGGTCGCGGTCGCGGCGAACGGTCCCAGAAGTCGGCCCCTGCAGCCCCAGCCGAGAAATCCGAGGAGTAATTGACCCATGTTAATGCCCAAGCGCACCAAGTACCGCAAACAGATGCGGGGCACCATGAAAGGGGCCGAAACCCGCGGCACCCACTTTGAGTTCGGCAGCTACGCCCTGCAAACCACCGATCCGGGCTGGCTGACCAGCCGCCAGATCGAGGCCGCCCGGCGGGCCATGACCCGTTCCATCAAGCGGGGCGGTAAAATCTGGATCCGCATCTTCCCCGACAAGCCGGTCACCAAGAAGCCGGCCGAAACCCGGATGGGTTCCGGCAAGGGCAACCCGGAATACTGGGTGGCCGTGGTGAAGCCCGGCAAGTTCCTGTTCGAGATGGAAGGCGTCAACCGCGAGCTGGCCGTGAAAGCCCTGGCGCTGGCCGCCCAGAAGCTGCCGGTGCGTACCAAGATCGTATGCAAGGACGAAATCCTGGGAGGTTCCCATGAAAATTAAGGAAATGCGCGAGCTCAGCGAACAGGAGCTGCAGGCCGAAATCACCAATGCCCGCAAACAGCTTTTCGAGGATCGCTTCAAGCATGCCATGCACCAGCTGGACAATACCGCCGAGCTGCGTCAGCTGAAGCACCGCATTGCGCAACTCGAGACAGTGCTCAACGAAAAAGGACGGAAATAGTCACCATGCCCAAGAAGGAAAAGATCGGAACCGTGGTCTCCAACAAGATGGAAAAAACCATCGTGGTGGCGGTGACCGAGCGCAACCCGCACCCCAAGTACGGCAAGATTCAAAACAAGACCGTGAAGTTCAAGGCCCACGATGAGAAAAACGAATGCCACGAAGGCGATCGGGTGCGCATCGTGGAGAGCCGCCCCTACAGCAAGGATAAAACCTGGCGTCTGGATGCGGTCTTGGAACGGGTCCAGGAGGTTTAAGCCATGATTCAGCAAGAAAGCAGATTACAGGTTGCCGACAATTCGGGCGCGCTGGAGCTTTTGTGCATCCGGGTGCTGGGAGGCAAGACCTACGCCGAGATCGGCGACCCCATCATCGCCGTGGTCAAAAAGGCCCAGCCCAATGCCGGGGTGAAGAAATCCGACATCGTGCGCGCCGTCATCGTCCGCACCAAGGCCAGCCGCCGCCGCGCCGACGGCTCTACCATCCGCTTTGACGAGAACGCTGCCGTGCTCATCAACAAGGAAGGCAATCCCCGCGGGACCCGCGTTTTTGGACCAGTAGCCCGCGAGCTGCGCGAAAAGAACTACATGAAAATCATATCCCTCGCCCCGGAAGTGCTTTAGGGCAAAAGGAGAACCGCTGATGTTGAAATCCAAATCGAGCAAGCAACGCCCCCTGCCCAACCGCTTTCATGTGAAAAAGGGCGACACCGTGATGGTCATTTCCGGCAAAGACAAGGGCAAGACCGGCGTGGTGAAGCGCGTCATGCGTGATCGCGGCAAAGTGGTGGTGGAGGGCCTGAACATGGTGAAAAAGGCCATGCGCGGCAACCCCATGCTGGGCCTGCGCGGCGGCCTGGTGGAAATGGAGGCCCCCCTCTTCGTGTCCAAGGTCATGCTCTACGATGCCAAGAACAACCAGGCCAGCCGGGTGCGCACCGAGACCGTCAACGGCAAGCGGGTGCGTGTGGCCAAGAAGACCGGCGAGCACCTGGACGCCTAGTCCCCCCAGATTTTGTCAGAAACGCAAAGAGATAACCCAACATGTCTAGCCTCAAAGAACGCTACGAAAAGGAAATCGTCCCCGCTCTCCAGAAAGAGCTGAACTACGACAACGTCTACCAGGTTCCCAAGCTGGTGAAAGTGGTGGTGAACATTGGCCTGGGCGATGGCGCCCAGAACGCCAAGCTGTTTGACGCCGGCCTGGAGGAGTTGCAGGCGATTACCGGGCAAAAGCCGGTGATTACCCGGGCCAAGAAGTCGATTGCTGGCTTCAAGATCCGTGAAGGCATGCCCATCGGCGGCAAAGTCACCCTGCGCGGCGAGCGCATGTACGACTTCATCGCCAAACTGACCGGCGTGGTGCTGCCCCGCATCCGGGACTTCCGGGGCCTGTCCCCCAAGGGTTTCGACGGGCTGGGCAACTATAACCTGGGCCTGAAGGACCAGCTGGTCTTCCCGGAGATCGACTACGACAAGATCCAGCGGATGCGCGGCATGAACATTACCATTGTCACCACCGCCCGCAACGACATGGATGCCCGGGCCCTGCTGAACCACCTGGGCTTCCCGTTCCGCAAGGCCCGCACCGAGGCCGAGGCCAAAGTATCCTAAGTCACGAGCGACAGAAAGATTGAACAGGAGATTCGATTTTGGCGAAAACTTCGATGACCGTAAAAGAAGAAAAGCGACGGGTGAAAGCTGCCCGCGGCAAGTTTCCGAAAGTGAAACTGCACAACCGCTGCAGCCTGTGTGGTCGTCCCCGCGCCTATTACCGGCAATTCGGCACCTGCCGCCTGTGCCTGCGCAAGCTGGCCCACGAGGGCAAGCTCCCCGGCGTGCTGAAGTCCAGTTGGTAAGTATAGAAGGAAAAGGGTAGACTAACCATGTATAACGATCCCATCGCAGATTTGCTGACCCGTATCCGCAACGCCTGCCAGGCAGGCCTGCCCATGGTCGAAGTACCCGCTTCCAAGCTGAAGGTTGAAATCGTGAAACTCCTGCAGCGGGAAGGCTACTTGAGAAGCTATGAGATCCGGGAAAGCGGCAGCCACAAAACCTTGCGCGTGCTGCTGAAATACGACGAGGAAGGGTATCCCCTGATTCGCAAGCTGGTGCGGGTGAGCCGTCCCGGTCTGCGCAAGTACTACAAGGTGGATAACCTGCCCCGCATCCTGGCCGGCGCCGGCGTGGCCATCGTCAGCACCCCCCGGGGCCTGCTGAGCGATCGCGAGGCCCGCCGCGAACGGGTGGGCGGCGAAGTCCTCTGCTACGTGTATTAAGCCTGAACCAAAAGGTCCAAAGCTATGTCAAGAATCGGAAAAGCCCCCATCAACCTGCCGGACAAGGTGGAAGTCACCATCAACGGCAACACCGTGACGGTGAAGGGCCCCCTGGGCTCCCTCACCCGCACCTTCCGCCCGGAAGTGAGCATCGCCCAGGAAGGCAACACCCTGCTGGTGTGCCGCCGCGACGATTCCCGCCAGGCCCGCTCCCTGCACGGCCTGTCCCGCACCCTGTTGAACAACATGGTGCTGGGCGTCAGCACCGGGTTCTCCCGCCGCCTGGATATCGTGGGCGTCGGTTATCGGGCCCAGGTGCAAGGCAACAAGCTGGTACTGGCCCTGGGATACTCCCACCCGGTGGAAATCGAGGCCCCGGAAGGCATCTCCTTTGCCGTGGAAGCCAACACCAAGCTGGAAGTGAAAGGCCCGGACAAGGAAGTGGTCGGCCAGATCGCCGCCCTCATCCGCAGCAAGCGTCCGCCGGAGCCCTACAAAGGCAAGGGTGTGAAGTACACCGAGGAACGCATCCGCCGCAAGGCAGGCAAGGCCGGTAAGAAGTAAGCAAGCGTAGGTAGATCATCATGTTGAGCACCCCCAATCGCAAGGAAGTGACCCGCAAACGCCATTACCGTTTGCGTCGCCGCCTGAGCGGCACCGCCGAGCGGCCCAGGCTGGCCGTCTATCGCAGTGGCAAGCACATTTACGCCCAGATCATCGATGACGTGCGCTCGGTGACCCTGGTGGCCGCCAGCTCCCTGGACAAGGATCTGCGCCCCCATTCTGGCGCCAACCTGGAAGCCGCCCGCAAGGTCGGCGAACTGGTGGCCCAGCGGGCCAAGGCTGCCGGCATCGAAAGCGTGGTCTTCGATCGCGGCGGGTTCCTGTACCACGGGCGTATTGCCGCCCTGGCCGACGCGGCCCGGGAAGCCGGCCTGGATTTCTAGGCCCTCCCCTCCGGCGCGCGAACCCGGTTTTTCCCCCACCCGGCCCTTCTTCACAGAGGGACCGGGTGTTTGGCATGGGCGCCTGGACCAATCGGCAGCCCAACTCCCACAGCAAAAACCCCGCCCCCAGGGGGGGCAGGGTTTTCAGGTTGGGAGAATGGAGACTGGTCCCTAGGTGGCGCCCAGGCCGGCCCGGGCCCGCAGCACCGGGATGTTGGCCACCAGGGCGATGGTGTTGGACTCGCTTTCCAGGTTCAGCTCCAGCGCGTCCTTGTCAATTTCCACGTAGCGGTTGATCACTTCCACCAGCTCGTCCCGCATCTGCTCCATGACCGCCGGCGACAACTGGGTGCGATCATGCATCAGCACCAAGCGGAGCCGGCTTTTGGCGTCCCCCCGGGCGCCATGCAGGCTGGGCAATGAATTCTGGACAGCGGGACTCGGCGGATCAACCCAATCCACAACTTTTCGTAACCAACCCATCTCAGGTTCTCCTATGCTCTTCTCTATGCGAATCTATCGATCGGGGTGCACCCTAGGCGCTCTTGCTGGCAAACAGGCCTTTCAGCTTGTCCAGCCAGGTGGTGGGCACATCCAGGTTCATAAACGGGACGTCTTCCCCAGCCACCCGGCGGGCGATGTTACGGTAGGCCTGGCCGGCTAGCGTCCCTTCGGTGTTCACGATGGGCTCCCCGCGGTTGGTGCTGACGATGATGTCCTGATCCTCCGGGATTACTCCCAGCAGCTTGATGGACAGGATTTCCAGCACATCGTCCACGTCCATCATGTCATTGGTCTTGATCATGCCGGGTCGCACCCGGTTCAAGACCAGCTTGTAGTTGGTGATTTCCTCCTTGGCTTCCAGCAGCCCGATGATGCGATCCGCATCCCGCACCGCCGACATCTCCGGGGTGCACACCACGATGGCCTCGGTGGCCCCGGCGGTGGCGTTCTGGAACCCTTGCTCAATCCCGGCAGGGGAATCCACCAGCACGAAATCAAACTCCTCCTGCAGCTGCTCGGTGACCGACTTCATCTGCTCCTCGTTCAGGGCCGACTTGTCCCGGGTCTGGGCCGCCGGCAGCAGGCACAGGTTGGGCATACGCTTGTCCTTCACCAGGGCCTGGTTCAGCTTGCAGCGCTCTTCCACCACGTCCACAATGTTGTACACGATGCGGTTTTCAAGCCCCATCAGCAAATCCAGGTTGCGGAGACCGATATCGGTATCTACCAGGACCACCTTGAAGCCCATCCGGGCCAGGCCCGCTCCGATGTTGGCCGTGGTGGTGGTTTTGCCCACCCCGCCCTTGCCGGAGGTGACCACAATGACGCGACCCTTGTCTTTTTTTGCTTTGGTCATACCTGCTGCTTCCTCACATTCTTTCCGTTTTTGCCAATTGACTCTTGAACACCTTGATTTCTCCGTCCGCCACCCGGGCCAGTTCCGGAGACATGGCCGTCTCCGCCCCGTCCTTGTGGTAGAAGATCCGATCGGGCCGCCGGGCGATGTAGTCGGCAATGCGCAACTGTAACGCCTCGATCTTCATGGCCCGGATTTCCGCCTTGTAGTTGCCCTGGGCGCCGGCATGCGCAATGCCGCGCAGCTCGCCCCACACCACGATGTCCCCGCCGGCAACCACCTCGCTGCCGGCATGCACATCGCCAATAATCACCACGTTGCCGTTGAAGCGCACAAACTGCCCGGAGCGCATGGTTTGGCGCAGGTACAGGGTGTCAAAGGCCGTATCGGCCAGGGCGGTGACCTCTTCCATCGGTACGGCGGTGGTGCCGGGGGCCAGGGGCTCCAGGCCCACCGGTTCCGGGACTGGGGCAATCTCCGGCGGGAGCAGCTCTTTTTTGGCCGGGCCGGCCTTGCCCAGATCCGGCGGCAGAACCACGCCGGCAGGGCCCTCGCCCGGACGGCTGAAGTCCGGCAGATCCACGGCATGCGCCTTGCCCGACAGGGGAGGCAGGCTAGGCTTGCTTACCGGCGGGGTGCCGGCGGCCGGCGCCTGGGAGCCGGGCAGCGGGGTGCGCAGCGGACGCCATTCCACCTTCAGCTTTTCCTTCACGTACACCCCTTCATCCAGGGCGGCCTGCTGAGTTTGCGGCACGGTGGAATAGACGGTGCCCAGCACCGCCCCGGCCCGCTCCAGCTGATGGCGAATCTTGGTCAGGATGCCCCGGGTAAGCAGCAGGTCACCGGCGTTCAGGTCCACCAGCACCCCTTGGGGATGTTCGGCCAATCGGCCCACGAATTCATCCACCAAGTGGCAGGCCCGCGCCGAGTTTCCGGCGGCGGAAACGTCCAGCAACAGTGCAATTTCCCGGTCCCTAAGCTCTGACACGATAATCTAACTCTCTCTCAATTCGAATGGGTGTATCATAGCAAGGCGCCATGATCGATCAAAAGACGTTGTTACGGACTTTGAATGTAAAATCTTATGAAGGGGCCCCGCCGGTGCCCGGTTCGGGACATTGGCCTTGTGTTTACGATTGTGGGGCAAGCCCAACCCGCGCGTCAAGCTGATCCTTTCAGGATTTGAGCCGCTTTGGGCTTGTTGTCCGGGGCAAAGCCGGGATGCAGATCGGCGTTTCGCCGGGCGGGTTAAGGGTAGAGGCCCCGCAGTTGTTTGGCGGCGGCCACCCGGCCCACCCCAATCATCATGGCCGCGGTGCGGGTATCTACCCGTTTGCTTTGGGAGATGTCATAGACCTCCTCAAAGGCTCGGCCCATCAGGTAGGTGAGCTTGTCGTTCACCTGTTCCTCGCTCCAGAACAGGTGCTGGATGTCTTGCACCCACTCGAAGTAGGATACCACCACGCCCCCGGCGTTGGCCAGGATGCCCGGAATGGTGAAGATACCCTTGCTTTGCAGGATCTTGTCCGCCTCCGGGGTGACCGGGCCGTTGGCCCCTTCCGCCAGGATTTTGCAGCGGATGGAGTCGGCGTTGTCCTCGGTAATCACGTTGGCCAGGGCGCAGGGGGCCAGGATGTCCACATCCAGGGCCAGCAGCTCCTTGTTTTCGATGGCCGGCAGATCGTCAAAGCCCACCACGGTGCCCCGGTCTGCCACGTATTGCAGCAGGCGGGGGATATCCAGGCCGTTTTCGCAGTACACCCCGCCTTGCACGTCGGTGACCGCCACGACTTTGACGCCCATCTGGTCCAGGTATTTGGCGGTCACGCTGCCCACGTTGCCAAAGCCCTGCACCGCGGCGGTGGGTTTATCAATGCCCAGCTTCAGCTTTTCCAGGGCCAGCTTGACCGTGTAGGCCACCCCCCGTCCGGTGGCTTCCCGGCGTCCCAGGGAGCCGCCCACCGCCACCGGCTTGCCGGTGACCACCCCGGGCACCGCGTACCCGATGAAGTTGGAGTAGGTGTCCATGATCCAAGCCATGGTCTGCTCGTTGGTGTACATGTCCGGGGCCGGGATGTCTTTTTCCGGGCCGATCATGCTCAAAATCTCGGTGGTGTAGCGCCGGGCAATGCGCTCCATCTCCAGGGTGCTCAGTTCCTCGGGGAAGCAGTTGACCCCGCCTTTCGCCCCGCCGTAGGGCAGGTTCAGCAAGGCGCATTTCCAGGTCATCCACATGGCCAGGGCGGCCACCTCGCCCAGGTTCACTTCGTGGTGGAAGCGGATCCCGCCCTTGGTGGGCCCCAGGGACTGGTCATGCTGCACCCGGTAGCCGGTAAACACCCTGGTTTGCCCGTTGTCCAGCTTGACCGGCACGGCCACGATGAGTGCCTTGCGGGGATGGCGCAGGCGCTCGTGCACCCCCGCATCCAGGTTCATCAGCCGGGCCACCTCATCCAACTGTTTCTGGGCATTCAGGAATGTTTCGTTATCATATTCATGCATGGCGAAGAAACGCTGCCTTTCCGATCCTAGAAATTGGGGAAACGATGGCAACGATTATGGGCCGGAGGCATGTTTTTTGCAATGAAGAGGCTTAATTTCAACCGATGCGCCTGGACAAGTTCCTGAAAGTGTCCCGTCTGGTTAAGCGACGCACCGTGGCCAGCGAGCTGTGCCAGGGCGGGCACGTGCAGATTAACGGCAAGACGGCCAAGCCCGCGGCGGAAGTGAGGCCGGGCGATCGGCTGCAAATCCGTTTTGGCAACCGGATGCTTTCGGTGGTGGTGGCCCAGGTGCCGGAAAAGGCCGTCCCGCCCCAGTTGGCCGACACCCTCTATACCGTGGTGGAGGACAAGGGCTTGGACAGCCCGCTGTAAATCCCCTGCGCCTGGTTGATTGGAATTGGGCCATGTTGCGGCTATAATGGCCTTCACCCCGTATCGGTTTGTATTGGAGAGACGCTATGGTATCGTTCGTGGAGCATATTCAGGCCCGTGAGATTCTGGATTCCCGGGGGAATCCCACCGTGGAAGTGGATGTGATCCTCTCCGGCGGTGCCATGGGGCGAGCGGCGGTGCCGTCCGGGGCCAGCACCGGTTCCCGGGAGGCGCTGGAACTGCGCGACGAGGACAAGTCCCGCTACCTGGGCAAGGGCGTGCTGCAGGCGGTGGAAAACGTGAACGAAACCATCATGAAAGAGCTGATGGACAAGGATGCCTTCCACCAGGCGGAAGTGGATCAGCTGCTCATCGATCTTGACGGCACCGAAAACAAGGGCAAGCTGGGGGCCAACGCCATTTTAGGGGTCAGCATGGCCCTCTCCCGCGCTGCGGCGGCCACCCTGAAGGTGCCTCTCTACCGCTACCTGGGCGGGGTAAACGCCACCGTCCTGCCGGTGCCCCTCATGAACATTCTCAACGGCGGGGCGCATGCCGATAACGGCCTGGACGTGCAGGAGTTCATGATCGTGCCGGTGGGGGCCTATTCCTTCAGCGAGGCCCTGCGCTGGGGAGCGGAAGTGTTCCACAGCCTGAAAAGCGTGCTGAAATCCCAGGGCTTGGCCACCGGGGTGGGTGATGAGGGCGGCTTTGCCCCCAGCCTGCAGGGTTCGGCCCAGGCACTGGATCTCATCCTCACCGCCATCGAGAAGGCCGGCTTCAACACCCAGGATCAAATCAAGCTGGCCCTGGATGTGGCCAGTTCCGAATTTTACCAGGGCGGCCAGTACGTGATGGCCGGGGAAGGCAAAACCTTCGACCGGGCGGGCATGATTGCCTATCTTGCCGACCTGGTGCAGCGCTATCCCATCATTTCCATCGAGGACGGCATGGCCGAAGGCGATTGGGAAGGCTGGCAGGCCCTCACCCGGCAGCTGGGCGAGCGGGTGCAGCTGGTGGGCGACGACTTGTTCGTCACCAACCCGGCTATTCTAGAGGAAGGTATTCGCAAAGGGGTGGCCAACAGCATTCTCATCAAGCTGAACCAGATTGGCACGGTCAGCGAAACGCTGAGCGCCATCAACATGGCCCACCAGGCCGGCTACACGGCCATCATCAGCCACCGTTCCGGGGAGACCGAGGACAGCTACATCGCCGATCTGGCGGTGGCCGTCAATGCCGGGCAAATCAAGACCGGCTCGCTCAGCCGCTCCGATCGCATTGCCAAGTACAACCAGTTGCTGCGCATTGAGCAGGAGCTGGGCCCCATGGCCAAGTATGCCGGCCCGGCGGCTTTCAAGTCGCGGGGTGTGAACCACTCGGGCCAGTTGCAGCCGGTGCCGTAAGCCGTTTGGCGCTCCCCGAACGGATGAGCGCAAGGCGGTGGCGAAGCCCGCCCGGAAACCTTATAATGAGCATGATCCGACAGAGAGGAGCGGTAGACATGAAAATGATTGTCAACGGTCGTAACATTGAACTGACCGATGCCATCAAGGCGTACGTGAGCGAAAAGCTGGGCCGCCTGGAGCACCATTTCGACTTCATCCAGGAAGTGCACGTGTTCCTGAGCGTGGACAAGAACCCCCGCATCAACAACAACCACCACGCCGAAGCCACCGTGGTGGTGAACCGGGCGGTGTTGCGGGTGGAAACCGCCTCCGTGGATCTTTACGGCAGCATCGATCTGCTGGCCGACAAGGTGGACCGGGTGCTGAACCGGCACAAGACCAAGCTGCTGGGGCGTGCCAAGTCCGCCAAGGGGGAATCCATCCGAAAGGCGGGCTTTGAGGAGGCCGCTGCCGCTGAACTGACGGAAGCCGAAGACCTGGAAGGGGTCTATTTCACCTTTGAGGACGAGGAAGAAGCGGAAATTACCTCCTAGCTTCCCCTCGATCGGCATCGGCGGTATGATGGTGACATTCCTGCCCGCGTGGGGCGGGATGTTTGCCGGCCATGTGCGGGCCGCCGTTTCCACCTGCCGTTTTGAGGAGGATTTTCCGTGACCACTCCCCTGCCCCCCAACAGTGATGAAAAGCTTTGGGCCGGACTCAGCTATGCCGGCGTGGCGATTTTTGCCATCCCCACCGCCGCCATCTACCTGCTTAAAAGGGGGGAGTCGGACTACATCAAGTTCCATTCCCTGCAAGCCATCGCCTTTTTCCTCATCTGCCTGGTGCTGGGCATTGTGTTCATGGTGCTGGGTTTTATTCCGGTCATCGGCTTGCTGGCCGGGCTGGTCTACTTCCTGATTGCCCTGGTGGAGCTGGGGGTGTGGATCTGGCTGATGGTGCAGGCCTTCATGGGCAAGGAACCCCGCATTCCCACCCTGGCCGAATTCCTGGAAAACAACTTCATGCAGTAGCCTAGAACTGGTTCCTGCGTTTGAGGGCCAGGTAGCGCTGGATGAGGGCCGTGTCCAGCTCGTCCGGGGCGGCTTCCACCACGGCGGAACGGTGTCCACGGTTCAGCTCGCCCAGGGTATGCTGGCGCAGGGCGCGTAAGTCCTGGGCAATTCCCCGCTGGTAGGCTTCCAGGGAGGACTGGGGCAATGTTGCCAGTTGCGCGGAGAGTTCCGTGTCCGCCAGGGTCACCACCAGCAGCAGGTGGCCGGCGGAGAAGGCCTTGAGCCCCTTCAGCAGGCTACGCGCGGCGGCGGGATCGATGAGATCGGTCATCAGGATAATGAGGGCCCGGCGTTTCAGGGAGCGGGCGAATTGCAGCAGGGCGGCCTCGTACTGGGGCTCCACCGGCTCGGCCTGCAAGGCGGCCATGGCGTCCTGAACCCGCCGCAGGTGGGAGGCCCCCTGCCCCACCGGTACATGGGCGAGAATCCGGTTGCTGAAGGCCCCGAAGCCCACGCAATCGCCCCGGTCCTGGGCCACCGACAAAAAGGCCAGGGCCGCGTTCAGTGCCCAGTCAAACTTGCGCAGGGCGATGCCCGGCTGCTTGCCCGTGGTGCGCCCCATCATGCGGCGCCCGGCGTCCAGCAACACCAGAATGGGCTGCTCCACCTCCGGCTCGTAGGTGCGGATAATGGGGACGTCCAGTTTGGCGGTGGCCTGCCAGGCAATGCGCCGCACGTCATCCCCGTGAAAATAGTTTCGCAGTCCGCTAAAGCGGGTACCTTCCAGTCCCAGGCTGCGCTTTTGCAACTCTCCCCGGCTAAGGGATCGGGAATAGCGAATGCGCATGCGTCGTACCCGGCGCAGGTTGGGAGCCACGGACAACGTGTCGGGCCCCGCCCCCGTCACGCCCAGCCACAACAGGCCCAGGCGGGATTGATACCGCAGCCGGGCCGGGGCCAGCGGATAACTGCCCCGATCCAGGGGCAGTAGGGTATAGTGCAGGGTGCACGTGCCTTGCGAGGCCAAGGCAACCGGCAACCGGCGGGCGGCGGGGGGCAGGTGCCGGAGCAAATCCGGGGGCGCCCCGTCCTCCACCCAGCCTTGGATGGGCCGCGCTCCCTGGTTGTGGAGGGTGAGGGTCACCGAATTCTCCAGCCCAATTTGGCAAGGCGTCTCCACCTGGCGGGAGAGGGTCAGCCGGTGGGCCGGCACGCTTAGCCAGAAGGCGTCAATCAGCATGGCCAGCCCCAGCAGGGGCGTGTAGAGCTGAAACGCGCTTTCCAGCCAGGGCCAGCGAAAGGCCAGCACCAGCAGGGGCACCGGCAACAGGATGAGCAGGAAGGCCCGCCGGGAGGGCTGGGCCTGGGCGATTTTCAGCAGCAGCAGAATGGTGCCCGCCAGGAAGCCCAGCGGCATGTAGCTGCCGGCCAGCCAATCAAACCCCCGCAGGCTTTGGAAGGGGTTCATAGGCGACGGCGGCGACTCCGGGCCGGCGGCTTGGGCCGGGGCCGCGCCAAGGGATCCAGATATAGCCGCTGCTCGTCGTCGGTATACAGCTTGAAGTCATGCCCTTCCTTGCCATGGCACAGCGACCAGGCGGCGTAGGCCCCGATTATGGCGTCCAGCACCGAGCTGGGGGCCAGGTTGGTGGGCACGTCCTTGATGTCCAGCCGCTGGCGCAGCAGGGCTTGCAGGGCCCGGCAGCCCTGGGGGCTGCGGTTGCGGTAGGGAATGCCCAGGTCGTAGCGCAGGCGGGCGTGCGGGGTGAAAAAATTCACCATAAAGATGCCCGCCTCGTCCACGGCCTGGTAAAAGGCCTTGGCCCGGGGAGCGAAGCGATCGCTGGGGGCGCCGTCGTTGGCTTCGGCCTCCAGCTGCAGGGCATGCATCTTAATCTGCTGCTGGCGCCACTTGCTGGGGATGCTCAGGCTCTTGGGCACGTCCAGGGCCACAATCAGGTTGTCCCGGGGGGCCAGGTTCCTTAAAAACAGCATGAGCTGCTCGTCGGTGTTCAGCTTGTTCATGCGCACCAGCCGGCGATCCCGGTCCAGCACGGCAATGCCGGTTTCCAGGTTCTCGATGGGGGCCATGTCGATGCCCACGAAGTACCACTTGTTGCCCAGGGCGAAGCGGGGCGTCTGGGGCAACGCCTTGATTGCGGTTTCATGTTTCAGGTACAGTGAGGGGACGGACATGGCGGGTTCAGGCTCACTCGGTTCACCCCCCTATCATACCGCAGGCATGGCCCCGCCCCAAACAAAACCAGGAGATCCCCCTTGCAGCAGGCCGGTATCGTCGGACTCCCCAACGTGGGCAAATCCACCCTTTTTAACGCCCTGACCTCCTCCTACCAGGCGGAAAGCGCCAACTACCCCTTTTGCACCATCGAGCCCAACGTGGGCATCGTGAAGGTGCCCGATGCCCGGCTGTGGGTGCTGAAAGACCTGGCCAAGACCCAGGTGGTCATCCCGGCGGTGTTCGAGTTTGTGGATATTGCCGGCCTGGTGCGGGGCGCCAGCCGGGGAGAGGGCCTGGGCAACCAGTTCCTGGCCAACATCCGCCAGGTGGATGCCATTGTGCACGTGGTGCGCTGCTTTGAAGACGCCGACGTGGTGCACGTGGAAGGCTCGGTGGATCCCATGCGGGATCTGGAAACCATCCACATCGAGCTGTGCATGGCCGATAGCGCCTCCATCGACAAGCAAATGGAGCGGCTTTCCAAGCTGGCCAAGCAGAAGGATAAGGAATCGCTGGCCAAGCTGGCCCTCTTTGAAAAGATCAAGCCGGTTATCGACGAGGCCGGGGTGATCGATCGCGCCGCCCTGGGCGAAGAGGAGCGCAAGTTGCTCTCCCAGTCCCAGTTGCTGTCGGCCAAGCCGGTCATTTTTGCCGGCAACGTGGCCGAGTCCGACCTCAGCGAGCCGATGAAAAACCCCCACTTCAAGGCCCTGTTCGATCGGGCGGCGGAGGAAGGACGCATTGCGGTGCCCATTTCCGCCCAAATCGAGGCCGAACTGACCCAGCTGGACGAGGCCGAAAAGCAAGGTTACCTGGAAAGCCTGGGCGTCAGTTCCTCGGGCGTGGATCAGCTGATCCGGGCCGCTTTCGACACCCTCAGCCTCAAGACCTACTTCACCGCCGGGGAGAAAGAGGTGCGGGCCTGGCCGTTTGAAGCGGGCATGACCGCTCCCCAGTGCGCCGGAATCATTCACAGCGACTTTGAAAAGGGCTTCATTCGGGCCGAAGTGACCGCCTATAATGACTATGTGGCGGCGTGCGGAGAAAAGGGGGCGAAAGAAAAGGGCCTCATGCGCCTGGAGGGCAAGGATTACCTGATGCAGGACGGCGACGTGGTGCACTTCCGCTTCAACGTGTAACCCCCTTGCGGGCCAACCGGGCAATTCTTCCCATTGTATTGTTTTTATTATTTTAGATTGTAATAAGGAAGTGGATGCGATGGGTCGCCCTGGCGCCCGGAAGTCCGAGTTTGGAATGGGAAGGAAGTCACCACCATGGCCTTGAACGGTGCCAACAATGCCGCTAAAGAACCCCCGTCCCTGGCGCTGCTGTATCGTCGCCAGCTGAGCGAGTTCTTCAGCCCGCGACCGGCTTTTACCACCAAGGAGCCCAAAAAGCCCGAGGATTTCAACACCATCTCCTACGGGGACTCCGGTGATAGCGGCCTCTATCTGCTGGCCTGAGCCAATTTCAGCCTGGAGCGCTTTTTTCGGCTAGCCGGTGAGGCGCAGCCGGGAAGCTTTCAGTTGGGCTTCGGCCCGGGGAACCTCCTCGGTGACCATACGCCAGGTGACCAGCAGGTCTTCGCTGATGGGCCAGCGATGGGCCAGGGCATGGCGGAAGCGAATGAACGGCTTCCAGAAGGGGTCATGATCCGGCAGGTAGCCCAGGCGCTGCATTTGCAGGGCCCCTTCTCCCAGCAGTTCGAGATTGCGCAGCACGGCGTCCCGCCGCATGGCGTCGGCCTTCCAGTCCTCGAAGCGTTTGGGCATGAAGCTGCGCATGCGGTGGATGGCAGCCTGCATATCGTTGCGCAGGGCTTCTTCCGGGCGCGGGGTGGGACGCAGCTTCTTGCGTTGGATGGCCGGGTTGTTTGGGGCGGGCTCTCCTGAGGGCAAGGGCTGGGCGGCTCGGCCAGGGAACACTGGGGGGATTGCCAGCCAGGCTTCCAGCTTGCGGGCATGGTTCAGGCCTTGCTCCAGGCGGTTTGGGGATATGGCATAATAACGGTGCACCAGCACGCGCCGCAATTGGATGAGTGAATGCGAATGCACCGCGAGGTCGGGGTTGGCCTTGCGGAATTCCGGGGAAAGCTGGTTGGCGACTTCGCCCAGTATTTCCAGGTTGCGGGCCACGGCGTCTTGCCAAAGCCTGCCGTTTCCTGCGGGCTTGGCTGTCCGATACTTTGCCAGCCGCTCTAGGGTGACCCTCATGTGGTCGATGAGTACGCTATCCGTTTGCCCGATGGGATCATGCCATTGCCAATCCACGCTATCGGCAGGCTGAAGGGCCTGCCCAAAGCGCGCTAAAACCGGCCTGTGGAAGGGGCTTGTGGATAGGGAGGGGATGAACAGGGGAATCTGCATACCCCAATAAACCCGGTGAAGGTCCCGGCATGCCCCCTGTTCCCGCCGCCGTCTTTTCGCTATGCTAAGAGGCAAAATGGATGAAAGGGCGCCATGAGCAAGATCCTGGCCGAGCACACGGCCACCGACGCACCGACCGGGGGACGGATGAAGGCCATCCTGAAACCCGCCGCCGCGGAAGGCTTTGAGTATACCGATGTGCCGCGCCCGGCGGTGCGGCCCAAGGACGTGCTGATTAAAGTGTCGCTGGCCTCGGTGTGCGGCACCGATTTCCACATTACCAACTGGGACGAGTGGAGCGCCGGACGTATCAAGCCGCCCCTGGTGTACGGCCATGAGTTCTGCGGCGTGGTGGAAGCGGTGGGGGACAAGGTGGAAGGCTTCGTCCCGGGCGATTACGTGTCCGCCGAGATGCACCTGGCCTGCGGCCACTGCCTGCAGTGCCTGAACGGCAACAAGCACATCTGCGAGAACGTGAAGATTTTCGGGGTGGATCTGCCCGGCTGCTTTGCCGAGTACGTGGCCATCCCCGCCAAGCAGGTGGTCAAGCTGCCCCCCGGCATCAAGCCGGAATACGGGGCCCTGCTCGATTCGCTGGGCAACTCGGTGCATGCCGTGTCCCGGGCGGAAGTTTCAGGCAAGACCGTGCACGTGGTGGGTTGTGGCCCGCTGGGGCTGTTTGCGGTGGCCATCTCCAAGGCCATGGGCGCCTTGAAAGTGCTGGCCTCCGATGTGTCCCCCTTCCGACTGGATCTGGCTCGCCAGGCCGGGGCGGATGCGGTCTTCTCCCCCGCCGACGGCCCGGTCTCCGAGGCGGTGAAGTCCCACACCCGGGGGCACGGGGTGGACGTGGTGCTGGAAATGTCCGGGGCCGCCCCCGCCATCAACGACGCCTTCAGGGGGCTGAAGCTGGGCGGCACCGTGGTGCTGATGGGGATTCCCAAGGGGCCGGTGTCCATCGATCTCAGCACGGATGTGATTTTCAAGGAAGCGAAAGTCATCGGCATCAACGGGCGGGAGATTTTCGGCACCTGGTTCCTGATGGTGGATCTCCTGGAAACCGGCAAGCTGGATCTGGATTTCATCATCACCCACCGCCTGGGGCTGTCCGAGTTCGGGCAGGCCATGGATCTCATCCGGCAGGGGGTGAGCGGCAAGATCCTGCTGGATCCCAGCAAATAAATCAGGGGTTAAGACAGAATGGTAGAGCGTGGAAGGACGATAAGGCTGTTTTTGGTCGATGGCTCCCCTACTGGATTAATTACCGCGGAGATTATGAATTGGACCGGTAAAGTTTTAAGTTTTCCACGGGGGCTATTGCCAGATGCGCTGAAGCGACCAGAAGTAGCAAAAACTGGAGTGTATTTTTTGGTTGGTCCCGATCCTGACGCGCCAACGATGCCCTTGGTGTATGTTGGCGAAAGTGATGATGTGGCAAAACGTTTAAAACAACATGATTCGTCGGAAGATAAAGATTTTTTTGAACAAGTGGCCTTGGTAATCAGTAAAGATGAAAATCTCACCAAAAGTCACGCAAGATATCTAGAAGCCAGAATTATAGAAATAATAAAAAATCTTGGCACTGCGACGTTTAGAAATAGCAATCAAGGCTCACCTGTTTTATTGCCGGAGGCGGAGCGAGCTGACATGGAATATGTTCTCGAGCAGCTCCACATTTTGCTTCCCGTGCTAGGTTATTCGTTCTTTCAAGAAGTGCCGAAAAGAAGCGTAAATCAGGAAGCTGCTTTGGATACGGCTCTTAATGTCGGAGAGCCAATCTTTGAAATGACGTATTTAGAGGGCAAAATACAGGCTGAAGCGTATATGGCTGAGGGCCAATTTATAGTAATGGCGGGAGCAACTTGCCGACATCCCAATCAGGTAACGCCCACTTTAAAATCTGACAGATACGCCTATATTATTGATGATCTAAAAAAATCGTTGGCTGATGGTGTTTTAATTGATGCGCTTCCTAACGAAACTGTTCGGCTAACCAAAGACAAGGCCTTTAAAAGTCCTTCCAGGGCGGCATCCTTTGTTGCGGGGACCCCCATGAGTGGACATTACTGGTGGAGGTTGAAGGGCACTCAACAAACATATGGAGATTGGCGTAAAGCACAAGTTGAAACCATTGATGAAACAGCACCACTTCTGACAGAGGCGATAACATGACTACGATGCATACCATCTCACACCGGCTGGATTTTCTGAAAGACGAGATCCAGGCCCTGAAGGACCAGCATTTGTACCAGTCCCTGCGGCCCTTTTCCGGGCAACAGGGGGCCGAAATCGTCATGGACGGCCGCAAAATCCTGAACTTTTCCTCCAACAACTACCTGGGGCTGACCAACCATCCCAGGCTGATGGCTGCGGCCAAAAAGGCCATCGACCAGTACGGGGTGGGGGCCGGGGCCGTGCGCACCATCATCGGCACCATGGACATCCACGAGGAGCTGGAAGCCAAGCTGGCCGCCTTCAAGCAGTGTGAGGCCACCCTGGTGCTGCAATCCGGCTTTACCGCCAACATGGCGGCCATCCCTCCCCTCATGGGCGAGGAGGACGTGATTATCAGCGACGCCCTGAACCACGCCAGCATCATCGACGCGGTGCGCCTGGCCAAGGCCCAGAAGGACATCTACCCCCACAGCGACATGGAGGCCCTGGAAGCGGTGCTGCGCAAGCACCAGGGCGCCCGCCGGCGGCTGATCGTGACCGACGGGGTGTTCTCCATGGACGGGGATCTGGCCCGGCTGCCCGAAATTGTGGCCCTGGCCGAGCGATACGACGCCATCGTGATGGTGGATGATGCCCACGGCAGCGGGGTCTTCGGCAAGCATGGCCGGGGTACCGTGGATCACTTCGGTTTGCACGGGCGGGTGGACATTGTGGTGGGCACCATGTCCAAGGCCCTGGGATCGATGGGTGGTTACGTAGCCAGTACCCAGGCCATGCGCGAGATCATGATCAACAAGGCCCGCCCCCTGCTGTTTTCCACCCCCCATCCCCCGGCGGTGGTGGCCTCATGCATTGCGGCCATCGACCTGCTGGCCAGCGACGACGCCCTGATTGAAAAGCTGTGGTACAACGCCCGCTACTTCAAGGCCGGCATGAAATCCATCGGCCTGCCCATCGAAAGCGACTCCCCCATTTGCCCGGTCATCGTGGGCGCCAGCGAAACCGCCCAGAAGCTTAGCGCCCGGCTGTTTGAGGAGGGCATCTTTGGCCGGGCCATCGTGTTTCCCACCGTGGCCAAGGACAAAGCCCGGGTGCGCATCATGATCAACGCCGGCCACAGCCAGCCGCAGCTGGATCGCTGCATCGAGGCCTTCGAAAAACTCGGCCGGGAGCTGGCCCTGATTTAACCGCCGCCAATGCTCAACAATATGTTACAATAGCCTCATCGGGTGTGAGTACCGCGGGGAGGTTACGTGGACAAGGCGGAGCAGAAAAACGGAACCGGGATGCTGGCCAAGGCATGGTCGCGCATGTGTATCTCCCTGGATCAGGCGGCCATGCGCATGCTGCATGCCGAGAAAATCAACGGGGCCGAAAAGCGCCACGCCAGCAAAATGTCCAAAACCCGTCTCAGCACGCCGGAAGAGGAAGTCAAAAAGCTGATCACCTCGGCCTCCACCCTGGAAGACATCTGGCAGTTCTTTTTAAAGCGGCTCAAAAACGGCTCCGGTCCTGATTTTCTGTGCTTTTCGGTGCTGGATGAGCGGGGCGACCTTATCCGGGTGCGTTTCCTGCATCCGGCCCCCGGCGGGGAATTCGCCGAGCCCATCATCTCCATGGCCGACCATGCCAACCACCTGGTGCAGGCCTACCATCGCAAGGACACCACCTTTGCCCCCAGTCTGAAGGCTCTGGGCGAGGACGTGATGGCCGCGCTGCCCGCCGGGCGGGAGGACGGTGGCAGGCCGGGCGGGGCCGACGGGCGCCAGCGCCACGAGTATAACCTGTTCAGCGTACCCATGATTGCCGGCGACAAGGTGATTGCCATGCTCACCCTGGGCTTCCGGGAGATGGACCATTTCTCCCAGGCCAAGCTGTCTTACGTCTACACCCTGCGCGATCAGATTGCCCAGCTGGTGTGGAACCTGATCCTGCAGGACCGCATGAATTCGCAGGCCCAGATTGACAACCTGACCGGGCTGCTCAGCTACACCTACTTCCAGCGCATTCTGGAGCGGGAAATCGACCGGGCCGACAAGCAGCAGACCTCGGTGACGGTGATGATCCTGGACGTGAACAACATCCAGGAAATCAACGACACCCTGGGCCACACCGCCGGGGATGAGGCCATCTGCCACCTGGCCTCCACGGTCAAGCGGCTGATCCGGGGCCTGGACACCGTGGCCCGCTACGGGGGCGACGACGTGGTGGTGGTGCTGCCGGAAACCGACGCCGCCACCGCCGACGAGATTGCCGGCCGCATTATGGACGGCCTGCGGGAGCGTTTGCCGGATTACCTGAAAGCCATGTCGGTCAGCGTGGGGCATGCCACATATCCCGATGACACCAAGGCCCGCGATCAATTGCTTAAGCTGGCCGAGCAGGCCCTGCATCTGGCCAAGTTCAAAGGCTCCAAAACCGGCGAATCCACCCGCATCGGCTCCCATGAGATCGATCAACTCAACGACAAGACGGTGATCGAGGTGTTTGCCTCGCAGGTGGCCCGCAAGTACAACAACATCCACGTGCCCAGCATCTACCGGGAGCTGGTGAACCACCTGGACAAAAAGGCCGACCTGGCCCACGAGGCCGACGACCTGATGCTGGAAACCATCACCTCGCTGGCCGGGGCCCTGGACGCCAAGGATCGCTACACCCGGGGGCACTCCCAGGCGGTGTCCAACTATGCCGTGGCGCTGGCCCATGCCCTCAAGATGACCCCCGCCGAGGTGGAGGAGATTCGTACCGCCGCCTTCCTGCATGATATTGGCAAAATCGGCATTCCCGAAAGCATCCTGCTGAAGCAGGGCCCCCTGAACGAGAAGGAATGGGAGATTATGAAGCAGCACCCGGTCATCGGGGCCCAGCAAATCCTGGCCCCGGTGAAGTCGCTGCGCAACATCATCCCCGGGGTGGAATGCCACCACGAGAACTGGGACGGCAGCGGCCACCCGCACGGCTACAAGGGCGAAAAAATCCCCCTGGCCGGGCGCATTATCTCCATCGTGGACGCCTTCCACGCCCTGACCTCCGATCGCTCCTACCGCAAGGCCCTGCCGGTGGCGGAAGCCCGCAAGATCCTGGAGGCGGGCTCCGGCACCAAGTGGGATCCCCATCTCATCGAGGTGTTCTTCCGCATCCTCACCATTGCCTCTCCCCGCACGCCCGAGCCCCCGCCGCAGGCCGGCGAGCCGGAAAAGCTGCTGGTCGCCGCCAGCGAGGCCCCCCGCCAGCTGAAACTGGAAACCCGCCCCGAATCGGCCTGAGCCCCAGGGCTGCCCGGATCCACATTGACTTTGCGGGATCGTTTTCATTACAATGGAAGGCCCCCCGGGGCGGCTGGCAGCCTGGTGCTGCATCCCCGTCCCTGCTAGCAGATATAGGAGCGACCGTCCGGATGAGTACGACCATTACCCAGATTGCCTGCGATTTGAACGAAAAGGTGGAGAACCGTTACGCGCTGGTACTGGAGATTGCGGAACTGGCCAAGCGCCTGCTGGAAGATTCCCGCGAAAAAAGCAGCCACGATCCGTTTACCAAAGTGTCCACCTCCTCGGACAAGGTCATTTACCAGGCGCTGATTATGAAATCCAGCGAAATCGACATCGGCGACGGGCTGATCGGCTAGTCGTCCGGCACTTTGGGGGCATGGGGCCCCGGTTATGCCCGGCGGGCGCATGAGAGCCTGATTTTTGCCGGCGTCAAGGGGCGCGGCGGATTTTTACAAACCGTGATGACCGCTTTTACGGCAGCGCTTCAATTGTTATAATAAACATCTGTTCAAACCTTTTGGCCCCGACGCAAAAATTCGACCACTTAGGGGGTGGTTGGTTAGTGAGGAAGATGGAACATGTCATATATGGACATGCTGTTAGCGCTGTTGGTTCGATGCATGCATCCGGGGTGGGCCCGGGGGTGCGTCGTCCAGAGGGGCCTGTGTCCGGTTGTGGCGGGGACGCCCCCGCATGGCCGGGACTAGCCTGAACGCCCCACGTCAAAAGAAAGGAGGGAAACCGCAGTTAGGCGTTAATTCGTATGTGCAGCCTGTAAGCGAGAGGAGAGAATTCGGCATGCAACGCTCGACCCGTCGTTACGTGGAAAAACTGGAGGCCCTGGACTTTACGGTAGGCAAGTACCAGGCCCGCAAGCTGCCGAGAATCCGTTACCACCAGGGGGATCTGCTGGAATACCTGGATGGCCTGGAGCACTGGGCCGTGGATGACGAGGCGGATTGACCCCGCCCCCAAAGGTTTGTTTGCCAAAAAGCGCTTGTCGTCAGGCGCTTTTTGGTTTTTGATAGGGCGATATGAAGAAGGCGTTCCGCAACTTTGTCGACAAGATCAGCCGCTATAACCGGCTGGTGGACGATTACAAGCGGGCGGTGGAAACCTCCCCCGATCACGCCATGGCCTATGTGAATTGGGGCATCGACCTGGCCCAGAGCGGGCAGATGGACGAGGCGCTGGAGAAGTTCGAAAAGGCCAGCGAGATTTCCCCCACCCGCTACGAGCCCTGGCTGAACTGGGGGGTGGCCCTGGCCAAGCTGAACCGCCTGGAGGAGGCCATTGAGAAATTCAAGCAGGCCCTGGAGCGCGATCCCAAGGTGGCCAACCCTTATATGCTATGGGGGGCGGCCCTGGTGGAGCAGGGCAAGTTTGAGGAAGCCTCCGAAAAGTACGAAAAGGCGGTGGAGCTGAGCCCGGAAAACCCGGAGCCCTATGTCAACTGGGGCATTGCCCTGGCCCGCAGCGGCAAATACGCCGAGGCCGTGCACCAGTTCAAGCAGGCCCTGGCCATCCATGGCTACCAGCCCCAGGTCTACTTTCTGTGGGGGGCGGTGCTGGCCGAACTGCACGACTACGAAAACGCCATCGAGAAGTTCCGGCTCACCCTGCGCTTCGTGCCCAAGCATGCCGAGGCCTACTACTTCTGGAGCGTGGCCCTGAACCGGCTGGGGCGCTATGAGGAGGCCCTGGAAAAATCCCGCAAGGCCATCGACCTGGAGCTGGAGAAGCCCGAAGTCTACCTGAACCAGGGGGATATCCTGGCCAACCTGAACCGGCTGGACGTGGCCATCCAGAACTACCGCCATGCGGTGATGCTGGAGCCCAACCTGGCCGAGGCCTACCTGAGCTGGGGGGTGGCCCTGGCCCGCCAGGGGCATTATGAGGAAGCCTACGGGCACTTTGGCAAGGCCTTGGAGGTGCGGCCTGACCTGGTGGGGGTACATCACCATTATGGCCATTTCCTGCTGGAGGAGAAACGCTACGGCGAAGCGCTGGCCCACCTGGAGCTGGCCGCCAAAGAGGAGCCCGATTCCATCGACGTGATGCTCAATTTCGCCATGGCCCTCATCAAGACTGGCCAGTCCGAGCGGGCCATCGAGGTGTTGCTGGAAATCGAGCGCCGCGATCGCTGGAACCCCCAGGTGCACTATATGCTGGGCACCCACTTTATGGGGGCGGGCGAGTTGCAAAAGGCCATGCATCACCTGGAAAAGGCCCTGGAGGAGCGTCCCGACTTCGAGGACGCCAGCATCAACCTGTCCCTGGTGCTGTGCGAGATGGGGGACACCATGGAAGCCGTCCGCCGCATGCGTCCGGTCATCCGCAAGCAACCCGACTCGGCCCGGGTGAACTTCTTTTACGGCACCATCCTGTATCGCCATGGCGACTACGAGGACGCCCTGGAAAAGTACCGCCGGGCCATCGAGCTGGCCAGCGACTACGTGGAGCCCCGCATCGGCACCGGGGAGGTGTACCTGAAGATGGGCGAGCTGGACCAGGCCCGGCGCACCCTGGAGGAGATTATCGCCGCCTTTCCCGACTGCGTGCCGGCCCACTTTTTGCGGGGGCTTTGTCTCATCCGCCAGGCCCAGGTGGCGGGCGACGAGCGGGCCCTGTACCAGTCGGCCATGGTGGCCTTTGATCAGGTGGTGGCCCTGGATCCCGACCATCTGGACGCCCGGGCCAACCAGGCTTACCTGCAAGGGCGGCTGGATTCGGAGACGGCCATGGATGCGGCTTTCCAACACCTGCTGGACACCTGGGACGCCGGCCTGCGGGGGTTAATTCTTTACTACTGGTATAAGGCCCTGGCCGATCTGGGGCTGAGCGAGCGGGCCCAGGCCAAGAAAGCCGAAGCCCTGGCCGCCGACCCGGCCATCGAGGCCCAGGTGGAGATCTTCTCCGTCTGAACCCCCGGGCCGTTTTGGGTATAATGTCAGCCATATCATTTTAGGAGAGAGTGCCATGAATCAAAGACTGGAAGCCTTCCGGGCTGCCGTGGAAGCCCGCCGGGCCGTTAAAATCATTGCCGGGATCGCCAATTTCGATCGGCCCCATGTGCAGGCCGTGGTGCGTGCCGCCCGGGACGGCGGGGCTGACGCCGTGGATGTGGCCGCCCGCGTGGACATCGTGGAAGCCGTGCGCCGGGAGTTTGACCGGGTGGTGGTGGCCTCCAGCGTGGAACCCCAGGCCCTGGCCGCCGCCGTGGATGCCGGCGCCGACGTGGTGGAACTGGGCAACTTCGATGCCCTCTACGCCCAGGGGCAATTCCTGGATGCCGATACCGTGCTGGCCCTAGCCGAGGAAACCGTGCGCCTGGTTGATGGCCGCGCCTGGATCTCCGTGACCGTGCCGGGCTACCTGGCTCCCGAACACCAGATGCATATGGCCCAGCGCCTGGAGGCCTTGGGTGTTCAGCTCATCCAGACCGAAGGCGCCGTGCGTGTGACCGGCGAGCAGCGGGTGGAAACCATCAGCGCGGAAGAAAAGCTGGCCCTCACCCTGGCCAACACCCGCCTGCTGGTGAAAGCCTCCCGGGTGCCGGTGATGAGCGCCACTGCCCTGACCGCCGACAACGTGGCCCAAGCTTTCGAGGCCGGTGCCTCCGTGGTGGGCGTGGGCGCCTACGTGAACCGGGCTGAGGAAGCCGAGATGGCCGCCCGGGTGCAAGCCGTGGTGGCCCAGTGCCGCCAGTTGGCCGCCGTCTAGGCCAAAACTCCAGGTAAAACGCGGACAGCCGGGTCGCACATGCCCGGCTGTCTTTGCGCATTTTTGGGGCGGGTTGCGGTTTTCTTCCAACAGCCATTTGAAGAGGATACTTTCATGTCATCACTGTCCATGCCGTGTTTTGGCGCGGTGCGTATCGAGCAGCGCGGCGCGCAGGTCAAGTTCATCGTGGAAAAGGGGGCGGACGCCCAGGCCGATCAGGCGGTCTTCGTGAACGGCCACCATGTTATGGATTCCCCGGATGCGGTGTTTCCGGGGGACAGCTTTGCCGCCGACCTGAACAGCACTGACGGAGGCAAGCAGCAAGGCGCCCTGGCGCAATTGCGCACCATGGCCCGGGCCATTTGCCAGTTCCAAAACCTGCGGGCCCTCATCCAGTATATGCCTTCCGACAAGGTGAGCGTCTTGAACCGGACGGTGCGAACCGATTTCGCCCCGGATGCCGATGGCATCCAGGCCGACCGGGTCACCACCACCTTTCAGTTGCCATCGGCCTGGTAAACCTGTCGGGCCATGCCCGAAACATGGCCTGGGCGCAAGGGGCTTTCCCAGGCGTCCCGCGGGGGCCGGGGCGCCATGGGCGGCTTGGGGCGTGGCTGTGCAATGCAAACGGAAAAAAGCAAGTAACGTTTCCTAAAATGGCCGCAACCCGGAAAAGGCCGTCCTTTCCCCCTTCCCCAAAGCCCGCGGATTTCACAAAATTTAAATATTGTGATCCGCACACCTAGGGTCCGGTTTTGCTATAATAGGTTCCGCGAAAGTTAAACAAAACGAACTACTCAATTCTCCAGCTTTACCGACGAACACACCTACTACTACACTATGTCATCTCCTCTAATCAGGTAAAGCTGTTTTTCTTTAGGGGCACTGGGCAAGGCAAGGCTCCTAAAGAAAAACCCAGCAACCTGACAGGGCCGGATGATCCCCTCCACCGAACCCATTCCCCAGCTGATCCAGACTAGCGGGCTGCGGCATGCGGCCATCATCATGGATGGCAACCGGCGGTGGGCCAAGCAAAAGGGCCTTCCCACCCTGATGGGACACCGCCAGGGGGTGGAAGCCCTGAAGGCCCTGGTGCGATATGCCGGCCAGGTGGGCCTGGAAGCCCTGACCGTTTTTGCCTTTTCCACCGAGAACTGGCAGCGCGGGGAGGAGGAGGTGGGCTACCTGATGAAGCTGTTCCTGGAAGCCCTGGCCGCTGAGCTGGACGCCCTGCATGCCAACGATGTGCGCATCCGGTTTATCGGGGACTGGCAGGCCTTTGCCCCGTCCCTTCGGGCGTTAATCGAAACCGCCCACCGCCAGACGGCGGGCAACGGGGGCCTGCGCTTCCAGATTGCGGCCAACTACGGGGGCCGTCAGGAGCTGGTGCATGCCTGCCGGGAAATTGCCCGCGAGGTGAAGCAAGGCGCCCTGGATCCCGAGGCAATTACCGAGGCCACCCTGGCCGAACGGCTGTTTACCGCCCCCTTGCCGGATCCCGATGTCCTGATTCGCACCGGGGGGGAGTCCCGGGTGAGC
The DNA here is from genome assembly GCA_964390635.1 of uncultured Vampirovibrionales bacterium. Lineage (GTDB taxonomy): Bacteria > Cyanobacteriota > Vampirovibrionia > Vampirovibrionales > Vampirovibrionaceae > CAYMIG01. Next base: position 40,311 of record CAYMIG010000010.1, on the reverse strand, counting down.
AACTATTTGCTGTGGCAGTGCGCCTATGCCGAGTTTGTCAGCACCCCGGTGTTGTGGCCGGATTTCACCCCCGGGGCCTTCGACGAAATCGTGCGGGAATATGCTCGCCGGGAGCGGCGCTACGGCCAATAGCCCTACTCGAACTCTACCACCAGCTCGATTTCCACGGTGGCATCCCGGGGCAGGCTGATGACCCCCACGGCGGAACGCACGTGCTTGCCCCGCTCCCCGAAGTATTCGGTCAGCAGGTCCGAGGCCCCGTTGATGACCGCCGGCTGTCCGTAAAAACTGCGGATGCTGCTGACAAAACCGGTCACCTTCACAACCCGCTTCACCCGGGACAGCGTGCCCAGATGGTCTTTGACAATGCTCAGGGCGTTCAGCATGCACAACCGGGCCGCTTGCTGGGCGCGCTCCACGGTCATGCCCAGCTCATCCACCGGGCCAGTAAAGGCCACCACCCCGTTTTCCAGGGGCAGGGTGCCTGATGTGTAGAGCAGGTGGCCCACCACCATGGCCGGCACGTAGCTGCCAATGGGCTGGGGCGGGGGTGGCAGCATGGCTTCCAGCGCTGCCAGGCTGCCGGAAGGGGATGGGGTCTGCTCGGTTGGGATGGCCATGCCGCCATCATAATACAGAGTCGTCCGGGATTAAATCTTCCACCCGGCAGCCCAGCAGACGGCACAGCCGCAGCAGCATGGGCAGGCGGGGCACGGTGCGTCCCTGGTTCCAGAACAACACGGTCTGGTGCTCCACGTCCAGCTTTTCCGACAGCATCCGCATGTTCCAGCCCTTGTTGCGGTGTGCCACTTCCGCAATGCGCAAACGCATGCCAAAGTCCCCCTCTTTCTTACAAAACCGAAGATATGGTCGCTTCTGGGCGGCCTGTTTTTGTTTTAGAATGACAGGATGCAAAACCCTGATAGAAAGCGGATTTTAGCCCAACATGTGCCGGGCTGTTTTTGTTATTATAACATAAACGAAAGGTCTACGATCAATAATGAAAAGTAAGCCAGGCGGGCGGGTATGAGGCCATCGGAGCGAAAACTGGGGCTGGAGTTGCAGCTGTTTCTGATGCGACGGGGCATCCAGCTGGATGAACTGGCCCGCCAGCTGGGCATTACCCCGGATGGTCTTTCTAACCTCATCCATGGCCGCCGGCGTTTCAAGGATGATACCCTGGAGCGCCTGGCCCAGACCCCGGCCCTGCGGGAGGGTGGCTTGACCCTGTGCCAGCTGAGGGCCTGGCGGGCCATGGACGAGTATCGGTTTGAGGAGCTGATGCTGGCCATGGTGGAGTACATCAAGCAAGGGGAGATTGAGCGCTTGCCGGCTGATTTCTTTGCCCGGTTTCAGTCGGCCCTGGATCAGGGGGCGTTTCCGACAACCCTTGCCGGTAAAAAGCGTGCGCTGCTTCAATTAATTCAAGAAGACCCATCCTAAAATCGTTGTAATCCATTGCGTTTTTGCAGCCTCCCAAGCCTGTACCCGCCAGTTCAGCCATGGCACGGATACAGGGCTCGAATCGTAGGGTATCCAGGTCCGTTGGGGGAAGTTCAACTTGCGCATGATCGTGCGCTTCCGTGGCCTCGGGCGGCGCAGGCCGCCAGGGGAGCCAAAACAGTCGTTTTTTCAGTTATACCTAAAAAAATCGAGGATTGAGCGGTGTAAATCTTCGGTTTTTTTTGGGGCGCGGGGAGCCGGCAATGGGTGCCTGGCCCGGGGCGACCGGATGGCGATTAGCTGCCCTTATACAAGGCCCACACCACCCCCAGGGAAATGGCGGTAATGCCGATGCCCCGGCCGGGGCCCTCCGGAACCACGGCGTAAAGCAGGATGCCCGCTATGAAAAACAGGGTGAAAAGCACCATAATCTTTTCCTGGGAGACCCCGGGGCGTCTTGGCTTGCGGGCGGGCGGGGCGGAAGGCGGGGTGGGCAGTTCGGAGCTCATCGAATTCTTTCCATGCGTTGGGGACGGGATGCCTTCCAGTTTACCACCAAGGCGGCCCGCCGTCTGCAATGGGCCGGCGGCTAGTGGGCCCCCACCCCGATTTCGTCCCCCAAAATCTTCTGGCGCAGCTTCATCATGTCCTTGCCGTAGACCCGCTCAATTTCCTGTTGCAGGTTCTGCTCCACGTCCAGCAGGAAAATATCGTGCACCACCAGTTCCTTGATGATCAGCACGATGCCGGGGTTGCGGGTGACCACCGCCTGCGGGGGGCGATCTCCCATGGACACGGTGCCCACCAGCCCTTCCGACTCGTCGGCGGAAATTACCAGCCAGCGTCCGCCCAGGGATTGCTCAATGGTGCGGGCCAGCCCGTGCTGGTAAACCGTAATGCCGTCCAGTTGCAGGTTGTTGTAACCCACAATCTTGATGTCCACCCCCCGGGTGCGGGCTTCTTGCAGGGGCTTGGCCAGCTGGGCCCCGTCCTCGTTCCACAGTTCCAGAAAGAGCGATTGGCGGGCGTTGCTGATCATCTCGGCGGCATGTTTGAAGATGCTCTCTTCCCCCCGCAGGTTGATGACCGGCTCCACCGTCTCGGTGGACAGGGTGGGCAGCGATTCCCGCAGGTAGTTGATGGAGCGCTTGAAGGAGCGTTCCCAGCGATCCAGCAACTCTTCCGGGGTGACCGGGATGTAGGTCACCGGCTTGCCGCCGATGGCCACCACCACGTTGTTGCTCTCCAGGGCTTTCAGGGTATCGTAGGCCCGGGCCTGGGGCACGCCGGATTCCTTGCTGATTTCGTAACCGGTGGCCGGGTGGTGCTTGAGCAAGGCGAGGTAAACCTTGGCTTCATAGGTGTTAAACCCCATTTCCTTCAGGCGCTCAATGAGGCTTTCGTTTTGGGCCAAGGGCGTTCCCCCGCTATCGGATATATATTACTTACTACAATAAGTAGTATGGTTTGCTTTTCATGACATGTCAATAGAAGCGATATCCAATTTATACGACGCTTTACAAGAACCGGCTGCTTTTGTGCTATAGTGATCGCCTTGGATTTCAAACGGGCCGCCAATCGGCCAGACCCCACCCAAGCCATACGACACTCTCATATAGGAAGACAGGAATCGGAGAAAGCACCATGCAGGTTATCTTGACCAAAGATGTGGATACGCTGGGCAGCCACGGCGATGTCGTGGACGTGGCCGACGGGTATGCCCGCAACTATCTGTTCCCCAAGCACATGGCCGTGGAAGCCACCCCCGGGGCCATGCAGGATTTGCAGCGCCGCATCGATCGCATCCGGGCCAAGGCCGAAAAGAAACACCAGGACGATCTGGCCAAGGCCGAGAAAATCAACGCCATCGGGCTGATCACCCTGGAGGCCAACGCCGGCGAAACCGGCAAGCTGTATGGCACCATCACCACCAAGGAACTTTCCAAGGTGCTGCAGGAAAAAACCGGCCTGGAAATCGAGCGCCGCAACATCAACGTCGATCACCCCATCAACAAGGTGGGCAGCTACACGGTATTCGTCAAGCTGTCCTCCAAGGTGTCCGCCCAGGTGGGGCTCGAAGTGCGGGCCGTCAAAACCCGCCCGGACGAGTTCATCCTGGAAGAGGCCTTTGCCGACGAGGCGGAAGACTTCGAAGCCTGATAATCCGAAACCGGGCTTCAGGAAAACCGAAACTTGCCGATACCCTCTCTGGAGTCGTCCCGAGAGGGTATTTTTCGCATGCAGCCAGCCAACCCGTTTTCTGCCGCCGGCCAGGATTTGTCCAGTCCCGCCGTGTCCATGCAGCCCCCCGTCCAGCAGCCTGCCGGCCCGCCGCCCCGCAACCTGTTTGCGGCGGTAGAGGCCTCGGATCCCTACACCATCCGCCTGCTGCTGCGCATGGGGACTTCCCCCGACCAGACCGATGAAGTGGGGCGCTCCCCGCTATTTATGGCCGCCATGATTGGCTATCATGGCTCCGTGCAGGTATTGCTGGAGCACAAGGCCAACCCAAACAGCGTGACAGTCAGCGGCATGACCCCCCTGATGGCGGCAGCCATGCGCAACCACCTGCTGGTAGCCGAAATGCTGGTGGATGCCGGGGCCTCGGTGGAACAGGCCGATCAGGGCGGTGCCACCGCCCTGGATATGGCCATGCAGGAAGGGCATGCCGAGATGGTGGCGCTGCTGGTTTCCCTGGGGGCCAACCCCAACCGCCCTGGGGCGGACGGGTTTCCGCCGCTGATTGCGGCCATCAACTCCTACCAAAGCCAGATGGCCCAGGCCCTCATCCGGGCCAGCGCCGACGTGTTTGCCAAGGACGCCAATGGCGAATCCGCCCTGCACTGGGCGGTGCGCATGGGCGATCTGATGACCCTGAACATGCTGATGGATCGCGGCATTAACCCGGACGAGCCCGCCTGCCCGGCGGGTGATACCCCCTTGATGCAGGCGGTGTTCCAGGGCAGCGCGCATATGGTGCAGGTGCTGCTGGATCGGGGGGCCAACCCGGACGTGCGCAATGCCGATGGTTTGAGTGCCCTGATGCTGCTGGCTTCCGAGCCGGAAGCCGATGAGTTTGAGGGGGAACGCACTCCCCGGCCGGGCATGCAGGAATGCATGGCGGCCCTGCTGTCCGCCCGTCCCGATGTGGATGCCACCGACGAGGCCGGCTATACGGCCCTGATGATGGCCGCCGTGCATGGCAACGAGGGGTTTGCCCGCCAACTGCTGGCCGCCGGGGCCAGTCGCACCCTCAAGAACGGCAAGAAGCATAACGCCCAGGCGGTGGCCAAGGCCCACGGGCACAAAGGCATGGTCAAATTGCTGCAGCCGGAAAGCCCTTTGAGCCAATTGCTGGCCAAGTTCGCCAAAAAGCGCTGAGCCCGGGGCTAGGGGGATCCCGGCTTGGGCTTGCGGGCCTTGACGGAAACCCAGGGATTGCCCTCCAGGTAGAACCGCCAGGGGCGATCCGTGGCCTTGGTGATACCGATGCGGGTGGTTTGGATGACTTGCCGGTCGGGCACCGGGCTGCCGGCGGCCAGGAACAGCGGGCCTTCCGGCGAGGTCAGATTCAGGCCGTTATGGGCATGCCGGGTAATTTGCAGGTCCCGGCACAGGCGACCCGGGCCGTTGGTGCGATAGGCGCTGCCTTCGGGCGGCTGCAAACCCCTAAACAACACCGCCCCGGCCTGTCCCCGGGGCTGGGTGACCACGTTCAGACAGTCGTACATGCCATAAATCACGTACACATAGGCCAGTCCCGGATCCTGGTACAGCATGGCCGCCCGCCCGGTGCGGCGGCCATAGGCGTGGCAGGCCGGGTCGTCCTCGGTATAGGCCTCGGTTTCCACCACCACAAAGGGTTCTGCAACCTGCGTTACCGGGTGGCGGCGAACCAGCACCCGTCCCAGCAGGTCGCGGGCCACCTCAACCGTATCCCGGGCAAAGAAATCCGGGGCCAGGACGGGAAAACAATCATGGGTTCCAGGGGTTTGCATCATTCTACGGCTGACTATGCTATCATTAAAATATATTAACGCCCTGGAGAATTCGGTGTCAGAGAAACTCATCATTCACGGCGGACGGGCATTACGCGGTGAAGTTGCGATTTCGGGTGCCAAGAACTCGGTGCTCAAGCTGATGGCGGCCTCCCTGTTGACGCCAGAGCCCATCGAGCTTTTAAATGTTCCTCACTTAAGCGACGTGGACGTGATGACCCAAGTACTGCATCACCTGGGTTGCGCCGTCTCGCGCGAAGGCGACCGCCTGCATGTGCAGGCCCGTGAGATTACCAGCCTGGAAGCGCCTTATGAGCTGGTGCGCAAGATGCGGGCCAGCTTCGATGTGCTGGGCTCCCTGCTGGGACGCTTCGGGGAGGCCCGGGTGGCCCTGCCCGGGGGCTGCTCCATCGGCAAGCGCAGCGTGGATCTGCATGTGAAGGGCCTGATTGCCCTGGGCGCCGAGGTGGAAATTAACCACGGCTATGTGGAGGCCAAGGCCAGCCGGCTGACCGGGGCGGAGATTCTGCTGGATACCCCCAGCGTGGGCGCTACCGAGAACATTATGCTGGCCGCCGTGATGGCTGACGGCACCACGGTCATTTCCAACGCGGCCCAGGAGCCGGAAATCGTGGACCTGGCCAACTTCCTGAACGCCATGGGAGCGGACATCCAGGGGGCCGGCACCAACGAGATTATGATCTGCGGGGTGGCCCCGGGTTCCCTGCACGGCACCAGCTATACGGTCATGCCGGATCGCATCGAGGCGGCCACCTACCTGATTGCCGCCGCGGGTACCCGGGGCGACCTGACCGTTACCAACGTGCTGCCGGTGCACCTCAGCTCGCTGACCCACAAGCTGATGGAAATGGGGGCGGAAATCGATATGCCCACCCCCAACAGCCTGCGCATCAAGGTGGATGGCCGCCTGCAGGCCCAGAATATCGTGACCCAGCCCTACCCGGGCTTCCCCACCGATTTGCAGGCCCCCTTCATGGCGCTGCTCAGCATTTGTGACGGGGTGAGCATCGTGAAGGAAACCATCTACGAAAACCGGTTCAAGCAGGTGGGCGAGCTGAAGCGCATGGGGGCGGAAATCTCCGTGGAGCGCGATGTGGCGGTGGTGACCGGCGTGCCGGCCCTGAGCGGGGCGGAAGTGAACGCCTACGACCTGCGGGCCGGTGCGGCCATGGTGATTGCCGGCTTGCAGGCCGAAGGGCACACCGAGGTCTTCGATTTGCACCACCTGGATCGCGGTTACGAGCTGCTGGAGCAGAAACTGTGCTCGGTGGGCGCCCACATCGAGCGGGTGCCCTACACCGAACCCGGCAAGGTGGAAGAGTCCGCCTGAACCGGCTATAATGAATCCTGACAGGAAGTGGAAAAGGCGATGAGCGAACAACCGACCGGAACTTCCGAACCGCAAGGCCAATACCGCCGCTGGTATGACCATGATCCCCTGCTGGCCGAAGTGCTGGAGATTTTGCGCTCCTACGAATCGGACTTGCGGGAGCAGGCCCAGATTTTTCTGGCCAAGATCGAAGAGCAAATCGGCAAGGAAACCCTGGACAAGTTTTACGAGCTGGCCAAGCCGCTGAAGACCGGCAACCGCTGGTATGACCACGACCCGGTGGTCTCCAAGGCGGTGGAGCTGCTGCGGGTGGTGCCCCCGGCGGTGCAGCGCCAGGCGGCCATGCGCTTTATGGAATCCATGAAAAAGCAGGGCCTTACCCCGGAATTGCTCAAAAAGGGCCCCGCCTCCAGCTAGGGGCGGATGACGCCGCGCCCGTCCCGCGCTACACTGGGGGAGTTCTTCCAAGGAGGCTTTCTGGTGCCGGACGTTCCATCCCTGGCTGTCGCCGTCGAGCTGTTTAACCGGCGGGAGTTTTTTGCCTGCCACGAGGTCTTGGAAGACCTGTGGCGTCCCCTGGAGGGCGGGGCGGAAAAGACCTTCCTGCAAGGCTTGTTGCAGGTGGCGGTGGGCTACCATCACCTGTTGAACGGCAATTACACCGGGGCCAAAAACAAGCTGGCCGAAGGGCTGGACAAGCTGCAGGCCGTGGCCGAGGCCGGCTATGCCACCGGCATCGAGTTGGGCCCCCTGATGGCCGCGGTGCAGTTTTCCCACCAGTGCGTGCTGGGGCTGGGGCCGGAGGCCATCGGCCAGTTTCCCGCGGCGCTGATCCCCACCATCGCCCGGCATTAAAAACACCCCGCACCATCCAGGCGCGGGGTGCTTGGGTTTTTGGGGCGAAAGCGCCTACTTCAGGCGGGATTCCACCACTTGCCAGTTCACGTTTTGCATGAAGGCGTCAATGTACTTGGGCCGCTCGGTGGGTTTCCAGTCTACGCAATAGGCGTGCTCCCAAACGTCCATCACCAGGATGGGATTGAAGTTGGCCGGGTGCCCCACTTCGTGGTCGGTGATCCAGAAGTTTTGCAGGCGTCCGGTGCGGGGATCCTCATAGCAGATGGCCCAGCCGATGCCGCGCATGGCGCCGGTGGCTTTGAAGTCGGCGATGAAGGCATCCCAGCTGCCCCAGGTTTCCTTGACCCGGTCGAACAGCTTGCCGCTGGCGGGCGCCTGGTTGTTGCCGCCCAGGTTGTCGAAGTAGTATTCGTGCAGCAGCATGCCGTCGTATTCCCAGCCAAAGCGGCGGCGTACTTCGTTGTACTCCGGGGTGCCGGTTTTGCCGGCTTCCCGCATTTCGGCCAGTTTGTCGTTCAGGGCGTTGGTGTTGGTCACGTAGCCCTGGTAGAGCTTGTAGTGCTGTTCCAGCTGCTCGGACGAAAAGCCGTCCAGTTGCAGGTTCCAGGTGCGGGCCTCGTAGGGCTTCACTTGAGTGGCGGGCATATTCCTCTCCTCTTTCCAGTTGAGACCCCGCCACTATACCACAAACATCCCGGCCACCCCAGGGCGGGGCTAAGCAAGTTCACCGCTTCAGCGGTTTCGTTCAGGTGTTACGGTTCCCCTTTGCAAGCGGAGACAACCGATGCGCATGCACTTTGGCGAACATCCCCGCCGGCCCGTCATGTCCCCTTCGGCCCAAGGTGGCCTGGAAACCGCAAATTCTGTTGCCGGAAACCTCGCCCCGGTAAACGAGCCCGGCGATGCCGGAGGCAATCGACCCGCCCTGCAACGGCTCAGCCAAGGGGCCCTCGACCTGACCCGCCAGGTCAGCGGCGTGCCCATGCCCCCGCCCTTCGTGGATCCGCTGCCCTGGTTGGCGCGGGCGCTGCACGGCCTGATGCAGGTGACGGGCGGGTGGTTTTGATCAATCGCGCCGCAGGGCGGCCTGGTACAGGGCCAGGGTGTTGGCCATCAGGGTGGCGATGGTCATGGGGCCCACCCCGCCGGGGACGGGGGTAATGTAGGAGGCCTTCTGGGCCACCTGCTCGAAGTCCACATCCCCCACCAGGCGCCCGTCCACCCGGTTGATGCCTACATCCACCACCACCGCGCCGTCTTTCACGTGTCCGGCCTTGATGTAATGCGGGATGCCCACCGCCGACACCAGAATATCCGCCTGGCGGGTGATATCCGGCAGATCCGCGGTGCGACTGTGACAATAGGTGACGGTGGCGTTTTCCTGCAGCAGCATCAGGCCCATGGGCTTGCCCACAATGTTGGATCGGCCCACGATGACGGCATGCTTACCGGCCATGGGCAGCTTGTAATGTTTCAGCATGGTCATGACCCCCGCCGGGGTGCAGGGCTGGGCAATCACCGGCTGGCCAATCAGCAGCCTGCCCATGTTCATGGGGTGCAGGCCGTCGGCGTCCTTGGCCGGGTCAATTAGGTTCATCACCTCCAGGGCATTCAGCCCGGCGGGCAGGGGCAATTGCACCAGGATGCCGTGCACGGCGGGATCGGCGTTCAGCTGGCGGATCTCCTCGCACAAGGCCGCCTGGGTGATGTCTTCCGGGAAGGCCAGGATCTCCGACAGGATGCCCAGCTTCTGGGCGGTCTTGGCCTTTTTGCCTACATACACGTGGCTGGCCGGGTCGTTGCCCACCAGCACCACCACCAGCTTGGGCAGGGGGGCGTTTTTTTCCTTCAGCAGGCGGATCTCCTCCCCTAGCCGGGCCAACACCTGATCGGCCACCGCCTTTCCTTCCAGCAACTGGGTGGTGGTAAAGTAGGTCATCGCGCGCTCCTGCCTTGCAAAACTGAAACCGGACACCCTATTGTGCCCGGCTCAAGTGAAATCCGCAAGCGCGCCCGCTCCGCTAAACGGGCAAGGGATCCGGCAGGGCCAGCGTTTCCTCGGGCTCTTCCTGGGCATCCTCCCCGCCATCCGCTTGAGCGCCGAAGGCGGCCATTTTCTCGTCGTCCAGCACGCCCTCCCAGCGGGCCACCACCGCGGCGGCCACGCAGTTGCCCATCAGGTTGACGGAGGTGCGGCCCATATCCAGCACGTGATCGATGCCCAAAATCACCGCGATGCCTTCCAGGGGCAGCCCGAAGGCGGTGAGCGTGCCGGCCAGGATGACCAGCGAGGCCCGGGGCACGGCGGCCACCCCCTTGCTGGTCAGCATCAGGGTCAGCAAAATAAGCACCTGCTGCTGCAGGGAAAGCTCCACGCCCGCCATTTGGGCCACAAACAGGGTGGCCAGGGCCAGGTACAGGGTGCTGCCGTCCAGGTTGAAGGTATAGCCCGTGGGCATCACGAAGCTGACCACCCCCTTGGGCACCCCGAACCGCTCCATGGCCTCCATGGCCTTGGGCAGGGCCGATTCGCTGCTGGCGGTGGAAAAGGCCAGGATGAAAGGTTCCCGGATGGCTTGAATGAGCTTGCCAAAGGGAATGCGAAACAGCGTGCACACCGAAACCAGCACGGTCACAATAAACAGCGCCAGGGCAAAATAGAGCGAACCCACCAGCTTGGCGTAAACCAGCAGAATGTCCAGGCCGTTCTTGCCCACGGTGGCTGCCAGGGCGCCCATCACTCCCAGGGGGGCAAAGGCCATCACGTAGCCCACGAACTTGAACATCACCTCGGACAGGCTTTCCAGCAGGTTCAGGATGGGACGGCCTTTTTCGCCGGCGGCGCCCAGGGCCAGGGCAAAGAATACCGAAAACACAACCAGTTGCAGGATGTCCCCCCGGGCCATGGCGTCAATCACGCTGGTGGGGAACATGTGCACCAGGGTGTCCCAGAAACTATGGGCCTGCATGGTGTGGGCGTTGGTCTTGATGGCTTCCAGATCCTTCAGGTTGCCCGCGCCCAGATCCAGGCTCATACCGGCGCCGGGTTGCATCAGGTTGGCCACCCCCAGGCCGATGATTAAGGCAATGGTGGTGGCAATTTCAAAGTACAGGATGGTCTTGAAGCCCATGCGGCCCACGCTGTGGTGGCTGCCGGCCCCGGCAATGCCCACCACCAGGGTGGCAAACAGCAAGGGGGCGATGAGCATCTTGATCATGTGCAGGAAGATGGTTGCCAGGGGCTGGATGGCAATGCCCAGGGAAGGGGCAAAGTGCCCGATGGCAATCCCCAGTAGCATGCCGGCCATCACCTGGGCCACCAGGCTGGGCTTTTTGATTTTCAAGGCGTCTAGACCCATATGTTTGGTACGTTCCCCACTGAATCGGTTGCTTTATTAACGTCCGGCAAAACCGAAATGTGCTAGCGGAATCCCATTTTTTTAACCCAAGCAGGCCGCTTTGTAAAATCGGGGCCCGGGCCCGCAATCCGGGCTGAAGTTTTTCGGGGATCGGTCGACAAGAACCCTAAGAGGATCCCATGTCGGAAGAAGAGACAGGAGAGTCGTCCCCGTGAAGCTTTGGCCTTTTCAGAAAAAGTCCGCCCCCCAGGATGCCCCCGCCGACACCGCGCCGGTGGCGGTGGCCGGGGAGCCGGCGGCAGCCCCCCCGGCGGTGCCGGATTCCAGCGTCTCCGCCCCGCAGTCCGGCGGCGAATACGAGCTGGTCATTCCCATTGTGCCGGAAGCGCAGCCTGCCCCGGTGATGGCCCAGGAGCCCCCGGCAGCACCCCAGCCGCCCCTGCACCTGGTGCATCCCCCGCCGGAACCCACCCCCGAGCCTGTGGCGGAGGCTCCCGCGGAAAGCGGTATGCCCCTGCTGAAAACCGATTTGCCCCGCCTGCACCTGGTACACCCGGTTCCCCAGGCTGCGCCGGAGTCGGCGGCACAGGCCGTGGAAGCGGCGGACACCCGCCCCGCCCCCTGGCCTGAGCCGGAAGCTGTCCAGCCGGTGGCGCAGGTTGTGGATTTTGGCGACTACTACGGGGATGCCTACGATTTGCCCGACCCGAGCGGGGTGTTTGAAAACGCGCCCAAGCCTGTGGAGCCGGTGGCCCAGTCCCCGGAGCCTGCAACCCCGCCGCTTGCCCGGGAATTCGCCCGCCACGAACCCACCCGAATTGAAATGGCCGGCTATGCCGATTCCATTGCCGATGCCCTGGATGATTTCGAGCAGCGGATCATCTGGCAAGACAACCGGTTCCTGAACAAAAGCATCAATGACCTGGTGGATCGCTATTTTGCGCAGTGCCAGCAGGAATCTGGGCGCGAGGCTGTCTGAGCCTGCAACGGTGCACGGGTATCCCGGCAAGCCCCCGAATCCCTGTCCAGCCATGGGATCCGGGGGCTTTGCCCCGGGACGGTCTGGCGTATAATAAGGGCAGCAACAGGAGAGATCCCCATGACGGTAAGCGCCCAGCCCCAGCCAGCCACATTTCAGGCCGATGATTTCCCGGCCCTGGAACTGTTCGACAATCCCAACCCCAACCGGCATTACACGGTGTCCATCGAGGTGCCCGAGTTCACCTCGGTGTGCCCCAAGACCGGCATGCCCGATTTCGGCACCATTACCATCGATTACGTGCCGGATCGCCAGTGCATCGAGCTCAAATCGTTGAAATACTACTTTTTTGCCTACCGCAACCGGGGTATTTTCTACGAGGCGGTGACCAACCAGATCCTGGATCACCTGGTGGCCGCCTGCCAGCCGCGTTACATGGAAGTGACCGGCGACTTCACGGCCCGGGGCGGTATCAGCACCACGGTCACCGCCACCTACCGCCAGGAGGGATTTCAATTCACGCCATGACACGCCAACGCCTGCTGACCGGCCTGCTGTTGGGCTCACTGGCCTTGTCGCTGACCCTGGCCCTCAGCCATGCCGGAAGTCGCCCGCTCGATCGCGCCGCCCGCCAGAAGCTGGACGCGCTGCTGGCCCAGGGGGAGCCCCAGGTTGTGCCCGACCCGGGCCAGGTCACCCCGCCGGCCCTGCCCGTGCAGCCGGATGTGCGCAGCCTGTTTGAGCTGATGCATGCCCCGGAGATGGACATCCAGGAAACGCCCCAGGCTTACGAAATCCGGGTGCCCCTGGACAAGCCCGCCGATGCCCAGAACGTGACCGTGGACGCCGAGCCCCACCGCATTGCGGTGACCGTGAAATCCGTGCGGGGCGGTTTTTCAAGCAGCGCCATGCGGGCCACCACCACCGTGGCCGAACTGCTGCCGGCCCGGGTGAAACGGGAAACCCTGACCGGCCCTGACGGCAAGCTGACCCTGCTGATTACCGTGCCCAAGCGGGAGGCGGGGGGCTATCTGCCGCCCGTGGTGCCGGCCACGCCCAACCTTTCCCCGGGGATTTTCGAGGATCAGCCGGAAAAGCCGGTAACCATCTAGGCTAGCCCACCCGCAGGGTCAGGCACTTGGACGAGCCGCCCGATTTCAGGAACTCGCTGAGATCCACCTGGACCACGTTGAAGCCCCGCTGTTTCAGCGCGTCGGCCAGGCGTTCGGAGCCCTGGTTGAAGAGCACCGTGTCGTTCACGTTGACCGCGTTGCAGGCAAAGCGGGCCGCTTCCTCCGGCAGCACAGGGATGCGTTTTTCGGGGGGCACGTTGGCCTCAATCACCGCGTTGCCGTATTCGTCAAACGAATCCGGGGCGTAAATCAGGTGGCCGTCCGCCAGGGGGCACAGGCACACGTCCACGTGGTAGAAGCGGGGATTGATAAGCTCCAGCGAGAGCACCGGCAGCCCCGTGGCCGAGGTCAGTAGGCTGTGGGAGGCGATGTCGGTGCGGGTGCGGTAACCGGCCAACACCCGATCCTGCCCTTCGTGGGAGTACACCAGGGCGTCGCCCGCCCCTTCGAAAAACACATGCTCGGGCATCTGCACCACTTTAAAGCCCTGCTTCCTGAACCACTCGGCGCACCAGGGCTCTTCCCCCCGGCGTTCCGGAAACTTGTAGTGGGCGATGACCGCGGTGTCGTTGTACACAAAAGCGGCATTGGCGGTGAACACCAGATCCGGCAGCCCGTCCACCGGATCCATCAGCAGCACCTCGGCGCCGGCCTGCCGGGTAATGGCCTGGTACAGGGCATCCCACTGGCGCTTGGCCAGATCCTCGTCGCAGGGCGGGGCGTCTTCCATCCAGGGGTTGATGGCGTAGGACACCGTGTAATAGGTGGGCGGGCACATCAATATGGTAGGCTTGCCGCTTTTGGACAGCGGGGTATAGCCTACGGGGGAGCGCCAGGGGCGGGTTTGGCTCGATAGCTGGCTCATGGCGGCTACCACTCAATGCCCTGGGCACCGGCCACCAGGTCCGTGCCCACCGCGACTTCGCTAATCGGGGTCAGTCGGGCTGTTTGCCGGGTCTCGTCCACGGTAATCACCATGGGGGCCCGGGCATCCACCTCCAGCCAGCGATCCTGAAAGCGGATACGCTTGGGGAACCGGATGGTAAAGGCGTTGGCGGGGGGCACATCGGTGACGGTCAGCTTGGAGGTGGCCACGCTCTGGTGCTCCACCGGCACCGCGCCGTAGGGGGTCAGCGCCTCCATGAGCGTATGCAGGCGGGCCTCGTCCGGGGCGTACAGGGTCAGGTTGATGGAGGAAATGTCATGCTTTTGGCTGCCGATGCGGATATCGTTGATGTGGTAGTCGCAACCGGCCTGCTGGATGCGGTCGATGACCTTGGATAGGGTGAGGGAATCCAGCAGGTGGCCGGAAAACTCCACGTGCTGGTAAAAAGTGGTCTTGCTGTAGACGCCGTTCATGGGGAGCTCCTGCAATCAACGGTTTTCCCCACTATAACGAAAGGGAAGCCTATTGGCCAGCGGGCCGGTGGAAGCAGTGGAAGCCGTTGGGAATGCGGGTAAGCCCGCTCTGGTAGAGGGCCGGGTTCTGGATGGGAAAGCGTTTGGGTGCGGTGTAATCGGTGCCCGCCGTGCCGGTGAGATACCCCGAGATGCCGTACAGGATGCCGATAATGGATTCCAGCGACTGTACCCCGGCCAGGTACAGGGCACTCGGCCAATCGTCGATATGCAGGATGGCATCCCACCAGTGGATGCCCCGGTCTCCCAGGGTGCCCGCCCCCAGACCCTTGGACTCCCCCGAGGAGAACAGCTTGGCGTCGCTGTGTCCCTTGGCCAGGCCCAGCTTGTCTGAGAGGAACTGGTTCACGTGGTTGGAAGTCCAGGCCCCACCTACCACCCCGGTGACCAGGCCCAGCAGCACGCCCAGCAGCTTGGACTGGTTTTCGGCCTTCATGGCCCCCAGCCGGTCCAAATCGTGCAAGAGCGGGGCCGCTTCCCCGGCGGCCAGCTGGTCGGCCTGGGCCAGCCTGGCAAAGTCCTGGCGAATGCCTTCGGTAACAAAATGGCGCACCTTGTCGTGAATCTCCCCGTGCTTGCCGGCGGCCAGGGGGGCTTCCAGGGAGGCCATCAGGCTTTTGCGGGCGGCGTCGCCCAGGTGGGGCACTTCATGGGCCAGCAGCTCATCCAGCTTGTGTAGCACTTCCGCCGGGCCGTGCTTGTCCTTCAGCAGGGTTTCCACTGCGTTGGTGATGGAGGTGGGCATCAGTTCGTAGGCCCCGGGGGCTTTCTCGGCCATGGTTCGAGCGGTTTTCAGCACCGACTGGCGGGCCGCTTTCTGGAACCAGCCGGATTTGGCCAGGGCCTGGCCCAGCAATTGCCCTCCCTTGGCAAAAAACAGGATGGCGGCGGTACAAAAGGTAATGTTGCCCACGAACTGGAAGATGCCTTCCTTAATCTTCATGCTGCCGGTCTTTTTCAGATCCTCGCCGTTGATGGCGTCGGCGGCCAGCCCCGAGACGCCCCCGCCCAGGATGGCCCCGGCGGCGATGGAGGTGAGCTTGATGAAGCCTTCCGCCCCGTGATCGTGCATTTCGGGCTTAATCAGGTTGCCCAGGCGATCCAGCAAGCCCGCTCTCAGGGTCAGCTCCCCGGCATGATCATGGGCATGGTGCACCACGGTCTTTACCACCTGGCCGGCCACTTCCTCCACATGCTCATGCACGTGGCCCTTTTCGCCCAGCAGCCGTCCCAGCCGGCTGGCCAGCTTGTGGGCCATCTCGCTGCCGGCAAAGCGCCACCCGGCCAGCAAGCCGGCCACGGTGCCCGCAATCACCAGCCCGTCCCGAATGAGGGTTTTGCGCCGGGCCGGCTCATCAATGGCATGGTTATAGTTGTTCAGCATTAGCGTGGCGCCCAGCCCGGCGGCGATGGCGGGAGCCAGCCGTCGCTTAAGCGGGGCCACATGCGCCAGCCCTTCCTGGGCGTCCAGGCGGGCCAGTCGGTGATTGATGCGGGCTTTCAAGCCAGAGAGACCAAGCAAAAGCGGAGTCCTTTTATTTATTGCATTAATATTGCAATAAGGGCGCGCGGAATGCAACTGCGAATTTTGTAGCAATAAAGTTGCTCAAGGCGGGAAGTTGCGTGGCTTGCAAGGGGTGAGGGTAAAAATCGACCACATGGTCGAGTTTGCCCTCCTCCGTCCGGAGGAATGCTAGGGATAAGCGTGCCGGCTCCACCAGACAGTGGATGAAAGCCATGGGGCGAGCCGATACGCTGGTAAAGAGGTGTGAAAGTGTCAGGGATAGTTTAGCGTGTTAACCGGCTTACAATTGACGCTGCAACGGATTCAGGACATCCGTAACCGCTTTGAGCCTCCGGCGGTGAGCGGTGGCGCGGAATCGGCGGGAGGCTTTGATGCGGCCCTCACCCAGGCCCTGCAATCGGGCATGTCGGGGGTGCCTTCCGACCTGGATGCCATGATCAGCCAGGAAGCGGCGGGCCAGCAAATGGATCCGGCCCTCATTAAAGCGGTCATCCAGACCGAGTCCGCTTTCAATCCCAAGGCGGTCTCCCCGGTGGGGGCCCAGGGGTTGATGCAGCTGATGCCGGGCACCGCCCGGGGGCTGGGGGTGCAAAACAGCCTGGATCCGGCCCAGAACGTGTCCGGGGGAACCCGCTACCTGAAGGGCCTGATGGATAAATACCAGTCCCTGCCCAAGGCGCTGGCCGCCTACAACGCCGGCCCGGGCGCGGTGGATCGTTACGGCGGGGTGCCCCCCTACCCGGAAACCACCCGCTACGTGCAGAAAGTCATGAACGCCTACAGCGCGTACAAGAGCGAGGGATTGAGGCAATGACCGCAGGCCGACTGCCGGAGGGCTTTACGCGATGATTCGAGGCTTGTACACCGCCGCGGCTGGCATGCTGGCCAGCTCCATTGGCACCGATACCCTGGCCAACAACCTGGCCAACGTGAACACGGCTGGCTTCAAGGCCAACAAGCTCAGCTATCAGAGCTTCCCCGAGATGCTGATCAGCCGTATGTCGGCGGCTGGCACCACGCCGGTGGGCGGGGTGATGACCGGCAGTGCTGTGTACGGCAGCGTGGTCAACTTCCAGCCCGGCGCCATCCAGGAAACCGGTAACCCGCTGGATTTGGCTCTGGGCGGCGACGGCTTTTTCACGGTTAAAGATCCCGCCAGCGGCCAGATGTTCTATACCCGGGCGGGCAGCTTTACGGTGGATTCCCAGGGCTATCTCATCACCCTGGCCGGCGACCGGGTGCAGGGTGATGCCGGCGACATCCTGATGCCCCTGCATAACGGCAAGATCCAGATCAGCACCGAAGGCGAGATCAACGTGGACGGCGCCGCCGTGGGCCGGCTGAAGGTGGCCCGCTTTGCCGACAACAACACCTTGCAGAAGGTGGGCGATACCAAGTTTGCGGCCACTGCGGTCAGCCGCCTGCAGGAGGGCGACATCGTGGAAGTGCGCCAGGGCCAGCTGGAGCAGTCCAACACCAACCCCATCACCGAGCTGGTGAACAACATCCAGGGGGTGCGCCTGTACGAAGCCCTGCAAAAGAACATCCATCTCAGCAATGAAACCCTGCAAAAGGCCGTGAACGAAGTTGGCCGCTACCGCTAAGCCCAGTTTAAGAACCACCCCGGAGGAAAGTGAATGTTAAGAGCCCTGTATACCGCCGCCACGGGATCGCAGACCCAGCAGTTCAACATTGACGTTATTGCCAACAACGTGGCCAACGTGAACACCACCGGCTATAAAAAGAGCCGGGCCGAGTTTCAGGACCTGCTGAGCCAGACCTACCAGTCCCCCGGCACCATCGGGGACCAGGGTACCACCGATCCGGTGGGTATCCAGGTGGGCCTGGGGGTCATTGTATCCGCCACCCAGCGGGTGTTCCTGCCGGGCTCGTTGGCCCAGACCGGCAACCCCCTGGATATGGCCATCCAGGGCGACGGCTTCTTCCAGGTGCTGACCGACAGTGGACAAATCGCCTATACCCGGGACGGCACCTTCAAGCGGGACGCCAACGGCACCCTGGTGACCTCCGATGGCCTCCCCCTGCAGCCCAATATTACCATTCCCAACGATGCCACCGAGATCATCATCAGCAAGAACGGGCAGGTCTCGGTGCGCCAGGCGGGCTCCCAGGATCTCAACCCCGTGGGCCAGATCCAGCTGGTGCGCTTTGCCAACCCCGCCGGCCTGGAAAGCATCGGGCGCAACCTGTACCAGGAAACCCCGGCTTCCGGCCAGCCCATCCAGGGCACGGCGGGCCAGGGCGAGTTTGCCAAGACCACCATCGATCAGGGCTTTGTGGAAGGCTCCAACGTGCAGGTGGTGGAGGAGCTCATCAACCTGATCTCCGCCCAGCGCGCATTTGAGGCCAACTCCAAGGTGATCAAGGCCGCCGATGAAATCCTGCAAATCTCCAACAACACCGTGTAAGCCCTTGAAAGGACCCCATGACCCCGTTGCCTAAAACCGCCACCCTCAAAACCACGGCCTGCCTGGCGCTCTTTTTTGTCGGGCTGCTGGCGGCGTCGGCCATGGCGGTGACGGTGTCGCCCGAAACGGTGCGCCAGCACGTGGTGGCCCATGTCAAAAGCCAACTGGCCAACCTGATGCAGCGGGAAGACCAGGCCCAGATCCAGGTGAACGTGCTGAACGTCCCCTCGCCGTCGGCCCTGGACTTTGCGGGGGCCCACAGCGAGCGTGAGGTGTCGATGGAGGCCAGCTCCATCCTGGATCAGACCTATTCCAGCCGGGCGGTGGTGCGGGTACGGCTCAGCGACGGCGCCACCAGCCGGGAAATCGGGGTGCCGGTGCAAATCAGCATCAAGAAGCCGGTGTGGGTGGTGAAAAACCTGGTTAACGCACAGGAACCGCTCAAGCGCTCCGACTTTACCCTGGAAATGCGTGAGGTTAGCGTGACCTACGGGCATTCGGTGGGCCTGGAGCACGACCTGAACCAGTACGTGGCCCGGGTGAACCTGCACCCCGGGGAAATTCTGGACGACCGCAAGATGGTCATCCCCCCGGACATTACCCGCAACAGCGAGGTGCGCATCTTTATGACCAACGGCCAGGGCATGACGATCACCGTGCCGGGCATCGCCATGGACGACGGGCGCATCGGCCAGCAAATCAAGGTGCGGCATCAAATTTACAAGCGCAAGTACTTTACGGCCAAGGTGCTGGACAAGCACCGGGTGCTGGTGGAAATTTAGCCCTTCCTTCACCGGGAAAGCCAATCGGGAGAAAACCATGAGAGCGATGACCCACAACCTGAACCCCCGCACGCCGATTGCGCTGGCCCTGGGCCTGCTTGTTTCGGTAGTGGCGGTATCCCCGGTTCCGGCGGAATCCCTGTTCCATGCCAACGCCAGTTATCAGGCCCAGGCCCCGCTGGCGCCCCGCTCCCTGTATACCCCGCCCATCGCCCGTAATGTGGGCGATATTGTGACCGTGCTGATTGACGAAACCAGCGAGCTGAACGCCCAGGCTTCCCTGGAAATCAACCGCACCCAGACCCTGAACGGCAGCCCCACCGGCCCCTGGAACACCCTGGTGAACTGGGCCATCGACAAGCTGCCCTTCAAGACCGGCAGCCTGAACGAAAAGTTGAGCGCCCCCACCTTTACCAACGCGGGCAGTACCAACCTGCTGAACAGCGGGGCGGAAAGCAAGCGCAAAACCCAGCTGACCGATTCCATCGCCTGCCAGGTGGTGCAGGTGCTGCCCAATGGCGACCTGATGATCCAGGGCCAGAAGTCGGTGACGGTCAACAAGGAACGCCAGGACCTGATGATCACCGGCATCGTACGCCCCTTCTACCTGGATCGCAACAACCAGATCCCGTCGCAGAAAGTGGCCAACATGCAGATGATCCAGGGCGGCAAGGGCGTGATCAGCCGTCAGCAGGGTGACGGCGTGGCCAACAAGATTTACCAGTTCTTCAATTAAGAGAGGGTTTCCGCGTGCGCATAGCCAACCATCCCATCCGAAAAGCAGCCGGCCTCCTTATGGCCGCCCTGTGCCTGCTTGCCCTGCTGCCGGTGACTGCCGCCCATGCGGCCAGCCTGCGCATCAAGGACATTGCCCATATCAAGGGCGTGCGCACCAACCAGGTCATCGGCATGGGCCTGGTGGTGGGCCTGCCCCGCACCGGCGACAAGAGCCGTTCCACCCAGGGCACTGCCTACAACCTCATCAACAACCTGAACGGGCGGGTGAACAACGAGAATGACATCCGCGCCGTCAACTCCGCGCAGGTGATGGTGACCGCCATTATCCCGCCCTTTGCCAAGGAGGGCGACCGCATCGACGTGGTGGTCTCTTCCATGGCCGATGCCACCAGCCTGGAGGGTGGCGTGCTGCTGATGACCGAACTGCGGGCGCCCAACGGGGAAATCATCGGTACCGCGCAGGGGCCGCTGTCTACCGGGGGCACCTCCGTGGATGCGGGCGGTTCCTCCAAGCGCACTTCCATCACCACCTCGGCCCGGGTGCCGGGGGGCGGCATCATCGAGCGGGAAATCAACACCCAGATTGG
Organism: uncultured Vampirovibrionales bacterium; assembly: GCA_964390635.1. Lineage (GTDB taxonomy): Bacteria > Cyanobacteriota > Vampirovibrionia > Vampirovibrionales > Vampirovibrionaceae > CAYMIG01. The sequence goes on along the minus strand of CAYMIG010000010.1, from coordinate 19,710 downwards.
CGATGAAAACGGCATGGACCTGGTGCTGGATCGCACCGACTTCACCCTGGCCAGCCGCATGGCCGAAACCATCAGCAAAAGCCTGGCCCCGGCCCGGGCCATTGACGGGGCCACGGTGCGGGTGCTGTTTCCGGATCAGTATATTGACGACCGGGTGGGCTTCCTGGCGAAAGTCGAAAACCTGGAGGTGGAAGGCACCCAGGAAATCGCCAAGGTGGTGGTCAATGAGCGCACCGGCACCATTGTGATCGGCAGCCACGTGAAGCTGCTGCCCGCGGCGGTGGCCCATGGCGGCATTACCGTCAGTGTCAGCACCACCAACGCCATCTCCCAGCCGGGATCCTTCTCCGGCGGGCAGACCGTGGGCGTGACCAACAGCAACATCGACATTACCAAGCAGCAGGGCAGCCTGGTGTCTTTGGGGGCCAACGCCACCCTGCAAGACCTGGTTAGCGCCCTGAACGCCCTGGGCGTGACCCCCAGCGATCTCATCTCCGTGCTGCAGGCCCTGAAAGCGGCGGGCAGCCTGGAGGCCACCCTGGAAATCATCTAGGCACCCTTGAATACACCCATCAGGAAAGAGACTATGGACGCCTTGAATCCCAACATGTCATCCGCCAGCCAGCTGCAAAGCCAGGCCACCCGCCTGGAGCAGATGAAGCAGGCCTATCTCAACCCGCAGGGCGCCGACCAGAAAAAGCTCAAGAAGGCTGCCCAGGAGTTTGAGGCCATCTTCATCCAGCAGCTGCTGGACGCCATGGACAAGACCGTGGACCGCGAAAACAGCCTGATGGGCGGCGGCAGCGCCGAAGAGTACTTCCGGGGCATGATGAACGAGGAAGTGGCCAAAAGCCTGTCCACCCGCCCGGGCGGCAGCGGCTTTGGCCTGGCCGAGGCCATCTATCGCCAGATGTCCGCCCAACTGGATAAGGGAGGGCCTAAATTCTGATGCGTATCGAAGCCCAAGCTCAAGCCATCCAGTTTTTACAGGCCCAGCAGGCTTTTGCCAGCCGCCGGGCCCAGGCTGCCCCGCCGGAGGCCCAGCAGCCCGCCCCGCTGCCTAGCGCGGAGCCTGAAAGCGCCCCACTGAACCTGGTCGGCTCCCTGGCCCGCTCCCCCCAGTGGTGCCAGACCGTGCGCGAAGTCAGCGAGATTGCCAACCGGGCCGGCTACCTGGGCCTTAGCGAGACCGATATCCAGCGTGCTTACGTGACCGGCGAAAGCCTGTTGGCCGATTACCGGGTATAAAGGGAAAAACCATGCAAGCCAGACAACCCGACGACAACCAACTGAGCCGCCTGCAGGCCACCTTGCAGGAAGAGATTCGTCAGCACCAGCTGACCGGCGAGAAGCTGGTCGAGAAAAAGGCATGCCTGCTGGCCAACCGCCCCCAGGAGCTGGCCCGGCTGGATCAGGAGCTCATGCTGCTGGCTCGCAAGACCGCCCAGCTGGAAGTGCAGCGCATGCAGCAGCTGCAAGGTATGGGGTATCCCCAGGCCACCCTACGTCAGTTCATCGAGACCCTGGATCCCCGGCGGGCCCGCCCCTTTGTGGATGCCCGCCAGCGGCTGATCCGGGCCGTGGACGAGGTGGCCCGGCTGAACCAGCATAACCGCGAGCTGATTGATTTGTCGCTGAAATGGATCCAGGAATCCGTGGAGGTGATTGCCAGCATCCTGACCCCGGAGGCGGCTTCTTACAGCGCCAATGGGCTTAAACCCAAATCGAAAGGAAAGACGATTACGGACCATACCCCCGTTCAATCGACGGTTGCGCACGACGCTTGATCCGGCGCGGCGCCAGAGAGAGGTTTCATCAATGATTACACCCGGGTTTTTCGGTTTTTACAACGCCCACCGTGGCCTGCTGGCCGCGCAAAGTGCGTTGAACACCATCAACCACAACATCTCCAACGCCAACACCGAGGGCTATAGCCGCCAACGGGTAGATCTGACCGCCTACGACCCCTACGCCCCGCCGTCCAAGTACCAGGTGAACGCGGGCCAGATTGGGCAAGGGCCCATCGTGCAAGCGGTGACCCGCATGCGGGACAGGTTTCTGGATGCCCAATACCGCTTGGAAAACGGGGTGCTGGGCATGGATACCCAAATCAAGGACGTGCTGCAGCAGATTGAGGGCATCCTGGCCGAGCCCACCGAAGGGGGCATCAACGGGGCCATGCAGAAGTTCTTTGACGCCGCGCAGGAACTGAGCCTGCACCCGGAAAGCCTGGCCGTGCGCTCCGACTTCGTGCAGCAGGCCATGGATCTGATGACCGTCTTTCAGCAGCAGGCCCTGCAACTCTCCGACCTGCGGCGCACCCTGGTGGGCGATCCGCTGGTGGCGGGCAGCTTCCAGACCAGCCACATGGCCATTCACGTCAACCGGGTGAACGAGATTCTGACCGCCGTGCAGAAGCTGAACGCCAACATCGTCAGTGTAAAGTCAGCCGGGGCCGCTCCAAACGACCTGCTGGATCAGCGGGATCAGTTGCTTGATGAGCTTTCCGAGCTGGTGGACGTGCGGATTACCGAGTACGACAGCGGCCAGATCGATGTGTTCGTGGCCAACCAGCTGATGATTAAGGGCGCCCGCCAGGTGGATAGTCTGGAAGTGGTGGCCAACCCCGGCCCGGCTCCCGCGCCGGACGACGTGCCAGCCCTCCTGCGCACGGTCAACGGCGGGGTGGTGCTGAACGACGGCGCCGGGGCCGAGCTGGCCGGTGGCCGGCTGAAGGCCATTGCCGATATGGGCGGCAACCCCACCGGCATCACCTCGGTGCGCGGAGTCATCGGGCAGCTGGATGCCCTGGCGACCGAGATTGTCAACCAGGTGAACGCCTTGCAAACCGGGGGCCGCGATTTGAGCGGCACCCTGGGCCCGCCGCCCCTGTTCCTCAACGATCCCCTGCAAAACCCGGGCAAGGTGCAAAACCTGTTCCACTACCGAGTGAATACTGTCGTCATCAACGATCCTACCCTGCTGGCGGCGGCCATTGATGATCCCCTTGCCCCGGGCGGCTTTGCCGGGGCCGGCGACGGGCGCAATGCCCTGGATATCGCCCAGCTGCGCGACCAGGTGTTCGGCTCCCTGGGGGGCACCTTCGTGGATTTCTTCAACGGCGTGACCTCCAACCTGGGCATCGACACCCGCAGCTACGAGGATCGCACCACCGCCCAGTCCAACCTGATCAACTCCCTGGAAAACCGCCGCCAGTCGGTTTCCGGCGTGAACGTGGACGAGGAGATGATTGACATGCTGCGCTACCAGCGGGCATTTGAGGCCACCTCCCGTACCATCCAGGTATTCGACGAAATCGTCCAGACCATCCTGGGAATGGTCTGAAGCTGAAAAGGAGCCCTGCCCATGGGGATGAACCGCATCACATCCAGCCTGATGAATAACCAGTCCATCCAGTTCCTGAACCAGAACCTGTCCACCCTGTCCCGGTTGCAGACCAAGCTGTCCACCAACCGCAACATCAACCAGCCCTCCGACGACCCGGTGGGGCTGACCCGGGTGTTGTCGCTGTCCAATACCATCAACACCGATGCCCGCTACGCCAAGAACATTGACGATGCCATTGCCGAGGTCAACACGGCGGACAAGGCCATTTCCGGCATGGTCGACCTCATCCACCGGGCCCAGGAGCTGACCACCCAGGCGGCCAATTTTACCAACAACCAGGATGGCCGCGATGCCATCGCCCTGGAAATCGACCAGATCATCAACCAGCTGGTGCAGCTGGGCAATACCGACATTGGGGGCAAGTACATCTTTGCCGGCATGCGCAGCGATCAGCCCCCCTTTACCCGCACCGGGGATGACATTACCTACAACGGCACCCCGCCGGCCCAAACCTGGCAGCGCAACGTGGAAATTTCCCGCGGGGTGGAACTCTCGGTTAACGTGAACGGGGCCGACCTGCTGGGCCAGGTGGCCGTTACCACGGCGGGCCCGCCCCTGCCCCCGGTGTTTGCCGCCGGTTCGGGCGGCCTGTTCAAAACCCTGATTGAGCTGAAGCAGGATTTGCAGGCCGGGGGGGATCCCAACCAGATTTCGGAAATCCGGGCCCGGCTGGATGATTTGACCACCGATATGAATACCGTGCTGGCCCGCCAGGCGGTGATCGGCTCCATCTCCAACCGGCTGGAACTGACCAAGAACCGCATCGAGGATCGCAAGTCCATCCTGACCCAGCAGTATGCCGAAATCCAGGACGTGAACATGCCCCAGCTCATTGCGGATCTCAACCACCAGCAAACGGTCTTTGAGGCCTCCCTGGGGGTGACCGCCCGCATGTTGCAGACCACCCTGCTGAATTTCCTGCGTTAGCCCGCCATAGGGGTTGGGGCACGGATCGGGTACAATAGGGGAACCCCCGAGGTACAGTTCCCGAGTTACAGTTCCAATGGAAATGAGCGACATGCGAAAAACTTTGTCCCTTGCCCTCACCCTGCTGCTCAGCGTGGGTGTGCTGGCCGCCGGCCAGCCCGCCCAGGCCAAAACGGCGTCCCCGGCTCCCATGCACCTGGAAGAGGTGAAAGGCGAAGCCCAGGACGTGGCGGCCATTACCCAGATGCTACAAGACCTGCTGGCTGCCTCTAACCGGCATGACATCGACGGCGTGCTGAAGCATTACTCGCCGGAATTCATCAGCGGCGACGGCCTGGGCCTGAAAGACATCCGGGGCCTGGTGCTGGAGACCTGGGACATGTTTCCCGACATCCACTACGACAGCAAGATCCTGGAAATTCGCACCAGCGGCAAATGGGCCACGGTGGAAACCCTGGACTCGGCTACATCGTCGGCCAAGGTGGATGCCGCCGTCAGCGACAAGCCCGGCCACCTGAAGAGCAGCTCCCGGGGCATGATGTACCTGCAAAAAGCCGGCAAGACCTGGGAAATCCTTAGCGATTACCTGCTGTATGAAAAAGCGGTGGTCAGCTATGGCCCGGTGGAGAACCTGGATGTGGACGTGGCCACCCCCGAGCAGGTGTTTGCCGGCGAAGCCTACTCCGCCAAGCTGGATGTGGACGTGCCGCCCGGCAACATTGCCTTTGCCATGATTGCCAAAGAACCCATTATTTATCCCCAGGCCCCGGGCAAAAACAAGTTCCGCACCTTGTCTTCCGAAAAAACCGTCCTGGAGCGCATTTTTAATGCCAACGGCTCCAACAACAACGAGGTGGTCACCGCCACCATCGGCTTCACCCAGATTGGCCAGGACGATCAGGAGCGCCCTACCATTAACCTGGCCGGAATCATGACCATCATCAAGCGGGTCAACGTGATTCCCAAGAACAATTTCGAGGTCACCGCCCGCATGCAGGAAGTGGTGCGCAGCTCCGCCGACGGCAAGATTCAGGTGGAAAAGCCCCAGGGCGAGGACGAGTCGAATGGCGACGACTCGGACGTGGATGATCCCGGCTTTGAACCGGAACCGGGCGAATAAGCCCCGCCTCGCGCTGGCCGGCCTGCTGTTGCTTGTCGCCCTGCTGGATCAGGCCAGCAAGGCCTGGATGGTGGCGCTGCTGGCGGAAGGCGGCTCCCGCCCCCTGCTGCCCGGGGTGTTTCAGCTGACCCTGACCTACAACACCGGGGCGGCCTTCAGCCTGCTTCGCGAGCATCCCCAGTGGCTGACCCTGCTGACGGGGCTCATTTTTGCGGGGCTTGTCGCCTACGCCTTCCGGCCCCGGCAAGCCCTGCCCGCCGAGCGCTGGGCGCTGGCCCTCATCCTGGGCGGGGCGCTGGGCAACCTCATCGACCGCCTCCGGCTGGGCAAGGTGGTGGACTTCCTGGACGTGGTGGCCATCCATTACCCGGTCTTCAACCTGGCCGACAGCTTTATCTTTTGCGGGGTGGCGTGGCTGGTGCTGATTCACCTGCGCCCGCCGGCAGGGACGCATGAGCTTGGCTGAGTATCCCTTGCTGGTGGGGGCGGAAGACCATGGCGAGCGCCTGGACAAGTTTATTGCCGGGCAGCTGGAGCCCTATGCCCTGTCCCGGGAACGCATCCAGGCCCTGATTGCCGAGGGCCGGGTGCGGCTGAACGATTGCCTGGCGAGTAAAGCCTCCCTTCGCTTGAAGGAGGGGGATTGCATAGTGGTCGGCGTGCCGGAGGCCCGGCCCATTGAGCTGGCCCCGGAGCTCATCCCCCTGGATGTGGTGTATGAGGACGATCAGGTGCTGGTGGTGAACAAACCCGCCGGCATGCTGACCCATCCCACCGGGCGGGAGCGCACCGGCACCCTGGTAAATGCCTTGTTGGCCCATTGCGGGGCAAGCTTGTCAGGCATTAACGGTATGATCCGCCCGGGCATCGTGCACCGCCTGGATCGGGACACCTCGGGGCTGCTGATGGTGGCCAAGACGGATGCGGCCCACTGGCATTTATCGGCCCAGCTGAAAGACAAATCCGCTCGCCGGGAGTACCTGGCCATTGCCCATGGACGCTTTGCCTCCGATGAGGGCACCGTGGAGGCCCCCATCGGACGCAATCCAAGGCACCGGGACAAGATGGCCGTCCTGCCGGATGGCCGTCCAGCGGTTACTCATTGGCGGGTGCAAGAGCGGGTGGGGGATCGCTTCGCCCTGCTGGCCCTGCAACTGGAAACCGGGCGCACCCACCAGATTCGGGTGCATCTGGCCCATATCGGGGCACCCATCGTGGGCGACCCGCTTTACGGGGACGGTATCGAAAAGGTGCTGAAGCTGAAAACTCGGGGCCAGTTGCTGCAAGCCTTCCGGCTGTCCTTTGCCCACCCCGCCGATAACCGCCCGCTGTGCTTTGAGATCCCGCCCGATCCCGATCTGGTGCGCACCTGGCAGTGGCTGCGGGAAAACCGGGCCTGAGGCTTCCGGCTTGCAGGCCGGGCCGCTTTGAGGCACAATCATGCCATCATGCTGAAAGCCCAACAGTTCGTTTTGAATTTGCTGTCCGCCCTGCTGCTGGTGGGTGTTTTTGCACTGATTGTGCAGAACATGCATGCCTCGGCCCCCCTGGATGTGCTGGGCTGGCACCTGGATGCCCAGCCCGTGGGGGTGGCCATGGCGGTTAGTGGTGTGCTGATGGCCGCCAGTCTGATGTTGCGCATGGGCGCCCGGATGCTGGCCATGGGCCGGCAGAACAAGCAGGCTTCCCGCGAGCTGGAGCGCAAGGAGGTCTCCCGCGAGGAGGCCGCCGAAAAGGTGAAGGTGCTGGAAGCCAAGGTGCAGACCCTGGAAAAAGCCCTCAGCGAAGCCCTGAAACAGACCCAACCCTAGGAAGCTTTCCCGTTGGTACAGGCCGTTATTGAATTACAGGGTCCCCGGGGCGTCGGCAAGACGACGCTGGCCACCACGATGGCCGATGAGCTGAGCCATGCCGCCCTGCTGTTCATCGACGCCTCCCCCGATGGCCGCCTGACCGAGATAATGGCCCCCACCCCGCCCCGGCTGGGCATGGCCAGTCTGCTGGCCCAGAAGGGGGACAACCGGGAGGCCATCGACTGGGCCTTTCATGACCTGGCCGTCCCGGTGGGGGAGGATATGGATCTCATCGTCACCGGGGCCTTGCCCGACCATCTGGAGGCAACCGAGCGGGCCAAGCTGCGCTACGGTCTGACCCGCTTTATCGAGACCTACGATTACGTCATTGTGGATGGCATGCATCCCCTGCTGCACGGCTTGCTGCCCGAAGAGGGGTTGCGCTCGGTGCTGGTACTCACCCCGGCCTCGTTTTCCGGCTGGCAGCCCGCCGATCTGGCCAGCGGTCTGCGAACCCCCTACCTCATCCTGAACCGCATGCGGGAGGAATCCCTGTCCCCGGTGCTTGCCCGGCTGCTGGAGCGGGATGAGCTGATGCTGATTGGCCGCCTGCCCGACTACGCGACCGCCGAAGACCGCGTGCGGCGCCTGCCGGATGATTTCCGCAACTGCCTGTTGCGCATGAACATTCCCATCAACCTGGCCTCCGGTTCCTGAGGCAAGCCCCGAGTTTCTTTTGGTTTGAAAGCATCATGACCCTCGCCCTCGTCTTCCTGGTTGCCTACTTCGCCCTGGTGCTGCTGACCGCCCGGGTGTTTTCCCGTCGCATCCGCGACCTGAAAGATTTCTTCCTGGCCGGACGCAGTCTGGGCGCCCTACCGGTGGCCATGACCTTTGCCGCCTCCTGGTTCGGGGCGGCCTCTACCCTGGGCTCCATCAACGCCTTCCACGATCTGGGCATCAGCGGGGCCTGGCAGATTGTCATCCCCTCGGTGCTCTCGTTTGTGGTCATCACCCTGTTTATGGCCCGCCCGGTGGCCCGGCAGGATTTTCTGTCCCAGCCGGAAGCGGTGGCGGTGCATTACGGGCGTGTGGGCCGCCTGCTGCTGGCTATTATCATCCTGTGCTCGGTGACCACGCTCATCGGCTCCCAGATGGTGGCGGCGGGCAAGGTGTTTCAGAGCGTGTTTGGGCTGGATGTCTTCTGGGCCACCCTGCTCAGCACGTTGGCCGTGGTGTTGTACGCCATGGTGGGCGGCTATTTTGCGGTGGTGGTGACCGATATGTTGCAGCTGGTGCTGATTGGGGTGGGCTTCCTCATTCTGCTGGGCTTTGTGCTGGGGCAGGCTGCTCCCGTCCCCGGCGACCTGCCCCGGTGGATGGCCGCCCAGCCGTCGGGCTTCTGGGACTTGTCCCGCGACTGGCAAAGCAACGTTTTTCTGGTGTTTACCTTTGTCCTGGCCTGGTGCATCGCCCCGGAAATGTGGCAGCGCATGTCCTCCACCCGCAACCCGGATCTGGCCTTCCGAGCGGGCTTGCAGGGCACCTTCATCATGCTGTGCCTGTTTGCGGTGGTCATGGCCATCGGCCTGCTCAGCCCGCGCATTGTGGGGCATAGCGACGCGGTGCTTATCGATCTGGCGCTGGCCATCCCGGTGCCCGCCCTCAGCGCCATGGTGCTGCTGGGCTTTGTGGCGGCGGTAACCTCCACCATGGATTCCTCCATGAACGTGGGCAGCCTGACCCTCACCCGGGATCTCTACCAGGGTTTCCTGCGGCCCGGGGCTTCCACCGCCGAGCTGCTCTGGGTCAGCCGCATCGCCACCGTGTTGATTGTGATCCCGGCCATGATCATTGCCCTGGCGTACCAGGACATCATCCAGATCCTGTGGATCTCCGCCGATATTTACGCATCCACCATGTTTTTCCCGGTTGTCGGCATCCTGCACCTGAAAAACCCCGGTCGCTGGAGCGGCATCCTGGCCATGGCCTTCGGGGGGACTTCGGTTATTTTCAGTGCCCTGGTGCAATCGGGCTGGGTGCATCCGCCCTTCCCCTGGCCGGATTGGCCCTATTCCACCCTCATCAGCGTGGCATGTAGCGGGCTGGGCTTTGGGCTGGGTTATCTGTGGGGGCGGATGCCGGCACCGTCGAGGGAGGAACCTCCCGGGCTGCCCGGGTTGGAGCTCTCCCCCTAAGCCAGCCGATTGAAAGGCTGTCCCCGGAACCGGGTGGCCTTGGTTTCGATGCCCTGCAGGAAGTGCTGCATGCGGGTTTCTGGAGGCGAGGAGGCAGCCTCCGGTGGGAGATCGGCGTGCTTTTGCATCCAACGCACCAGCAGCTCGGTGCTGATCAGGGGGCGCACAAAGCCGTAGCCTAAAAAGCTGATCAGCGTTCCCCCTACAATCTGGGCCAGCGACTTGCTGGCCGCGTTTTTCACCAGCCGTCCGGTCAGCATGGCCCCGCCAAAGTAGGAGATCAGCCCGATGGAGCAGCTGACCATCTGGCGGGCGATTTCCTGGATGAGCAGTAGCTTGCGCTGGGACTCGCTGAGCGGCTTGCGCCGGAGCTGCAGGTAGGTGACCACCGGTGTGGCCACTGATGTGGCCACGGGGGCCAGCCCATTGAAAAGGTAGACGAAGCGCGTTTGCGCAGGCGTCAGGTTCAGTTGGCTCATGGATGTTTCCTCCGCCGGCATTACCCGGATCAGGTTCAAGGGTTGCATCCTACCGCATTGGATGCTCTCAGCCGGCCTTGCGCCAGCACCCCGTTTTGGCCCCATGGTACGATAAAGATTGCCGGCGCGCAAGCCGTACCAAGGTGGGGTTGGGGGCGGGCCGCGATTGGGGTATGATGGTGCGGAAACGATCCCCCAACCGTGGAAGCTCCGCCATGACCCCTGCTGCCTCCGTGCCCCGCCTGCTGAAAGCCTGTCGCCGTGAACCCCTGGATCGCCCCCCCGTGTGGCTGATGCGCCAGGCCGGGCGTTACATGGCTGAATACCGGGCGGTGCGGGAAAAAGTGGGCTTCCTGGACCTGTGCAAGAACCCGGAGCTGGCGGCGGAAGTCAGCCTGCAGCCTTACCGGGCCTTTGGCATGGATGCCGTCATCATGTTCTCCGATATTCTCATCCCCCCGGAAGCCATGGGCATGGACGTGCGGTTTGGCGACGGGGGGCCGACGATCCTCAACCCGGTGCGCAGCGCGGCGGACGTGGATCGGCTGATCGTGCCGGATCCCCGCGAAAAGACCGGCTTTGTGATGACCCTGCTGGAAACCCTGCGGGGGGCGCTGGCCTGCGATCCCGATACCGCGCTCATCGGCTTTGCCGGGGCCCCCTGGACGCTGGCCTGCTATATGATCGAAGGGGGCGGCTCCAAGCATTTCGCCCACATCAAGGGGCTGATGTATTCCGAGCCCCAGGTGCTCAGCCGCCTGCTGGACAAGCTGGCCGACACGGTGCTGTTGTACCTGAATGCCCAGATAGAGGCGGGGGCCCAGGTGGTGCAGCTGTTCGACACCTGGGGCGGCATCCTGTCCCAGGAGGAGTACCGCCGCTTCGTGCTGCCCGCCCACCAGAAAATCCTGGACGGCCTGAACCGCCGGGATGCCGGGGTGATTCTGTACGTGAACAACAGCCGGGGCTTGCTGCCCTGGCTGGCCGAGGCCGGGCCGGACGTCATCGGGGTGGATCCCACCACCTCGCTGGCCGATGCCCGCACCATCGTGGGCGAGCGCTTTGCCCTGCAAGGCAACCTCGATCCGGTGGCCCTGTTTGGCCCGCCCGAGGTGCTGGCCCGTCAGGTGCGCGCCATGCTGGCCGAAGGCGGCACCACCGGCTACATTGCCAACCTGGGCCATGGCATCCTGCCCCCCACCCCGCCGGACAACGTGCGCCTGTTTGTGGATCTGGTCAAGCAGGGCGCCCTGGCCCCCACCTCCGCCTGAAGCCCATGACAGCCGTTTCCCAAACCCTGCTTCAAAAATACAACGTGGCTGGCCCTCGGTACACCAGCTATCCCACCGCTCCCATGTGGACGGAAGCCTATGGCCCGGCGGCGCATGCCGAAACCCTGCGCCACACCAACCAGCCCGCCGGCAGCAACCACCATCCCTTGTCCCTGTACGTGCACCTGCCCTTCTGCGAGGCCCGCTGCCTGTTTTGCGGCTGCAACGTGGTGATCACCCGCCAACGGGAGCAGGCCGAGAAATACCTGGATTATCTCTTCCGGGAGATTGCCATGCAGGCCGCCCTGCTGGATACCACCCGCCCGGTGGTGCAGTTCCACTGGGGGGGCGGCACTCCCACCTACCTGTCCGAAGACCAGATGCGCCGCCTGTTTGAGTACCAGCTGCGCTATTTCACCCTGGCCCCGGAGGCCGAGGTGGCTATCGAGGTGGATCCCCGCCACACCACCGACGGGCAGATCCGGCTGCTGAAGGAACTTGGCTTCAACCGCATCAGCCTGGGAGTGCAGGACTTCAACCCCACCGTGCAGGAGGCCGTCCACCGCATCCAGCCTTTCGAGATGACCGCCCACACCACCGCCCTGTGCCGGGAGCTGGGTTTTGAGGGGCTGAACTTCGATCTCATCTACGGCCTGCCGCACCAGACCGAGGAAAGCTTTACCCGCACCGTGGCGCAGGTGATAGAGCTCTCCCCGGATCGTATCGCTCTGTACAGCTACGCGCATGTGCCCTGGATCAGCCCCCACCAGACGGCCATCGACGAGGCCACCCTGCCGGAGACCGCGGTGAAGTTCCGCATCCTGCAAACCGCCCTGGAGCGCCTGACCGCGGCGGGCTACCGCTACATCGGCATGGATCATTTCGCCAAGCCCGACGACGAGCTGAGCCTGGCCCTGGATGGCGGCAAGCTGCACCGCAACTTCATGGGCTACACCGTGCAGCAGGGCGCCCTGGCCAGCGACCTGATCGGCTTCGGGGTGAGCGCCATCAGCGCCTTGCAGGGGGCCTTTGCCCAGAACCAGCGCAAGCTGTCCCGCTACTACGAAGCCCTGGATGCCGGGGAGCTGCCGGTGATGCGCGGCTACCGGCTGAGCGACGAGGACAAGTTGCGCCAGGCGGTGATCATGGCCATCCTGTGCCAGGGCCGAGTGGATTACGCAGCCCTCCGGGCCGGGTTTGGCATCGACTTCCGGGGCCACTTCGCCGAGCCTCTGGCGGCGCTGGCCGATCTGGCCAATGATGGCCTGGTGCTGCTGCACGAGGATAGCCTGGAGGTGACTCCCCTGGGCCGCATGTTCAGTCGCAACGTGGCCATGCCCTTTGACGCCTACCTGAAGCAGGCGGAAGGGGACAAACCCACCTTCTCCAAGACGGTCTGAGGAGCGAACCCCTATGACGCAACCCAAAACCGCCATTCTGTTCCTGAACCTGGGAGGCCCCGACAGCCTGGAGGCGGTCAAGCCGTTTCTCTACAACCTGTTTGCCGACCCGGACATCATCAAGCTGCCCCTGTCGACCTTGTTCCAAAAGCCCCTGGCCTGGTGGATTGCCACCACCCGGGCCGAGGAGGCCCGGCACAACTATGCGCAAATGGGCGGGGCCTCCCCCATCCTGCCCTTGACCCGGGAACAGGGAGCGGCGCTTAGGGCCTGCCTGCAGGCGCGCGGCGCCGGGGATTTCCAGGTGTATATCGCCATGCGCTACTGGCATCCCTTTACCGAGGAGGCGGTGGCGGCCATGGCGGCGGACGGGGTGGAGGAAGTCATCGTGCTGCCCCTGTACCCCCACTATTCCCACACCACCACCGGCTCCAGCCTGAACGAGTTGAAGCGGGTGATGGCGGCCCGCAACCTGCGCTGGCCCTTGTGGGTGGTGGATCCCTACTATGGCCAGGCCGATTATCAGCAGGCGGTGGCCGAAACCATCCGCCAGGGCTTGGATGGGCATGCCTGGGGTTGCGAGCCTGGCCAGGTGCGCCTGTTGTTTTCCGCCCACAGTCTGCCCCTGCGGCACGTCAAGCGCACCCGGGATCCCTACCCGGAGCAGATTCACGCGTGCTGCCGCCAGATCGCGGAAACCCATTTCCCCGGGCACCCCTGGGATTTGTCCTACCAGAGCAAGGTGGGCCGCATGCCCTGGCTGGGCCCGGATACCGACGGCGTGCTGCATTATTACGCCGGCCAGCACATCGACAACGTGCTGATGGTGCCCATCAGCTTCGTGTCCGATCACGTGGAAACCCTGGTGGAGATTGACAAGCTGTACGTGCCCCTGGCCGCCGAACTCGGCCTGAAGCATTGCCACCGGGCCCCGGCCCTGAACAGCCTGCCCGCTTTCATCGAGTGCCTGGCCAACCGGGTGACCGAGCAGCTGGCCCTGCGGGCCGAAAAAGCCCGTCCCACCTTTATGCAGCTGATCGACGCTGCCCAGGCCAGCGGATCATGACCGACGCCATCGTCATTGGAGCCGGCATTAGCGGTTTGAGCGCCGCCCACGCCCTGCATCAGGCAGGTTTGTCCGTCACCGTGCTGGAGGCGGGCGAGCGGCCGGGCGGCCTCATTCGCAGCGTGCAGGAGGGCGCCTATCTGACCGAAAGCGGCCCCCATACCTTTCCCAGCACGGCCCTGGCCATCCAGGCCCTGTGCGCGCAACTGGGACTCACCCCGCAAACGGCCCAGCCAACGGCTAAAAAGCGGTACCTGTACCTGGGCGGACGCTTGCAGGCCCTGCCCATGGGGCCGGTGGAAGCCCTGTTCTCGCCGGTGCTGTCCTGGACTGGCAAGCTGTCCGTGCTTAAAGAACCCCTGCGTCCCCGCATGACGTCTGGGGATCCCTCCGTTGCCGACTTCATCCGCCACCGCCTGGGCCCGGAAGTGGTGGAAACCCTGGTGGATCCCTTTATCAGCGGGATTTACGCGGGCGATGTGAGGGCCCTGAGCATGCCCGCGGTGTTCCCCAAACTGTGGGAGGCGGAGCAGTCCAGCGGCAGCCTGCTGAAAGGGTTGCGGGCCCGGCCCCGGCATGCCAGCCCGGCCAAGCCCCGCTATGCCTTGCAAAGTTTTCCGGGGGGGCTGCAAACCCTCACCGAGGCCCTGGCCGCTGCTTTGCCCAAGGGGACTGTGCGGCTGAAGACCCGGGTGGAGGCCATCCGCCGCACCGATACCGGCTTTGAAATTCATACCCACCGGGGTGGCACCCTGGCTGCGCCCCGGTTGATCCTGGCGATCTCCGCCGGGGAAGCTTCGGTCCTGCTGGCTGCCGAGGCCCCGGAGGCCGCCGCCGCCCTGGCCGGCATTCCCTACCAGGGTTTGTCCGTCGTGCACGTGGCTTTTTCCCGGCAGGCCGTTTCCCACGCCCTGGATGGCTTCGGCTTTTTGGTTCCCCGCCGGGAAGGGGTGCCCTTGCTGGGAGCGATCTGGGCCAGCGCCTTGTTTCCCGGGCGCTGCCCGGCGGATGAGGTTTTGCTGGCCTGCTTTCTGGGCGGGGCGCACCAGCCGGATGTATCGGCGTGGCCGCATGAGCGGATTCGGGCCCAGGTGCTGGCTGATCTGGCCCGGGTGCTGGGAGCCTTGCCCGAGCCCGTCTACAGCCGGGTACAGGTGTATGCCCAGGCGATTCCCCAGTATACGCTGGGTCACCGGGAGCGCATCCGCATTGCGGAGGCCGGGGTGCAGGCCCTGCCCGGTCTGGCGCTGGCGGGTAACTACCTGCGGGGCATCGCCCTGAACGAATGCGTGGCCAGCGGCCAGGAGGCGGCCCGCCGCTTGCAGGCGATCTGATCAGGCCAGCCGGCTGTTTGCCAGCCGGTGCAGCGTCTCCACCACCCGGGCCAGTTCCTCGGTCACCGGGGTTTGGTATCCCCGCCGGGCGTAGGCATCCACCACACCCTGGTAGTACCACAGGGTATCCTGTTTGGTGCCGGTAAAGCGATCCCACAGGCTTTCCCCTTCCCGGCGATAATCGCTGAGCAGGCTGCGGGCGTTGTGCAGCTTGTCGCAAGACGAAACCAGCAGTACCGCGCGGGAGGCGTCGGTGGCCAGGTGGGCCAGGTAGGCTTCCTTGCGCTCCTTGTAGGGTGGTTTGGGGCGGGTGAAGGCGTCTGAGCAGCCCGCCACGATGTCGGCCACGGTGTCCCCGAACTTGCGGCGGATACGGGCCAGGGTTTTTTCGCCGCCCTGGTCTTCTGCGGCATCATGCAGCCAGGCGGCAATGGCCTCGTCCTCGGTGCCGCCGGACTCCAGTACCAGGCCGGCCACCGCCTGCAGGTGGGCGATGTAGGGAATGGCGGTGCCCTTGCGGGTTTGCTGGTTGTGCAGCTGCCAGGCAAAGGCCATGGCATCCCGGTAACGTTTGCTCAGCAGGGGCTCTGGACTGGCTTCGTTGGCCCCCAGCTCAGCCTGCCGTTTCTTTCGGCTTCCCTCAAACGGGATCTGTCCATGAAACCGGGTTTCGGAAACAAGTTTGGAGTCCATCCACACCTCCCTCAGTCACCCTCCATTGTGACGGATGGGGTATTCCCTGTCAACGCGTCCCGCCACTGGCCAAGCATGGTGAATGCCGGTTCGTTCAGGCCGTAGAGATCGCCCACCAGCCGATCCAGTTCTGCCTGCCGGGCGTCTGTCCAGCGCCGGGCCAGTGCGTCCAGCCGGGCCCATGCCTCGGGTTGCGGATGCCGGGGGGCCGGGAAGGCGGCCAGCACGTCCTTGTCAATCTGCAGGCGGTGTCCCTTGCGCTTGTGGTGATAAAACCAGAACCAGGCCAGGGTGCTGTTCAGCAGGGCACACACGGCATGCAGCTTGTCCAGGGGCAGGCGCAGCAGGTAGAAGCCTTCGCCCACGTAAGCCGGGTGCCCGACCGGGGCGAAGGCTGGGGCGGCCACCTGCCGGGGGCACAGCAGTTTGTGCGGGGTTTCGAACCAGTGGGCCTGGCGGGGACGGTGCAGCCCGTAGGGGGCGAAGGCGGCCGTGTTGATCGGGGAAAAGCCGTCCAGGTGGGCTTTCAAACGGGCAAACGCCTGGGGATGATCGGTTATCTCGCGGCGAAAGGCGGCATCGGCATAGATGATCCGGTAATCCGCATCCCGGTTGAAGCCGGTAAAGGGTTGAAAACCGGGCGGGGTGTAGAAGGGGCGCAGCCAGGCGCTCTCTTGCGGGGTGGGTTGCAGGCGGGTCACCTCGGACTCGGTCAGCAGGAAGCCTGCTTCCGGGCAGGGCCGTCCTGGGGCGCTGCCTGCCAGGCGGGCCTGATCCCGGCGCTTCAGCCGCCCCTGGGGCATCACCAACCCTTGCTGGATAGCGTCGGCCTCCAGCAGGGGCGGGGCTTCTTCCAGCCGGATCAGCAGGGCGATGGCATCCGGGGGGCCGATGATCAGCTTGTGATGGGTGGGATGCAGGGTGAGCCGCCCCGGCTGCAGGTGTTTTGCCTGCGGAGGGCGGTGATCGCCCCGGCCAATGAGCACGTTGCCATCCGGGGGATGGGGTTGCCCGGTTTTCTGCCATACAAGCAGGTGGCTGTGATGCCCCGGGGCGGTAGCAAACAGGCTGTTTTCCCCGAAATGCCAGCTTTCCAGCATGCGCCCCTGGGCCAGCAACCGCTGGCGCAGGGGGGCGGTGCTGCTGCGTTGCAGCCAGTACTCGGGCAGTACGAAGGCCAGCAGGCCGTTTGGTTGCAGGGCGGCCAGGCTCCAGGCCAGAAACGCGTCGCACAAATCCATCTTGGCCTGGTAGTAGCCGCTGTGTTTGGCCAGCGCGCGAAAGCGTCCCTTGGCGCCCCGGACCTCGGACAGATAGGGCGGGTTGCCCAGGATGAAATCCCAGTGACGGTCGGTGGCTTGGGCCAGGGTGTCCCCGCAGCGAATTGTGGTCTGCCCTGCCGGCGGGGCATCGTCCGGGGGGACGCCATCCAGCCGGCAAGCCCAGTGGTACAGGCGGGCCTGGCAGACTGCGGCGGCCAGCGGATCGATATCGGTGCCGTGCAGCCGGCCCAGCAACTGGCGGGCCGGTGGGGCGGGCCGCAGATCGCTGACGGCGGCGTGGAAGGCATGCAGGGCCAGCAGGGCTTCCAGCAGGAATACCCCCGCCCCACAGGCAGGATCGAGGATCCTCCAATTCTCCGCTTCGGTCAGCAAGGTGTTGGCTTGTGCCAGGTTACCGGCAGCCTGGCATTGCCGGGCGCGGATGGCAAGCTTGTCCAGCCGATCGCCCAGGGTGCGGGCGGTCAGGTAGGCGGCCACCGGACGCGGGGTGTAATACGCTCCCCGGCTGCGGTTTCCGGGCTGGCGCCGATGCCAGGCCTCGTAATCGGCGACCCAGGCTTCGGGCTCCCGGGCCCAAAGCGAGACCGGATCGCACCAGGCGGCAATTTGCAGCCCCGTTTCCCTTTTGTTCAGGGTGGGGGGCCGCTCCAACACGCAATGATCCAGCATCCAGGCCATGGCTTTTATTGTACCGGGTTGCGGCGGGGAAGAAAAGGCGGGGCTCCCGGCGGCCCGTTCGGGGAAGGCCGGGAAGAAAAAGTAAAAGATGAGAACGGAGAGCGAATGTGTTCTCATCAAGGAGAGGGCGAGTTAATTGTGTCGCTGCCCAGTTTTCAGGGCAGGTAAGAATGACCCAGACCTATATCCCAAGAGAGCAGATTCCTCATCCCTATTAACCGAATCTGTTCAGAGACAGTCAACACCATCAACCGGCCAGTGGCGGTCTGCGCCCGGAGAGCGTGTGGGCGGACCTGGCGGCCTTTCTGGTTGTGGGTTGTTTGGTACCGTCTCATCTCTCTCTTCCTTCTACCTCTACTCTATCGTCTTCCCTACTCTTCCCATTTGTGTTCACGTTAAGTCTCTACTCAGATAAGTATTTCCTTGCGCTGAAAAGCACCCGATTAATTGCGAATCTCGCTGGTGCGCTGTGACCCGGCAAATTGCTGGTGGCGGGCATCATCGGCAATAAACAGGTTAAAAATCTCGCGGGATACTTCATCAATGATGGCATCCATGGTCACGACCGGAGCCTGGCGGGTGGCGACGCTGGAAATAAAGAGCAGCTCGCTGTACACCAACGCTTTGGGATTCGGCGTATAAAGCATCGTATGAATACCTCTACTACTAACTTCTCTCTACCGGAAATCTCAGAACCGAAAACTAGAACCAAACCTCTCTACTAATCTCATCATATCCCATTAGATTATAAAAACAACCCATGAATTTGATGCGGGGGAGAGGGTGGGTCGGATGATATATTTAAAAAATGCAAATAATATATCCTTAGCTTATCCGTCCTTTATAAAATTGCCAGGAAAGGGCCCTGTTTTGTCATTTTTGTTTACTTAACAATGATTTATGATTCGCCCTGCCGGCACCGGCGCTAAATTCGATGGAATGGGACATTACACCGCAGGGCCCTGCACAGGCCCGGGCGGTTTTGGCGTGGGCCAAGGGGACTTGTGGAACCATGCCCAAAGCAAAACGCAGCCCGGGGGCTGCGCTTGCGTGCCTGGCGGGAGGGACCCGACAGGGATTCCAAGAAGGCTGGCTAGTATCCGCCGGCTCCGCCACCGCCCGTGGGGGGCTTGGCCGCGCCATTGTTGCCACCGCCGCCGACGTTGTTACCGCCGCCACCGACGTTGTTACCGCCGCCACCAACGTTGTTACCGCCGCCACCCACACTGCCGGCCACGCCTTTATTGGTGCCGGCGGCTCCCAATTGGCTGGCAAACGGGTTGGCGCCGCCACCCATCATGCCAAGCAGGGTGGTCAAAATTTGCAGCACCATGCTGATAATTTGCATGGGGGCTTGTCCGCCCAGTCCTTGGGCACTGGTCAGGGAAGGCAGGGCGGTGCCTGCCGCGCCGGTGGCGCCCAGGGCGGTTCCGGCGGTACCGGCGTTGCCCAGGGCGGTTCCGGCAGTACCGGCGTTGCCCAGGGCAGTTCCGGCGGCACCGGTGGTTCCCAAGGAATAAGCAGGGGAATACGATCCATACAGGGAATTAACGGCCATATTGCTCTCCTATGTTGCGCTCTCTCACAGAAACTCGATACGGGTTAATATAGGGTTGGGTTAATTTAGGCGTTTTTTAATTTAGGCATTTCGGGGGACTTGGAAAACGGGGACGAACCGATTCAACAATCCGACCGCTGCCAGCGCACTGGCATCCTGATCTCACTACACACACGGCATGATCGCTCTCTCGGAAACCTCTCCAAATAAATAAAAACATTTAAAATTGCAGAATTGCCTGTTTGACTGAATTTACCCTGGATCGTTATTATTTCTTTGCAATCAGGATCCGGCAGGTTCAGGGTGCTGATTCAGAAAACCGTACCTGAAGGGTAAAGCCGCCCAAGGCAAAAACGCAGCCATGCGGGATGGCTGCGTTTTATGGTTTGATAAATTCGGATTAGTCTTTTTTGTTGGCGCGATCGTCGTTGTTGCCACCGCCGCCGACGTTGTTGCCACCGCCGCCGACGTTGTTGCCACCGCCGCCGACGTTGTTGCCACC
>CAYMIG010000009.1:29370-138603 GCA_964390635.1 uncultured Vampirovibrionales bacterium | reverse complement strand
GTAGGGGCTTGGCTAAAAGCCAGTCGTGGAGCGGGTAGAGCGCATGATTATGAGTCCCCTGCTCCACCATTGAGCTATAGGCCCATGCCCCGATCTTAACACATCCGCCCCCCGGCGCGCGACTCCCCGCGCGGGCGCATTGGCCGCTTTACAGGGACGCGCCGCTTTGCTAGATTGGTCACACCATGAAGCCGCCCCTGCCCCAACTGCATACCCCGGATGCCGCCCGCCGCGAGCGCGAAGTGCTTGCCGCCGTGCGCTTCCTGCATGCCCAGGGCTGGACGCCGGCCACCAGCTCCAATTTCTCCTATCGCCACCCGGGGCAGCCGGACGCTTTCTTTATCTCCCTGTCGGGCAAGGACAAGGGGGAGCTGGCCGAGGGCGAGTTCATCCCCGTCAACTTCATCGGGCAGCCGCTGGGAGACTCCCCGCATCGCCCATCGGCGGAAACGCTGTTGCACGCGCTGGTGTACGAGAAGCTGCCGCAGGTAGGCACGGTGCTGCATACGCACTCGGGGAACGGCACGGTGGTTTCCAAGCTGTATGAGGTGCAGGGGGTGTTACCTATCGGGAACTTCGAGATTCTTAAGGGGCTGGAAGGTATCCGTACCCATGAAACCGAAATCCCGGTGCCCGTTTTTCCCAACGATCAAGACATGCCGCGCCTGGCCGCGCACATCAAAACCTGGTGGGAGAGCCGCCACAACCCGCCCTATGGCTTTCTGCTGGCCGGGCATGGCCTCTACACCTGGGGCGAAACCCCCGCCCAGGCCCGCCGCCACGTGGAAGTCTTCGAGTTTTTGTTCGATTGCATCCTGAAACTGAGGTCCCATGGCTACCCTGACTTTACCGGATAAAGGTCTGACGCTGGCCGATGCCGAGGTAATCCGTACCTGGCTTGCGGAACGCGGCATTCTGTATGCCCAATGGCAGGCCGAGCGTGAATTTACCCCGGAGGCCACCCAGGAGGAAATCCTGGCCGCCTACAATCACGCCCTGCGCCCCTATATGGCCCGGCACGGCTACCAGACCGCCGACGTCATCTCCGTGCATGCCGACACCCCCAACATCGCCGAGTTGCAGGCCAAATTCCTGCGCGAGCACACCCACACCGAGGACGAGGTGCGCTTTTTCGTGGATGGGCGCGGCTGGTTCTGGTTCCACCTGGACGATTCCGGCATCCCTGAAGATGAGCGGGTGTTCTGTGTGGCCTGCGGGGCAGGTGACCTGCTTTCCGTGCCCGCCGGCTACAAACACTGGTTCGATATGGGCGCCCGGCCCTTCGTCAAGGTGATCCGGGTGTTCACCGACGTGTCCGGCTGGACGCCGCACTACACCGGCTCCGGCGTGGAAGCCCGCTATACGGGCATGGCCGCGGGGCAGCCGTCATGAGCGTCCGCTGCATCCTGCTAGATATCGAGGGCACCACTACGGACATCGACTTCGTGCACCGGGTGCTGTTCCCCTACTCCCAGGAGAACCTGGCCGCTTTCATTGACGTCCACGGCGGCGATCCCGAAGTGAAAGCCGCCCTGCAGGACGTGCGTAAAACTGTGGAACAAGAGGAGGGCCGCCTCATCACGCCGAAAGAGGCCGTGCAGGTGCTGCTGCGCTGGATTGCCGAGGATCGCAAGCACACCGCGCTGAAGACGCTGCAGGGCATGATCTGGAAGGCCGGCTACGAGCAAGGCGAATACCGCAGCCATATCTACCCGGAAGTCCCCGAGGCGTTGGCCCGCTGGGCTGCCATGGGCCTGCGGCTGGCCATCTACTCCTCCGGTTCCGTGGCGGCGCAAAAGCTGCTGTTTCGCCACACCGTCTATGGCGATCTGACCGGCTACTTCAAGGATTATTTCGACACCACCGTGGGGGGCAAGAAAGAGGCGGTCTCCTACCGGCAGATTGCCCGCCGGCTGGCGCTTCAGCCGGAGGAAATCCTGTTCCTCTCCGACGTGCTAGCCGAGCTAGACGCCGCCGTGGAGGCCGGTTGCCGGGCCATCCAGCTGAACCGGGAAAACAAGGCCACCCTGTCCACCCGCCATCCCGTGGTGGAAACCTTCGACGCAATCCAGCCCCTGTCGACTGTCCCGACCGGCTCCTGACAACCGCCCGGTTGGCGCATTTACAAAGCGTCCCCGCAACATCACAATGGGGCGGGAGGGTGATGCCATGACCGTTCTGCTTAAGGGCCTCAAGACTGTACCGCATGTCGTCATTGTGGGCGGGGGATTTGGCGGGTTGTATGCCGCAAAAGCCCTGGGCAAATCGCCGGTGCGGCTGACGCTTATCGACAAACGCAATTTCCACCTGTTCCAGCCCCTGCTCTATCAGGTGGCCACCGGCTGCCTGTCGCCGGGCGATATTGCGTCGCCCCTGCGCACCATCGTGGAGTGTCAAAAAAACACCCAGGTGCTGATGGCCGAGGTGGTCGATCTCGATCCGGCCCATCACAAGGTTATTTTGCAGGATGGCGAAATTGCTTACGATTATCTGGTGCTGGCCACCGGCAGCACGCATTCCTATTTCGGCAAGGAGGAATGGGCCAGCCGGGCGCCGGGACTCAAAACCGTGGA
Source organism: uncultured Vampirovibrionales bacterium (assembly GCA_964390635.1). Taxonomy (GTDB): domain Bacteria; phylum Cyanobacteriota; class Vampirovibrionia; order Vampirovibrionales; family Vampirovibrionaceae; genus CAYMIG01. Next base: position 136,030 of record CAYMIG010000009.1, on the reverse strand, counting down.
GGATGCCACCCTCATCCGCAGTCGCATTCTGACCGCCTTCGAGCAGGCCGAGCGGGAGCCGGATCCTGCCCGCCGTCGCAGGCTGCTGACCTTTGTTATCGCTGGAGGCGGCCCCACCGGGGTGGAACTGGCCGGGGCCATCGGCGAACTGGTGGCCTATACCATGCGCAACGAGTTTCGCACCGTCGATCCGCTGGAAACCCGTATTATCCTGGTGGAAGGCACGGATCGCATCCTGGGCGTCTATCCGCCCGAGCTGTCCCAGCGTGCCGTCCGCGAGCTGAACCGCCTGGGGGTCAGCGTTCGCACCGGCTGTCTGGTGACGGACGTGGGGGATGATACCGTGCGCCTGAAATGCGGCGACCGGGAAGAAACGCTGGAGATTGGCGCTATTTTCTGGGCGGCGGGGGTTAAGGCATCTCCCTTGGGCCTGATGTTGCATGAGCGAGCGGGCGTGGCTATCGATCGCCCGGGGCGGGTCATCGTGGAGCCGGATCTCAGTGTGCCGGGGTACCCGGAAATTTTCGTGGTTGGGGATTTGGCCCATTACGCCCATCAGGATGAACATCCCCTGCCCGGCGTGGCGCCCGTGGCCATGCAGGAGGGCGCCTACGTGGCCCGGCTGATCCACGCCCGCGTGACCGGCACGCCCGAGCCGTCCCGCTTCCACTACAAAAGCCGGGGCAACCTGGCGGTGATCGGGCGCAACGAGGCCGTGGCCGATCTGGGTGGTAAATTGCGCTTTGGCGGCTTTTTAGCCTGGCTCATCTGGGCGGCGGTGCACATTCGTTTCCTGGTGGAATTCGAGAACCGGGTGCTGGTCTTTCTGCAATGGGCCTGGGCGTATTTGACCCAGCGTCGCAGCGCCCGGCTGATTACCGAGACCGCGCCCGGGGCCCCGGGTGCCACCGGCGCCAGAACCCGGCGCGAGGCCGTGGCCGCCAAGCGCTGAATCAATAGTCCACCCGCCGTCCTTGCCGGTAGGGGCTTCGGTAGGGATGCAGCGTAACATGCTCGCTGAAGGCGATAAATTCCTGGGGGTGCATTTCCAGCACCTGGCCCACCTGCGATATGTGGCGAAATCCTTGCAACTCTTCGCGCCGGGCCACCAGATGGCGGGCCTTTTCGGGGTTCATCAGGGGCAGGGCGGCAATCTGCTCCACCGTGGCCAAATTCAAATCCAGCGGGCCTTTATGGCTTGCGGGTGTTTCGTGGATTCCCTTCAAAAATTGGGCCAGCGCCATGAGCAGGGCATCATGCAGTGAGAGGGTAATTGTGGCCGCGCCAGTCTTTTGCCGGATAATCTTGAGTCCCCGGCGCGTTTCCATGGTGAGGGACAGCACGTCGGCGATTTCCGCGTAATCAATGCGGCAGGCCCGTCGCACGTCATTTTCCCACCAGCGGACACCCTGGGTGGTCAATACGCACAATTCCATGGGCACATCCGTGCGGGTATCCAGGATGACGCACAGAAACACCCCGTCGATTCCCGGTACCAGGCCCAGCCGGTTTTTGACGTGGGCCAGGGCCAGGGACGGAATTTCGGGATGCACGTAAACCAGGTCGGTTTCCAGCAGGTGATCGGTTTTTTCGCCCCGCACAAACAGGCAATTTTCCGACTCATACCGGATGCATTCGCTGAAGCGGCGAATAATCTCGTCTGTCTGCGGGTCGCGTGGCGCCGTGCCCATGGGTGGTTATTCCACCGTGGCCGTCTCAACGGCACCGGGCTCATCGGGCAGCGATGCGTAAACCGCTCGCTGGCGGGCCCATTCGCGGATGCGGTTGATCTTCTCCGCCTGGGTAACCAGCAGGGGCACCGTGTTTTCGATGGCCGCTTCCAGATCGGCCATGGTGATGGGCCGGTTTTCGGCAAACGCCTCGTACAGGGCGGTAATGACCACCTGCTCAATTTCCGCGCCGTTAAAGCCTTCCATTTTCCGGGCCAGCCGCTTCAGGTTTTCGGGATCCATCTTGAAGCCGCCCACCACTTCCGGGTTCACCAGCCGCTTTTTCAGGTGGATGTAGAAGATGTTCTGGCGCTCGGTCTGGTTGGGCAGGTTGACGAAGAAGATTTCGTCAAAGCGGCCCTTGCGCAGCAACTCCGAAGGCAGGCACTCGATATCGTTGGCGGTGGCGATGACGAACACGGGGCGGGTTTTTTCGGCCATCCAGGTCAGGAACGATCCGAACACTCGGTTGGAGGTGCCGCTGTCGCCGGCGTTCTGGCTGAAGCTGAAGCCCTTCTCGATTTCGTCGATCCACAAGATGCAGGGCGAGACGGCCTCGGCGGTCTTGATGGCCTTGCGGATATTTTCCTCGCTGCTGCCCATCAGGCTGCTGTATAGCTTGCCGGGATCCAGCCGCAGCAGGGGCAGCTGCCATGCCGAGGCGATGGCCTTGGCCACCAGGCTTTTGCCGCAACCGGGCACCCCGGTCAGCAACAGGCCTTTGGGGGCGGGCAGGCAGTATTTTCTGGTGGCCGCGTCCAGCCATGAGTTATTGCGCTTCTTCAGCCATTTCTTCAGGTTTTCCAGGCCGCCCACGTCGTCAATTTTCAGCTCCGAGGTGATGAATTCCAGGATGTCCGACTTGCGCAGGGCCTGGCATTTTTCCTCCAGAATCACGTTGATGTCCTTGATGGAGAGTGCGCCGTCCTCCACCATGGCGTAGGCAAAGGCGTTTTCCGCCTCCCGGATGGTCAGCCCCAGGGCGGCCTTCACCAGCTTTTCCTCGTCCTCGGGCGTCAGCTGAATCTGGATTCGGCTGTTGTCGCGGTTAGCGGCAATCATGTCGTCCAGCAGCCGCTTGATTTCATCATAGGTGGGCAGGTGCAAATCCAGCACGTGCACGTCCTTTTCCAGTTCCACCGGCAGCTTGACGGTGGGGGAAATGAACACCACGTTCTTGGGGCGAAACGCCTGGCGCAGGTGGTCGGTCAGATCGCGCAGGCGGCGAACCACCAGGGGGCTGGCCTTGCCGCTCCCGCTCAGCCCGTTGCAGAACTCCTCGGCATCCAGAATCACAAAAATGGCCGCAAAGTCGCTGCGCTCCATAAACTCCACCGCCCGCAGGGGGTCGCGGGTGCTTTCGTCGCCTTCCGGCATGGTGTCGCTGAAGAAACCCTTGGAGACGCTCCATTGATAGACCGCGCGGGTGGTTTTTACCAGGACCGGGTCGTTGGCCACCTTCTGGATGAAGCGGACGGCGCGGTCTTCCTCCCAGGTGGTGAGGTAAATGAAGGGAAACCGGGCCCTGAAAAGATTGCCCAGCTTGGTTTGGAAACGATCGTTCATCCAATGGCTCCACGCGTACTGCCCCCATTCAAGCAGATTTTTCCCCGGACGGGGAGGTCCGTTTGCTGGATTTTACGCCGGGGCAACTGGGGTTAAAGCCGGATGACATTGCCTGCCAACAGGGGGAAGAGAATCAGCACAACCACGTACACCGGCATATTATCCTGCACTTTTCGCAACAGGTAGATGTAGACATAATTGGCCAGCAGGCTGAGCAGCATGGAACCCCCCATGGCCAGCAGCCAGGGAATCAGGCCCGGCCCGCCCGAGAACAGGAAACGCGCAATTGGCATGGCCAGCGCCAGGAGGGTTAAAATCATCGCGCAGTTCAATTCAGGCCTGCGTGACGAGGCCAGCACATGCGCCACGATGATGGTCAGGATGGGCATGGGGGGGCTCCTAAAGCACCAGCACTTTTTCGTGGGTGTATTCCCGCAGTCCGGCCAGCACGCCTTCCCTGCCGAGGCCGGAGTCCTTCACCCCGCCGTAGGGCAGCAGATCGGCGCGGTACGTGGGGATGTCGTTGATGATCACCCCGCCCACCTCCAGGGCCTGGTAGGCTTGTTCCACCTTGTTGCGGTCGTCGGTGTACACGCCGGCCTGGATACCGTAGCGGGACTGGTTTGCCAGCTCCAGCGCCTGGTCGAACGAATGGTACTCCTTCAGCACCGCCAGCGGGGCGAAGCATTCCTCGTCCCACACGGCCATGCCGGGGGTTACGCGGTCTAAAACGGTGGGGTTCATGGTGAGGGCGTTGAAGGTATTGCCGCCGTACACCACGTTGGCCCCGGCGCCGAGGGCGTCCTTAATCAGCCGCCGCACCCGCTGCACGTCGTCAATGCTGATGAGCGGGCCCATGTCGGTATCGGGGTGCATAGGATCGCCCACGTTCACTTCCCGGGTGGCCTGTACGAAGGCCTGCTGGAACTTTTCCCGCAGCTCCCGGCGGATCAAAATGCGCTGCACCGAAATGCACACCTGCCCGGAATAGGCAAAGGCCCCGAACGCGCACCGGGCGGCAATCTCGTGCACGGGGCGGGTGAAGTCGTCGATGATAACCGCCGCGTTGCCGCCCAGCTCCAGGGTTACCGGTTTTTTCCCGGCGATGGACTTCAGGTGCCAGCCCACCTGGGCGCTGCCGGTAAACGACAGCTTGGCAAATGCCTCGGAGCGCACCAGGGCTTCGGCGGTTGCGTTGTCGCAGGGCACTACGCTGATGGCCCCGTATCCCGCCGATACGGCCAGGCGGCCAAGATAGAGGGCGGTGAGCGGCGTGCGCGGGGCGGGCTTCACGGTAATAGAACACCCTGCCGCGATGGCCGGGGCCAGCTTGTGCACCACCAGGTTCAGCGGAAAATTGTAGGGCGTTATGGCCAGCACCGGCCCCAGCGGAAACCGCCGGATGCGGGCTTCCCGCCCGTCCACGTAAACTATCTGCCCCCCTTCGCGCTCCATCTGGGCGGCGTATTCCCGGCACACCCCAATGGCGCGTTGCACTTCCACTTTGGAAAGCTTTACCGGCTTGCCGCTCTCCTGCGTAATCAGGCTTGCCAGCGTGTCCCCGTACTGCTCGATGCGATCCCCCAGCCGGTTTAAGATGGCCACCCGCTGGGCGGGCGGGGTATTTTTGAAAGCGTTGAACCCGTCCAGGGCGGCTTTTTCAATCAATTCCAGCTGGCTGAGCGTGGCCTGGTAGCATTCGCCCACCCGCGTCACGTGATCGCCCGGGTAGTAGACGGCCAGCTTTTCCCGGGAGATGCCCAGCTGCTCGTCCCCGTTCAGCAGGAAGGGTTGAGCCATTTTTTCGCCGGTGGCCGCCATGGCTAGCCCCCCGTTCCCAGGAGGGCGTTTACCTCGTCCTGGGCCTTGCGCAGGGCGGTGGCGGGGTCGGTTTTTCCCAGCAGGGCCAGCTGCACGTAATAGTTGATGACCTCGTTGATGGCGTTTTGCCCGGGCCGGATCTGGTAGGCCTGGGTGGCCTGCAGCAGTTGCGCGGCGCTGATGCGGCGTCCCAGGGCCAGCTTGTCGCCGGCAGGCACCCGTGAAAAGTAGGGATTTTGCAGGGCCTGGCTGACCGAGGGCAGCACCGGGGCCGCTTTGGCCAGGGCCAGCTGGTTTTGGGCATTGGTCATGAAGGCGGCGAAATCCACCGCCTCTTTCGGGTGCGCGCTTTTGCGGGGCACCACTAGCACCATCATGGAAAAGTCCTTGTAGGGGGCCTGCGGCGGGAACTGCGGGGCCACGCCGGTATTTTTGAAGGTGGCCGGGGCGTTTTCCTGGATGATTTTCAGGAAGTTAGGCCCCACCAGCAGCATGCCGAGCGTCTCCGACTGAAAGCGGTTGGTGGCGTTGCGGTGGCCCTCGGTCACGGTTTCGGCGGGGATGGTGCCGGCTTGGTACATCTCCACGTAGCGGCGCAGGTGCTCAATGGCCATGGAGGTAGCAAATTTGGCCCGTCCGTTTTCATCGTACAGGGGCACGCCCAGCTTTTTCAGCTCCTTTAAAAAGTTGCCGCTTTCGGCAATGGCGGGCATCAGGCCGTAGGCGCCGGTTTTTTCCTTTACCGTCCGGGCAAAGGCGACCAGTTCATCAAAGCGCTGCGGAGGCTGGGCGTAGCCGGCCCGGCTCAGGATTTTCTGGTTGTACAGGGTCACGCTGGAGGTGATATACCAGGGCAAGCCGAAGGCCACGTCCTCCCCTTGCGTGGTGTGCAGGGTGGCGGCCTGCCAGGCCACGGGCAGATAGCTTTTGCGCACGGCGTCCGGCGCGGCGCGGTTCAGGTCGACCAGGGCCCGCCGGCTGGCCAGCACCGCCGAGAAATCCGGGTTCAGGTTGATGACGTCCGGCACCTCGGGGCTCATCATGGCCGTGAGCGTGCGTTTTTCGCCTTCGCTGAAGGGGACGTCCACCCACTTGATATGGACACCCGGGTGTTTGCGCTCGTATTCCGCGAACATGGGCTTCAGCACGCCGGCGAAGCTATCCATTTGCAGGGTCCAGAACTCGATTTCAATGCGGTTATCGGCTGGAGGCCCGGGGGGCTGCGTGCAACCGGTCAATCCCATGCAGCACAGCAGCAGGGCCATCGTGGCCAGCTTGCGGATGGCGGCAAACCCTGCGCCCTTCGGACAGGTGAAGGAAGCGCGTCCTGCAAGGCTTGGGACGAGCCGTTTTTTTGTCTGGGTGTGCTCAAACAATGCCGCCATGTGGAAGCTGGCCACGATTGCCCTTATGTTCGACATCTTCCTATCATAGCTTAAAGTCCTTGAACACCCGCATGACGATGAACCGGGCCCGGGTCAGTTCCATGGCCACGTCCACGTCGGTGCCTTCCACGTAAAGGCCAATGTCGGAGCCGGTCTTGTAGCCCAGCGACTCGGGAATGGGAATGACCCGGTGGGCGATGCCGCGCTCTTGCAGCCAGGTGCTGGCGTTCTCGGTGGTGGGGGTGGAAGGCAGCACAATGAGCATGGCTAGCGCAGCGCGGCGGCCTCGGCGGTTTCGGGCTCGTCTTTTTTAGGCTTGGCAGGGCGCTCCACCCGCACAAACTCGTCGGTGTTGCCTTCGGCGTCGGTAATGGCGTGGTAGCGGAACGGCTCGCCCGCCCCCTGCAGCATGGTCAGCTGCCGGTGGATGATGCTGTCCCCGTATGCCGGCGGGGTGCGATCCACCGCCAGGCCGGTGACCAGAAAACGGGTGGTGCCGGTCAGGCGGCCCACTTCTTCTGCGGGCTCGATGTTTTCCACCACGATGCGTTGCCGGGAACCCTTCAAGTCCAGGATGATGGAGGCCGGCCAGGCGGGATCCCAGTCCCCGGCTCTGCAGCGCGCGATAATGGCGTCCTTTTCCGCGTTGATGCGCCGGGCCTCCTCGGCCAGCGTGGCCAGGTTCAGTCCAAAACGGATTTGCATGCGCGTATCCCCTTCACCAAAACATTGCGCCCATTATAGGCAAAAATTGGATTGCCGGCGATGCCTCCGCTTAAAGCCCGAAAACCTGCCGGGCGTTGCGGGTGGTGGCCTCGGCCACCGCTTCATAGCTCAAGCCTTTCAGCTCGGCGATTTTTTCCACCACGTGGCGTACCCGGGCTGGTTCGTTAGGCTTTCCCCGATAGGGCATGGGTGAAAGAAAGGGTGAGTCGGTTTCCACCAGCAGCCGGTTCAGGGGGACGGCCTGGGCGGCCTCTTGCAGTTCCACTGCCTTTTTGAAGGTCACGTTGCCGGCGAAGCTGATGTAAAAACCCTGGGCCATCATCGCTTCCGCAAAGGCCGCGTTGCCCGAGAAGCAATGCATAATGCCCCGCACGCCGGGCACGGCCCGCACCATGGCCAGAATGTCCGCATGGCTGGAATGATCCGGGCGGGGTTCCTTGTAATCGCGATCATGGATTATCACCGGCAGGTCGTGTTTGGCGCCCAGCCGCAGTAGTGCGTCAAAGCAGCGTTTTTGCAGCCCGACGTCATCCAGGCTCCAGTAGTAATCCAGCCCGGTTTCGCCGATGGCCACCACCTTGGGGTGGCTCAGCAGCGACTCCACCTCGTCCAGCCAGCCAGGGCTGTTCTGCACGTCGGCCACATCGGTGGGATGCACCGCCACGGCGGCATACACGTTCTCAAAGCGCTCGGCCAGGGCGATGACTTCCGGGAAGCGGGCGGGCGTGACGCTGGGGTTCACGATGAAGGCCACGCCTTCGGCCATGGCCCGGCGCATCACCTTGTCGGGATTGGTGCCTTCCTCGCCCTCGGGATGATCCGTCTGGCGGGCAATGTAATCCAGGTGGCAATGGCTGTCTACAATGGCAAACGGCGGGGCGGCGGCCATGGCTATCGCTCCTGGAACCACCGCTTGCTTTGGAAGGCGGGCGGAATCTTGGCCTTGGGGTCGAAGGGGTCAATGCCCATGCCCAGCAAAGTGCGGTACCAAAGCTCGCGCTTCGATTCGGGCAGCTGGGTCCCGCACCACGGGCAGTTCTCTATTTTCCAGTAGGTGTTGCTGCCGTCCCGGATAGGGATGCCGTACTCATCGTACTGCTCAATGAACACCACCGCGCAGCTTTGGCACTCCCAGGGATCCTGGTGGATTTCGCACACGTCCGTGGCGTAGAAGGCCATGTGGATGCAGGGGTAGTCGGCGGGGTTGATTTTGCGCGAAAGCACCTGCTGGTACTTAAACCAGTCCCCGCAGGGCAGGCAGGTTTCCATGTGCTCCACGTAGGCGGCGTACTGCGGGGTTTCCACGTCTTTCCAGTGGATGACGTTGGTGGTGCCGTCAAAGCGGTGGTAGGCGTTACGAAACTGATCGCAAGTCAGGACGGGGATGGGGACGTTTCTCAAGGGGACACACCTTCAATAAGCTTCCGGCGGGAGGCCGGTTTCGTCAGAATAAACGATTGACCGGTCAAATGCAATCGGGGCCGGCCTACTTCTTCTTGCCCGCGCCCACGATTTCCGAGTCCAGGCGGGGCAGCAGGGGGCCTTTCAGGTTGATACGCTGCCCGGGCGGGATGTTTGCGCCGGAAATATCCTCCCAGCGCGGATCCAGCTGGCTGAGTGGGGCCTGGTAACCCAGCTGCGACCAGATCTCATCCGCCAGAACCGGGGTGATGGGTGACAGCATCAGGGCCACCTGGCGCAGGGTTTCCAGCACCGTGTACATCAGGTCAGAGAGTTCCTGGGTTTTGCCCTCTTTGGCCAGGGTCCAGGGTTCCTTGTCGTTAATCTCCTTGTTGGCCCAGTCCACCAGCTGCAAAATCAAATCCGCCGCGCCCTGGAAGTCGAACCGCTCAAAGGCTTCCCGCACCTGGGCGGCGCCTTCGGCGTGCAGTACGCCGGGTTTGGCATGGGGGCTCTGGGGCACCTGCCCCTCAAAGTACTTCTGGGTCATGTTCAGGGTGCGGTTCAGCAGGTTGCCCAGGTTGTTGGCCAGATCGGCGTTAATCTTCAGCTTGAAGTCGTCCTCGGTAAAGCTGCCGTCCTGCCCAAAGGCGGCTACCGTCATCAGGTAGTAGCGGATGGGATCCGGGCTGGGCAGGCTGAAGCGATCCCGCAGGCTGAAGGGCGATACCACGTTGCCCAGCGACTTCGAGATTTTAGCGTCGTTGATGTTGATGAAGCCGTGCACGAAAAGCTGCCGGGGCGGTTCCACGCCTGCCGACATCAGCATGGCCGGCCAATAGATGGCGTGGAAGCGCAGGATGTCCTTGCCAATAACGTGAATGGCGTGGGGCCAGTACTTTCGGAACTGGTTGGGGTCGTCCAGGTAGCCGATGCCGGTAATGTAGTTGCTCAGCGCGTCGATCCACACGTAAATGACCTGCTCGGGGTCGTTGGGCACCGGAATGCCCCAGCTGACGGAGTTGACGTTGCGGGACACGCTGATGTCCTCCAGCTCCTCCAGCATCTTCAGGGCTTCTTCGGAGCGGAAGGCGGGCAGGATGAAATCCGGGCGCTGCACGGGGCGATCCCAGCCGGGCGGGGTGAACGGCTCGCCCTTGAACAGGGCCTCCAGCGCCTGCTTGTACTTGCCAAGCCGGAAGAAGTAGTTTTCCTCCTCCACGATTTCCGGCTTGCGGTTGTGCAGGGGGCATTCGCCGGCCTCGTTCAGGTCGCGCTCGGTCACGAATTTTTCGCAGCCATAGCAGTACTGGCCCTTGTAGGCCCGTTTTTCAATGTCGCCCTTCTCCAGCATGACGTTCCAGATGTGCGCCACCAGCCGGTAGTGGTCCTCGTCGGTGGTGCGGATGAAGCGGTCGTAGCGGATACCCAGGTAGGCCCAGGCTTTCTTGAACTCCTCCACCAGCTCGTCGGTGTGCTGGCGCGGTGTTACGCCACGGGATTTGGCGGTTTTTTCCACCTTGGTGCCATGCTCGTCGGTGCCGGTCAGGAAAAACACCTCTTTGCCGCACAGCCGCTGGAAGCGGGCCATCACGTCGGTGGCGATCTTCTCGTAGGAGTGCCCGATGTGGGGCGCGGCGTTGACGTAGTCGATGGCGGTCGTGATGTAGTAGGTGTTCTCGCTCATATCCGATACTCTCGCTGGTCGAAATAAGCAGCATTCTCCCCGAAACCGCCCCGAAGCGCAAATGGCTCCCGCGCTTTGCGCCCTGGGTGGGGCGGGCGCACTTTTTTGCCTGTTCCGACTTTATTCTTACACCCTTTCTATTTTTTGCTTCGTCCCGCCGCCGGGCCAATCCTGAAGACGAAAAGACGCAATTTTGGAGTGTGCCACCCAATGTTCATCAACCCCGTGCGCTTTGGCGCCATTATCGATCCGGTTGATTCCGTCACCAAGAAAAACCATAGCCCGCTCCCCGATGTGGTTCGGGACGATGGCAATATTACCTATGTAGACGTTTACCAGCCCATGACCGCCGAGGCTTATGCCCGCCATGCCCGAGCCAACCTGCATGACCCCACCGCCGTGGCCTTGGCCGGGGCGCATGGACGTACCTATGCCTTTACCGGGCCGGATAGCACAGGGGTGCAGGCCGTGCTGGATGCGGATGAAACCCTTCCCACACTTCTTTCCGCCGCCGAGGAGGCACGCCGAACCGCCGCTGAACAGGCCGCGGAGATTCAAGCCCAAATCGAGGCGCTTCAAAGAAGGCAGGCCGCCATTCACAAACAGGCCGATGAAGTCGCCGACGCCTACGACAGGCGGTTTCAGGCGCTTGTCCAGGCATATGTAGACGCCCATCCCGACCAGGTTGTCGAGGTTCCCTACGAGGCCCACCCGGAATTGCTGGGGGGGCGAACCCTGAGCGGCAGCATCCAGGACTGGTTTGCCCAGTTGCCGACGACCCTAAGGCACCTGGCCCACCGGGATAAGCAGGTTCATTGAAGCGCCCCACACCGCCTCTACCGTCCCTTGGGTTGAGTCCCCCTCTGCCCCGGTAATCCGCACGGTCACCCCGGCGTTTGGATGGAGCTCAAAGCCGTTGGCATCCAGCGATACATGAATGTAGTTTTCGCTCATGCCCTTTTCCAGGCTCTCTTCCACAATGACTTCCAGCGTTTGCCCGATGAACCGCCGCCGGTAGGCCAAGCTTTTCTCGTCCGAAAGTGCCCTAAGCCGGCGGGCCCGGTCCTTTTTCTCCCGTTCGGCCACCTGCCCCGGGAAGCCGGCGGCGGGTGTTCCCTTGCGCTTGCTGTAGCTGAACACGTGGAAGTAGTTCATGTTCAGGGTTTTCAGCACGTTGTAGGTGCTTTCAAACCGTTCGGCGCTCTCCCCGGGGAAGCCCACGATGATATCGGAGCCCACCGAGGCATGCGGCAGCTTGCGGGCGATGCTTTCGCACACGCGCTGCATGTCCGCCACGTGATGCCGCCGTCCCATGCGCTTCAGCACGGTGTCCTCGGCGCTTTGCGCGGACAAGTGGAAGTGCGGGCAGATTTTCCCCCCGGAGCCGGCCACCGCATCAATCAGCTTGTCGGTGACTTCCACCGGATCCAGGGAGCTGAGGCGTAGCCGAAAACGGCCCGGCAACGTGATTAGCTCATTCAATAGGTCGGCCAGATCCCGCCCATCGGATTTGTACTGCCCGATATTGATTCCGGTCAGCACGATTTCCCGGAAGCCTTCGGCGATCATGCGGGCCAGCTGGGCCTTGATGTCTTCCACGGGCAGGCTTCGGCTAAGGCCCCGGGCTTCCCAGATAATGCAATAGGTGCATTTGAAGTCGCAACCGTCCTGAATTTTCAGTGAGCCGCGGGTGCGGTCAATGGCCGAGGAGGAGGCGCCTGCCATAATGCGGCTTTTGTCGATTTCGGAGACCTGGACCAGGGGCTTTTCCGGCCTGGGGGTGGTTTCCACAATTTCCAGGATACGGTCCTTGAAGTTGTTGCCGATGACGTAATCCACGCCGGGCAGGCCGGCCAGCTCCCCGGGGGCGACCTGGGCGTAGCAACCGGTCACTACAATACTGCTGTCGGGATTTGAGAGTTTGGCCCGCCGGATGATCCGCTGGGATTCGATATCGCTGCGCTCCGTGACGGTACAGGTATTAATCACGTAAACGCTGGCCGCTTCGTCGAACGGCACAACAGACCAGCCTGCTTGGCGGAAGTCGTTTGCCAGGGTGGAGCTTTCCAGCTGGTTGGCCTTGCAGCCCAGCGTGTAGAAGGCCACGCTGCGGCCATGGGCACTTGGGGAAAGAGGTTTCCCGGCAGGCCAGGCTTCAGGCTTGGGGCTGGGCTCGGGTAAGGTTGACATGCGCGGCGGCCAGGTTGCTTCCAGAACACATAGGCCTATTTTCAGTCGCTGGCCGTAAATAATCAAGGATTAAACGTTATATCCATTGCCATTACGGAATTCACCCTGTGGGGGGATACACAAATATCCTGTATTTTTCAAAAATAGATACTTGTGGAATACAAATGAGCCGTTCCACTGGGTTTGAATCATTTAGCCCGCTCGTCGGATAGGGCCATTCTTACCGAAAAAGTAGACAATTTTTATATATTGGAGTATATATTCCGTTGTAAAAAGTATTTAACATAGTTTTCAGGCCCGGGCAATTTGCCCACAGCGGTTGTTTTTATTTATTTATAGCAATCGTAGTTGTCCTTCTAGATAGATGAATCCGGCCTGAGAAGATGGAGGTTTGAATGGCTAAAGTTCTAATTTCTATGCGAGAGGATTTCCTGGACAAGATTGATGAAATCGCGGATTCCGAGCAGCGGACCCGCAGCGAGTTGATTCGCCAGGCCCTTCGCGTGTACATGCGGCGTCGCAACCAGAACGCCAACCTGATTGATTCGATTCTACTGGAGTAGTTCCCTGACTAGCACCTTAACTTGAAGAAGGAGTTCGTTCCCATGGCAAAAGGCTCGAAAAGTACGCGAGTACTGATCTCCCTGCCGGAGAAGTTTTTGAACGAAATCGATATGCTGGCCGATGAAGAGCAGCGCTCCCGCAGCGAGCTGATTCGCGAAGCCCTGCGCAACTACATCCGCCTGCATGAGCCTGACAGCGTTCGTTCCCAAATCATCGAATAGTTCTGACCGTTTCGCTTGGGTGACTGGTTGGCCGGATTGTGCGATCCGGGCGGCTGCGAGTGAAGGTAAGTTGTTGTAGAGTGTCACCACGCGGGTGTCTCCCTGGCTTGTCCGTGTGGCAAGGCGTGGGATGAGGCCCTTTTTCCGTGTGTTTAGGTAGAACTGCCGATTCGGCCCGTTGGCCGGTCTTTTTGTGTGCCGGCCTCATCCGAGTTTCTCCACTCCCCGCCGCTGCCCTGGGGCAGGCAATTGCTGGGGTTATGTGCTCTGGCGCCATCCCCTGACGTGGTGGAACACGGCCTGGTCTTTGGCGACGTCGCGGGCCTTGGTGTAGCGGATGGGCTGGTATTCATCCAGGGTGCGCACCAGAATGCGGTTATCCCGGATGGTGGCCAGCAGAATATCGGATCGGCGGCTCAGGATGTTCATCATCCCCAGGCTGGCCTGGTTGATGGGCTGATCCACCTCCTCGCTGTAGTAGGCCACCATGGTCAGGTCCTCCCGGGTGGGAATGCCGTGTTCGGTGTTGTTGACCAGCCATTCCAGATCGCCTTCCAGCCCGTCGTGGATGGCCTTGATGTCGGCATACTGGGTAATGCGATCGGTGGCCACCAGGCTGGCGCCGGTGGTAATATAGCGGGCTTCCTTGTTGCGCACAAACAGCGCGGCGGCGCCCAGGTACTTGCCGTTGCGTTCGGCCAGCAGGTGACGCTTGGCCAGCCGGTAAACACCCTCGGCGTTGTCCATCAGCTCGGGCACGTAGCGATGCTTGAAATCCCGCATGCTAAGGCCCTGTTTACGCAGGGCCTTGCGGGCGGCGTCGCTGAATTCCACCGGCAGGCCGTGAATAGGTTGCCGGCTTGCCGAAGGCTGGGGCGGCTCGGTTTTGAAGGGGAGGTATTCCGCCAGTCGCCGCACGGTAATTACGTATTCATCCGGCTTGTCCGGTTTGCGGGCGGTGCTAATCAGCAACGTGTCTGGATCCATGGCCTCTTCGGTGTGCATGGCGTCCAGGCAGAAGCTGCACGGGGCCACGGTGTGAATCTTGGGGTTCATGGGGTCCCGGGCGCTCAGGAACAAGGCTTCCAGCCGAGGCTTCTTGCCGTGGTGCTGTTGGTAGCGGGTAATCACTTGTTTAATGGCCGACTGCTCGGCGCAGATGGTACGGTGTGTCGAAAATCCGTAATTCACGTCTTTGCCGATGAGGCCCCGCCGGTACCCGGTGGTGATGCCGCGCTTCAACCCGTCCTGAACCACGGCCACCGCCCCAAAGTCGCCTCCCTGGGCCATTTGGTGCGCCTGCCTAAGCAGCATGCGGATATTTTCCGGCGAGTAGTCCGGGTAGCGGGCGGAATCCAGGCCCGGGCCATACACAATTTCCATCTCTTCCAGCGGGGATTTCTGGAACTTGTCCGCCGAGGCGCCAAAGCACAGCGGGCCAGGCAATCTGCCGGCACGTCCCGGGGCGGGCAGGGCAGATGTAACCAGCGTGGCAAGGGGATGCACGGTGACCATGAATGTGTCGACTCAACGGCTTGAAGGAGGAACAGTATTAATAAAACAATCCAGCGAAAAAAATGCCTGGCATGCGAGTGTGGGCGGTTTTGGCCTACAGCCGGAAGAATGCCGCGATGCGATCGGCATCGGCGGGCAGCTGGGCGCGTTCGGGCGTGCCGAATTGAATGGCGGAATCGGGGTCTTTCAGTCCGTTGCCGGTGAGCACGCACACCACCATACCGTTGTCATGCACCTGGCCCAGTTCCGCGGCCTTGAACAGTCCGGCCACACTGGCCGCGCTGGAGGGTTCGCACAGTACGCCCTCGTGGGCGGCCAGAAAACGGTAGGCCGCCACGATCTCATCATCGGTCACGGCGTCAATTCGCCCGCCCGACTCATCCCGAGCGGCCACGGCACCCTCCCAGCTGGCCGGGTTGCCAATGCGAATGGCGGTGGCCAGCGTTTCGGGGTGTGCAATTTTTTCGTTGCGTACGATGGCGGCGGAGCCCTCGGCCTCGTAACCGCACATTCTGGGCAGCTTGCGGCTGAGGCCCCGGTCGGCGTACTCCTTGAACCCCCGCCAGTAGGCGGTAATGTTGCCGGCGTTGCCCACCGGGATGAACAGGGCGTCCGGGGCGTCGCCCAGGGCGTCGCATACCTCGAAGGCGGCGGTTTTTTGCCCTTCCAGGCGATAGGGATTGATGGAGTTCACGATGCAAACCTTGCCGGTGCCGCCCAGGGCGCGCACAATGTCCAGGGCCTGGTCGAAGTTGCCGTCGATTTCCACGATGGCGGCGCCGTACATGATGGCCTGGGACAGCTTACCCAGGGCGACTTTGCCACCGGGCAGGATGATTAGCGTCTTCAGCCCGGCGCGGGCGCCGTAAGCCGCCGCCGAGGCACTGGTGTTGCCGGTGCTGGCGCAGATGATGTGGCTGTGCCCCTCGTACTTGGCTTGCGAAACGGCATAGGTCATGCCCCGGTCCTTGAAGCTGCCGGTAGGGTTCAGCCCCTCGAACTTCAGGAATACCTTCAGCCCGGTCAGCTTGCCCTTTTGCATCACCGCCTCCGCCACGCGGGGGGCGGGAATGAGCGGGGTGTTGCCCTCTTCCAGCGATACGATGGGATAGTTGTCCCCGAAAGGGTAAAAGCTGCGGTAACGTTCCAGAATGCCGCCCGCCGCGCGCCCGGGGGTATGCACCGCGCCCGCCATCACAGCACCCTCAGCAGGCAACCGATTTCCACGGTGCTTTCCTGCTTCCGAATAGCCTCCAGGGCCTGGTTCATCTGCGCCTCGCTGACCTCATGGGTCAGCAGCACAATCGAGGCGGTGCCATCCGGGTTGGTGCATTTCTGCATAACCGACTCCAGGGAGACCCCGGCTTCCCCGCAGGCCATGCCCAGGTGCCCGATGACCTTGGGACGATCATGGGTGTTGAGCCGCACGTAGTACTTGTTCAGCGTTTCGCCCACCGGCACGAGGTTTGCCGGGGTGGCGAGGGGGATGATCATGGACGGAATGGGGTTGTTGCCGCTGAGCAGGCCGTCGGCGATGGCCAGGATATCCGCGCACACGGCGCTGGCCGTGGGCATTTCGCCCGCGCCCCGGCCGTAAAACATTACGTCGCCCACCGCGTCGCCCTTAATCCACACCGCGTTGTACTCGTTGTAGATGCTGGCCAGCGGGTGCTGCTGGGGAACCAGCATGGGGTGCACCCGGATATCCAGGCGGTCGTTTTCCAGCAGGCGGGCAAAGCCCAGCAGCTTGATGGTGTAGCCCAGCGTGCGGGCGTTATCAATGTCCACCGCCGTGATGCGGGTGATGCCCTCCCGGTGTATGGCGGCGGGATCCACCTCCTGCTTGAAGGCAATGAGCGACAGCACGCCCATCTTGAAGGCGGTGTCAAAGCCCTCCACGTCGTTGGTGGGGTCGGCTTCCGCAAAGCCCTTGGCTTGCGCCTCCTTCAGGGCTTCCTCAAAGCCCCAACCCTCCTGGGTCATCTTGGTGAGGATGTAGTTGGTGGTGCCGTTCAGGATGCCGGCCAGCTCCAGGATGCGGTTGGCGGCCAGGGAGAGTTTGAGCGGCATGATGATGGGAATGCCGCCGGCCACCGCGCCTTCAAACATCAGGCGCACGTTGTTGCGGCGGGCCAGTTCCAGCAGCTCGGGGCCATGCTTGGCAATCAGCTCCTTGTTGGCGGTCACCACGTGCTTGCCGTGGCGCAGGGCCTCTTCCACCAGGTCTTTGGCAATGCCCACGCCGCCCATCACTTCCACCACCAGGTTGACGTGCGGATCGCGGGCCACGGCCAGCGGATCCTGGCTAAGCAGTTCGGGATCGAGATCGTTCAGCTCGCGTGTCTTGTGGGCATCCCGCACCGCGATTTTCTGGAAGAAAATGTCCGGGTTGTCCTTGAAAATCTTGAAAACGCCACTGCCCACGGTGCCCAGGCCAATCATTCCGATAACCACCTTGTGGTTGCTGGAATGGCCCGATGCGAACGCGGGCTGTGCTTCTGCCTGACCGGATGGTGATGACATGGGTTTCTCCTGGACTCTGGGTGACGGGTTTCATCCTATCACAAAGCCGAGCCACCCTCATAGGCCCGCCGGCCATAGCGTTGCAGTTCGGCCAGCCATTCGCCGCCGGGAATGTGGCTGGCCCAGGCATCCAGCATGTACCAGGGCGGGCCCAGGGGCTCAAATATCCCGCCATGGCCCGGGGCTTCTGGCAGCCGCAGCAGCAGGCTGCTCATGCCGGGTGCCGCCGCGATAATCACCCCGCTGGGATGAATCAGCACGGAAACGCCGTACACATGGCCACGTACCACGTCCTCCAGAGGGCTGGCCGCTTCATGCAGGCGTTCCTCAATGTCCGGGTGGGTGTGCAGCTCGTAGCCGTCCACAATATGCCAGGCTTTCCCTTGCCGGGGCTCGGCCTGTTGGGCCAGAAACTTTAACAGGGCCTGGTTAGCGGGATGGTTTTCCACGGCAAGACGGTTCTGGGGCATGGGGGTAGCTCCGTAAAATCGCGGTCAGGGGGCTTACTCTAAATCGGACCATCTCATGGCGGTCTGCAGGTAGGAGCGTTCTCCCAAGAGCCTGGCAAGTGAGAACTTCCGGGCAATCCAGCCCCTCAAGGAAAAACCTTCCCCGGATTCCAGGTCCAGGGATGTCCCCTCCATCCGGGTTTTCATCCAAACATCATTCACGGTGCTGTCCGGGGAATGTGCAACGCGTTTTGCATGCGCCAGCATATCGGCGGCCAGTTGCCGGGCCGTTTCGGCTGGCAGCGCGGCGTCTTTTTCATGCACCTGGTGCTTGGCAACCCGGATGGGGTGTTGCTCCAGGGACAGGGCATCCAGTATTCTCCTCAGCTCCCCGGGCAGAATCTGGGGAAAGCGCTTTGCCGTCAGCGGGTTCAGCTTGTTCGACAATTCCGCAATGGCCGGGTCAGAAAGGCGCAAGTCGGTTTTGGCGTATATGGTTAATCCATCGGGCGTTTTTCTGATGGGCTGTTTGGGGTAAACCGACCAGAGTTGCAGTTCGTCCGGCTGCAGGTCGGGATCTTCGGGGCTGGTTACGTGGATTCCTATGTCAGAGCGGCCATTTTCAAAAATGACGCGCTGAATTGACAAGCCCCCAAAACGGATGGGGGTAATAGAGCTGAATGCCATCA
This sequence comes from uncultured Vampirovibrionales bacterium, assembly GCA_964390635.1. GTDB lineage: Bacteria > Cyanobacteriota > Vampirovibrionia > Vampirovibrionales > Vampirovibrionaceae > CAYMIG01. The sequence continues at coordinate 117,563 of CAYMIG010000009.1, read as the reverse complement.
TGCGAATCCTTATTTCCGATTTTGCGTGTTCAGTGACATGGGGGGTGGCTCCGGGAAAGTGTGCTCAGGGGGGTGAATTTACTTTCTATCGAACCAGGACATGGAGGCCTGAAGGTAGGATTGCGCTCCCGCGGGCCGGGAAGCCCAAAGTTTCTGGGCAAACCAGGACCTGAAGGAAAACACTTTGCCTGCTTCGAAATCAAAAGGGTCTGATTCGTCGGGCTGGGACTTTTCGTCCATGTGGGTTTTCATCCAGACATCTTCCACGGTGCTGTCCGGGGAATGTGCAACGCGTTTTGCATGCGCCAGCATATCGGCGGCCAGTTGCCGGGCCGTTTCGGCTGGCAGCGCGGCGTCTTTTTCATGCACCTGGTGCTTGGCAACCCGGATGGGGTGTTGCTCCAGGGACAGGGCATCCAGTATTCTCCTCAGCTCCCCGGGCAGAATCTGGGGAAAGCGCTTTGCCGTCAGCGGGTTCAGCTTGTTCGACAATTCCGCAATGGCCGGGTCAGACAGGCGCAAGTCGGTTTTGGAGCCCGTGTATAAGTGCCATTCCTGGGCCGGCTTTCCGGTGGGTTTTTTGAGGGAAACCGACACGAGTTGCAGTTCGTCCGGCTGCAGGTTGGGATCTTCGGGGCTGGTTACGTGGATGGTCGTGTGGGAGCGGCCATTTTCCGAAATGACGCGCTGAATTGACAAGCCCCCAAAACGGATAGGGGTAATAGCGCTGAATGCCATCATGCGAATCCTTATTTATGTATTGATAGCCTGTTCAGTGGCATGGGGGTGATGAACCTATACTTCAACAAAACCGGGCACCCCCCTTTCTTGCCTAAGAACCGCCCCTTGCCGAAAAAGCCTGGTAACGCTTCAGGGGCAGGATGCGGCGACCTCCCCTGGGTGTGTTTGCGGGCGGCTCACTTTATGCTATGAGGATAACAGCACTGACAGGACACTGGCGATGATGAAAAAGTTTGCTTTCGTGCTGCTGGCAACCCTGGCCCTGATGGCGGCGGGGTTTGGCTGGTACCTGCAATCACCGCTGTTTGCGCTGAACGAAATTGGCCAGGCTATGGCCACTCACGATAAGGCCCGCTTCGATCGCTACGTCGATCGCTCGGCCCTGGTGCGGCATGCGGTGTCCGACTATGCCAAAACGACGCGTGGCGTCAAAAAGACCGCCATCCGGGCACTGCGCTGGCCGGTGTCGGTGTGGCTGAAGATGCAGCTGGGGCGGATGGTCACCCAGACTCCAAGCGAGCCCCCGCCGCAGTTTGCCTACATTCGCTGGTACTGGCAAACCGGCAATGGTGCCCACGTGCAGGTGGTGCTGCGGGATGCGGCGGGACGGGAGATTCCGGTGGCCCTGCGGCTGCAAAAAACCGATACCTGGCGGGTGGTGCAACTGGAAAACCTTCCTGAGCTGCTGGAGCGCACGGCGGAGCCGCATGCCATCTGACGGTGGGCTGCCCTGGCGGGGGAATGAAAAAAGAAGCGGATCCAATAACCGGTGCCCGGGATGGGGCCGGGAAAACACTAGCGAATGACGAAGCTTTCGGTGGACAGGATGTAGTTTTTGAAAACCTTTTGGCTGCCGCTGCGGGCAAAGCGCATGGCCTGCAGCTGGCGTTCATCGATACGCAAATCCTCGTCAGGCGAATGATGCCGCTCGTCAATGACGATATTTAATACTGCGGACGATTCCATACAACTCCCCGAGGGGTGTCCTCTCTCAAAAAAATGTCTCTCGTTTCAACTCGACTCGTTTCTGGAGTGACATCATAACACAACAAGCCAATGGCATTGCGTAAATTCGGCTTAACAACATGGGGGCCGGGGGCCAAAAAGGCTTGCCCAGGGGGCGGACGGCGTGTGAATTTTTATGATTGTCGACCCGCCCAGGTGGCGGCAGGCCCGAAAAAGAAAACGGCGATGGCGCTTCGTTCCATCACCGTTTTTGACACGAAAACTCACGTCAACAGTTAGCGGTCAACCCCTCCCGAAAATCCCGGGCGCTCCGGCCCGGGCAAGCCTAGTTTTTGCGTGTATCCCCCTTTTGACTGGAATAGGCTTCGTATTGCTTTTTCTTCATCAGCTGGATTTCCTCCTGGCATTGTTGCATGCGCGCCTGTTTCATCTTGGCCCATTTAGCCGAGGCCTTGGCGGCTTCATCCGGAGGCATGTTTTTGCTTTGCGCCATCATTTTTTCCCCCATCCTCGTAATCTCAGCCTTGCATTGGGCCATTTTGCGCTTTTCTATTTGTTGCTGCGCCATTTTCTGTTGCAGCGGGCAGGGCTTGCCCGGCTCGCCGGCATGCGCAATCTGGTAGCCCAGCAGAATCACCGCTGCCAGCGCGCCGCTCAACAACAGTCTATTCGCCATAAAAACTCCTTCGCTCCGACTTCAGACTTCACTCACGCAACAGAACCTGAAAAACCCATTTACCACTCCCCCGTGTTATTCCCAACCCTATGCCGACTAAAACAGTTGACGTAACAAATTGACATAATTGTTGTGTAACTCTGTCCATTTTTATAAAATCTCTTTTACGTATGCCTTGCGAAGGGAGTATACGGGAATCACACGGGGAATGAGTCTGTTATAACCGCCGGCTGACGTGTTCAGGGAAACCCGGCGGGGGTGAGTCATACGAATTACCGTCACTGCACTGTTCATCACGAAGGGAGCAGCATGTTTTTCAGCGCGTCTTTTCCGCCCTCACCGGGACAACCTGAAAGAACCCAGAACTACAGCCAGCCGGCACGTGTCTCCGTTGATCGCTCCGGGCTGTTGCTGCCGGGCTTTCCCCCGGCCAGGGAAATCCAGTTTGACGGCCTGCACCGCTCCACCCACAAGCTGGCCCGCTACATCGACCACACCCTGCTGGTTTATGAGCCGGACGACGACCCCGAGGAGGCCGTCCGCCAGTTGTGCCGCGAGGCGAAGCAGCATCATTTTTACGCCGTGTGCGTGCGTCCCGACAAAGTGGCCCTGGCCAAAAAAGAACTGGGCGGCTCTGGCGTGAAAGTGGCCACCGTCATCGGCTTTCCCGAACGCAAGGTCTTTCTGGCCGACGAGCGCGCCAACCTGACCTTTGGCGATGTGCCCCTGTGGCGCAAGCTGATGGAAACCCAAAAGGCCGTGCAGGAAGGGGCCGACGAAGTTGACGTGGTGATGAACGTGCACCAGTTCCTGAAGGAGGTCGATCAGCCGCAGCAAATGCGCACCATGCAGGAGCTGCTGAAGATAAAGGCCTTTGCCAACGGCAAAAAGGTGAAAGTGATCCTGGAGACCGACCTGCTGAGCCCGCCTGAGATCCGGTTGGCGGTCATTGCCTGCGTCCGGGCCGGGGTGGACATCATCAAAACCTCCACCGGCATGCTGAAAAACGGTGAAGGGGCGACCGTGACCAACGTGGCCCTCATCCGCCAAACCCTGGAGGAGCTGGGCAAGGCCGATCAGATTGGCATCAAGGCCAGCGGGGGCATCCACGATCTAAAAAAGGCCGAGGCCCTCATTAAAGCCGGCGCCACCCGCCTGGGCACCAGCCAGGGCGTGGCCATCGTGTCGGGCAAGAGAGCCGACGGGGGAAAATACTAGCGAAATAACCATCAAACCGGTGAGAAGGGGGAAACCAGTTAAATGCTGAGTCTTGTTGCAAACAACACACCGCGGGCCGTGCCGCCCCGGGAGAAAACGGTGGCCGTGTACGGGGGCGCTTCCATCCCGGAAGGAAGCAAACTCTACGGCTACTGCGAAAAAGTCGGAAAAGCCCTGGCGGAGGCCGGCCTGGGCGTGTTGACCGGCGGGGGGCCGGGCGCCATGAAAGCCGTGGCCCAGTCGGCCCAGAAGCATGGGGGCTATACCATCGGCGCGGCCATGCCTTTTATCGGGGAGACACCCTACCCCGGCAACCACGAGTACTACGAATTTGACACCTTTTCCGACCGTATCGACATTGGCTACGAAACCAAGGCCGCGCTAACCGCCGCCGTCCCGGGCGGCATGGGCACCTATCAGGAGATTACCAAGAAGGCCGTGGAGCTGTACCTGGATAAAACGCTGTATCCCAGCCAGAAGCAGATCGTGCTGTTCGAGTACCAGGATTTCTGGAAGAAGTTCATCCAGCACCTGAAAGACGGTCCGGTGGCCTATGGCATGATGAACCCCCGGTTTCTCGACCTGTTCAAGGTGGTGGATGACATCAACGCCGGGGTGGCGCTGTTGCTGAAGTCCAAGGATGACGTTCCCTGGACGCCAGGGGTGAAGCCCAAGGTGCCCGCCACCGTGAAGCGGGCCGGCAACCGGCTGGAACTGGTGGCCTGAGGCTTACACGAGTTTTCGCATTGGCGGGCGGGGCCTTTTTTGGCTAAGCTGCTTTTGCGATGAAAACCCACCGCTACCATCTGATAGAGCAGGTCTACCTGGCCGCCCCCTTCGCCACGGCGGAGCAGCGGGCCTTTAACGCGCGCATCCTGGAGCTGGCCCGGGCTTACAACTTTCCCATGTTCTCGCCGGAAGAGGCCGCCCGCTCGCTAGGCGGCGAAGACCTTCGTCTGAAATGCCTGGACGCCATGGATCGCTCCCACCTGATGCTGGCGGTGTTGTACGGCAACGAGTTCGACCCCCATACCGCCTTTCAGGTGGGTTACGCCCTGGGGCGACGTCACCAGGTGCTGGCCATCCACCATATGCCCGCCCACGCCAATTCGCCGGACGCCGAAACCGCGGCCCGCTCCCTTTTGAACCAGGTGCAGCGCATCATTCCCGTTACCCCGGACAAGCCGCTGACCACCGACCGGCTCATTCCGGTGATGAACTGCATGTTTTAGCCCCCACCCCTTACTCCAATCCAATTTTTTTCACCAGCAGCCAGTCCTTGCAATGTTCCGGCAGGGCGGCAAACCATGGGCGCCACTGGGCATCCGGGCCGACCAGGTAGCGGGGCCTGGGTTTTTTCGCGGTCAGGGCGTGGTGCGTCGCCTCGGCCACGGCGTCCGGTTCGATGCCTTTGCTCGCGGACTTCACCGTGGCGTTGCGGAAGGCTTCCAATGCCGGGCCGTATAGCGTAAAGGCTTCCGGGGAGATGCGGGCCGCTGCCTCCTCGGCCCACGACATCGACTTTTCCCAGATGGGTGTGCGGATGACCCCCGGCTCGATGATGGACACCCCGATGCGCCAGGGGCGAAGCTCCACGCGCAGGGCGTCGGTGATGGCTTCCAGCGCGAACTTGGAGGCCGAATAGGGCGCGGCGAAAGGCACCGCGCTCAGCCCGGCCACGGAGCCCATGTTCACGATGCGGGCGCTGTGCTTTCGGGCGGAAGCCTCCCGCAGCAGGGGCAGGGCCGCCTGCGTAAGCGCCACCTGCCCGGTCAGGTTCACTTCGATTTGCCGGCGGAAGTCTTCCAGCGGCAGGAATTCCAGCGGGCCGCCGATGGCGATGCCGGCGTTGTTTATCAGTCCCTTCAGCACCTGCCCCTCCAGCCCTTCCCGGATGCGGGCCATGGCCTGGCCAATGCTGTCGGCGTCGGTGATGTCCAAAATTACGGGGCGGATGCGGTTTGACAGGCCGGCCAGGGTTTGGGCGTCGGCATTTCGTCGCACGCCGGCCCACACGGTAAAGCCCGCCCCGGCCAGGCGCAGGGCGCAGCTTTTGCCGATTCCGGTGGATGCCCCGCTGATCAGGACGCTGTCTTTGGCATGCTTGTTCATGGCATCGCCTAGTAAACCACGGATGTCCCGGCGTGGCCACTGCGGCCCCGAGCTCTCCTTCCGGTTGCCGGTCGCGGGGAATATGACAGGGTATAATGGGTACATCGTTGTCTATGGATGAGGGACGTCATCGTGGGAATTTGGCTGCTGCTTTTGCTGGTGCCGGTGGTGCTGGCTATGTGGTTTGTGGGCGTTTACAACGGGCTGGTGCGGCTGCGCAACCAGATGCGGGAAGCCTGGAGCGGCATCGATGTGCAGCTGAAGCGCCGCTACGACCTCATTCCCAACCTGGTGGAAACCGTCAAGGGTTATGCCAGTCACGAGCGCGAGTTGCTGGAAAATGTTGCCCAGGCCCGCTCCATGGCGCAGTCGGCGCAAGGCGTTGCCGCCAAGGGTGAGGCGGAAGCCAATTTGACCAATGCCATCCGGGGCCTGTTCGCGGTGGTGGAAAATTATCCCGATCTCAAGGCCAACCAGGGCTTCCTGGAATTGCAAAACAGCCTGCAGCAGATAGAGGACGATTTGCAAATGGCCCGACGCTACTACAACGGGACGGTGCGCGACCTGAACACTTCCATCGAGACCTTCCCGAACAGTATTGTGGCGGGCATGGGGCAATTCAAGCCCGCCGAGTTCTTCGAGGTGGAATCCGCCGCCGAGCGTGAGGCACCCAAGGTTGCTTTCTAGCAAGGCGGGCATGTTGGGCATGCCCGGGAACCGGCTGCTTCTCAAACGGCTGGCCCGGTTTTGGCTGGCCATGGCGGTCTGCTGGCTGGCTGCTGCGTCCGCCTGGGCCGATGAGCGCATCCTCGATTTCCACAGCACCATCAACGTGCAGAAAGATTCCAGCCTGCTGGTGAACGAGGTGATCCGGGTGCGGGCGGAGGGGGATGCCATTCGCCGGGGCATATACCGCGACTTCCCCACCCATTACAACGATGCCGACGGCAACAACTACAACGTGGATTTCCAGGTGGTCGAGGTGATGCGGGATCGCGACTACGAGCCCTACCACCTGGATCATGCCGCCTATAGCCGGGGAGAGCGTGTATATATCGGTGACAAGGATGTTTATCTGGATCCGGGCGAGTATACCTATTCCATTACCTATCGGGTTAACCGGGAGCTTTCCTACCACAATGATTACGACGAGCTGTACTGGAACGTGACCGGCAACGAGTGGAATTTTCCCATCGATCATGTCTCCGCTACCGTGTACCTGCCGCTGACGGCGGCCAAAAAGCTGAAGTTCGTGAAAATCTGGACCGGCCCCATGGGTTCGACCGAAACCGCTTATGGCCGGTATGCCGTCGATCCCCAGGAACGCCTGCTGATTGAGGCGACCCGTTCCCTGGATGCGGGAGAGGGGTTGACCTTTGCGGTGGGCTTTCCCAAGGGCATGGTGGATAAGCCCTCGGCCCTGCAACAACTGCTATGGCTGCTGCGTGACAACCTGGATTTGCTGGCCGTCCTGTTTTTGGGGGGGCTGTGCATTGCCTATTACTACCTGGCCTGGGACAAGGTCGGGCGCGACCCGGCCAAGGGCACCATCATTCCCCTGTATGCCCCACCGGATAACCTGTCCCCCGCCCAACTACGTTACTTGTTGAATATGGAGTGCGATAAGCAGGCGTTTACGGCGGCCATCATTAACATTGCGGTGCAGGGCGGGGTGCGCATCGAGGAGGTCAGCGGCCTTTTCAGCAAAAGTTACCGGCTGAGGCCCGAGGGCATGCCTCCCGGGCTGTCCCCGGACGAGGCGGCGATTTATAACGCCCTGTTGACCGGCGGCCCGGTGACGATGGAGGAGGAAAACGCCGAAGACATCCAGTTTGCCATCAAGCGTTTTGAGGAGGCCCTGGAAAACCATAATACCGGCAACCGATATTTTGCCAGCAACATTTTGTGGGCTTTTCCGGGTTTTGCGCTGTCCTTCCTGTTGTTGTTCGCGGTGTTGCATGCCTTCGAGGTGCGCTTGTCCGCTGTGGCGCCGCTGGTCTTTTTCATGCTGGGAGGTACGCTGTTTCTGTTCAATGTCGGCTATATCTACCTGCTTCGGGCCCCCACGGTGCAGGGACGCCGCCTGATGGATCGCATCGAGGGCTTCAAACTGTACCTGGGCGTGGCGGAAAAAGACGCCATGAACTTCCGCAACCCGCCGCAGATCACCCCGGAAGTTTTCGAGAAGTTCCTGCCCTACGCCCTGGCGCTGGATGTGGAGAACCGCTGGGCCGAACGCTTTGCGGCGGAAATGCGAAGGCTGAACCTGGATCCCACCGATTATCATCCCCGCTGGTATTACGGTGGCCACCATTTTTCGCCCACCAGCTTTGCCAGCAACCTGGGCGGCAGTTTTTCCAGCAGCGTCAGCAGCGCGGCAACCCCCCAAAGCTCCAGTTCCGGCGGGGGCTTCAGCAGCGGCGGCGGGGGATCCTCGGGCGGTGGCGGCGGCGGGGGCGGTGGCGGCGGCTGGTAGCGCCTAGCCTGGACTCCCCGGCTTTTGCGGGCAAAATTCGCTCAGGGTCTCGCCCCGGCAGCACTCGTCAATATTAATGCGGCACGCTTCGCACTGGCCATGGCCGTGCACCCACACCACCCGCCGCACCTGGCTGCAATAGGGACAAAATCGTTGTTCGCTCATGGCATGATCATACGGCATGCCGGGCGGGCCGGGGGCGGATGTTAACTTTTATGCCGGCAGCGGGGCGGGCGCTTCCACCAGGTTGCGCTTCATGAACACGGTGCAGTTGTGGTGGCCGGTAGCGCCCATGGGGCCTTCCAGGGGTTCAAACCCGAACTTGGCGTAAAGGCCCTGGGCGTTTTTCATCTGGTGGACGGTTTCCAGGTACATCACCCGGTAGCCGTCGCGGGTGGCGCCTTCTATGCTCAGCTCCAGCAGCTTACGGCCAAAGCCCTTGCCGCGCAGCTCGTCGTAGAAATACAGCTTTTGCAGCTCGCAGATGCCCTCGGCCTCGGTGGTGCCCTTAAGCCGGGAATATCCGCAGCCGCCCAGCACCCGCCCGCTTGTCTCGTCCACCACCACCCAGTAGGCGCTGCCCGGTGCCTGGTAGGTTTCGTACATTTGCTTCAGTTCCGGATCGGCAAAGGCAAAGCCCTCCCCCACGCAACCATGCTCGGTCAGCACGTCGCGAACCAGGGTGAACAGGTGCGGGTTGTCTTGCGGGGCAACGGGGCGCACGATGAGGCTCATTTGAAGAACGCTCCTTTCAGGGCGGGCTTGACGATAATCATCTGCTCGGGCTCGGGCAGGGGCTCGGCTTCGGGGGCAGGTTTTTCGATGCCCTGGCGGTGGTTCATGTACTGCACCACGGCCACGCCCGACAGTATCACCACCGCGCCCAGGGCGGTGAGCGGGGTGATTTTCTCGTCCAGCAGCAGGGCGCCCACGATGACCGTCACCACCGGGGTGACGTAGGCAAAGGTACTGGCCACCGAAACCGACAGGTGACGCATGACGTACAGGTAGCAGGGCGTGGCGGTAATGGTGCCGAACAACACCAGGTAGCACAGCGCCGCTACCGATTTGGGAGAGGGCGTAAACGCCAGCTGGGGGGTCAGGGCCACCGCCACCGGGGTCAGGGTCAGCCCGGCCAGCAGGTTCTGCATGCCCACGCTCATCAGCAGCGACGAGCGGGTGGGCAGCTTGCGCACCAGGATGGAACCCAGCGACCAGAAGAACGTGGTGGAGAGCATGGCCACCACCGCCAGCCAGAAGTGGAAGTTCACCTTCATGGGGTGCGTCAGCTGGGGCCACAGCAGGATGATCATGCCGGAAAAGCCCAGCAGGATACCACTCATGGCTCCGGTCGATATTTTTTCCCGGGGCGGGATGAGCGCCGACAGCGTGACCATGCAAAAGGGCGTGGTGGCCACCAACAGGCCGGCCATCCCGGTGCTGACGTATTGCAGGGCCCAGGTGACCACGGTGTTGCCGCCAATAAACAGCAGCAGGCCGATGATGAAATGGTTGCGGATTTCCAGCGGTGAGGGGAGCTTTTCGCCCCGCAGCAGGCTGAAGCCCACCAGCAGGAAGCCGGCCATCAGGAACCGGATGGGGGGCAGCAGCAGGACGGGGATGGTTTCCACCCCAATGTGCATGCTGGCCAGGGTGGTGCCCCAGATGAGATAGACGGTAAACAGCGCCGCATAGGCTTTCATCTGGGGGTTCACAGCGCCAGCCTCATACACACGTCGGCGCGGTCGTACTTGGATGCCTCTTCGAAGGGCACCGGCTCAAAGCCCAGCTTGCGGTACAGGTTGATGGCTGGGGTCAGCCTGCTGTTGGTTTCCAGCATCAGCATACCGGCGCCCAGCTGGCGGGCCTTATCAATGGCCCCGGCCAGCAGTTTCTTGCCAATGTGCTTGCCTCGGGCGCTTTCGGTGACGCCCATCTTGGCCAGCTCATACATTTTGCCGGGCTTTTTGATGAGTGCGCAGGTGCCCAGTACCTCATCCTGGCCGGTCATGGGGTTGTGGGAGACCGCAAACAGAATGGCACCGCCCTTGTCCAGGATTTCGCCTTCCGGGTTCATCAGCATGCGTTCGTCTTCGGGCTCCACCACGAAGTATTGGCTGATCCACTCCAGGTTGAGGTCGCGGAAAGCGTCCCGGTAGCGGGGTTCAAAATCGATGATGCGCACGGCGTCCCGCTCCCGCTGGGCCCGGAAGGTGTAGAAGCGTTCGTAAATCTCTTTTTTGTCCAGGCAGCCTTCCATGGTTTCCAGCATGCCCATTACGTCCAGGCCGCTATCGGCAATCACGTCCTTCAGGGCGTTTTCCACGTCATCCCAGATGGTTTGCAGCGCGGGCAGCAGATCGCGACCCTTGTCGGTCAGCACCAGCAGGCGTTTGCGCTTGTCGGTCTTGTCCTTTTGCGCCTTCACCAGGCCGGCCTTGATCATGTCGTTGGCGATCTGGTTGACGCAGGGATGGCTGATGCCCAGGATTTGCGCCACTTCCACAATGGAAAGCGGGGCCTTTTGCACCAGCAGGTAGTACACGGTAAACCAGCGGGGCTCGAAATCGATGTTCTGCTCTTTGTAGATAACCACCACATCCTGGCTCATGCGGTCTGCCAGGCGGCGCATGCGGCTTGCCAGCGCCAGGGCCCCCAATTGGGAGAAAAGATCCATGGGTCTACTTCCTTGAGGTTGCTTCCCTGCGGGAATTTGGCGACGGGTGAGGCTGGCTTCGGGAAAATAATTTCCGTAAGCTCTTACATAAGTAGCCCAAAAACAGAACCATTTCAAGAGGGCTCCATAATCCTTTATATTTTGAAGCCGTTGACTTCGCCGCGTGTTTTTTTAATCCTTTTGAAGCAGGGTTTTATAATTGAAGGGGGATACCGATGAGGCTCCAGTTTGGCCTGTACAGGCCCGTTCAAAAGCCATCCGGCATTCAGCAAACCAGTTTTCGCCCGTCCATGTTCGGCGTGAAGGAAGGTGACACAGTGACCATCCGGTTTTCGGGAACGACCCAGGCCTCCCCGCTGGAGGAGCAGGCCCGCTGGTTCGTGGAAACCCATCAGCCCAGGCTGTATGAACTGAACCATAGGCTTTCCCTGGCCGCCTGGGACTTGTACACCCGGGGCGGCAAGGATGACCTGGCCCGTATGGCTGCGGCCCAGCAGGCCCAGCTGGACTATACCAAGAACCTGCAGGCTTTCCAGGAGGTCTCCGTGCTGGCGCATGGGGAAAACTTGGCCAGAATCAAGGATCCCGTCCTGAAACGCCAGGTGGAGGTGCTGTACAAGACCTTCTTTTGGGGCAACCAGAACCCGGCCCTGCAAGAGGAAATCAACAACAAGGGTAGCGAGCTGGAGGCGCTTTACAACAGCTTTCGGGTGGTGTACCAGGGCAAAGAGCTGAGCAACACCGATGTGAACGCCCTGTTCAAGTACTCCGCCGACCCTGCCGAGGTGCAGGCCCTGTGGGAAGCCCGCCACCAGGTGGGCAACTACCGTGGCGAGCCGGTGGCCGGTGTAGCTGCAACGGGGCCGTCGGTGGCGGAGCGCATTATCGAGCTGGTGAAGCTGCGCAACCGCCTGGCCCGCGGTGCCGGCTACGACAACTACTATGCCATGGTGCTGGCCCTGGACGATATCCCTGAACAGCAACTGGATGCCCTGATGGCCAAGGTTACGGAGGCTTCCGAAAAGCCCTTCCGCCGCCTGAAAAAGCGCATCGACCAGGAAGCCATGCGCCATTTCAAGGTGGGCGCTGACCGGGTCAGCCTGCCCTGGTTCCAGGCCACCCATGCCCTTGGCAGCAACCTGCACGGGGGCAACCTGATGCGCATTTTCGGCTTTGACGAGGACGCCCCCTTCAAGGGCAAAGACCCGGTGCCCCTGCTGGAAAAAACCGCCAACGCCATGGGGGCCAGCATCCAGAAAATTATTGATGCCAGCGACCTGTATTACGACAAGAACCGAAAAGGCAAGGCCCAGCACTGGTTCTGCTTCGGCATCGATTCGCCCGCCGATGTCCGCGCGCTGGAAAACGTGGATCCTGAATTGAAAAAGCGCATGGGGTATGCCTTTTCCACTTCCCTGCATGAGGTACTGGGCCATGGGCTGGATTTCTCGCAGATTGACCCGGCCAAGCCTTCGTTGCTGCGCGATCATGCCTCCATCACCACCGAGAGCAACGCCATGCTCATTGAGTGGCTGGTGAACGATGCCCGCTGGTTCCGGGAAATCATGGGTCTGCCCGCCGGCGAGGCCCGGCAGATTGGCCGCAAGGCCCGGGCCATCAATACCGCGCAACTGCTGTGCAACGTGCGGGCCCAGCTGGCCACGGTCGACTTTGAGCGCAGCATGTACAAGCTGGCCGACAAAGACCTGACAGTGGCCCGCCTGAACGACCTGTGGTGGCAGAAGCAGCAAAAATACCTGCTGGAGCAGCGTCCCGCCGGTCAGGATGACGTGCCGCACTGGGCGCGGGTGCCGCATTACGCCGGGGCTCCCGCTTACTACCACAGCTATTTCATTGCGGAAATCCGCCGGGCCCAGGTGTTGGAATACATCAACAAGTATTTCGGGCATCTGTTGACTCCGGGGGCCGGGGAATATCTTCGCCAACACCGGGCCGATGGCAACCAGTACAAATGGGACGAGATTGTACGGCGCATGACCGGGCACAATCTCTCTGCCGATGCGCTGACCGGGGAGTTCAAGGGGCTTCGGCTACCCCGCATCCCAAAATCCTGAGCCGTCCCGGCCGGGCTTTATTAAGCGATTGTAACCTTTCCGGTGCCTGTCATCGGAATGTCACCCGCTTTGTAGTAGACTGTGCCCAGGTTTTACATGAGTAACCGGGGTGTACCGTCGTTGAATTACCAAAGCCGCAAGCCTTGGCATGGCCCGATAGCAACTTTTTGCCTTGAGTGGGTTTAAGTCAGTGTTTGAGGGTCTTGTTGAGAAGAGAAAAAGGGGTGAAGGGATATGGCCTTAAACTTTACGCCAACCCAACCGGGTGATAAGCAAGCCGAGCTGCATGCGGTGCGCTTTGGAATGAAACAGCCTGCCAATTCGTTAATGCGCCCGTCCTTCGGGACGGCTGAAAGCGTGCGACCGCTGCCGGACGATATTTTCCAGCCGGCGCCGCCGCAGTTCGGCAACGTGGTTCCCCTCATGCGGCAGGACGGTAAGGCCCTGCACATCGTCAAGTTCGGCGCGCTGAGCGATCCCCTCAAGAACCAGAAGCCGGCCCTGCAAATGCGGGTAACCGGGGTGACCAACTACCAGATTCCGCCCACCCGATTCGACAGCAACGGCCCCATTTACACCCCCAATGCGCCCATGGGCCCCATCAACCGCCTGGCCCAGAGTGACTGGAAGGATGGCCAGCCCATCGACTTCCAGCTTGAACCTGGCCGCGGGGGACGTATTACCCTGTCCATTCCCGGCTTTGGCCCCATTGGGCGGGTGCCGGACGAGATTTCCCGTACCATTTTCCGCCATATCCAGCGTGAGCCCGGCAAGTTCCGCTTCGAACTCTCCAACATGATTGCCGGGATGACCAAGGGAGCCGAGACCATTGGTCTACGGGTCAACCTCATTTACGATGGCAACAGCCCCAGCGCCCAGGACGATGTCCGCACCAGCTTCAACGCGGTACTGAACGATCCCCGGGCCAGCCAGAAGGTAATGATTTACCAGCCGCCGGTTTCCCCGGAGCAGGTGCTCAAGCTGATCCTGGAGAACGAGAAGCAGGTTAACGGCGCCAAGGCCGCCACCCAGATGCGCAAGGTGATTGATGCCGTGGTGGCCCGCCTGAAAGACCCCAACAACAAGCGTATCCTGCTGCTGGGTCACTGCAAACCCGATGGCGACACCCTGGGCTGTATCACCGGCCTGAAAAACGCCATCCTGCTGATGGATCCCACCCGCCAGGTGGATATTGCCGTGGATGACAAGATTCCGGGCCTGTTCCGCAACAAAGTCCCCGGCATGGACGAAATCAAGCATCCCTACAACCCGCAGAAAATCCAGCAGGTGCAGCAACTCATCACCACGCTGGAGGAAAAGCTGGCTAAGCCGGGCAACTCCGGGGAGAAGCCGGAGAACATCCAGCGCATGCTCACCGGCCTGCGCACCGAGCTGGCCGCCCTGCAAAACAAGGCCAACCTGCTGGATCCCAACGCCCAGTACGACCTGGTGGTGACTATGGACATCCCCACGCCCACCCGGTTCACCGACAAGTTCAAGCCCTATTTCGATCGGGCCCGCGATGTGGTGTACATCGACCACCACCCCCACCGTTTCAACGAGTGGGAGGCGGCCAAGGCCGAAACGGGTCTGGATATGCAAAAGATCCACGATCGCAACCTGGCCTGGGTGGCCGATAAAGTTGGCGCCTGCGCCCAGATGATGACCATCATCGGCAACCGCCTGGTGCCGCAGTTTGAGCAGATTGCCAAGGGCCAGTCCGCGACCCAGGTGTTCAAAGATCCCGTCCAGCAGCAGCGTTTGGCCCGCTACGTGGCCAACCTGGTAACCGGCATGTCCACCGACACGGGCTCGTTCACCCGGTGCTGCAACCTGACGCCGGAAGATATGCAAAAGCCGGTGCAGGATCGCCCCAACTTCTACCCGGAAGGCACCGCGAAGTGGCTGTTCAGCCTGACCAAGGATCTGCCGGCCAGCGCCCGTATCGACAAGAAATGGCTGCGCGAGAACGTGACCTACGACTTGCCCGATAGCCTGCTGAAGGCCGAGGACCAGTTTACCGCCCGCGACCTGATGCTGAAGTACGCCGTGGCCGGGCGCAAGGTCTACCCGGAAATCAGCCTAGGCATTATCCAGGCCGACTATCAGCAGATGAAGGAAGTGTGGGACGCCGCCCAGGCCGTGGATCCCGAGGTCAACCTGCTGGACGTGCAGAACGGCTTCAAGTACAGCGAGGCCATGGGCACGCTGCGCTCCGACCCGAACATGCACCAGGGCAGTGCCAGCTCGACCGAGGATCCCCATTCGCTGTCGGCCAAGGCCCGCGAGAACTACCAGGGCAAGTACGACAACGATCGTATTGCCATCCTGATTTGCCAGGACAAGAAGGCCGGGCAGCTGGATGAAAAGCTGCAGATTGCTACCACCAACGGGCTGCGCCTCTCGTTGCGTTCCGAAAACGGCAGCGAGCACGCCGAACTGCTGGCCAACCTGTTTGGCGGCGGTGGTCACGGTGCTGCGGCGGGTGCGCGGGTGGATCTTCCCGGCGTGGAACTGGATACCCCGCTGGGCGTGAAGATTAACGGCCAGATCCAGCGCGATCCGGCCCAGATTCTGAAAGTCCTGCGCCACAACATGGCCGTCAACCACAGCCGCATTTCCGATGCCCAGAAGAAGCAGCAGACCACCCCGGTGGAAATCGTGCTGGATCCGCAAGGCAAGTCCTGCGCCAGCCTGCTGGAAACGCTGGTGGCCGAGATTCGCAAGGGGCAGCAGCCCATGCCGCAGTCCGGCCGCGGCGGCTGGGGCGGAAAGCGCGCCGCCCGCTAGAATTACCGCAGGGGGCGCTCATGAGCCCCCTGCGACAAAACCCTAAATCCGCGAAATATGCACCGTGTAGGTCACCACGCTCTCGCCGTTGGCCGGCACGCTGACCGGAAACGTGAGGGTGTGCGCGTCATCCTTGGTGTAGTTGTGCGATTTGGCCATGATTTTCCAGTCGCCGAACAGGTGCTCCACCACGTTGATGGTTACCGGACTTTTCTTGTGGTTGCGCAGGCGGATTTCGTAGGACTCCTCCACCCAATCGGTTTCCCGGTGGTAGTTGGTGCGCTTTTTCTCGCCCACCAGGTCGAAGGCGTCGCCCACGTACAGTTCGATCTTTTCATCCCGGGGCGTGTGGTCAATGGCGTCCTCGCCGATAAACTGCAAGGAGCCCGAGGCATCGGCCTTGTTTAGCCGCAGGGTGCCCTTGGGCAGCGGCATGCCCAGGTGGTTGGCCTCGGTGTTCCGCAAAATCATCATGGTGTTTATTTTTTTGTAGGGGCTGGTGTCGCGACCCTGCCCAGGGCGGTTGTAGTAGTAGTCGAAAGTGCCGTAATAGGCTTCCCCGTAGCCATTGGTCAGCCAGTACACGTACTGGGGCCGCTCGGCATCGTAAATATACTTTTTCTCCACCGGGATATCTGTGGCGTTCACCAGCGCCACCTGTTTGGTTTCCCGGTTTTCGATGTCCGTGCGATCCTTCAGGGTGTACAGGTGGTACTCAAAGAAGCTCTCTTCTTTAAACCCCTGGCGGGCCTCGTCCATCATGCTCTCCCGCGCGGCCTTGGCGGCGTACACGTTGCCTCCCGCCGCGCCGGGCTGCAGCTTGCGCACGTCGCCCGCCACCAGCTTCAGCCGGGCGTTGCGGTAGGCCGCCCCGGACTGGTTGTCCAGGGTTACCCAGCCGGTCAGGTCGATTTTGGTGTCATCCGGGTTGATGACGGCCACGTAATCGGCCTTCCAGTTGATGCCATCGGTCAGGTAGGACACCTCGCTGTGGTGGGTGCCCCCCTGGCGCGAGCCCAGCCGCCACATCAGGGTGGGGCGGGGGTAGAGCCCGGGCGGCAGTTCATCCACCAAAATGTCCCCCAGGTTGGCCAGCAGGACACCCTGGCTGGTTTGCACCGCGAATTCGCTGGTGCTTTGGGTTTGGTAAGGCTGCCCGTAACCGTAGTTCACCCCGGACGGATAGCGCATGACGTTGGTCACGGGGTTGAGCAGGATGCCTTCGGTCTGCTGGCCGTTGTGCATAAAGCGGATGCGCTTGCCGACCATGCGATCCAGGATGTTGCTCTTGCTGATGAGGTCGTAGCGGAAGTTCTGCTCGTTTACCCACACGCCGTCCGGGTCGGTCAGCGATTTGAAGTGCACGCTGGTGGGATCGATGAGCGCTGCCACGTCATCCAGGAAGATGGCGTTGACCCCTTTTTGCAGGGAGATGTCCCGGTAATCCTTGACCAGGGCGAAGTTCTGGTTATACACGGTCACTTCCGGATCCTGCGCCCATGCCGCGCTACCGGACAGGGGGCCGATGCCGACCAACAGGGCTGCGGCCAGCAGCCCGCTTGCGAATTTTTTCATTCCACGTTGACCCTCTACAAACTGAACATAGATTATCAAAAAGACGGGCTCGCTTCGGAATGTTCCGGATGGGCTTCGATGGGTGCGCACCCCAATGCCCGGGCAAGATTGCGGCGGGCCTCGTTTTTATATAACTAAGCGATATTATTTTGAGGTACCCTATGCTTCCCATGCCCAGGATTTTGGCCGTGCTGCTTGCCACCCTGGTTTTGGCCTTCCATGGCCTTGGGTATGCCGAAAATCTGGTGGTGTACAACAGCTTCCAGGGCGGTTCCGATTTCTATATCGATCTCGACAGCTTTGAGCCCGGTCGCCACGAAGGCGAACTGTTCTATTACGTCTACGGTTTCAGCCCCTACCGGCGCACCGTGACCCTGAATGCCGTTGACTGCCGCAAGGGCAAGTTCCAGTCCTACCTGAAGTCATGGCGCATCCAGGATGATGGCCGCTGGGTGCTGGAACGCAGCGTACAACCCACGCCCGTCACCCTGCGGGGCGGATACCTGGCCCCCATGCTGCGGGATGCCTGCCGGGCCAACACCGCGGTGACGGTTCACTGGTAGGGTTCAGGCCGGGCGGGGACAGTGCGGGTGAACTGTTGTCCAATGGCTGTGCCTGAGGACTGGGGGTTTATCGGCTGCAAGGGGCTTTTATCGGCGGTTGCCGCGGCCTGGGCCGATTGTGAACTGCCCGGAGCTTTGTTTTGGCCGGCAATTTGCTGGGCCGGTTCCGCGTAGAGGTCTTCTCCCTTGTGCCAGTCCAGGCTGTAAAGATGCTGGATGGCCCGCACGTCCCGTTCCGAAAGCCGGGGGTTGTAGACGCTGCCATCCCGCTGCCAGCGGCGCATGCCTACCATAATGTCCTCGGGGCTTCGGCTGTGGCCAGCAATGCCCAGGGCATGGCCGATTTCGTGGATGATATTGGCCTTGATGTCGGCTTCCGGCACGCCCACGGTTTTAATCTTGATGCGGGCATGCCCCACCCGGTACACGGTGAGCCCGGCGGTGTAGCGATCCGGGAAAGCGGGCACCCAGTGGACGGTGACGTCGGCATCCTGGGGACGGCTGACGAAGCGGTAGGAGAGCCGGTCATTCAGGGCGCTGGCCCACATCTTCAGGCCGGTTTCCACATAACCACGGTATTGCGGTTTGTACAGCCCTTGGGCCGGTGAGGTGTCCACGTAAACCTTCAGCGGTGTTTCCAGGGGTTGAAGCAGCCGGAAGGTACGCACCGACTCCCAGTCCTCGCCGAAGATCCGCTCGTAGTCGGGGTCGGATCCCTGGGTGGCATAGGCCACCTCCTTGACCTGTCCGGTGAAGAATTCCGGGGGCACCAGGCCGCGCGTACCCTGGAGAATCAAAATGCAGGCAGCAAAAATTGCCAGCCTGGCAAGGCCATTCTGAAACGTCATACTCTCGATTTTCCACGCTATACCATTCGCAGGGCTTTTATTATGGCAAACTTTTCCTTAAAAAACAACTATTTTAGCGGAGCAGGAAAGTCGCGAGTCCCGGTACAGCTGAGCTTACAGTTTCCTGCGCCGGGCAAGCGCGGGCCTTTTGGGTCGATTTAAAAATCGAACGGCCTCGCGCCAAGCTCAGCCTTATGATGGGAGGGCATGTCGCGTTTAAAAAGCCAATTCCAACGGGCCGGATCAAACCCCGAATTGTGCGGAGCCCTGGCGGCAAGGGGTCGCTCCTCCGAATAGTGGACTCGGGTTAAGCTTTGCAGAAAGGCGGGTTATAATGGGGATATCTCTCGGTAGCATTAGATTGGGTTGAATATGATGGAAAGTACCCAGAGTACGCAAGACGCCTCTTCCACCGAAGAAACCTCCTCGAAGTTCCGGCTGGTGACACGCAGCGACTTTGACGGGCTGGTGTGCGCCGTGCTGTTGAAGCACCTGGATATGATCGACGACATCCTGTTCGTTCACCCCAAGGACATGCAGGATGGCAAAATCGAGATTACCGGACGCGACATCACCACCAACCTGCCCTACGTGGACGGGGTGCATCTGGCCTTCGACCACCACTTGAGCGAGACCATCCGCAACAAGGACAAGCAGGTCACCAACCACATCATCGATCCCAAGGCCCTGTCGGCAGCCCGGGTGGTTTACGACTATTACGGCGGCAAGCAGACCTTCCCGGAGCGCTGGGACGATATGATGGAGGCGGTGGACAAGGGCGATGCGGCCCTGTTTACCCTGGACGAAATCCTGAACCCCAGCGGCTGGGTGCTGCTGAACTATCTGATGGATCCGCGCACGGGGCTTGGGCGTTTTCGCAACTTCCGTATTTCAAACTACAACCTGATGATGCACCTCATCGACTACTGTAAAGACCACAACATTGATGAGATTATGGAGATTCCCGACGTCAAGGAGCGGGTGGATTTGTACTTTGAGCAGACCGAGCTGTTCAAGGCTCAGGTGGAGCGATGCTCGACCATCCACAAGAACCTGATCGTCCTGGATTTGCGCAACGAAGATCCGATTTATGCGGGCAACCGCTTTATGATTTACGCCATGTACCCGCAGTGCAATATCTCCATCCACGTGCTGTGGGGGCTGAAGCAGCAAAACACCGTGTTTGCCATGGGTAAATCCATTGTCAACCGCACCTCCAAAACCAATGTGGGTGAGCTGGCCCTGAAGTACGGCGGCGGCGGCCACGAAAAGGCCGGCACCTGCCAGGTGGAAAACGATCAGTGGGAGCGGGTGCTCCAGGAACTGATCGAGAAAATTACCGCCGACGGCTAGTAGGCCTGGCGCAGGTAGCGGGTAAACATCTCCCGGCTTAGCCGGCTGGCGTGCTCGAAAAGGGCGCCCGTTTCCGCTCGGATTTCTGCCTTGCGGTGGGCCGGG
Source organism: uncultured Vampirovibrionales bacterium (assembly GCA_964390635.1). Classification (GTDB taxonomy): domain Bacteria; phylum Cyanobacteriota; class Vampirovibrionia; order Vampirovibrionales; family Vampirovibrionaceae; genus CAYMIG01. Next base: position 97,388 of record CAYMIG010000009.1, on the reverse strand, counting down.
GTGTTGCGGGACTGATCCAGCCACGCCGCGATGGTGGCGTGGTCAACCTCCGGGTGGAATTGCACGCCGTAGACCTTGGGACTGAGCCGGTAGGCCTGCTGCGGACAAGTGGCGCTGGATGCCAGCGGAACGGCCCCGGGCGGGCAGTCAAAGGTATCCTCATGCCACTGGAACTGGCCGACGCCTTTCAGCACCGACAAAACCGGATCCAGCTGGCCTTCAGGGCTTAATATCAGGGGAACCCAGCCGGTTTCCTTGACCGTGTTCCGCTTGACCTGTGCGCCCATGGCGCGGGCCAGCATCTGCGCGCCCAGGCAGATGCCGAAGATGGGCAGCCCCCGGGCCAGGGTCTCCCGGATGAGCTGCTGCTCCACGGCCATGAAGGGGTAACGCGCCTCCTCGGTCACGCTTTCCCTTCCGCCCAGGATGATGAGCCCGGCCCGCTCCGCCAGCAGGCCGGGCAATGCGCCGGCCTCCAGGGCGGGGGCTTCCACGTAGCGCGCTGCCAGCCCGAAGTCGCGCAGCAGCGGCTCCAGCACGCCCAGCGTGTTTCCCGGGGTATGTCGTAGAATCAGGACGCCCATGGATGTTATTCTATACCAGTGACCTGCAAGGAAATCCCCGTGTCCGTGAAAGCTGAAGCGTTATTCAGGCGCCTGTCTTGCCTTGGCCTGGCCGCCATGTTGCTGGCCCAGGCCGTTGCGTGGGCCCAGTTTGAGGTTAATCCCCCGCTCTGGCATGACCCCATGGGGTTTTCCCGCTCCAGCCCCGAAGCCCAGGCGGCCCTGGCCCAGGGGGCGCAGATTATCGAGCTGCCGGCGGAAGGCAGTTTCGCGCTGGCGTGGTTTCCGCCGGATTATCGCGGGCAAATTCCCCGTCGCCTGCTTTACGTGTTGCATGGGGATGGCTCCGAGGGGCAGACCGGCAACGCCTATGAGGCCCTGCTGAAAAGCCTGCCCATGGCCAAAAAGTATGGTTACGGCCTGGTGTCTCTACAATGGAGGCGTACCGGGGATATGTTCATGGATGCCCGCGACGTGCAGCGGGTGTTAGCCAATATGTTGCCCAGCCTGGTGGCCCGGTACGGGGTGTTTCCGAACCGGGTCGGCCTGGAGACCGCCGGGCGCAGCGCCGAACTGTCTTATGAAGTGGCTTACTGGGACAAGCTCAGCAAGCGGAACCTTTTTCGCCTGATTATTGCCCAGTCCGGGGGCGTTTCAGCCGAAAACCCCCGCCCCATACCGGCCCGACTGCTGGCCGAGGTTGAGGCCCTGGCCCAGGCAGTCTCCGAATCGGCGGGCAAGGCCCCCTTGCAACCTGCCGGCCAGGCAAAGATGGGCTTGCAGGCCAAGCCGCCCGTGGCGCTGGCCAGCGCCAAGCCAATCGCCCTGGGAAAACCGGTGCCCGTCAAGCCGGCTGCCGGAAAACCTCCGGCCAAAGCCCCTTCGCCGCCACCCTATCCTCCAGGCAAGGCCTTGGAGGGTGCCCGGTTCTTTCTGTATTGCAGTCGCCAGCCGGCCCATGCCGATTTGCAGGTGTGCGATGGCATGCAGGTCGCCCGGCGGATTATCGAAGGGCAGGCCGGCCAGGTGGTGGGCTTTGTGGAGGCAGCCCCCGACGACGGCGCCGCCGCCCTGGATTTGTACGGCAATCCGGCCAACGCCGAGGCCGCCGTGCAGACATTTTTGTTGCTTACCGCCGGCCCGCGCTGAATCCTGTTCTTGCCGGGGTTATAGCCGGGCCCGATCCAGGTGAACCTTGGCCTGCCGGGGCACCCGCAGGCTGTTGCCGATGAGGGCGATGCGCTTCAGCACTTCCCGGTTGTGGAACCAGAGGAGCACGTCGTGGTTGGGCAGTTGCAAATCGGCCACGGCTTGTTCATGGCCGGCTTCGTCCCGCACCTTGAAGGTGACCCGGTCTTCGGTCACGCCGTCCGGGGGCAGCTTGACCGCCTGGTACTCCACAATGACGCCGTCTTTGACCCCCTCCTGCACGGTCTGGCGAAGGGCTTCCAAAAAGGGCAGGTTTTTGTGGACGATCACCATGGTTTCATCGCAACGCAGGGTGCCCGTAAAATGCGGCGGCGGAATCTTCATAATCGCTCCTCGTCTGAATGGTGAAAGGTGGGGATGAACGGAACCGCACCCGGTTAAAACAGCGGCTGCGGGTAATGTTGGATTTAAACCCGGTGAACATGCCGGATTGTCCATGCCGGATGCGTACGGGCCCAAAAGCCGGAGGGGGAAGAAAAAGGCAGTGCTTGACGCAACCCAAAGGCGCGCCAGCGGAAACCGCTGACAGGCCCCCGCCGCAACCCACCCGGCCCAAAGGCCGACCTGGCTGCAGCCACCGGAAGGAGCGAACCGACACGCGGGAACGCTTGTCATCCGCTGGTTCCGGTTGGTGCGTCAAGCACTGTAGTAATATTAGAAAATTCCAATTACGCTGGCGATAGCAGGTGAAGAAAAAGAAAACAATCTTTGTGTTTTTTAACGCTTAGGTGATAAAAGCGTCTGGCAAGGCTTTCTGCTCTTTATTCTTCGCCGTCTTCCAGGCGCAGGTAGGTTAGTTCCTCGTAGCGCGGAATAAACACGGCCTCGCCGGCGGCCTGGATGAAATCCGTCGCATCGTCCATTTCAAGATCCATGTCAACCAGATAACCCTTGTTTTTGTGCCCTCCGACCTTTCTCAAGGCACGGGAATGGGATAGCACCATCAGATACCCTCCTTTCCACCGGTTTCAATGGTTCCGACTCACTTGCTTTACAATTTACAGTATAGCACTCCAGAGCGGGCTCTGCCAGTACCCAAAGCGAGCGATTCCGTAGATATCGTGCATATCGTTTTGGGTTGGAATGTTTCGGCCCATACACAAACGGCTCCAAACAGAGTTCGACCGGGGAGGGCTTCCCCGGTCGGCGACCGGCATTTTTTAGAGTGGGATACAGACTGTGAGCAGCCGGTCAATGGTCACGTGGCTTTTTACTGGTTTACCCTGATTTCGATACTGCGTTTTTGCATCGATTCCGCCTTGGGCACGCTGACTTCCAGGATGCCATTGACGTAGTCGGCTTCCACGCGGCCCGGCTCAATGCCGTCCGGGAAGCTCAACTGCTTTGAGAATCTGCCCACCCGAAACTGGCTCAGTAGCACGCGTTCTTTTTCCTCCAGCGCAGGCGAGGCGATTTCGCCGGCAATGCTCAGCGTTTTGGCGCTGGCTTCCAGCTTCACGTCCTCGGGGCGGATGCCCGGCAGCATGAACCGTACCCGGTAGCTGTCCGGTTTTTCCACCACTTCCACGGGCGGAACGAACGACGTGGATGCCTTCTCTCCGCTATGCGATACCACGACGGGCACAAAAATGTTGTCAATCTGCCGGCGGAGCTGTTCCATTTCCTCAAACGGCGTCCAGCGCATCATTGACATGGCAAACGAACCTCCTTTGACAAGAAAGTGACTGATTGGCTCTGTGCGGGATTTTCCCGGTGACAGCACTGCGGGTTGAAACCCTGATACTTGCATTATAGCCAGCCTAAAAACCACCCCGGCCATTATTAACCGTTTTTTAATGGTGATTATGAAAATATTAAGGCGGGGGAGCATGGGGCTTATGGCGCGGCATATCGCCGGGTCCCGATTTCTGCTAAGCTGGGTGGATGCTGACGAGGCGTGAGTTTTTAAAAGCGTTGGGACTGTTGCTGCTGGCACCATGCATGGCGCCTTTGCGGGCGCTGGCCGTTTCCGGTTCCGACCTCCGCACCGGCGGCCCGGACTCCCGGGAAATCTGGGTGAACGACATGCACTCCCAGCTGAACCGCACCCGGGTGGCCGGCATTGCCAAGGTTAATTCCCGGTTGGGGGCCATCCAGCTTGTGCGGGCGGCGGCCAGACAAGGGCATCCCATTGCCGTGTGCGGGGGGCGGCATGCCGGCGGCGGGCAGCAGTTCCTGAGCGATCGGCTGTTGGTGGATACCCGGCCCATGAACCAGGTTTTGTCTTTCGATCGGCAAAAGGGCCTGGTGGAGGTGGAAGCCGGCATTGAGTGGCCCGCGCTAATCCAATATTTGCAAGCGGCCCAGCAGGATGCCGGCAATGGCCCGCGCTGGGGAATCCGCCAGAAGCAGACCGGCGCCGACCACCTAACCCTGGGCGGGGCGGTGGCTTCCAACGTGCACAGCCGAGGCCTGGGCATGAAGCCCCTGATTTCCGACATTGAGTCCCTGCGCCTGGTGACGCCCCGGGGCAAGCTGATTACTTGCAGCCGCCAGGAAAACGCGGATTTATTTCGCCTGGTGGTGGGCGGTTACGGTTTGTTCGGCCTGGTGTATTCGGTGCAGCTGCGGCTTTTGCCCCGCTGCAAAGTGCAACGCCGGGTCACGACCCTGGATATTGACGCGCTGGTGCCGGCCATTGAGTCTGCCGCCCGCGAGGGTGCGCTGTACGGCGATTTCCAGTTCAACATCGACAATGCCGCCGACGACTTCCTGACCGGGGGCATTATGGCCACTTACCGGCCCGTGGCGGATGAGACCCCCATGACCGAAAACGCCCGGGCCCTCAGCCTGCCGGAGTGGGTGGAGCTGGTGTCGCTGGCCCACACCGACAAGCGGCGGGCTTTCGACAAGTATCGAGCCCACTACCTGCAAACCGACGGGCAAATCTACTGGTCAGACACCCATCAGCTGGGGCCCTACCGGGAAAACTACCACCAGTATTTCGATCGCGAGCACCAACGACAGAATCCCGGCTCCGAGGCGATTACCGAGCTGTACGTGCCGCGCGAGTCGCTGGGCGCTTTTATGCGCGACGTGCGGGAGGACTTCCGCCGCAACGCCGTGGACGTGATTTACGGCACCGTGCGGTTTATCGAGCGCGATGACGAGAGCTTCCTGCCCTGGGCCCGGCAAAGCTACGCCTGCATTATTTTCAACCTGCACACCGATCTCACCCCGGAAGGCATCCAAAAAAGCGGGGATGCCTTCCGGCGGCTCATCGATCACGCCATCCGCTACGACGGCTCATACTACCTGACCTATCACCGCTTTGCGCGCAAGGATCAGGTGCTGGCCTGCTACCCGCAATTTCCGGAGTTCCTGCGTCAGAAGCTGGCCTACGATCCGGATGAGCGTTTCCAGAGCGATTGGTACCGTCACTATAAAGCCATGCTGGCCCCCTGATCAGGGCCGGGATTCTTTCTGGCGTGTCTCCCGGGGGCGCACCAGTTCATCCAGCGAAAGGAAATGCATTTCCTCGTAGGGCGGAATCTCGAAATCGAAATCCGTGCCCTCCATGTACCCGCGGTTCTTGGTGCCGGTTTGCTTGAAGTGGCCGTATCGGGCATTGGAATACATCATGGCGGTTTTATCCTCCTCCGCTGTATTTTTGTGAACACACAGGGATCGTTTTCGAAGCAAGGTGGTTGGGGTGTCACAATCGGATCTGATTTTATTGAACCACTGCGGGGCGCATTCCGCCTTACCCGATCGACTAATAAGGCGATCGGTAGCGTGGGGGATTGCTATGGGGGGCGGCATGTTTTCGCTTGGCAAGGGACGCTGAAAGGGTAGAATAATCAGGTACGTTGACGCGGGGGCAGGTGCCTTGACTTCGGCAACCGGACATTTCAAACGCACGGCGGGTCTGTGCTGGCTGGGCTGGGTGTTTGATTTCTACGATCTCATCCTCATCGCCTTCCTGATTGGGGCTATTGAGCATGACCTGGGCGTGGATCGCCATTTTGGCGCCTGGATGCTGGGGGTGGGCCTGGGTGCGTCCGGCCTGGGCGGCATTTTGTTTGGCTGGCTGGCCGATTTGTACGGGCGAAAAAAGGTGTTGGGCATTACCGTCGTGCTGTTTTCCGTGGGCATGCTGCTGACGGGCATGGTGCAAACGCCCTGGGAGTTCCTGGCGGTCCGGTTCATCACCGGGTTGGGCCTGGGCGGCGAGTGGGCCGTAGGCCATGCCCTGATTGCCGAGTCCGTTCCCCCCGAGACGCGGGGCCGTTGGAGCGCCTTTCTGCAAAGCGGCGAGCCGGTGGGGGTGGGGCTGGCCGCCGTGATGGGCTTTATGGTGGCCCCGGCTATCGGCTGGCGCACCGTGTTTATGCTGTCGGCGTTGACCGGCCTGCTGGCCATCGGCTTTCGACGTTGGCTGAAAGAATCGCCCATCTGGCTACAGGCTCCCCGCAAGGATAGCCGCACCCGCCTGCGGGAGCTGAAACCCTTCCTGGCCGAGTATTGGCCGCTGATGCTGCTGGCCCTGGTGCTGGCCATCTTCAAACTGGGCACCTACTGGACGTGTTACACCTGGCTGCCCCGCTTCATCAAGGAGTCCTTCGGCCTGGAGCTGGGTAAATCCACCCTGTGGATACTGATTGCCCAGGTGGGGCAGTTTACCGGCATGTATGTCTTTGGATTTGTGGCCGACGGGCTGGGACGGCGCTGGGCCTTTACGCTGTTTTCGGTGTTAACGGCTGCCGCGTTGGTGCCGCTGGCCCTGCTGTGGACGGATCTCTTCCATCATCACCCGGTTGCCTTCTGGTCGCTGATGTTGCTGCTGGGCTTCGGCTCCGGTTGCACGGCGGGATTTGGGGCGCTGCTGTCGGAAATCTTCCCCACCGTGCAGCGCACCTTTGCCATGGGAACGGTGTACAACACGGCAAGGGGCATCCAGGTGTTCGCCCCGGTGGTTATGACCATGGCCGCGGATGCGGGGGGTATTTCCGGCGCGCTGCTGGTGCCCGCCACCCTGGCCCTGCTGACCGGGGCCTGGGTATGGGCCCTCCCCGATCGGCGCGGGCAGGCCCTGGAGTCGGTGGTGGTGCCCCTGGCAAGGCCGCAAGCGTGCCCGGCAGACACGGAATATACGAATTAAAAAAACAACTATCTTCGCACTGTGTAAAATTTCGCACAAAACGGAAGAATCGGAACGTTTATGCAGGTGGGGTCACGCATAAGATTGAGAGCTAGGGGGTAAACCACATGCTGGAAGGCGTTTTGCGCTTGCCAAGCTTTGCCGCGAACCTGGTTTCGCAGCATTTCGACCAGAGACGGGAGCTGGGGGAGAAGATTGCCGGCCCCATCGGAGGTTTTTTGCTGGGGGGCGGACTGGGGGGCAATCTCATCCAGACTGCGGCCAAGGCCGTGGCCGGGGTGAATGATAAACTGGTGGACACCATCATGTAACGCTCGTTTATAATGACCAGAGGGGCCCGTTGGCCCCCTGGTCGGGAACGGGTACGAGATCATGGATCAGGTTTTCAGTTGCGCATTCTGTTTTGAGCCCAACAGCGTCTTCGTCGATCCCGACGGCGGCGTCAACCAGACCTATGTGGAGGATTGCCAGGTCTGTTGCCGGCCCAACGTGCTCCACGTCAGCTGGGATGACTTGGAGGAGTGCTACTTCATTGAGGCGCAGGCGGAAAGCTAGCCATGGACCTGCTGCTGAAAGCGCTGATGGGGGCCGCCGTGGTGGTGGGCATTGCCTTGCTGTCCCGCACCTCCAACCACTACATTGCGGGCCTGCTGCCCTTGTTTCCCACCTTTTCGCTGATAGCCCATTACATGGTCGGCATGGAGCGAACCGTGGGCGATCTGAAGGCCACGGTGGTGTTTGGCATGTGGTCGATGCTGCCCTACCTGGCTTACCTGCTGGTTTTGTACGTGCTGGCGGATCGCCTGCAATTGGGCATGGCGCTGGCTGCCGCATCGTTGGGCTGGCTGCTGGCGGCGGGCATTCTGGTTTTTGCCTGGGGACGGCTGGCCTAGCCCTGGGGGCTGAACTCGAAAACCTCCCTGGCCTTTGCCAGGATGGCTTCCCAGTCGCTGTCGGGACGCTTGGTGATGGTCAGGAAGCGCGTCATGACAAACAGGCTGTCCACGCCGTCAATTTCCAGCAGGTCTTGCAGCAGGCGGGGCAGATGTTCCTTGTTTTCGGCATTGGCCGTGCCGGTAAAGGAAATTTCCCGGTCAAAATTCAGCTTCATGGCGTTGGGGTTGGGGGTGGGGTCGATGGATGTCAGCGGCATGGGCCTCTCCCGATTCAACAAAAATTGGAACTGTTGCTGGTTATACCAGAAGCGCGCCTTCCTGTCACCGGCGGGTGGGATGGGCTTAGCGGGGGGCAAAGGGCGGATGCTCGCCGCCCTCCTCGCCCAGGGCCAGGGTGGTTGGCCCCAGGGGGTTGCCGGGTTTCGGCCTGGGGGCATCCGGCGCGGGATGCTCGCCGCCCTCCTCGCCCAGGGCCAGGGTGGTAACGGTGTCGTCGTCATCCGGTTTGCCGGGCGGGGTTTCGCCCTGCTCGCAATCGCCGGGGTCGGTTTCCAGTTCGCAGCATGCGGTGTCCCAGGCGGCGGGATGGTAGGGATTGAACTCGGGGGGCGGGGTAAAATCGATGAACATGGGATTCTCCTGTGGGCCAACCATGGGCCATGGGGACGGCGGCCCCCTGGCGTTTGTTTCGGATACAATGGCAGAAATTCTGAAAAGGGGCAACCAGATGGTTGAGCGAAAAAAAGGCGATAAACCCGGCAAAAAAGAATCGGCGCCGCAAAGCGCGGCCCCGGAGTTTACCAGCGACCTGGCCATGGAGATTGTGGGGGAACTGTACCCCCTGCTGCTTGAAAACTGTACCGACGAGGACGGCGAAATTGATACCACCGCCGTGGTGGAAACGCTGGCCGCCCTGCTTGGCCTGTTTGCCAGCGACTACCACGAGCAGTTCGGCCAGGACAAGGCCATGGGCATGGTCAAGGAGATGGTGGACCTGGCCATGGGCTTGTACCAGGAACGCGTCAGCGAAGACTAGGCCCGTCCACTTTCCCCCTCCTCCGGCGGCAAAAGAAAAACCCTTAACGGAGAATTCCGTTAAGGGACGAGTGGTAAAGCGTGGAAAGTACGTTTGAGCTATAGGGTAAATCTTTGATGCCCTTATATTAGGCGCTTCTGCCGTGGCCATCCATTACCCGAAGGTGTATTTTTGAAACTGCCAGGGTGTCGATTTGGGCGCGGCAAGTTATAGGCCAGCCGGCGTACTTCCCGTCCGGGCCAATAAAAATCCCCCGTCAGCCGTGGCTGGCAGGGGCAATACGAGTGGTAAAGCGTGGAAAGTACGTTTGAGCTATCGATAAAACTCGTTTCAACCGTCATGATAGGGGGTCAAGCCGGGGGCGCCATTACCCGACCGTGCTATATTGCCCGCAAAGTTTTTTGGGCGGCGGGGGATAAAGAAAAGGAAAAACCCCTGAAAAATCTGCCTTGCAGCCGATTCAGCAGGGGTACGAGTGGTAAAGCGTGGAAAGTACGTTTGAGCTATAGGGTAAACTTGGTTTTGAATGGTATTACTATAAGGCTTTGCATAGTCCCGGGCCATTGCCCTTTCGTGTATTTTCCGACCTCCCCATCCGGGGGGGTGCTATCCCGGGCTGGCTAATACCCGCGCCGAGCTTCCCCGGCCATATCCGCCTTGTATACGCCGGCTTTCCGCATAGGCTCACGCTTGACTTAAAGCCGTGCTTTTAGGACAGTAGGGGCAGTTTAGTCCGATTCTTAGGTGTTTGTTTTGAATAGGGGGATCATCATGTCCGCAACCATTGAAACGTTTCGGGTAAGCGAGGCCGTTAGCCGCTTCCTGTCCCGCACGCACAAACTGTTTATTAACAACGAATGGGTGGAAGCCACTTCTGGCCGCACGTTCGAAGTGGAAAACCCTGCTACCGGCGAAGTGATCGCCCGCGTGGCCGAAGGCGAGAAGCCGGATGTGGATCGCGCCGTGCGCGCCGCCCGCGCGGCCTTCGAAAACCCCCGGTGGAGCCGCATGACCCCGTCCGAGCGCGGCAAGCTGCTGTGGAGACTGGCCGACCTGCTGGAAGCCCATGCCGATGAGTTCGCCGAGCTGGAAACCCTGGACAACGGCAAGCCCGTTAGCGTGGCCCGCGCCGCCGACGTGCCCCTGGCCGCCGATCTGTTCCGCTACATGGCCGGCTGGGCGACCAAAATTGAAGGCAACACCATTCCCATTTCCGTGCCCTACGCCCCGGGCGCCGAGTTCCACTCCTACACCCTGCGTGAGCCGGTGGGTGTGGTGGCTCAAATCATTCCCTGGAACTTCCCGCTGCTGATGGCGGCCTGGAAGCTGGGCCCGGCCCTGGCGACCGGTTGCACCGTGGTGCTGAAGCCCGCCGAGCAGACCCCGCTGTCCGCCCTGCGCCTGGCCGAGCTGATTATGGAAGCCGGCTATCCCGAAGGCGTGGTCAACGTGGTGACCGGCTTTGGCGAAACCGCTGGGGCGGCCCTGTCGGCGCACCCGGATGTGGACAAGGTGGCTTTCACCGGCTCCACCGAGGTGGGCAAGCTGATTGTGCGCGCCGCCGGCGAGACCAACCTGAAAAAAGTCACCCTGGAGCTGGGCGGCAAGTCCCCCAACATCGTGTTCCCGGATGCCGATCTTAAAACCGCCATCCCGGGCGCGGCCAACGCCATCTTCTTTAACCACGGCCAGTGCTGCTGCGCCGGTTCCCGCCTGTACGTCCACAAGTCCATCTTTGACCAGGTGGTGGAAGGCGTGGCCGAGCATGCCCGCAAAATCCGGGTGGGCAACGGCCTGGATCCCAAGACCCAGATGGGGCCGCTGGTTTCCCGCGAGCAGTTCGAGCGGGTGTGCGGCTTCCTGAATTCCGGGGCCGAGGAAGGCGCCCGCGCGCTGGCTGGCGGCAAGGGTCGCGATGGCCAGGGCTACTTCGTGGAACCCACCGTGCTGGTGGATACCAAGCCCACCATGCGCGTGGTGCAGGAGGAAATCTTCGGGCCCGTCGTGACGGCCATGCCGTTCGACAACCCGGATGAGATTGCCGCCGCCGCCAACGACAGCATCTACGGCCTGGCTGCCGCCGTCTGGACCCGCGACATCAGCATGGCCCACAAACTGGCCCGTCGCCTGCGCGCCGGTTCGGTGTGGGTCAACACCTACAACATCTTCGATGCCGCGCTGCCCTTTGGTGGTTACAAACAGTCTGGTTGGGGCCGCGAAATGGGCCACGCCGCGCTGGATCTGTACACCGAGGTCAAAGCGGTCACCGTCGCCCTCTAGGGAGCGTGCGGTTTGGTTTGGGGAGCCTCACTCCCCGCCGGAACAGGGAGCCTTCGGGCTCCCTGTTTGTTTAGGGCCTCGGGAGGCCCGGTTTCCATTTGGGGCCGGCTGCGTTAAAATAGGCCGTGAGCTAGCACAAAAAAGGCTTGACCGGTTTTTATGCCGCCGGTAAAAGCAATATGTGTTGTTCCACCTTGATGAGAATAATGTGGGGGTTTTGAAATGCCTATTCAAGCGGCAACGCCCGTCTTCACAGGCTCAGTTCATTTCGGGGAAAAGAAAAAGAAAACCGACGGCGACGGCAGTACCGACCAGCCGCCGGCCAGCGACCTGCCCCCCGTCGATGGGCAGGGAGACCAGGTGAACCTGTCCGGGGCGGACGAACCTCCGGCGGATGAGCCGCCCGTGGAAGACCCCAAGGGCAAGAAGAAGTTTAAAATCGACCAGCAGCAGGTCAATGGCATTATCGGCAAAATCCGGGTTTTCCTGGCCCGGGTGCTCGATTTTGAAAAACCCGAGGAAACCGGCTGGCTGGACATCCTGGTGAAAATCGCCAAGTTTCTGCTGGACAGCCACGGCGGCAACAAGCCTTCGACGCCGCCGGTCACCTAGAACAGGCCTGAAAAATCTGTATTTCAAAATCCCGATGACCGTGTTCACACCCGGGCCGGCCTTGGCCTGCCTTTAAAGACAAGGAGGGATGCCTATCGCCCAAGCCTTATGAATTCTGGTATTCAGCGACAACCATAGGGGGAGTGAGATGATTTTGTCCCGGATTCTGAAATGGATGTGGCGCCTGGCCATGGCGCCGTGTACCGCCCGCCTGCAGCCCAGGGCCGGCTAAACCGGGGCCCGGGATTTCCCCGGGCTTTCACTCGGTTCTCCCGTTTTCGGGGGACGTATGACACTTTGAACCGGTCGCGCGCGTGGCCGGTTCTTTTTTGTGGGGGCCTGGCTGTGCCCGCCATCGTTTTCAGGGTATGCTGATGATATGGCAGCCCCTTTGCAAATCAGTGTGCCCGCCACCATGGCCAACCTGGGCCCGGGCTTCGATACCTTCGGCCTGGCGGTCGGGCTTTACAACCGCTTTACCTTCCGCCCCGGTGGGGAGGATGCCCTGTCCGTATCCTCCGCTAGCACGGTGGAAACTGCCCCCCTGGACGTTCCGCCCGGGCAAAGCATCCTGTTTTCGGCCATGGCGGCCTTCAGCCGGGAAACCGGCCTGGCCTTGCCACCGCTGGCCATCGAAATCGAGGCGCACATCCCGGTGGCCCGGGGGCTGGGCAGCAGTTCCACCGCCATCGTGGCTGCCCTGCTGGCCGCCAACCGTTTTGCGGGAGAACCCCTTTCCCGGCAGCAGTTGCTGGATCTGGCCATCGGGCTGGAAGGCCACCCCGATAACGTGGCGCCGGCCATGCTGGGCGGGGTGATTATGTACGACACCCGTCCCTATGCCTTGCCCTGGCCGGAGGCCTGGAAAATTGCCGTGGCCATTCCGCCTTATCCGGTGTTGACCGAGGAGGCCCGCAAGGCCCTGCCGAAAAAATACCCCCTGGCCGACGGCATCTTTAACCTGCGCAAGGCCAGCCTGCTGACCTATGCCTTGTTGAAGGGCGACCCGGCGGCGTTTTGCGAAAGCCTGGACGATCGCCTGCACCAGCCTTACCGGGCGGCTCTCATTCCGGATTACCCGGCGGTGCGGGCCCTGTGCCTGGACGCCGGTGCCTTTGGCACCATTGTCAGCGGCTCGGGCTCCACCATTGGCATTTACTACCCCCAGGCCGTGGAGGACTCCCTGCTGCAAGCGCTGCACAACTATGCCCAGGGCGTGCCGGGGATGGTGGTCAAGACCCTGGCCCCGGATTTGGCTGGCGCCCGCGAGGGCCAGGGCGTTTGCGGCTAGACGGGGGCCCGCTTGGTAACAAAACTTAAAATGCAAAGCGGGGATGGGGTGCGGAAAAGCCGTGGGTTGTTTGCAAAAAATAGTCCGTTTTTACCGTACCCATTGTTGCCGTGCAATGCTAGTCTAAACTCATACTTATAAAAAGGCCGATCCTGGCAAGGATCTTCTACCGAGTCTAAGCTTGAAACGAGTGTTTGTTAGCTTTGGGTCAGCGGCCCGGGCTGGGGAGCACGTCGGTTGATAACCGGTCGATAAAAGGAACCCATCGTGACCCCGGCTGAACAGTTTAAAAAAGCAGTGCTGACCCACTTGTCCCATGAAATGCGGATTCCATTGCATAATATCCTGGCCGGGATTGAGTTGCTGGGTGACGAAAAGCTGGGCCCGTTGAATTCACGGCAGCGGGATTACATCAGTTTCATCGAGAAGAACAGCCGCCAACTGCTGCAGATGGCCAACGATACCCTGGACATGGCGCGCCTGGAAGCGGGCAAGGTTGTCTTGAGCCGGCTTGCGGTACCGTTGCGTCCGCTGCTTGCCGAGGTGGTATGCATGATGACCCCCTTGCTGGAGCATAAATGCCAGTCATGCCTGGCCCAGGTGGATGAGGGAGTGCCGGAAACCATGCAGGCCGATTCCCTCCGCCTCAAGCAGATCCTGATCAACCTGGTTTCCAATGCCCACAAGTTTTCGCCCTCGGGCACCCCGATCCAGTTGCGTTGCCGCCTGCACCAGGCGAACGAGTTGTGTTTTGAGGTGCGGGATTGCGGGCCGGGCATGCCCGCGGGCCAGGCAGATCATCTGCTGGCGCCCTTTGTGCAGGGGGAGGCCTCTGCCGACGGTACGCCCATTCCCGGAGTGGGCCTGGGCTTGTCTCTGGTGAAGCACCTGGCCGAGCTGCACCAAGGGCGGTTGGAAATCAGCAGCGAGCCCGGACAGGGCAGCTTGTTTTCCGTGTTCCTGCCGCTTTCCCCCTGACTCCGGGCCGGGCAATTTCCGTCTGGGTCGTGTTTTTTTTTGTTGTACCGGCACGTTGGGTGAATGGGCGTGCCTGGCTTCCCTGGGCTTTTCCCGGCGCGGATGAATAAAATGCAGCCCAAGTCAATACGCATTCTGGTGAATGGACACCAGGGTTTCAAGTCCTAAAATGTTTCTACGGGAAATTGTGGGCACCGGATGGGTCCCTTTTCCAGCCGATCCCGAAGGAGGATGAATGCAGCTCCAGGAAATCATGAATACCGATTTCGACGTGGTCTCCGCCAACGATTTTGCCGAAGAGGCGCTGGTTTTTATGCAACGGTATGACAAGCGCTTCCTGTTTGTGCTGGATCGCGAGTCCATTGTCGGCGTGGTGCTGCTGGAGGAGCTGTCCAAAACCGCCCCCCGCCTGCTGAAGGATGCCACCGTGCGCGACTTCATCAGCCGCGAGGCCATTCAGGTTTCACCCAACGTCACGCTGGGGGAGGCCTCCCGCATGCTCAAGGGCCGTCCCCGGGCCTGCCTGTTTGTCACCTGGAACGAGCAGCCCATTGGCGTGGTAACCCATGCCGACCTGCTGCGGGCGCTGGAAATTTCCGGCAACCAGGCCAAGAAGCGCCCCCGGGCCGCTGAACTCGAAACCCAGGCGCTGCGTACCGCCACCTGATGCCCCTCAGCCCGGATCGGCCTTGAAAGCCTTCAGCTTGCGCAGTTCGCTGTCCGGCACCACCCGGATGGGATAGACGGGCCTCCGGGTCATGCTTTCCAGCTCGGGCAGGCAAACCACGTCGCTGAAGATGGCGCGGGCGCGTTGCATCAGGCGGCGGGCCTCCTCGGGGCCTTCCTGGGGAAACAGCATGGCGCGCACGAAGATGTCGTCCCCCCGCACCGCCGTCACCACGGCTTCGCCCTGTTGCAAAATGATGGTGCTGCACGAAATGATGGCCACCAGGCTGCCGGTGGGCAGTTGGCGGATGACGTCCAGTTCCTGCTGGCCGCTGCCCACGTCGATGATGATCATGTGTTCGCGGGCATTCAGCCCGGCCTTTTCCAGCAGGCTTTCCAGGCTGCGGTAATGGTAGCGGCTGACCACGAAATGGCCGTCCAGGGTGTCCTGGCTGGCCAATTCCGCCAGGGAGCGGGCTTCCACGGGCCGGCCCAGGAACCGCTGCATTTCCGCCTGGAACAGGGGCAGGATGTCGGGATGCATGTCCACGTAAGTCAGCCGCTTGCGGGCGACCCCGACCTGGGCCTCCCATGCGGCCTGCACGGCGGAGAACACCTCTTGCCGGCCATAGCCCTTGCCCACGGCGTGGCGCACAAAAAAGCGCGCCATCTGGTCCAGATCCACCCGCTCGATGTTGCGCACCGCTTCGACCAGGGACTTCTGGTTGTCTTCCGGGCTCAGCACAATCACGCCGCTTCCCTGCCGGATACGGATCAGCCCGGTTTCCTGCAATTCCCGGTAGGCGGCCAGGCAGGTGTTGTGATGCACCCCCAGCTTGCGGGACAGGGCCCGGATGCTGGGCAGTTTGGCCCCGGGCCGCAGCAGCCCGGAGGCGATCTGGATGGAAATCTGCGTGACCAGCTGCTTGTGGATGGAAACGTTGGTGCCTTTTTGAATCTGGATATCAACCATGACGGGCTTCCTGTCCATGGGGTTACATATAAAGTGTAACAGCATGGCTTTTGTTTTTGTATAAAAAGTGACACCTTGGCAAAGTGTCACAAAACTGCCCCGCGCCGGCTGCAAAACCATGTACCTTGCCAATATCGGTTACGGCAGAAGGAGTTGGTTATGCCAAAGCGGTTTGAGCTGCCCTACGGGTTCTGGCGGATGGTTGCCCGCCTGTGGCTGGCCTGGGGGTTCGATTTTGAGGTGCGCGGGGCGGAGATTCCCCGGGCCATGCAGGGGCCATACATCCTGGCCGGAAATCACCAGGGCATGCTGGACACCCCCATGGTCATGGCCGCCATCCGGCAGCCGTTCCGCTTCCTGATGGCGCAACAGGTATTTGGCTGGGGCTGGATTGGCAAAATGGTGGGGTATGCCAACATCATTCCCCTGGTGCCGGGCCGCGAGAAAAGCATCCTGCTCGGCCTGGTTGGCCGCCTCAACCACGGGGAGCGGCTTTGCATCTTTCCCGAAGGCAAGCTGACCGAGGACGGTAACCTGGGCGAGTTTCGGGACGGAGTGGCGTTTTTGCAGGCGCGCACCGGGGTGCCCATTATTCCCTTTGCCATCGATGGCGGCTTTGAGGCCTGGCCCATCGGCCAGAAGCATCCCGGAACCCGGCGCCGGGTGATCATTCGCTTTGGCCAGCCCATCGTGCCCGCGCCGGGCATGCATCGCCGGGAGGTGACCCGCCGGCTTCGGGCCGAGGTGAGCCGTATGCTCGATGAACTGCGTCGGGAGCGCGCTTCCGACGGGCTGTCCGTCATCCCCGGGAGGGCCGCCCATGCCGAAATCGCGGTATGATGGAACCGGCTACCGTCAACGTCTGGGCGTGGTTGAAACCTTGAATACACCGGCCCGCAACCGGAATATCCTGCCGATTTTCTACCTGACCCTGGGCTGGTTCGGGGTGCAGATGGCCATGGCGCTGGATGCCACGCTTTTCCAAAAGCTGTTGGGCGAACACCTGGATAATGCCTTCCAGATCGGCTTGATTCTGGGTCTGGGGCCGCTGGCGGGCATGACCGTACAGCCGCTGATGGGCTGGCTGGGAGACAAACTGGGCCGTCGGGGCATTTCCCGGCTGGCCATCATCCGGGTCAGCCTGCTGTTTTGCCTGGCCGGTACGGTGTTGTTTGCCTTCCGGCTCAGCCTGCCTGCCCTGGTGGCGGCGGTGGCGTTTTTCTTCGTGGCATTCAACGTGCTGGCCGTCAGCTATCGGGCCCTGGTCAGCGAGGCCTCCAACCGCCGGGCGCTGTTATCCCACAAGGGGATGGTCAGCGGTTTTATTGCCGGGTTTTCCGGGTTGGGGGGCTTTGCCATGTTCGCCCTGGCCAGCGTGGCGGGCAATACCCCCGCGGTGCCGGTGCTGGCCAGCGCGGCCATCCTGCTGTTGTGTTTTGTTTTCGTGCTGAAGTTCGCCCCCGGCCCCCGCGCCATCACCCCGGAGCCTGCCGATCGCGACGGGGCGACGCCCGATAACCTGCATCAACGGGCCATGTGGGGAGGCTGGAACATGGTGTTTTACGCCCTGCCGGTGCTGGCCCTCATCCCCGCCTTCGAGCGGCGGCTGGCCCAGGTACCCGGGCAGGTACCCATCTTCCGGCTTTTTCTGGTGGTGTTTTTCTCCTGGGTCGGCATCCAGGCGCTGCGCGGATTCTTTGTGCTGTATGCCACGCATGCGCTGCATCTGACCTACGCGCAAGCCAACATGCCGCTGGCGATCCTGACCCTGGTGACGGTGCTGGCGGCCCTGCCCTTGGGCAGGCTGGCCGACCGGGTGGATAACCGGCGCCTGTTCCGGTTCTGCCTGCTGGGCTACGCGCTGGCCTGCCTGGCCGGATGCTTCTGGGTGCGCGATCTGGCGTCGGCCATCTTTATGAGCGTGTTCATCGGCCTGAGCTTTGCCGGGATGATCGTCCTGCCGCTGTCACTGCTGTTCAAGTTGTGCCCGCCCCGCAGTGAGGGCACCTACGCCGGCTTCTACAACCTGTTTATGTCCGTGCCGCAGCTTTACAGCCTGTTCATCACCGGGCGTCTCATCGATTATTTCCACGATTACCGGGTGATTTTGCCGGTGGGGGCGGTGGCCGCGCTGGGCGCCATGTTGCTGGCCTTCCGGCTGGTGGCGCCGGGCGCGGTGGTTTCGCTTCCCGAAACGACCCGCCGGGCGGGTTGACGGCTGCCCCGGGGGATGAGGTTCGGGGTACAATGGCAGGGTGCCCGTTTATCCGAATAGCCGGAGGTTTCCGTGAGCCAGCCTGCCTTGCCCGACTTTCCCAACCCCTTCCGGGTGGAGACCGATTGCCCCCTGGTAGCCATCCGGGGCGCCCGGGCCGGCTACCTGATGGTGGCTTCCCGGCGGGAGGTGTTCCGCTACCAGGACATTCCGCAAGCGGTGTTCGAGGCGGCCCGAAGCTGGGCCGAAACCCTGGAGCAACTGGGCGCTTGTCGGGTTTACTGGCTGGTGCTGTCGGAAGTGACCCCGCATTACCACATTCATGTGTTTCCCCGCTGGCCGCAGGATGGCTTAAAGGGCATCCCGCTGTTTGAAGCCCGCGACAGTGCCCCTCAGCCCTACTGGACGGCCCCGCTGGAGGAGGCGTTGCTGCGGTGGCAAGAAAAATTCGGCGTTTTTGTGCCTTCCGGGGTGTGATCGGTTTGTAAACTGATGTTTCGGCGGTTTAAAGAAACGGGGTTTCCTGCCGATGCCTTATACACTTAACGCCATGAGCAGAAAGATGAGTTGTCTTATGACCCGAGCACGCGGACATGCCATTGGACATGCCATCCATGAATATGCCCTGGGCATTGGCCTGGTGGCCGTGTTGGCCATTCTGGCACTCAATTTCCTGGGTTTCAGCGTCAGTGACCTGATGGCCGGCAACAACGACAAGACGGTTACCGGGGCCGACAAGCTGTACCAGATGATCGGCACCAACGCCGGGGGCACCACCAGCGGCGGCAGCACCGGCGGCAAAGCCGTTTCGGTCCAGGTGGATCCCAAGACCGGTAAAGTGACCTTTATGTCCGCCAACGGATCCAACGTGAACACCACCAGCGTGGACGGCATGAAGGGCATGGCCAATGGCCTTGAGGAGCTGGCCACCCAAACCCAGGTCAACGGACAGCCCCTGCCCAATGATGTCCAGGCCATGCTCAAGGAGTTGTCTTCCATGGGCGAATCCATGGCCGATCTGGTGGCGTATTACGAAAACGCCCGGCCCGGGCTCGATCAGCTGAACGGGGTGATCGAGCAGCAGATGGCCAACGGGCAATATACCGGCCAGCCGATGTATCCCCAGGAAGCCATCCTGAACAGCATGGCCATGACCGAGACGATGGCTCGGTTCCAGGATGTCTACAACAAGCTGCAAGGCCGCCTGGGTTCCGATCCGGCCCTGGCCAACCTGAAGCAGAAGGTGGATGGCTACGCCGCCGGCATCAGCAATACGGCTTTCAACAACATGGGTGAGCCGGTGATGGGCAATGTCCATATTGACCGGGTGGATTTGCAAACCGCCATCGCCGCGGCGCAGAAGTATCCCGATACGGCGGGCAAGCTGGTGAGTTTGATGAACCAGGCCTCTGGCATGAGCCCGGCGGAGAAGGACGCCTTTGTGCGGCAGCATGCCACCCGGCTGAACCAGTCTACGGTGGTGGGCACCATCCCGCCCGGGGGCATGATGCTGAGCCTGAAGTAGGCTAGCTCAGCCCGCTTTGAATGGTTTCCAGCGCGAATTCAACCGGGGCTTTCCCCGGTTTTTCGCTTTCAATGCGCAGGATGCCGCAGCGCTCCACCTTATTGAACTGTACCTCGGGCCACAGGGGTTCCAGGTCCAGGGGGTCGTGATCTGAAAACTTGAACAGGTTGATGACCGGCTTCCAGCTGCCGGTGTTGAAGTAATAGGCGTTTTTGCTTAGCGGCAGCACCCCCGGAATGTGGGTATGGCCAAACGTAATCAGCCGGTAGCCCTTTTCGCCGTGCAGCCGCTGGGCCATTTTGTACTGGTACTGGTTGTTGTGGGTGCGCCGCACGATTTTGCTGGTGATGAACGAAATCACCGGCAGGCTGGCGGGCATGCCCAGCACCGCCTTGATGACCAGGGTCAGCAGGGCCTTGGGCATATGCAACTGGCGCACCATAAACTGGATCATCAGCGGATCGTGCAGGATGCGCCGCACCACGTCCATCAGGATTACGTCCACGGTCTCGGCCTTGCCATCGTTCTCCGGGTGGTTTTTGTAGTGGCGCATCATGGTTTCAATCCACACCGGTACCAGGGCCAGCGGGCGCAGGTATTCGATGTCGTGCAGGCGGTTTTGCATGCGGGCGGTCAGCCCCGGCGAATAGCCGTTGGCCCGCAGGCGATCCACCACCATGTCCACAAAGCGGTTCACAATCAGGATGTTGACCACGTCGCCCAGGGGGGGCTGGTGGGTCTGGGCCCGGTTGAAGGGATCGAAGAGATGCCCGTGCTCAATGTAGAGCTCCAGCTCCGGGGACTCGAAAGTGGCCACAAACCGGATGCGCTCCTGCTGCTCCCGGTCGGGGGTGATGCCGTTTTTTACCAGGGCGTGGCTGGAGGGGTATTCCTGCAACATGCCGTCGTGGTTGCCGAAAACAAAGACGATTTCGGTATGGGGATGGGACACCAGGCGGCGGAGCTCGGCAAAGGCGGCGGCGTTGTTGTCGATAATCTCCCGCAACACCTTGTGCAGCAGCAGCTCCACCTGGGCGGTATCCGGATCCCAGGGCATCACGTCCTCAAACCAGGAGCCGGTAATGTCCAGGATATCCCCGTTTAAAATCAACAACAGCCGATCGGTGCCGTTCAGGCCGTCGGCCATCTGGCTCAGGAACTGCCGGAAATTCTTGCGGCGGGGGTTTTCGGCATGAACCGTCCGGTCGTAGGGGTGGTTGTTCAGGTGGACGTCGCTCACCACGTAGGCGCGCAAAGGTTGGGGGTTCGGTCCGCCTGGCCCGGAAGTTTCCTTACTGGGGGATTGGCTCATGGGCTCCGGTTCTTATATGCCTCCCTACCATCATAGGATGAAGCGGCCAATGTGTGCAAAGGCAGGGTCGGTTCCCTTTCCCAAAAAGTAACCCCCCGCCCGGCCATGGCCAGGCAAAGGGGGGTTTTTGTGAGACGGCTTGAAAAAGCCATGATCAAGAAACAGTGTATCGATGCCCGTGCGGTTTGCAAACGGGTGAATGTTCGGTTATCCCTGGACGGGTTCCTTCATGCGGGCCAATGCCCGTTGGAATGTGTCGCGGCTGGTATCCGGGCCCAGGGTGACGTCGGCCCCCGATTCCAGGGCCGCCAGCAGCGGACGGACGCTCTCGGCGTCCACGGTTTGGATGTAGTCCGCCAGGCCCAGCGAGTTGACGTGGAACGTGTCGTTATCGCCCCGGCGCACCAGCAGGAAATGATCCGCGCTGGCGGGGGCCGGTTTAAGCTGGACATCCCGACCGCTCAGCACCAGTTCCATGTTGGCCATGGCGTGGGGTTGTCCCGGAAAGTGGCGGGCGGCGCGCACCTGGATGCCGCAGAACTGCAGGGAGGGTTTCAGCACTTCAAGACTCCTGACTTGCTTGCAAAATTATACCCACTAAGCCAATAAAGACCGGGCAAGGCAAAAATTGCCGAAGTCGGCGGGGTGGGTTTGCAGCCGGAAAAAATCGGGGGTCAGGGAGTGTCTCGCTCGATGCGCAGGCCGGTTTGTTTCACGGTGCCGTCCGGCAGCTTGCTGTAGCGCTCCTCCTTAACCAGGTCGGCGCAGCTGCGGGTGGTCGAGGTCAGGCGCTTGCTGAAGCCCTTCATCAGGGTCATAGCGGCGGGGTTCAGGCTGTTGAGCAGGTAGTCCATCTCGTCCCGGAAGTAGACCTCCACTTCCACGTAGTTGCTGTAGGCAACCACCGTGGCGGTGCGGCGCCCGTTGTTTTCAAACAGGTACATTTCCCCGAAGATTTCGCCCTGCCCCAGCTTGGCGATGGGAACCAGCTCCTTGTGCTTGTTCTGGACGCACACGACGACCTCGCCATTGACGATTTTGAAGGTATGGTCGCCTTTTTCGCCTTCCTCGATGATGGTTTGGCCTTTAAGATACTGTTGGGTTGGTCTGGTTGCCATGGGAACTATCCATCGTTTTCCACTCTCTATGTTCGGTTATCGACGCCGGTTGGGAAAACTGCAGAAAAAACCGATGGCCGTAACAAAATGTAAATCCGATCACCGGAAAAGAATTCAAGCGCAGCGGTAAGAAGCCGCTTTGCCCGCGCTGACGCGGGGGGTGAACCGGCTTGAGGGGGCTGTCTGACGGCATAGCCTGTGATGGGGCGCTATAAAACGAAAGAAGTTTCAGCTTTCTGGGCCGTTCGGCCATGGCGGCAACGTTGCGCTATAAAAAGCCGGTCAGCGTTGATCCATGGGCACGTATTCCACGTGCTGCGGGCCTTCATACAAGGCTTTAGGCCGAATCAGGCGGTTGTTGTCCAGCTGTTCAATCATGTGTGCCGTCCAACCGGCCACCCGGGCCAGGGCAAAGATGGGGGTGTAGATTTCCAGCGGCAGGCCCATCAGGTAGTACAGGTACGAGGTGGGGAAGTCCACGTTGGGCACGATGTTTTTCTCACGTCGCATCACCTCTTCCACGATGCTGGCAATGCGGAACCACTTGGTGTCGCCCAGGCGCTCGCTGACTTCCGGGGCCATCTCGGTAAGAATGGCCGCGCGCGGGTCGCCGGTTTTGTATTCCCGGTGGCCAAAGCCCATGATTTTCTTTTTGGTGGCCAGGGCATCCAGTACCCAGCCTTCGGCGCCTTCCACGGTGCCGATTTCCTGCAGCATCTTCATGGCCTCTTCGTTGGCCCCACCGTGCAGGGGGCCCTTCAGGGCGCCGATGGCGCTGACCGTGCCGGAGTAAATGTCTGACAGCGTGGAAACCGTCACCCGGCTGGCAAAGGTAGAGGCGTTGAAGCCGTGATCGGCATAACAAATCAGGGTTTTGTCGAACACCTGGGCCACGTAGGCGTCCGGTTTTTTGCCCAGCAGCATGTAGAGGAAGTTTTCGCCATGGCCCAGGCTGTTATCGGGCGGCACCACGTCTTGCCCGCGGGTAATGCGGTAGCTCCAGGCGATGATGGCCGGAAACTTGGCCACCAGGCGAATGGCCTTGCGCACGTTGGCCTCATGGCTGTCGTCGTCCTTGTCGGGGTCGTGCTGGGCCAGGATATCGGCGCCGGCCCGCAGCAGATCCATGGGGGTGCCGTTTTTGGGGAACAGCTTGAAGTGCTGAACCAGGGCTTCGGGCAGGGTGCGTTCCTTTTTCAGCAGGTCGCAGAATTCGCCGTACTCGGCGCGGCTGGGCAGGTGTCCCTTGATCAGCAGGAAGGCCACTTCCTCGTAGCTGGCATGCTGCACCAGGTCTCGGATGTCGTAGCCCCGGTACATCAGGCTGTTGCGTTCGGGATTGACGTGGGAAATGGTGGTGGTTCCCGCAATGACCCCTTCTAAACCTGGACTGTATTCTGCCGTCTTCATTGGTCGTCCCCTTTACACCTTCAACAAAACTAGCGGCTAGCGCTCGATGTGACCTGTCGAAAACTGGGTCGCCAGCCCGGCGTCCAGTCTTTCGTAATCCTGGTAATGAATAAGCCGATAAAGATCCTGCCGGGAGGTCATCCGCTCCAGGAGCCCACTTTGGGTTCCTTCCTTCCGGAGGGTACGCATCCCGTCCTCAACTGCCTTCATCATAATCCGAAAAGCAGTCATCGGAAAGATGACGATATTATACCCGAAGCCCTCAAACTCCTGAAGGGTCAAGTAGGGCGTCTTTCCGAATTCGGTCATGTTGGCCAGCAGCGGCGCCTTGACCTGTCGGGGGAATTCCTCAAACTCTTCCCGCGTGGTCAGGGCTTCGGCAAAAATCATGTCCGCCCCTGCCGCCATGTAGCGGTTGGCCCGGGCCACGGCATCGTCAAAGCCATAAACGGCCTTTGAGTCCACCCGGGCGATGATGAGAAAATCAGGATTCTGGCGGGCCTCCACGGCAGCGGCGATTTTTTCGCACATGTGCTCGGCGGAAATGACCTGCTTGCCGTCCAGGTGGCCGCAGCGCTTGGGGATGACCTGGTCTTCGATGTGCACGCCGCACAAGCCCTGGCGCTCGGCTTCCTGCACGGTTCGAAACACGTTGATGGCTTCCCCGTAGCCGTTGTCAATGTCCATGATGGCCGGTATATTAACGGCGCGGGCAATGTATCCCGCCTGCGCGGTCATTTCCGAGGCGGTAAGGAACCCGATGTCCGGGTAGCCGCCCACTCCGTTGGCCAGCCCAGCGCCCGAGATGTAGAGGCCCTCAAAGCCCACGTCTTCGATAATTTTTGCGGTGATGGCATTAAAGCCCCCCGGCATGGCCACCGTGCCCTTGATCAGCGTCCGCAGGCGGGCGCACTTCTCGGCGTGGGACAGGGGTTTTAGCAGGGCTTCACTCATGGCTGGTCAGCTTGGGGCACATTTCCTTGGCAATAAAATCGGGCAGCGATTCGGGTTCGATGGCCCGGGCGGCGATGGGGGCCATTTCGGCCAGTTGTTGCCCATCCTGGCCGAACACCACGATCTTCTCGGTGCTGATGGTGTTGGTGCGACAGTTGATGCGGAAATCCTCCAGGGAGTATGCGGGTGCTTCCCCGGCCTGCCCGACCGCCTGGCTGTTGGCGCCTGCCGGGGGGTGCACCGATTTGACCTGCAGCCGGAAGGTGCTCTGGCCCACCCGGGCAAAGCTTTCCACGTCCAGGTAAGTCTCGTAGCCGTGCATGTCGGCGCCGACCCTCACCCAGTTGGCAGCCATTGCCGGAACGCCCGCCGCCAGCAGGATCGAAAGCGCCGCCGCGAGGGCCCCGGGCCGCATCAGCGTCCCTCCGCTAGCGCGTCGGCAAACAGGCCCATAATGCCGGAGATGTCCTGGCAGCTGTCGATGGCCCAGAGCTGCTCCAGAATGCGATCCACCCAGGCGTCCTTCATGACCCGTCCGGCCAGCGAGCGGAATTTATGCTCGATGTGCTGGTCGTTCATGGGGTTTTTGGCGTGGCCCAGCGGGTAGGTGACCTGCTTGCGGTATGTCTGCCCGTCGGTGGTGGTAATAATCAGGTGGTTGGGAATGCCGTCCGGGTAGCCGGCGTTCATTTCGGCGCTGCGCTCCACGCTCACCTTCTGGATGAGATCCACCAGGCGCGGGTCGTGGATGCGCTCGTAGGTAAAGGTATCCAGGGTAATGTCCCCGTCCATCAGCGCGGCGCTGACGCAATAGGGCATGCTGTGGTCGGCGGTCTCCCGGGTTTCTGGATGCCAATGCTCCTCGAAGCCGGCAATAATGTCCACGGCGGCATCAAAGCTTTCAATGCGGATGGAGGCGATTTTCTGGTCGATGTTTTCGGGGCCAATCTGTTCGCGCAGCTCCAGCGCGGCCTCAATGGCGCTTTGGGAGTGGTATTCCGCCGGGAAGTGCTTCACGTAGGTGCGGTTGATCATGAAGTCCTCGTTGCCGTTCTCGCCGCCGAAGGGGGCCAGATCGAATTCGCCGGAAACCTGCTTCCAGAAGGCCATCTCGCCTTCAAAAATCTCGGAGGGGCCGCTCATGCCGTTTTTGGCCAGCATGGCCGCAAACACGGCGTTGCGGGCGGCGTTGGCAAAGGCGCACCCTTTCCAGTGGGAAAGCTCGCCCACCCGGGTTTGGCGCATGGCCACGTTGGGGGTGGCGGCCAGCCCCTGGGCGTGGATGAGCTGCTGTCGGTTCAGGCCGTACAGCTTGCCCGCGGCCAGCCCGGCGGAGAAGGCGCCGTAGGTGACGTGATCCCAGCCGCGCGCCCGGATGCTGGCGGCGTCGCACAGGCGGCACTGAATTTCGTAGGCCAGCACGATGGCGGTCAAAATATCCCGCCCGCTGCGTTTTTCGGCTTCGGCCACGGCCAGGATGGCGGCAATGTTGTCGCTGGGGTGGGCCGGCTCCTTCGACAGGTAGGTATCGTTGAAATCGAGGTAGCGGATGGCGGTGCCGCTGGCGAAGGCCGCGTAATCCGGCGAGGTCTTGTGACGGGTGGTCAGCACCGTGGCGCCGTTGGGATTGGAAACGGTCTGGGCCACCTTGATGGCGATGAGAGCCGGTTCGGAGCCGCAGGAGATGGCGCCCATGGCCGTGGCCATCGAATCGATGACACGGCGTTTGGCTTCCAGAATGGCGACTTGGGGAATCTTGTCAAAGCTTAGGGTGTCCGCATAGGTGGCCAGCCGTTCGGCCAGCAGCGGTTTGTGCAGGGTGGTGCTCACGTGCGCCTCTCTCTTCTTGAAAATTCTCAAACGAAACTGGCCAGACCCTCAGGCCAACCGCATTTTACTAAAGACATGCCGAAATCCCAAGCCCTGTTAAATCTGGTATGATGCAGGCAATTTGGTGGCGGGATCGTTTTTTTAGAGAGCAGGTTTCATTTATTTTGCAAGAAGAGCATCCACACCAGGCGATGAGAATCAGCACGGGAACACCGCTACCCAATCGCGTCCTGCCGTCGCGGCGCATTGAACCGGATCACGCTGCCAGCCAGGAGCGTAAAACCCTGCCGCAATACGACATGATTGTGATTGGCGGGGGGATTAACGGCACCGCCATTGCCCGGGATGCCACCGCCCGGGGGCTCAAAGTTTTGCTGCTGGAGAAAAACGACTTTGGCGGGGCGACCTCCGCCTGGAACAGCCGGTTGATTCACGGCGGCTTCCGTTACCTGGAGCACTTTGAAGTGGGCCTGGTCAAGGAATCCTTGCAGGAGCGGGAGCGGCTGCTGCGCAACGCGCCGCATCTGGTTCGTCCCATGCCCTCGCTGATGCCCGTGTTCGACTATTACAGCCATGGACTGCCCTTGCTGTCCGCCGGGCAGTTCTTTTACGACATGCTCTCCAGCCCCTGGCTGCAAGGGCGCACCCATCGCAACATGCCTCGCCACGATACCCTGGGCAAGAAGGGTGTGCAGAAGATGCTGCCCGGCATCAACCCGGAAAAGCTGAAGGGCGGGGTGTTTTATTACGATGCCCAGGCCCCGCTGCCGGAGCGGATCAGCGTGGAAAACGCCATTGCCGCCATGGAATCGGGCAACGCGACGGTTTTGAACCACGCCGAAGTCACCGGAATCCTGGTGCACGAAGTGGCCAACGCCAACCTGGAAGCCTCCGGCGTGGAGTTCCGGGATTGTGAGACCGGCGAGCACTACGCGGCCCAGGCCAAGGTGGTGGTGAATGCCGCCGGCCCCTGGGTGGATGAGATTATCCAGAAGATTCCCCAGGTGCGTGCCCAGCCAGCCGAAGCTCCCCATCGCCGAATCGGCGGGGTGGAAGGCACCCACATCGTGGTGGATCGCTTTCCCGGCGCGCCGGATGTGGCCATGTACTTTCAGGCCGAAGGCTACCAGAACGAGGCCGACCGCCAAAGCAACACCCGCCGCTACATCTTCATTATTCCCTGGATGAACGACACCCTGCTCATCGGCACCACGGAACGAAAAGTAGGCCCCGATGAGCCCGTCGACAATGTAACCAGCGATCAGGAAGCCGTCGACTACCTGATTGCCGAGACCAACCGGGTGCTTCCGGCAGCCCACCTCAGCCAGGACAAAATTCGCTTCAGCTATTCCGGGGTGCGTCCCCTGCCTTACGAACCCGGGGTGAGCGCCCACCAGGTAACCCGCAACCACATTATCGAGGATCACGGCAAAGGTAAGCCCGATTTGCCCGTTAGCCGCTTCGTATCCATTGTGGGGGGCAAGCTGACCACCATGCGCAACCTGGCTGAAGAGGCGGTGGACGAGATTATCGCCCATTACAACCTGCGCCTGCCCGATGGGAGCAAGCCGGGCAAGTCTCCTACCCGCGATCAGCCCCTGCCTGGCGGTGAGGGCCTGGTGGACGACGCCCTGATCCGGCAAGCCCGCCAGCTCGATCCCGAAGGCTTTGCCGAGGCGAACAAGGCCAAGCGGGAAAACATCCACCAGTGGGCCTTCAAAAAGGTGAAGGCGCCCGACGCTGCCCAGCGTTACAAGTTGCCCCTGGCCACGGTGGAGCGTTTTATGGATCTTTATGGTAGCCGCTACGACAGGGTACTGGCCCTGATCGATGCCGACCCGGCCCTGGCTCAGCCTTTGTACGAGGGTTCCCCCGATATTGCCGCCCAGGTGGCCTACGCCGTGCGCTACGAGATGGCCGGATCGCTTTCCGACGTGCTGATGCGACGTATTTGCGTGGGTTTATCCCCCGACTCCGGCCTGAAGGCGGCCCGTCCCGCGGCGGAACTCATGGCCAAGGAGCTGGGTTGGGATGCCGATCGCATTGCGCAGGAAATTGCCGCGTTCAAGGCTTGGAAAAACCGCTTCCAGCTGGCTTTTTCCTCCCCGGTCTTTTGCTAGAAGGCTCTCCGGCAGTAAAAAAAAACTCCACGAGGTCATCGTGGAGACTGTCTGAGTACTGAAACGAGTTTTATCAATGGCATAAAAACGTTTTTTTAAGTTTCGGTGCTACGGATATCGCAAATTGCCGAATTTTGCTTAAAAATTGTTCACAAAGCCGGCTGGGGTTGGGACGCTATCCCGCTTGCATGGAGCGGGCCATCAGGTTTTCCACCTGCGATTCGGGGGTTTCAAATCGCTTGCTCAGGCGGGCCAGCGTTAAACAAATCAGATAGTAAACTGTGGCAACGAACAGCAGGATTTCAAAGTCGTGAAAGGTTTGCTCGTAGATGATTTCGCCCGCCCGGGTCATTTCTACCACGCCCACAATGGAGGCCAGCGAGGTGTCCTTGATGAGGGTGATGAATTGGCCTATCAGGGCGGGCATCATGCGGCTGTAGGCCAGGGGCAGGATCACGCTCCACAGTTGTTGCGGGTAGCTCATGCCCAGGCTGATGGCGGCCTCGCGCTCCGGTCGGCTGACGGCCTTCAGCCCGCTGCGGATAATTTCCCCGATATAGGCCGACTCAAACAGGATGAAGGCCAGTAGGCTGGAGGTCAGGAAGTTGCTGTGGTGAAAAACCAAGGGCATCAGGCCGTAGTGGATGAACACCAGGAACAGGATCAGCGGGATGCCGCGCATCAGCTCGATGTAGCAGGTGGCCAGCCAGCCCGCGACGCCCTTTTTTTCCTCCCGCAGCAATCCCAGCAGGGTGCCGCCGGCCAGCCCCCCGGCGAAGGACACCAGCCCCAGCACCAGCGTGTAAAGCAAGCCCTTGGACAGCAGCGGCCAGCCGGTCAGGATGTCCTCGAAGTGCAGCTCACCCATAGGCAACCTCTCCCGCGTTGGTGCCGGGCAAGGCCATTAGCGATTCAATCAGCCGAATCAGCCAGGAAATGGACAGCGACAGCAGCAGATAAAGCAAGGCGCCCTCAATGAAATACTCCATGGGCAGGAAGTGATCCACGGCGCCCTTGTAGACCACGAAAAACAGCTCGCTCACCGTGATAAACGCCACCAGCGAGGAGTTTTTCATCAGGCTAATCATCTGGTTGCCCAGGGCGGGCAGGGCCACCCGGAATGCCTGGGGCAGCAGGATCATGCGGTAAACCTGAAAGCGTCCCAGCCCCAGCGACAGGCCGGCATCGCTCTGCTCCCGGGGGATGGCCAGCATACCGGCCCGGAACACCTCGGTCAGGTAGGCCCCGGTATACAGCGAGAGGGCCAGGACTCCGCAGGTAAAGGGTGACAGCATGAGCCCGATGCTTTGAAGCCCTCGGTAATAGAAGAATAGCTGTATAAGAAGCGGCGTATTGCGAAACACCGATACATACACCGCTGCCACCGTGCGCAAAGGCTTCAGGGGGGTAATGCGGGCAAATGCCATCAGGAAACCCACCGCCAATGCCAGTATCGAGGCCAGCGCCGTAAGTTGCAGGGTGGTCAGCAGCCCTTGCAGAAAGGCTCCCTGGATATCCGGATCGGTGTAAAACGAGGGCATTGGCTACTTACAGGCCCTGGGCTTGAGGGCTTCATCCACCCACTTGTGCCGCAGGTGTTGCAGGGTGCCGTCTTTCTCCATTTCAGCCAGGTGGGCGTCTACCTGCTTTTGCAGCGCGGCGGTTTCCGGGCTTTGCTGGAAGCCCAGGCCATACGGTTCTTCGGAGAGATTCTCCGTCAGCATGCGAAAGCCGCAGTTATCCGCCAGAAAGCCGGACAGGATAGTGTCATCGGTGGTCATGGCATCGCCCCGGCCCGCCTTCAGGGCAGAGAAGGCATCTGTGGATGTTTTAAAGCCGGTGTACCTGGCGTTGGGCAGGCGTTTTTTGATGTTCCCCTCCCCGGTGGTGCCCAGCACAAACAGGATGGTGCGTCCGTTCAGGTCGTCCAGCTTTTTAACCGGGCTGTCGATGGGGACAATAACCGTCTGGTGGGCGGTGTAATAGGGACGACTGAAGTCGATGACCTTTTCCCGGTCGGGTGTGATGGTCATGGTGGCGGCCACAATATCGACGTTGCCGGAATTAATGGCAATCACCCGGGTGGAGGAAAGCACCTGCTGGAACTCCACGGCATTTTCATCGTGCAGCATGCGCCGGGCCAGCTCCCGCATCAGGTCGATGTCGAAGCCTTTCAGCTCGCCGTTGGTATCCAGGTAGCCGAAGGGCTTGCTGTCGTACTTTACGCCGGCAATCAGCTTGCCGCGCTGCTGGATGGTCGTTGCCAGATCGTGCCCGCCCCGGCTGCAGGCCGAAACCAGACCCACCATGGCTGCCAGCAGGAAGGCAGACAAGCGGAAAACAAGCCTTGGGGGGAATTTTGGGGGTGCCATTTCTCGATCCTCAACAACAGCATAACCCAGCCGCCCTGTTCTGAGAACCGGACAAAATCCAAAACGGGCTTACCATAAAGAAAAATCAAATAATTTCGGAAATTGGACGATAATAGCAGCATTGCCGCAATGCCACATGGGATGAAACGCCGTGGGCAACATCGGACCCAACCCCAACCCATTCCCTTTCCAGCCCCAGCCGCAGCAGGTGGGGGGTGGTGAGGGGCTCTACGGCGCTCCCCTGTCTACCAGCGGCGCGGGGGAGGAGTTTGTGCAGATTCCCGTTTACCTGGAAAACGGAGAGGTGATGCTGGCGCCCTTTTTCGGCTACGACATTTTCATCCAGCCCCAGGAAGTGGGCCTGCTGCTGAAGAACCTGCTGCAATTGCCCAAGGAGATTACCGAGCTGCTGGCCTTGCTGGCCACCGCCGACGGGGTGGATCCCCAGCAATTGCTGAAGACCCTGCTGGCCGACAATCCCAAAATCTCCCTGGAGGAGCTTCAAAAGCTGTTGCAGGATCACCTGAAAAACGGAGAAACCAAGCTGTTGAAGCTGCTGCAAAGTGCCCAGACCGCAAAAACCGGGGCCAGCATGAACATTGGCGAGCTGATTTCCACCCTTTCGCAAGTTTCCACCAAGGCGGCCACTTCGCCTACCCAGGCCCTGAACACCACATTGGCCCTCTATATGCCATTCTTCCCTTTGCAGCCCCCACAGCGCTTCCACATGGATTTCGAGCAGCCTGCCAGTGACGGGGAAGGCGGCGCCAAGGCCGAGGATTACCAGCTGGTGGTGTACATCGATACCATTTCGCTGGGTCAGTTCAAGATTATCATTGGGCTTGCCCACGGCACGCAACTGACCGTGATTATCGAACACGGCCCCCAGGCAGCGCATGTGCTCCCTGCCATTGAGCAACAGGTGCGGGCCGGTACCCGGCAAGAAAATGTGCCGCCCCCCAACCTGGTTTTCACCCAGCGGGAGGCCCCTCCCCAGGCAGCCCAGGCTTCCCCGGCTTCGGCTTCGGGGGATGGGCAATCGCCCGCCAAGCCCTCCGTGGGGATTCATCCGGTGGGCGGTGTTTCGGTGGTGGCCATTCATGCCGCCTACCTGCTGACCCGCGTGATCATCGAGCTGGATACCCGCAACGCGGTCAATGCCAACCGGGCCCGGAAGTCCGTGGAATAGCCGGGTATTAGACTATTGGGCGATGATTTCCCCGGCAGAGCCGGTCATCATGAAGCCGATACGAAGTGAAGCCCTCGGGAGAAATGACCGGGAATGGGGCGTGCCCTACGTTACAAGCTGTTTGCGATGTTCGTGCTACTGTTTACCCTGGGCGTGAGCCTGCATAACATCTGGCTGGACGGCTCGGGACGCATCAGCCTGGAAGCCCTCGGCTGGGATGACCTGTTGACCTTCGTTTCCGTACCCGCCGAGCCGGAACACAAGAAAACCGTCCGCATTGTGCTGGCGGCAGCGGCTCTGCCTCAGGCCAGGCCTTCGTCCGGCAGGTAGTCAAATTCCAGGCCGCCCATTTTTACCACGTGGCCTTCTTTCGCCCCGGCCCGGGCCAGCTCGTCGTAAACGCCCATGGCCCGCAGGATGTTCATCAGCCGGTGTACGGCCTCGCGGTTGCGCATGTCCGTTACGCTGAACAGGCGTTCAATCTTGCCGCCCCGCACCTCAAACACCTTGCCCTTGCGGCGGATTTCGAACTCGCTGTCGTCGTTATCGTAGGCCCGCACGTCCGGTACGATTTCCACCACCTCCTGCTCGGGTGGCAGGCGATCCAGTGTCGCGAACAGGGCATTGAGCAAGCTGTCCAGGCCGCTGCGGGTGACGGCGGAGATGGTGAACAACGGATCCCGGGTGACTTCGGTGAATTTTTGCCGGTACGCGTCCACGGTTTCCGGCGGGACGGCGTCCGTCTTGGAAAGAACCAGGATCTGCGGCTTGCGTGAAAGCTTTTCACTGTAGCGAGCCAGCTCCTCGTTAATGAGCCGGTAGTTTTGCAGGGGATCGCCTTCCGGGTTGGAGAGATCCACCAGGTGCAAGAGCAGCCGGGTGCGCTCAATGTGGCGCAAAAACTCGTGTCCCAGGCCAACCCCTTCGCTGGCGCCCTCCACCAGCCCGGGAATATCGGCCACCACCACGCCATCGCCGTTGGGCTTCTTGACCACGCCCAGGTTGGGGGTCAGGGTGGTAAAGGGGTAGTTGGCGATTTTGGGCTTGGCGGCGCTAATGACGCTGATGAGGGTGGATTTTCCGGCGTTGGGAAGCCCGATGATGCCCACATCAGCCAGCAGCTTCAGCTCCAGTTCCAGATTCCGATCGATGCCGGGCTCTCCGGGCTCCGAGAACTGGGGCGCCTGCCGCGTGGAAGAGACAAACCGGGCGTTGCCGCGACCTCCCCGCCCGCCGGAGGCCACCAGCACCCGCTGGCCGGCTTCCGTAAGGTCGGCAATGGCCAGGCCCGTGTCGGCATCGCGCACGATGGTGCCGCAGGGCACCAGGATGGTGGTGTCTTTGCCGTGCTTGCCGTGCATGTTCTTGGGGCCGCCCTTTTCGCCGTCGCCCGCCTTGAAGATGGACATGTATTTAAAATCCAGCAGCGTGTTCAGGTCGGTGGTGGCTTCAATGTACACGTCTCCGCCCTTGCCACCGTCCCCACCGGCAGGGCCGCCCATGGGCACGTATTTTTCCCGGCGCCATGCGACCATGCCGTTTCCGCCGGCACCGGATTTGACATGAATTGTGGCCTTGTCGACAAACATCCCGCGGAACTTCGCCTGCGCCTGACAGTCTGATGAGACAGGATGGCCAGGCCTGGGGTCGGGCCACCCGTAACCACTATAATGGAAATACCCCGCCAGAGAAAGGCGCGGACGTTTGAGCGGCAAAACAGCAAAAAGGAGACATGGCGTGAATGGTGGAAGCGGGATGCGCGGCTTGAGAGCCCTGGAGACGACCTTGCTGGCCGGGTTGATGGCGCTGCTGCTGGCGGGTGGCGTGCTCATGTCCAGGGCGGTGGCCAATGCGCCCATCCCCGCTGGCGAACCTCCTGTCCCCGGGGCGAGTGCCATGGAGGTGAGCGCGCCGGCCTCGGTGAAACAGGGCGAGGTCTTGCAGGTGCGTATTTCGGCCACCCGGCCCGGATTTGCCGCCACTGCCTTGCTGGCTGGACGGAAGGCCTGGTTTTTCAAGCAGGAGGATGGGAGTTATCTGGCCCTGGTGCCGGTTTCCGTGTTTCAGGCCCCGGGGGCCTACAAGCTGCGCATCGAGGAAGCCGGGGGCGAGGCGGTGGACAAGCCCGTGCAGGTGGCCAACGCCTATTATCGTACCCAGAATATCTCGGTCAGCAGCGCAACCAAGGGCCTGCAACCGTTGCCCGGCGAGCTGGAGGCTATCCAGGCTTTGAAAGACAAGGTTTCCCCCGTTCGCTACTGGCAGGGCGGTTTCATCACCCCCACGCCCGATTGCCAAAACTCCCCCTTCGGCGTGAAACGCTACCATAACGGCAAGGCCACCGGCGATTACCACAAGGGGGTCGATTTGCGCTCGCCCGCGGGCCGTCCCATCAAGGCCATTAACGATGGACGGGTGGAGATTGCCAGGATGTTCCGCCTGCATGGGGGCACGGTGGGCCTCGATCATGGCCAGGGGGTCGGCTCCATCTATATCCACATGTCAAAACTGGCCGTCAAAGAGGGCCAACTGGTGCACAAGGGCGATGTGATCGGCTATGTGGGCGCCACCGGCTTTGCAACTGGTCCGCATCTGCACTGGGGCATGTATATGAGCGGGCTTCCGGTGAATCCCAACCAGTGGATCAAAGGCGTCCCGACCTGTGGATGATCCCCGGGCGGTGCCCGTCTGAGGCAACGCATGGCATGCGGGCGGCGCTTGTGATATGTCTGTATGCGTTCAGAGAGATTCCCTCACGAGCAGGTCGTTATGGCAATCACCGACCAGAACAAGGAAAAGCTGAAAAACCGGATCGCCAAGGCGATGGGCCATCTTAACGCCGTGCACCGCATGGTGGACGAGAAAAAATACTGCATTGACGTGCTGCACCAGTTGAAGGCCGTGCAGTCCGCCCTGGATAAAGTCTCCGAGGAGATTTTGCGCCAGCACCTGGAAACCTGCGTGGTGGAGGCGGTGAAAAACCAGGATACCAGCCGGGTGGTTGAGGAACTGGTAGAGGTCTTCCGTCGTGCCCCGGAGCTGAACCTGGATGGCGTCAGCTTGCTGGGCGTTCAACCCGTCCTGCAATCCGGTGGCAAAAAGGACTGCTGCCACTGATGGGTGCCAGCCAGACCTGCTTTGTGGTGGTGTGGGAGTTTCGGATAAAGCCGGGCTGTGAGGTGGCCTTTGAGCGGGCTTATGGCCCGGACGGCGATTGGGCCCGGCTTTTTGCCAAAGGGGATGGCTATCTTTCCACCGAGCTTTTGGAAGACGACAAGCAGCCCGATCGCTACATCGTCATCGATAAATGGCGCAGCGAGATGGATTATCGTCGGTTCAAATCGCAACATGGCGATGCCTACCTGCATCTCGACCGCAATTGCCTGGCCATGACCCAGAGTGAGAATTGCCTGGGCATGTTTTCATCGGTCCTTTAGCGTGAAAAGGGCGATTATCAAGCCATGACAACGTTTCCTCCGGTCTATATCCTGCTGCTGAACTACCGGGGCGCCGGCGATACCCTGAAGTGCCTGGACTCTTTGCGCGCGCTGGATTACCCGGAATTTCGGGTGGTTGTCATCGACAACCACTCGCCGGATGACTCCGTGGCCCGTTTCAAGGCCCGGCTGGCAGAATACCCGGGCGAGTTCATTCTGATTGAGTCCGCCCACAACCTGGGTTTTAGCGGGGGCAACAACCTGGGCATCGAACATGCCCTGCATCATGCCGGCCCGCAGGCGCATGGCTACGTCTGGTTGTTGAATAACGACACCACTGTGGATCCCCAGGCACTGAAAAACCTGGTGCTCCAGGCGGAAAAAACCGGCGGCTTGGCCGGGTCGCTGCTGCTGTATCCAGAGGGCAGCTACCAGCAGGTAGGCACCCGGGTTAAATGGTGGACTGGCGGCAGTAGAGGCTATCGTCAAAGCGATGTGCGGGATGGCATGACCGTGGAGTGCCTGAGCGGGGCCAGCATGCTGATTCCAATCCGGGCAATCCGCCAGGTGGGCCTGATGGATCCCAGCTACTTCCTGTACTTCGAGGATGGGGAGTACTCCCTGCGCTGCGCCCGGGCAGGATATGCCCTTACGGTGGCAACCGAATCAATCGTTTACCACCAGGAAGGCGCTACCACTGGGCGAAAAAGCCTGCCAACCCAGTACTATTTTCACCGTAACCGGCTGAAAATGCTGTTTGCCTTTGCCAGCCCGCCGCAAAAAATAACCATTGCCTGCTATGCCGTTTTTCGCTTGCTACGGTCTGTAGTAAAATCCTGGGTGAACCCCACCCCCGAACGGAAAGCGTCCGCGAAAGTCCATTGGCTGGCCATCCGGGATTTCATGAAAGGAGTCAGCGGCCCATGTCCCCACAACCTCAGCAACCCGTAAAAGCGCTGGTGCTTGCCGGCGGTAAAGGCACCCGCCTGCGCCCCCTGACCTACGCCATGGCCAAGCAGCTGGTGCCGGTGGCTAACAAGCCCATCCTGCACTACGCCCTTGACGGCCTCTATCGCGGCGGGGTGCGCGATTTCGGCATTATCATCAGCCCGGAAACGGGGGAGTCCATCAAGGCATCCATAGACCTCTGGGCGGGCGGTTATGCCGACGCGCGGGTCAGCTATATCTTGCAAGACGAGCCTGCCGGGTTGGCCCATGCGGTGAAAATCGCCCGGCCCTACCTGGGCGATGACGACTTTATTATGTACCTGGGCGACAACCTGATTAACGCCGATCTGGGTGTGCTCATCCGCGAATTCCAGGTGGCGGGCTGCGATGCCTCCATCCTGCTGAAGCAGGTGCCCAACCCCTCGTCGTTCGGCGTGGCGGAGCTGGGCCCCGACGGCCAGGTGGTTCGGCTGGTGGAAAAACCCAGGGAGCCCAAGTCCGATCTGGCGCTGGTGGGGGTCTATCTTTTCAAGCACCGCATTTTCGAGGCCATCGACCAGATCCAGCCCAGCTGGCGGGGCGAGCTGGAGATTACCGATGCCATCCAGAAGCTTATCGATAACCGCTCCTCGGTGCGATGCCGCGTGCACGAAGGCTGGTGGCTGGATACCGGAAAAAAAGACGATCTGCTGGCCGCCAATAAAGTGGTTCTGGGCGAATATACTCGCTACGAGGTTCAGGGCAGCGTGGATGAGCGCTCCCGCCTGCTGGGCGAGGTGCAAATTGGCCCGGACGCCATTGTGCGCAACTCCAAGATTACCGGCCCGGCCATCATCGGGCGGCGGTGCATCATCGAGGACGCCTTTATCGGCCCCTACACCAGCGTGGGCGATGACGGCATCATCCGCGATTGTCACCTGGAAAACAGCGTGTTGCTGGAGGAATGCCACCTGGAGGCCGTTCCCGGCAAGATCGAGGACAGCCTGATGGGCAAGGGCTGTCGGGTGGTCAAATCCGAACGCCACCCTGAGCATGGCCAGGAAAGCCATAAGTTTCTGCTGGCCGACCACTCCGAAATCCAGGTGGTTTAATTATTCCGGCCTGGGCGGGACGTATTCGGCTGAACACAATGGGGCCTACTGGATGCACTGGTTGGTGTTGCCGCCGTTGCCGCACACCGTGTTGGCGCTGTGCTGGGTGATGGCAGAGCCGGGTTGGCCGCCGGGGGCGCTCATGGTCTTTAGCTGGTTCCAGTAGTTCAGCACGGCCCAGGTGTTGGCCTCATCCTGGACCATTCCCTTGGCCAGGTTCTGCTGCGTGGTTTGCGGGATGTCCTGATCCTGGTTGTACATGGTCATGATGTTGTTCATGGTGCCCACTTCGGTGTTGATCAGGTTTTGCATCTCCGGCGGCAGGGCGTTGGGGTGGGAGGCGATATAGCTGTTCAGCTCCTGCAGCATCTGGTTCATCTGGGCCTGCTTGGCGCGGGTGGAATCCATGCCCCCGTACTGGCCGGCAATGGCCACCAGCTCGGCCTCGCTTTTCACGCCCAGCCCGGCGATGAATTGATCCACCACGGCCTGGTCGTTGGCCAGGGAATGGCCCTGGTTGGCCAGCTGGGTGATCAGGGCAATCACCCCCGGATCGCCGCCGCTTGCTTCCAGCTGGGCCTTGATTTGATCCAGCACGGAGGCCAGATCCTGCGTCCACTCGCCGCCCATGGAGCCGGTGGTGCTGGCGGTCTGGGGATTGATGACGGGGATGTTCACGCACCAGCCGCTCTGGTAGCAAACCTGCTGCTGGCCGGGGCCGGGGTTGGGCACCACGCCGTTGATGCCGTTCTGGCCGGGGCCGGTGGCGTTGGGGCCTTTGGGTAGGTTGGCCCAGGCAGCGGCGCCAGTATTTTTTTGCAGGTCGGCCTTCAGGTTTTTCATGGTGCCGGCCAGGCCGTTGCCGATGGCAAACACCGCCCCGATCGACACGGCCAGGATCAGGGCGCCAATAAAGCAGTATTCCACCAGGGTTGCGCCGGGATAGGCGTTGCACTGAAATTTTCGCATGGCTAGAGCTCTCTCGTTCCTGCCATGGTTTTCGGCAAATGGGGCCGGGGCTGAAGGGTGAAGATCGCCTTTGAGGGCTTTTTTCGTTACCCTTTGTAATAAAATGACGCCTCGAAATCCCATGGTGTGAGGCCATCTGGTGTGGCCGGCGGTGGAAATGGTTTTCAATCCCTCGTTTTTGGTTGTGAACAGTTTGCCAGCCGCTGGCCGCTGCATTGTGATGACGGTTATGCCAGGGCGCCGCCAGCCGCTTGCAGGCGGGGTCGGTTTATTGGAAGATAGAGCCGAATCCACAAGATCCCGAGGCTAGAGGAATTTCATCAATGGCCACCCCCCTTGCCAACCCCAACGCAAGACCCAACGCGATGGCGGAAGACTTCATCTCCCGCGCGTCCAACCCGCTTAGCCGCTACTACCGCAAAATCCTGGAAGGCGAGCGCATTACCCGCGAAGAGGCCATCGAAATCTACCACAGCGATGATCTGCTCTCCATTGGCATTCTGGCGGATGCCGCCCGCATCGTCCGCACCCCGGAAGCCGTGCGGGACTATGTTTACTGGGTGCACAACTTCCACATCAACCCTACCAACATCTGCGAGGCCAACTGCCGGTTCTGCTCCTTCAAGAAGGGCCCCAAGTCTCCCTTTGCCTACGTGATGAGCGTGGATGACGTCATCGAGATGGTCAACCAATACCCCATGAAGGACGAGCTGTCCGAGTTCCATATTGTGTCCGGCCTGTATGAGAAGCAGGGGCTGGAATACTACCGCGATCTCTTCAAGGCGCTTCGGCAGCACTTCCCCAAGGTGCACATCAAGGGCCTTACCGCCGTGGAGCTGGACTATATCGCCAAGCTGGAAGGCATGACCGTGGAAGAGGTGCTGCCCATCCTGAAGGATGCGGGCCTGGGCTCCCTGCCCGGTGGCGGGGCGGAAGTGTTTGCCGAACGGGTGCGCGAGCTGGTGTGCGTGGATAAAATCCCCGCCGCCGAGTGGCTGCGTATTCACGGGCTGGCGCATTCGATGGGGCTGCAAAGCAACGCAACCATGCTGGCCGGCCTGGGCGAGACGCCCGAGGAGCGGGTGGACCACATTTTGGCCATCCGGGAGCAGCAGGATATTTCCGGCGGCTTCATGACGTTCATTCCCCTGAACTGCTACTACGACAACAACGCGATCGATGCCTCCAACGCCCTGACCGGGGTGGAAAACCTGAAAAACTTCGCCATCAGCCGTATCCTGCTGGATAATGTGCCGCACATCAAGTCGTTCTGGATTCACATTGGCGAAAAGCTGTCGCAAGTCAGCCTCAGCTTTGGCGTGGATGACATCGACGGCACCGTGGTGCAGGAAAAAATCGCCCACTCCGCTGGAACAGACACCTCACAGGCCCTGACCAAGGACGAATTGCTCAACATGATCCGCAAGGCCGGCAAAATTCCTGTGGAGCGCGACACGGTATACAATATTATCCGTGTCTACGATAACCAAGCGGTTGTATAGCGCATGCCAATCCGTCTGGGAGCCATCGCCTTTGTCAACACCGTGCCGGTGTACTTCGGGCTGAGGCCGGATCCGGCCATTCAGTTGGTTTACGACGTGCCTGCCCGGCTGAATGCCATGATGGACGCCGGCCAGCTGGACGTGTCCCCGGTTTCCAGCGCCTACTACCTGCGCAACCGAGATAAGCTGGTGCTGCTGGACGATCTTTCCGTTAGCTCCCCCGGGGCGGTGGAAAGCGTGATTTTTGTGTCCCGCAAGCCCCTGGGGCCGGCACTGCTGGATTCCCCGGTGGTGAGCGTGCCCGACGACTCCGAAACCTCCGTGGCCCTGTTGGCCCATCTGTTGCATCAGGCCACCGGTGAAGATCTGCGGCCCTGGTTCCGTATTTATGATGCCGCAAATTACCGCCAGGTGCTGGAGGAAACCGGCAGCACGCTGGTGATTGGAGACAATGCCTTGCTGCTGCAGAAAAACGGCCTGCCGCAAGGCTACCATTGCTACGATCTCTCCACCCTGTGGCGGGATGAAACCATGCTGCCCTTTGTGTTTGCGGTTTGGGTGGCCAATCGCCCCTGGGCCAAGGCCAACCCGGCGGCGCTGAAAGCCCTGAACGAAGCCCTCATTGAGAGCCGCGCCCGCTTTTTCTCCGAGCCTGACGTGTACGCCGCGGGCCTGGCGGTTGCCCATGAAAAATGCGGCGTCCCCCAGGACAAACTGGCCCACTACTACAGTGTGTCACTGGATTATCGCCTGACCGAGCCTCACCTGGTATCGCTCAGCCGCTTCGACCAGGTTATCCGGCGTCTGGAGGGGCGGGAACTTTCCTGTCAGCAGGAAAGTCCCCTTTAGCCTATGATGCGCGGCAGGGTTCGCAAGTACCATTCCAACTTCTACTACGTGGAGGCGGAGGGCCTTCTGTACGAGTGCGCCGTGCGCGGCCTGCTCAAAAAAGAAGGCACCGACGTGCTGGTGGGCGACTGGGTGACGCTGGACAACGTGGACGAAGCCAATGGCACGGCCCGGGTTTTTGAGGTGCTGCCACGCCAGAATGAAATCAGCCGCCCGAAGATGGCCAACGTGGATCAGGTGGTGGTGGTAAATTCATTGCGGGAGCCGGATTTCGATCCCTGTCAGCTGGATCGCTACCTGACCCACGTGGCCTTGGCGGGATTGTCCCCGGTTATTTGCCTTAGTAAGGCCGATTTGAGCGACAGCCAGGATGAGCTGGATGAAATCAGGGCCGTTTATGCCCAGGGATTAGGTTTTAAGGTGCTGTTTTCCAGCGTGCACCAGCCCCAAAGCCTCGAAGCCATCCGCCGGGAAGCGCAGGACAAGGTGTCCGTGCTGGCGGGGCCTAGCGGGGCGGGAAAGTCCTCCCTGCTGAATGCGTTGCAGCCCTCCTTGAAACTGCGGGTGGGGGATGTTTCCGAGAAGATCGCCCGCGGACAGCATACGACCCGGCATGTGGAGCTGCTGGTGCTGGCTGCCGGAATCTACATCGCCGATACGCCCGGCTTCAGCAATCTGAAGTTTAACTATGCCTTGCCGGAGCAGGTGGAGGCGGTTTTTCCAGATTTCGAACCCTTTCGGGCCCGTTGTGCCTTCTCTGACTGCCTGCACCTGGATGAAGCCGATTGCGCGGTGCGGGAAAACCTGCACGAAATCGCTCTCAGCCGCTATGAAAGCTATCAGGCCATCCAGGAAGAGGCCATGCAGCATCGTCAGGAGCTGCAATCCACCAGCCGGAAGCAGGAGGAGGCCTACAAAAAGCTGGATCGCAAGGGCCGGGAGGTGAAAATCCTTCGCCTTAAGGAAAAAGATCGCGACGCCTCCCGTCGCACCCAGCGCCAGAAAGTTTCGCTGCTGGGGCAGGAATGGGACGAGGCCCGGCAAGATGAGGATCAGGAGGGAGAGGACGCCTGATGGCCACGGCGGGCATCGATAGTTACGAAGCGCTTTTTGGGGAGAGCATCGCCGCGGTCAACGAGGCGTTAAGCCAGATTTTGTGCAAGGAAGCCCACGATCACTCCCCCGATGCCGAGGGCCTGTGGGAGGCTATGCGCTATGGCACCCTGAACGGGGGCAAGCGGGTGCGTTCCGTGCTGGCGGTGGAAAGCTGCCTGGCCTGCGGCGGGCGGCTGGAGTCCATCCTGCCCGCGGCGTGCGCGGTGGAGCTGGTACATTCGCAAAGCCTCATCCACGACGACTTGCCCTGTATGGACAATGACGATATGCGTCGGGGCAAGCCCAGCCTGCACAAGGCATTTGGGGAATCCACCGCCGTGCTGGCCGGAGATGCCCTGATTGCCCTGGCTTTCGGGGTAATTTCCAAAAACACTCCCCTGCTGCCGCCGGTGACGCCGGGGCACTTGTTGGCAGTCATTGGCGATTTCTCCGATGTCACCAGCATCCGGGGGCTGGTGAACGGGCAGTACGTGGATATTCTTTATGAAGGCCGGCCCTTTACCCGTGAGATCCTTGAATACATCCATACCTACAAGACCGGGGCCCTGTTCCGGTTTTCCATGCGGGCCGGGGCTCGGCTGGCGGGGGCTCAAGAGCCTGTGGTGGAACAGTTTACCCTGCTGGGACAAAAGCTGGGCCTGGCGTTTCAAATTGTGGACGATTTGTTGGATATTGCGGCCTCCTCCGAAACCCTGGGCAAGACCGCCGGCAAGGATCAGTTGCAGGAAAAAGCTACTTATCCGGCCTTTTTTGGGGTGGAGGAATCCCGCTGCCAGGTGGAAAGGCTTTCTGCCGAGGCCCATGCGATTCTGGACGGCATGGCGCTTTCCCTGCCGGGCTTCGATAGTCGAAAGCTCAAGGCGCTGGTGGATTTTATTTCCACCCGGGTGCGTTAGCCGGGATGCTGTTACAATGAAGTTTTAGCAGGAAATCGGGATGAGCATAGCCGGAACCAGCCTGGAAGTGATTGCCTCCGCCGCCACGGCGGCCCTTTCGGCGCAGGTTTTCAAGTGCATCTTTTTTGCCCTCATCCGGCGCCCGGTCAACTTTCGCACC
Organism: uncultured Vampirovibrionales bacterium; assembly: GCA_964390635.1. Classification (GTDB taxonomy): domain Bacteria; phylum Cyanobacteriota; class Vampirovibrionia; order Vampirovibrionales; family Vampirovibrionaceae; genus CAYMIG01. The sequence goes on along the minus strand of CAYMIG010000009.1, from coordinate 54,770 downwards.
CTGGTGCAGACGGGCGGCATGCCCAGCTCCCACAGCGCCCTGATGGCGGCCATGACCACCAGCGTGGGGTTGATTGATGGCTTTTCCTCCACCATTTTTGCCGTGGCCCTGGGCATTACCGTGGTGGTTATGTACGATGCGGCGGGTTTGCGCCAGGCGGCGGGCAAAATGGCGGGCATCCTGAACAAGCTGACCGAGGAGCTCTACTCCCACCATCCCCAGCATGTGCCGGAGCGCCTGCGCGAGCTGCTGGGCCATACCCCCTTTGAGGTCATCGTGGGGGCTATTCTGGGCATGGGGGTGGCCTACATTTACCATGTCCGGTTGGTTGCCTAGGCGGAAAGTATGCGTGTGCAAACCATGAAGCCCCTGCTCACCATTCTGTCGGTCGTTATCCTGATTGTGGCGCTGGGCTGGACGTGGTCGGAGCTTCCCCGTCCCCAGGTGCCGCTGGCTCCTACCTGGACCCGGAGCTACCAGCTTTATCACCAGCCGCATGCCGTCTGGCTGGATCAGTACAAGGCCGTGGGCGCCAACCTGCCCATCCTTGAAAAGGTGCTCAAGGCGGCGGCCAAGAAAAAACAGGTGCCGGAACTGGTGGTCTACGCCATTCCCTTGCGGGATTTGGGCCAGTCATCCGAGGGAGGCTTCTCCAACTACCAGGATTACCTGGCCGACAACCGGCTGAATGCCCAGATGGTGGGCCGCTTCGTGAAGGATACCGGCATCCGGCCCCGCATTTACCTGGAGCCCGACAGTATCCCCCTGGCCGTGCAGTACCGGCGGGATAACAATGATAACGACGAATCGATGGGTGTCTACAACGAGCGCATCCGGGCGATGCGTGCCCTCATTGACATGTACAAGAAGGCGGGGGCGCTGGTATATCTGGAAGCCGGTCATAGCGGCTGGTTCGATTACGGTGAGCCCGACGTGGAGCGCATCGCCCGCGCCCTGAACGAGGCGGGCATCGGCAAGGCGGACGGTATTGCCTCCAACGTGTCCAACCGCCAGCCGGTGATGGTTTCCCTGGATGGCAGCGAGCGCACCGAGCTGCATTACTTCACCCGCCTGCTGCCCTACCTGGACAACCACGCCCGACTGGACGTGGTGACCGACACCAGTCGGAACGGGGGCATTACCAAGGCCCGGCAATATTTTCTGGCCCCGGACGGCAGCCTGTTCGACAACGAGTCTTCCAAGGGCCGCCTGGTAGGCGCCTGGGAGAAGAACCGCACGGGTGAAACCTGGCTGGTGCCCTTTCATGGCAAGCCCAAAGCCCTGTCTCGCCTGCTGGCCAAGGAAAAATACAAGTATGACGCCGCCCGGCGCATGTTGACCGCCCCGCCCTGGCTGGATGCCGTGGGCGACGTCAAGCTGGGCCCGGCCCCCACCGATACTCCCCCGCCCGCCGTGGCCGGGGTTATTCGCCGCTACCGCTACATCAAGCCGCCGGACGATTGTGATGGCGCCCTCAACTGCCCTCCCGGCGCCTCGAAGCACGACGTCAACGAGTCCACGGCCCGCCGTCAGCCGGCCAACGTAGCAATTGCCTTCTAGAGCGCGGCGCCCCCATCAGGGTTTGCCCAAGGGGCTGAATGGCGATGATGCCCCGGCCTGCTCAGCGGTTCAGGAACGGAAAGCGCTCCTTCAGCTTCTCCCACAGGGCCTTCAGGTCCACGGTACGGGCCGGGGCCGCAGGCGTGGCCGACGGGTTCCAGGGTTTGTCGGGGTGATTTTCGCTGGCATACTGGTACAGGGTCTTGCCGGAATAAAACAGCGGGCTCATGCCGGCGTACATGGTGCCTTGTGGGTCACCGTACTGGTTCAGGTCCCGCTCTTTGAGCCAGCGCCGGAAGGCCTGGTGCTCCTCGGCGTTGGGAAAGCCGTCTTCCTGCCAGGGGGCGGGTGAGGGGCCGCCGTTGCCAAACCGTACCGGGGCCGGGTGACCGATGGTTGAAATACGCATGCAATATTCCCCTTCAGACGCAACACGGGCACCATAGCACAAGGGGCGGCTTGGGTCTACGCTAAATTATATATACAAACGCTGGAATCATCGCACTGGCTTTGCGGTGGGAATGGGGCTGCCGGTAAAGCCAATGGTAATGTTGCGAGGCGGGCTGTGGCGCATGGCGGATTGCAGTACCCCGTCAAAAATGACCGCGTTGGGGTACTGGGCCCGCACCTCCTCGGTCAGCCCTTGCAGGTCGGGGCGGCCCCGCTGGTAGGGGTCGGGAAAGACGGCCAGGATCAGTTGTCCGTCGCGGCTTTCCAGGCGGTGGGTTTCGTAGGTGATGCGTACCGGGGTGCCTACGGAAACCAGCTGGTACAGGGCTTCGGCATCCGGGATGCGCATGCGGATGCAGCCGTGCGAACTCAGCTTGCCCACGGTTTCAGGGCTGTCGGTGCCGTGCATGCCGTATTCGCCCTGCTCGGTGGCATGAAAGCCTATCCAACGGGTGCCCAGGGGATTTTCAGCCCCGGCTCCAATGCGTTTGACGCCCGGCCCCAGGTAGGGATTTTCCCAGACGGGGTGTTCCACCTTGCTGATGACCCGGAAGCTGCCCACCGGGGTTGGGAAGCCGGGCCGTCCGACGCCCACCGGGAAGGTGCGGATGACCTCATCGTCGCGAAAAACCCGCAGCGTGAATTCCGGGATGTTGATCTCCACCCGCACCGGGCCGTCGGCGGGCGGATCCATCGCAAAAACCTTTCCGGCGGCAAAGGCGAAAGCCGCCCCGACGGCAAGCCAAAGCAGGCATGCCATCAGGACGGCTGACAAGGGTTTGCGGATCACCAGTACCCGCGGATGACCCGGGGTTGCTGGGGCTCAGGCTGCCAGGCCGGGGCCGGGTTGCTCCGCTGGGGATCGTTCTGGCGGTACTCCTGCACCACCACGTTCTGGTTGCGGCGGATGATCGCCTGCAGTTCGCTGGACCACTGGGCGTGCTGCTCGGCGGAGGCGTTCATTACCCCGCTGGACTGGCCTTGCATGCTCATCAGCTGCCAGCTCAGCACTTCCTCGCCCTGGGCGTTCACCAGGCGGTAGCGGGCGTTGGGATCGAACGGCACCACCACAGTGTTCTGGGACACCAGGGGGATGTATTCCTTCACGCCGCTGCCTTCAAAGTAGACGGCCTGGGAGCTGTTGTTAATCACCTGGAAGGCAATATGATCCTTGCTGGCCGGATCGGCAAGCACCGGCACCCGGTTGTTGACGGGCTGGTTGTCATACACCACCTGGTAGGTCACATACGGGTTTTCCACGGCCAGGGCCACGCCCGAAGCCAGAATCATCGCGCCGCACAGCGCGGTTATCAGGTTACGTACTTTCACCTGGGTTCCTCTCCTACTAAACATCTGCAAAGCAGAACAGCCATCATTATACGATGGCTGTTGCGCTGCATAAAGTCGTTGGGCTTAGCTGCCAAGCAGCTCGCGGCGAGTGGTTTCAAGTTGGCGCGAGGCGTTCTTGCGTTCGGCAATAATGCGAGAGGGGGTTTGCAAACGGCCCAGGCAGGCCACCAGTTCGTTCACGTCGTTACGAAAGTATTGCTGCACGACCTTCTTCAGGGCTTTCACGCCGGCCTCGTCGCGATCCACCACGGAGCGGTACAGGTACTTTTTGCCGTCTTTCTCGCGCACGGCGATTTCCTTGTCCACCAGGCGGTCCAGCACGGTCTTCACGGTGGTGTAGGCCCATTTTTTGTTGGCCGACTTGATCTTTTCCTGGATGTCGCCAACAAAAATCTTCTCGTTGCCTTCACTTTCCAGATCCCACAGCGCATTGAGGATAATGTTTTCCAGATCGCCCTGTTTCAAGTCCATCCCTTCAATCTTCCTCCAGTCAATCCGTGATGTTGCGGGAATGCGAAAATCAGCGCTCGCTGCCTCTTTTCGTTTGGCCCCACTGTGATTTCTCAACTCCGCCGGGGCCGGATCCCACTGTTTCCGTGCGGGGTAGAACCAGTATAGTGAAAGTTAAAACGAAAAATCAATGGCTTTCTACTAATCTTTTAGTAACGTTTTTTTAAAGCGGGACGGGCTGTTCGCACGTTTGTTGTGCAACATTTCAGGGGGTGTTGTGCTGAAATGCCCTCTGGGAGGTTTTTTTCAGGTTGCCCGGATTGTCAAGCTTTTGTTTTTGAGACTTCCGGGCTTGTCATTTGCAGGCAAAAGTGCTAACCCATGCGCCGGGGCCAATGTGCTAGAGCGCCATTTCGGGCACGTGATCGGGGATGACCAGATCCGCTTCGGTGAGGCGGTCGATTTCCTCCACGCTCACCCCGGGGGCGCGTTCCAGCAGGTGGAACTTGCCGTTGCGCAGTTCCATGACCGCCAGATCGGTCACCACCTTGCTGACGCAATGGACACCCGTCAGCGGCAGGGTGCATTTTTTCAGGATTTTGGATTCCCCGGCCTTGTTGGCATGCGCCATGGCGACAATAATGTTTTGCGCGCCGGCCACCAGGTCCATGGCGCCACCCATGCCTTTGACCAGCTTGCCGGGAATCATCCAGGAGGCGATGTTGCCCTCTTGGTCCACTTCAAAGGCGCCCAGCACGGTTAAATCCACGTGGCCGCCCCGGATCATGGCGAAACTATCCGCCGACGAAAAGTAGCAGGCCCCGGTAACGGCGGTCACGGTCTGCTTGCCGGCATTAATAAGGTCGGCATCCACTTCCTGCTCGGTGGGGAACGGCCCCATGCCCAGCAGGCCGTTTTCCGACTGGAAGAGCACGGCCATGCCTTCCGGGATGAAATTGGCCACCAGCGTGGGAATGCCGATGCCCAGGTTCACGTAATAGCCGTCCCGCAGTTCCTGGGCAATGCGCTGCGCGATTTGGTCTCTGCTTAATACCATCTGCAAATTTCCTTTTCTTTCGCAAACAGGCCTTTTGCCTCCTCCTTCCCATCCAATTCAGGGAGGGGGGTGGGGAGGGAACGGCCCCACATACAAACTAAGCCGTTCTGACAGTCCTTTGTTCAATTCGCTTCTCGAACGAGCCTTTAATCACGCGATCCACGTAGATGCCCGGGGTGTGGATGAAGTTGGGATCCAGCTCGCCCGGCTCCACAATCTCCTCCACCTCGGCCACCGTGATTTTTCCGGCGGTCGCCATCATGGGGTTAAAGTTCATGGTGGTCTTGTGATAGATGAGGTTGCCCATGGTGTCCGCCTTGTAGGCCTTGATGAGCGAAAAGTCGGCGGTCAGGGCGTTTTCCAGCACGTAGTGGCGGCCATTGATTTCCCGGGTTTCCTTGCCTTCGGCCACCACGGTGCCGTAGCCGGTGGCGGTGAAGAAAGCCGGGATGCCCGCCCCGCCGGCGCGGATTTTTTCCGCCAGGGTGCCCTGGGGGGTCAGGATGACCTCCATCTCGCCGGACAAGTAAAGCTGTTCGAACAAAGCGTTTTCACCCACGTAGGAGCCGATCATGGTTTTAATCTGGCGTTTTTCCAGCCAGATGCCCAGCCCAAAGCCATCCACACCCGCGTTGTTGGAGATGCAGGTGAGGTTTTTGGTGCCCATCTCGTACACCTTGCGAATCAGCCCTTCGGGAATGCCGCAGAGCCCGAAGCCGCCAACCATGACGGTCATGCCGTCCGCCAGACCCGCCAGCGCTTCGTCATAACTGGAAACAACCTTGTTGAAACCTTTTCCGGCCATGGGGAATCCTCTCTCAAACCAAGCCTTATGCCATCAGGATTGTACGTAAAAAACACCGTTTGCAATATGCGCTCAGCCATAACGGCCCGGTGCCCCAAAAAGCAAGAGACCGGCCTGTCTGACCGGTCTCCCGTTGTCCTTCCCTCTGCGGAAAAACAAACGTCTGATCACATGGCGGTCGGTGAAGCGTTCATCAGGGCCATGGGCAGGCCGTTGATGCCGCCCACGGGGGCGTTGTCGATATCCACCGGCCCGGTGATGCTGGCCATGGTGCCGTCAGGTCGGGGCTGGCCGCCCTGCCGGATGCCTTTGACCAGGGCCATCAGGGCACTGGCCGCACCCAGGGCCACATTATTGTTGTCACGCTCGGTCTGCTTGGCTTCCTCGGCCTTCTTGGCGTCGGCTTCCTGCCTGGCCAGCACTTCCTTGAAAGGGTTGCCGTCCGGCAGGTCCTCGGCCTTCTTCTTGGCCAGGCCCGGGGGCACGAAGTCTTTCTTGCGGCCCTTGCCTTTGCCCTTGCCGCCTTCCTCGGCTTCGCCGGCGGGCTGGGCGGAATTGTTTGGCGTGGCGGCCAGGTTCATGGTGTTGTTCAGGGCCAGGGGCTGGCCGGTGCCGTTCAGGTTGGCGCCGCCAGTGGCGGGCAGCCCGTTCAGCTGGCTGACGGCCAGTTTCAGGTTGACGCCGCCCAGGGGATTCTTGGCCGGATCGCCGAAGGCCGACAGGCTCATGGGCATGCCGATGATATTCATGGACATCGCTGCTCTCCTTGGGTGAATACGCTCACTTCTGCCGTTGGGTTATACCGGGAATGGGTTTGGTTTACTTCAAGCCCGTTGTTGGGAAGGGTTGGGACTGGGGGGAATTCGTGTGTTCATCAGGGAAGTTGGGGGAGCCTAGTGGCCATTTCCGTTGCCGTGTCCGTGGCCATGCCGGCCATGTCGCCCGCCTCGATGGCCCCGGTGGCGTCCGGCATTTTCCGGGCCTTGGGCGTTGTTGTTTTCACCGGCATTTTCGTTGCCTTCGGCTTCTTCGCCCTCGTTGGCTTCTCCGGCTTCTTCACCTTCCTCGGCCTCCTCGCCTTCCTCGGCTTCTTCGGCCTCGCCGCCCTGCGCTATGCGGGCCGGGGCGGCTGCCGGCGCGGGAGCCGTCATGCCCAGCGAGCCCAGGGCGCTCATTAGCATTCCAAGCAGATTCTGGGGTGTTGGGGCGGGGGTTGCCGTCAGGGCTGGCGCGCCCAAGCCCAGGGTGGCGGGTGACGCCAGGGTTTGAGTGGTCGGCAGGGCCAGGTTTGGCATGCCGGCCAGCGTAAAGTTGGGGATGCTGGGGGTAGCGGGCGTGCCGCCCGTAACGCCCAGACGGCTGAGCCCGCCTGTGACCAGCCCCAGGTTAATGCCACCCAAGGGGTTTCTTACCGGGTCGCCAAGACTGGACAGGCTCGTCGTGCCAAGGGGCAATACCATATGTGCGCTCTCTCTTCTGCGGCTGCATACTAAAAGCAGCTCAAGCTGGGGAATTGGGAAAAACTGGGATATCGGCTCTCCAAATAAATAAAAACAACCATGAAAGAGAAATTGCCCACAAAAGCCTTAAAAAATATATTTTCTTGATGTTCGAAAGATAACACCCCTACCGGGACGCAACCCTTGGCAGGCCCCTCAAACCTGGGGTTACTCCACCGGTCGCACCCGCAGGGCGCCGTCGTAGATGATTTCCATGGTCACCACCTCGCCTTTTTTCACCGGGCGCGGAGCGGCCAGGGTGTAGATGAGCTGTGTCCAGTGGGTGGGGGGCGCCCAGGGCGAGTTGGTCAATATGGTTTCCTCGTCCAGATGGGCTTTGAAGTAGCCGCAAAAGCTGGTCAGTTCGCCGTCCTCGCGGGCGACCAGTTCGAAGGTATCGGCAAACACGGTGTTGTCCAGGGTGCGAAAATCCAGTGATTTCACCATCACCGGCTCGGTCATGGTTTTGTTGACCATGGTGTTGTAGCGGTCCATGCGGGTGGTGGCCTTGTTGCACAACACCTGGCCCAGTAGGGTAAAATCGAAGCCGTAGAGGTCTTTCAGCTCGGCCACTTCCTCCCAGCGGCTCTGGCGGTAGCCGGAATCGAAGCCGAAGAAGTAAATGTCCAGCTTGCAGGGGATCATAATGGCCCCTTCGCTCAGGAAGCGGTTGCGGGCATCGATGGTGTACTCCAATACGTTCTCTTCCAGGATGCCGTTGCCCAGAATCTCGGCCACAAAGAGATCCGGCTTGGGGAACACCCGATCTTCCCCAATGTGGCTGGAGGCGCCCTCGATAAACTCGATGCGATCCTCAAAGCCGTTGGCCTTGGCCAGCTCCCGGGCCAGCAAAATAATGTCGGGACGCTTTTCGATGGCAATCACCTTGCGGGCGCCGGCGGCGGCGCAGAAAAACGACAGAATGCCCGAGCCGCAGCCCAGATCCATGGCCACGGTGTCTTCGGTGACGGCCCGCTCGATGGCGCGGCGGTAGGCGGCCATGCGAATGTAGTCGCGCAGCATGTTGTGGTGGTTTTCCACGTTGATGTGGATGCCGCTGCCCAGGTGCGCCGACAGGCCGCTGGCGGCCACTTCGGCGGGGGCGTCGTCCTCGGTGATGACGATGCTCTTGGAGGCCATCATCTCCAGGTGGTTCATAATCTTTTCCTGGTCATCCGGCGGCCAGGGCTCCACCAGCTCGCCAATGCGCTTCCAGTCAATCAGGTCGTACAAAATCAGCATGATGTCGTACTTGATGCTGATGCCGTCTTCCGAATGGATGTTTTTCATCAGCAGGAACTCGGTTCCGTCGAACTTGATGTAGGTTTCCGGGTTGATTTTGACGCGCGTATTGGGGTCACGGAACTTGGACATGCGCTTTCCTTCCTGCGGCTGGGGATTCAAAAAAATGGCCCATCACATCCATTGTATCGGATTTCCCCGGCTTCGATTCCATCAGCACCAGACGCCCGGCTGATAGGCCCGGGCCTTTTCCCGGGTCAGGTAAACGTGCGGGTAATTGTACTCTTCGCGAAACCCCATGCGCCGGTACATTTTGATGGCCGGGATGTTGTCGGTATCCGTGGTGGTACTGATGGCCAGCATGGCCATTTTGCCCTGCATCATGTGGTCGATGGTGCGATCAATCATACCTTTCAGCAAGTGCGCGCCCAGGCCCAGCTTTTTTTCATCGGGCTTGACGCCAATCAGAGGCAGGTTGCCCATCATCATGTCGCTTTGAACCAGGAAGCAAAAGCCCACGGGCGCCCCGTCCTTCAGCGCCACGGTGGTGCATTCCGCCAGGTGGGTGCCCATCATGCCGCTGGTGATCATGGCCACCACTTTTTTGGCGCCCATCAGGCTGCAAAACCGGGGATCCCACAGGGCATCGGCGGCGTCCTTGAAGGCTTCGTAAACGCATTCGGCCACGGCGCCGGCATATTCCGGCCTCCAGCTTTCAATGGCGTAATTTTCTGGCAGCGCGGGCAGTTGCTGCTGTTTCCAAATCTGTACGGTGATGGGATCCACGTTGTAGGTCTGGGGTTCCAGGATGTGGAAATTCAGGATGGCCTGCCCCACCGGCTTGAAGCCGTACCAGGTGACGGTGCGGATGAAGCCTTCCTGATCGCCCAGCATGGCCCAGCTCACCACGTCCCAACCCTCGGTGTCCCGGATGTCGGCTATAAACTGCCGCATCAACCGATCCAGAATCGTTTTTTTGTCTTCCAGCTCGCTGTAGAGCACGTTAATTTCCAGGGCGCGGTGGTCTTCCAGACGATAGAGCATGAAGCCCACCGGCTCCCCGCCTTCGGGGCCGCCCTGGCTGGTGTCCTCCACCCAATAGCCTTCCAAAATCTTTTGGGGGATGGCGGTGACGAAGTGATCGAACGGTACCGGCTCGTGGGCCCATCGGTAATGCGTTTTGGCCTTTTCACAAAAACGCCCGTAGATGGCTCGGAGCCGTTCCACGTTCTCGCCGGTTATGCGGTGGGCCTTGATCATGGATTCCGTGCTTGCAAACAGCAAAAATAAAGGGCATCGCTGCCTTTCCCATTGTAGGGCTTTTTGCAAACCGGAGGAAGGGCCAGCAAAAACGGCCCCGGGGGGCCGTCTTGCGATTCAGGTGCGTGAACTGTGGAGTCCGAACTTACTGGGTGGCAGGGGTGCCGGGATCGCCCGCAGCCGGATCGCCCGTGCCCGGATCGGCGGCGGGATCAGGCGGGGTGGTGCCCACGTCCGACCCGGCAATGCTGCACTGGGTGCCCTGGCCCAGCACGCAGATATTGGCCGCGTTGGTGTCCGTAGTCTGCGCGTCATCCAGGGTAATAATGTTGGTCTGGTCGTAAGCTTCGGCGATTTCGACAATCTCCTCGCTGTTCTGGTTCAGCAGCGTGGTGATTTCCGGGGGCAGCGCGTCGGGGTTGCGCTCCAGGTATTTCATCAGTTGGCGCCGGTTCTGGATGAAGGACAAGGTATCGGTATCCATGGCCATTTCCATTACGCCGGTGGGGTCAATACAGGTGGAGCCCGGCGGGCAGTTCTGGGCCAGGTTCCGTTGGGTCTTGCCCAGCCGGTCGCCGATATTGGACAGGTTGTTGATGAAGGCCATGAACTGGTTGTCCTCGGCGGTTTTCTTGGTTTTTTCAGCCTGATCCTTTACCTGCTTGATGAGTTTGGCGTAGTCTTTCACCATTTCATCGCCGATGGCGCCGGTGGTGGCGCTGGCCGCCTGGGAGTTGGACGGCATGTTCACGCACCAGCCGCTGTCAAAGCACACCTGCTTTTCGCCGGGGCCGGGAGGGGGCACCACGGCGCCGACGCCCTGGCCGTTTTCCCACCACTTGTAATTGGTGTTGCCGTACTTGGCTTTCATTTTGGCGGCATTTTCCGCTGCCGAGATATTGGAGCTGACATCACCCTGCAATCCTTTGAGGGCCAGGTTGATGTTGTCGCCCAGGCCAATGACCACGCCAATGGAGACACCCACGACGGTGGTGCCAATGAGCGCATACTCAACGATGGTTGCACCTTTATATGCTGTGCGTCTGGTCATGGTGCTTCCTCTTTAAAGCAAAGTAAAAAATCTTCAGCGACGGGGGAGGGAGAAACTCTCTATTCTTCTTTGTTTATCGGAGGGCTGGCCAAAATTCTGAACCCCACTTCGGGCAAAACTTTATGATTGTTAACAAAACGTTTAAAGGGCTTTCCGTCATTGGGTTTGCGCTGTGGGCATGTGGCCTGGCTGCCCGTGCGGCAGGGAGCGGCCCGAAGATTTTCGGCTTCTGCCCGGGGCCGAAAAAGTGGTATGGTAGTACTACTTTTCCTTCGACTCAAGGCAGTTAGAGTTTTCAATGCGCATCCTGGAAAAATATTTCGAGATCCTGAGGCAGTTTTCCCGTTATGAGCGCCGTGAAGCGCAGGAGCAGATGGTGGCCCACGTGGCCCGCACCATCGAGGAACGTGAAACCCTGGTGGTAGAGGCCGGAACCGGTTCCGGGAAGTCTTTCGGATACCTGATTCCGGCGTTGTTTAGCCGGGATGCCGACGGTTCCGGCGAGAAACGGAAGCCCGTTGTGGTTTCCACAGCCACCATTGCCTTGCAGGAGCAGTTGTTGCAAAAGGACATTCCCTTCCTTCAGGACGCTTCCGGGCTGAAAGACCTGAAAGTCAAGCTGGTCAAGGGGCGGGGCAATTACCTGTGCATCCAGAAGCTCATCGAGCTGGAGCGGCAAATCAAGCCCACCAGCCGGGAGCAGCTGCACATCAACTACCTGAAGGGGGAACTGCAAAATGGCTGGGACGGCGACATCGCCAACCTCGATCTGGCCCTGCCCGCCGAGGTCTGGAACGAGGTGCGCTCCGACAGTGAAGACTGCCTGGGCCGGCGCTGTCCCTTTTACGACCAGAACCCCTACCGCCTGGCCCGGGAGGATTTGGACCAGGCCGACATCTTGGTGGCCAACCATGCCCTGTACCTGCAGGATGCCGCCGCCGGGCAAAGCCTGCTGCCCCCGCACGACGTGGTGATTTTTGACGAGGCCCACCAGATTAAGCAATACGCCCTGGGGGCGTTCACCGTCCGTATTGGTAAGTTTGCCACCCAGAAGCTGCTCCAGAAAATCCACCGTCGCCTGCAACCCCTGCCGGAGCAATTCCACGCCATGGTCAGCGATTCCGAGGCGGCCATCTTTGAATGGCTGTTTCGCTCCGAAAAGCCGGTGTTTCGCCTGTATCCCGATGAGCTGTTCATGTTCGTGGTCAAAAAGCACATCCAGGTGTTGCAGGATCTGGAGTTGTGGCTGGCCGGCATCAACGTCAAGCAGCTGAGCATTGTGGAAAGCGATCTCGATCTGGACAAGGCCACCGTGCAGCGTGAAAAGCTGATTGCCCAGTTGCAGGGGTTGATTGCCCGGTGGGAGTACTTTCTGGAGGAGGATCCGTTTGCCAGGGGCCGCGTCAACTGGACGGAAGTGGACCATGAGCGCCTGTACTACGAACTGAAATCCACCCCGCTGAATATCGCCGACATCCTGGAGACCCAGTTGTGGGAAGGCAAAACGGCGGTGCTTACCAGCGCTACGCTGGCGGTGAACCACAAGCTCGACTTCATCCGCAAGGACCTGGGCATCGAGACCTCCACCGATGCGGTGCTGCCCAGCCCCTTTCGCTACGACCAGCAATGCGTGCTGTACCTGCCGGAAACCATGCCCGATCCCAATACCGACCCCTTTATCTACGCCATTACCGATGAAATCGAGAACCTGCTGAACCTGACCCGGGGGCGGGCCTTCGTGCTGTTCACCAGCAACCAGGCCATGCAGCGGGTCAGCCATGCCCTCATCCCGCGTCTGCATTATCCCTGCAAGGTTCAGGGGGAAATGCCCCGCAACCGGCTCATCGAGTGGTTCAAGACCACCCCTAACAGCGTCATTTTCGCCACCTCCACCTTCTGGGAGGGCATCGACATTCCCGGCGAGGCATTGAGCTGCGTGATTATGGATAAGATTCCCTTCGCCCCGCCCAACGATCCGGTCAACCAGGCCATGGTGGATTTCATCAAGTCCCGTGGTAGCGACTGGTTCGGCGATTACGTTCTGCCCCAGGCGGTCATCAAACTGAAGCAGGGCTTTGGACGGCTGATTCGCTCCCGGGACGACAAGGGCCTGGTGGCCATTCTCGATCCCCGCATTCGGCAGAAGGGTTATGGCAAGGTCATCCAGAACAGCCTACCCCGGGTGCGCGTAGTGGGGCGCATTGAGGAGATTCCCGCCGGCATGCTCAACCTGGGTCTGCAACAGGAGGATGCGGCGTTTTACGAGCCGGCCCCCGCCCCCGCGCATGACCTGCCCCGGGCCATCTGACCGCCCCCGTTGTCTGTCGGTCCAAGGGAGTGGGGGTAAATTCGGCGGGACGTGATCCGAACGGATTGGCAACGGATATAATGCGGATTTTGAGCGGTTATACTTGCAGGGATATTTGGTAAAATTGCTGGACTCGGGCTGCTTTTTTTGTTCTAGTGTCGCAATCACCTTCTAGGGCTATCGATATCCCGATTTTGTTTGTCACCTCCCTCAACTGGTAGGAGTTTTTGCCATGCCTATTTCTTCCCCTTCCCTGGTCGGGCCGCTGCCGGCGCGATTGGCGGCCATGCCTCAATTTTCAGCCGCCCCGCAACACCCCATGCGCACTGCATCGGGGGATTATTTCGGCAAGTCGTCCCCGTCGCCGACCCACGCCAAAAACGGCCTGAGCCTGATTCAGGCGGCCATGCTGGCGCTTTCGCTGTTTGCGGTTTTTCCCCGGCCCCAGCTGGCGCTGGCCTCCCCGGCGGCAACGGCCTTGCGTCAGGAAGAGCCCCCCGTCATCAAGGAAGTGGCGACTTTCCCCATTGAAAACGGGCAGTACCGCCTGCGCGCCCTGATGAACCTTTTTGGATTCGATGAGAGCACCCAGCTGCCCTCCACCTCGGCCAACGCTTCGAATCGCACCCTGGGCAAGCTGTTTGCCGACCAGAACATCAACCCCGATGACGTGGTGCTGACCGTCGATTCCGAGGAAACGGTGACCGATCGCCTGGCCCGCTGGGGCTTCGCCTCCGGCCCCATCAGCGTGGACACCCCGGATAGTTTCCGCAAGCTGACGCTGGCCTCGCTGGAAACATTTTTCCGGCTGAACGCCGACCACCTGCCGAGCAATCCATCCACGCTCTCGGAAAGCGACAAGTTTGCCAACGCGGTGACGCGCTACATCTTTGCCCATGACCGCTACAACGATTCCGATACCCTGGGCAAAACCGCGCCGGTGGCCGATGGCAGCGTGCTGTTTGAAACGGCCTTCGCCCCGGTGGAAACCGTGAACGATGACCTGCTGCGTAACAAGGACACTTTGCGCTACCACCTGGCCATGATCCAGCTTGAGCAGGTGGAAGGCGATGGTGTGCTGACCGGCAAGCCCCTGCGGGTGCTGGCCACCGAATTTACCGATCAGGCCCTGGGCACCAATATTGCCCCCCGGGTGCGGGAATTGTCCCCGGCGCGCAAGGCCGTGATTAACCGGGGTGTCTTGACCACGCAAGGGGCCAGCCCGTTTACCGATGCCGGCTACAATGTGCTGGCGCAAAAATCCGGGCTGTCCGTCAAGGATTTTGCGGCGGTGCAACTGGTGACCCATACCTGGGCCTCCAATAGTGGCGGCATTTCCCGGGACAGCCGGAGCATACAGCGTTTCTGGAACGACTCTGCCCTGAATGACGCCCTGGGCGACACCCAGCCGCCGCGTAGCAGTTTTGGTTTTGTCGATTGGCTCATTGCCCAGGCCGTTCCCACCGCCAAAACCGCTCTGACCCAATTGCGGGCCGACATGGACGCTGATTTCTCGGCGGATCCGGTTACTGCCGCCCTGATTGGCAGCAACGGCCAGGGCGATTCCGATGGTCTGATCCACAAGCTGGCCATTGAGGACTTTATGACCGAGCGGGTGTTTTTCCCGTTCATCGGCAACGGAACGCACAACTAAACGGCAGACTTCAAGCCGGCCAGCCCGGTACCGGAAGCTCAAATCCGGTACCGGGTTTTTAACCGGCATTTTGGCCGGGTATTGCTTTGGCAACCCAGGTATTCATAGCGTTTCACCGGGCTGGCCCGAATGGTTTCCCGATTTCTGTTACACGAAATTCACCCAGTTGACAAAAGACGCAATTCAACCTTTTTAGTTGTTTTTATTAACTAAAGAGAGCGTTTTGTATGTGACTTTGCGGCCCTGACTTGTGCAGGTGAGAGGTGTAGAGTATGCAAGCGATTCCATCTTATGGAGTCTATTCCAATCCATACTCATCGACGGTTTCCGGTTCCGCCGGCACCGCAAATCCCGCCGCAACGGGAGTAAGAACCGCCGCCGGCGCCACCGGGGCGTATCGGCCACCCGCCAGCTTGGTCAGCCTGGATCAATCCGCCGGCATGATGCCCATGGTGATGCAGTTGCTGCAAATGTTCCTGAGTCTGGTCCAGAATTTCATGGGCGGGGGATCCAGCTCCTTTGCCGGCAACCCGGCCATCCAGCCGCGTCCCCAGCCCCTGCCCCAGCCGGTGCCGCAACCTTTGCCGCAGGCCGTTCCCGGTCAGCCCCCCGTGCCGACCCCGGTCCCGGTGCAGCAGCCTCCGGTGCAGCAGCCCCCGGCGGGCCGTCGAAATGACCCTAACCGCATTACGGTTTACCAGATCGATGTGTTCAGACCCGATAACACCGGCTTTAACCACGGCAACGCCATTGCCGACACCCTGCGCGGGGGCGGACAGACTCCCGGCCTGGCCAACCAGGTGACCCTGAAGCAAATCGATGTTTCCGGCAGCAACAGCCCCGAGCAGTTTACCCGGCGGGTTTCCTCCGCTTTGCAAACCGTGCTGGCCCAGGCTCAAAGCGGCCAGGACGTGGATGCCGTCAACCTATCCCTGCAAGACTTCCAGGCCACCGCCTCCATTCCCGAGGTGCGCAATCTCATTGGCCAGCTCAGCGCCATGGGCATTCCCGTGGTGGTTTCCGCCGGCAATGGCGGGCCAAACCAGGTGAACCAACTGGTCGGGCCGGGCGCCTTCATCGTGGAATCCATGACCAACGGCATGGTCAACGGTAATTCCGGGCGGGGTAACATTCGGGCCAACGGGCGGACCACCTCGTTTGCGGCGGCCAACCTGACCCCGCAGATTGCCCAGATGATTAACGCCGGCATGACCCTGCAACAGGTGCAGCAGGCGCTGGGCATCCGCTAGCTTCCCGGGGAGAATGGGCCGGCGCGGCTTGTGGCCCGATCCTCAGGGCCCGTGCTTTTGTGCTAAACTTTTGCCGTATTTGGCTTAAGGATTGGCGAATGACTCAGAACGGCCGCACCGACAACGGCACCTATGCCGAAACCGACATCATCGAAACCGTCGATGAGGACGGGCAGGTTCATATCTTTGAAAAAATCAGCGAACTGGAAGTGGACGGCAAGGATTACGCCTTGCTCATCTACAAGGGCAACGAGCAGGGCGAAGGCGTGGAGGAGCCCGAGGAGGGCTACGACGAGAACGTGGTCGTCATGCGCATTTCCTACGAAAACGGCGAGGAAGTCTTCGAGAATATCGAGGACGAGGCCGAGTTCGAGAAGGTGGTCGCCTTCATCGAGTCGATGGAAGACGATGAGGACGATGACGTCATCCTTGACATTGGCGATTTCGTCGCTGACGTCGAGATTGAGGACGAGGAAAACAACTAGCGCGGCGGCCCCGGGCCGGCGCGACATCCCGAATTGTTGAGAGCAACAGGAACCCAACCATGAAAATTCACGAGTACCAGGCCAAGGAGCTGTTCCGCAAATTCAACATTCCCGTGCCCGATGGCCAGGTGGCCTTTACGGCGGAGGAAGCCGTGCTGGCGGCCCAGCAGCTGAAAAACGGCGGCAGCCGCTACGTGGTGAAAGCCCAGATTCATGCCGGCGGACGCGGCAAGGGCGGCGGCGTGAAGGTGGTGGATTCCATCGAAGGCGTGCGCGAGGCGGCCAAGCAAATCATCGGCATGCAGCTGGTAACCCACCAGACCGGCCCGGAAGGCAAGAAAGTCAAATCCGTGCTGGTGGAGGAAGCCTCCAGCATTGCCCGCGAGCTCTACATCTCCATCATCCTGGATCGCGCCCAGGCCCGCCCCGTCATTATGGCCAGCCAGGCGGGCGGCATGGACATCGAGGAAGTGGCCGAGAAGACCCCCGAGAAAATCATCAAGGAGCACGTGCATCCCGCGCTGGGCTTGCAGGCTTACCAGGCCCGCAAAATTGCCTACGCCCTGGACATCCCCAAGGAGGGCATGAAGCAGGCCATCCAGCTGATTACCAACCTGTACAAGCTGTTCATCGAGTGCGATTGCTCCCTGGTGGAGGTGAACCCGCTGGTGGTCACCGCCGACAACCGGGTGATGGCGCTGGACGGCAAGATCAACTTCGACTCCAACGCGCTGTACCGGCACCCGGAAATCCAGGGATACCGCGATCTGGACGAGGAAGACCCGCTGGAAGTGGAAGCCAGCCGCTACAACCTCAACTACATCAAGTTGGACGGCAACGTGGGCTGCATGGTGAACGGCGCCGGGCTGGCGATGGCCACCATGGACATTATCAAGCTGTACGGCGCGGCGCCTGCCAACTTCCTGGACGTGGGCGGCAGCGCCACCGACGAGGCCCTGGAGAACGCCTTCCGCATTCTCTTGTCCGATGAGAACGTGGAGGTGGTGTTCATCAACATCTTCGGCGGCATTCTGCGTTGCGACAAGCTGGCCGAAGGCGTGGTAAAGGCTGCCCGCAAGCTGGAGATGGACATCCCGCTGGTCATCCGCATGAAGGGCACCAACGTGGAAGAGGGCAAACGCATTCTGGCCGAAAGCGGCCTGAAGTACGCCGCCGCCGACGAAATGGCCGATGCTGCCCAGAAAGTCGCCGGTTTCATCAAGCAACCGGTGGCTTAATCAGGCGGAGCAGAATTAGTAAAGGAATCCAATTATGGCAGTTCTGGTAACCAAAGACACTAAACTGATTGTGCAGGGCATTACCGGGCAGGAAGGCAGCTTCCATGCCGAGCAATCCATCAAGTACGGCACCAACCTGGTGGGCGGCGTGACCCCCGGCAAGGGCGGCACCACCGTGGAACTGGCCGGCAAGTCCGTTCCCGTGTTCAACACCGTGGCCGACGCCCGTAAGGCCACCGGCGCCAACGCCACTGTCATTTTCGTGCCCCCGCCCTTTGCCGCCGACGCCATCCTTGAGGCCGCCGCCGCCGGCATCGAGCTGGTCATCGCTATCACCGAGGGCATCCCGGTTAACGATATGATGCGCGTCAAGCACGCCCTGAAGGAATACCCCAGTACCCGCCTCATTGGCCCCAACTGCCCCGGCGTCATCTCCCCCGAGATTGCCAAGATCGGCATCATGCCGGGCTCCATTCACAAAAAAGGCCCGGTGGGCGTGGTCTCCCGCTCCGGCACCCTGACCTACGAGGCCGTGGATCAGCTCACCCAGCGCGGCATTGGGCAATCCACCTGCATCGGCATCGGCGGCGACCCGGTGAACGGCACCAATTTCATCGATGCCCTCACCCTGTTTGAGGCCGATCCCGAGACCAAGGCCATTGTGATGATTGGCGAAATTGGTGGCACCGCCGAGGAAGAGGCGGCGGAGTTTGCCAAGAAGCACGTGACCAAGCCCATTGTCTGCTTCATCGCCGGGCAAACCGCCCCGCCCGGAAAACGCATGGGCCATGCCGGGGCGATTATCTCCGGCGGCAAGGGCACTGCGGCGGAAAAAATGGCTGCCCTCCGCGCGGCAGGTATTACCGTGGTTGAAAACCCAGCCCAGATGGGGGAAACCCTGGCCCAAAAGCTGGGAACGGCGGTTTTGAGCTAAAACCCGGTTCTTTTTCACGACAACACCCGGTGCCCCAAGTCGCCGGGTGTTTTGTCATCTGGAATTTTATTGCAATACTATTGCATTAAAATCCGGTTTGGGTTTCAATCAAGACAATCTCAATCGAAGGTTACTTCACCCCATGCCTATTAATTCCGTCGGGCGGCTCCCTTCGGGTGGCACGCTTCCCCCTCCTTGGCGACAGCAAGTCCAATTCGGCCACGGCCATCACGGCGCTACAGGCAAGGGCGATCCGCGGGCCAAACGGCTCAAGCGCTGGATGCTGGCCGAGGTGCTGGGTGGCACGCTGCTGATTTTTTCCACGCCTTTTGTCGAACCCCTGGTGGCCAACATGATGGGCCAGTCACATCCCCATGCCGAGGTGCGGGAGGCGCCCGAGTCGCATGGGGACGAATTTTGCCTGACCACCCCGCAGGCAGGATTCTTGCAGGAAGGCGACGAAATTCACCCGATGCAACCCGACCCAAAACCTGCCGAAACGGAGCCTGCGCAAGAGCCCGGCGAGGCCACGGACGCCGCCGGAAAATTCGGCGCGGCGGCATTAATCTCCGGTTTGTTCGCCCTGTTCCATTACGGCATGCATGCGGTTTCAGGCGGCTTGTTCTATAAATTCGGAAAGCACAAGGCACAGGAAGAGCTAACAACCCAGGGACGCCATTTTGAGGGCGTGCGGGATTTGCTTCGCGAAAGGCTGGGCGTTGAAGGCGAGGATTACGTGGTGGTCAGCCAGGGCGACGAGGAAATTATCCTGCGCCGAAAGCCCGGTGGTTCCGGCAAAGGGCAGTAGTTCCCGGTGATTTTCCCAAAAATAAAGCCCGGCGGTGAGGCCAGGCGAGAGGAAAAAGCAAAGGGAACGGAATATGAGACAGGAGAAGAAAATCTAGGCGGTGGCAATTTCTTTGGGTGCGGGCAGCATTTTCACCACGGATTCAGCGGCTTCTGACGGCGGTTTCTGGCCCCTGAGTTTTTCCATGATTTTGCTTAAGGTATGCCCGGGGTGGCGGATGATGCCGGCAATGCGGCGGATTAATTTGAGCGGGGCGGTCAGGATGGGTTTAATCAAGCCCTCGTAATAGGCTTTGGCGCGCAATTTATAGGCCCCCAGGCGACCCAGTTCGGTGCTGCCTGCGGTGAGTTTGGACAGATCGGCGATGCTTTTTTTAAAAACATCCTTAATCAGGATGTTGCCGGCCTTGCCGCCGAATTCTATTGTGGCGGTCTCACCCACCCGGCTGATGATGCGTTTGGTGAAAATCCCGAAGCTTGGTGTGAGGTTGGAAATGAAACTCATGTTCGCTATTCCCCCTGATTGGATCGCGTTGAAATTTGTTTGGTGATGATGAACTGTTGTTGTGGAAGGATACGGTTCGTTTGAAACAATCTAACTCTGTTGTTCTGCCCTATAAAGCCGGGTCAAGCATGTTTGGTGCCATATTGTTAAGTAAGTTTAAGCGGGGCGGGAAAAAACAATCGAGCCCGCCCTGCCGATTGCCCAGTTTTGGGATAGGCGGGACGGCGGGTTTGGGATACGCTCAAGGGACTGGTTTGCATGAAAAGGAGCGTTGAGATGCTGCAGGTACGTACACGGGGCGAGCGGGGCCATACCCGGATTGACTGGCTGGAGAGCTGGCACACTTTTTCTTTTGGCGAGTATTACGACCCGGAAAACCGGGGCTTTAGCGACCTGCGGGTGATTAACGACGACATCGTGGCGCCGGGCAAGGGCTTTGAAACCCACCCGCACCGGGATATGGAAATCATCACCTATATTCTTTCCGGCACGCTGGCCCACAAGGACAGCATGGGCAATGGCTCGCTCATTCGGCCCGGCGACGTGCAGCGCATGACGGCGGGCACCGGGGTGCTGCACAGCGAGTTCAACCCTTCCGACACCGACCCGGTTCACCTGCTGCAAATCTGGATTCTGCCCGAGTGCAAGGGACTGGAACCCGGCTACGAGCAGAAGTCCTTCAGCCAGGCCGAAAAGCGGCGCGATTGGTGCTTGATTGCCTCCCGCCAGGGGCAGCATGGCTCGGTGGTGGTGCACCAGGACGTGAATGTATACGCCACGCTGCTTTCCGCTGACGAGCGCCGGGAATATCGCCTGCCGCTGGGCCGTGCCTGCTGGGTGCACGTGGCCACCGGCTCACTCCAGCTGAACGGCAAGTTGTTGGAAGCCGGTGACGGCGTAGGCGTCGTGCATGAAGAGGCACTGGTCTTTGAAGGCCTCAGCCGGGAAACCGATCTCCTGCTTTTCGATTTGCGGGAGCCCGGGGCCGGCACGCCCTAGACCGTCATTTCCGGCTTGGGTTTCAGCCGGGCGAGGTACTCGGTATAGGCGGCCCGGATGTCGTGGAAGTTGTCGTGGCCGAACTTATCCAGCACGGCCTGGGCCAGCACGATGGCCATCATGGCTTCGCAGACCACCCCGCAGGCGGGCACCGCCGTGGTGTCGGAGCGTTCGAAGTGGGCCTCCTCCACCGCGCCGGTGGCCAGATCGACGCTGCGCAGCGGGCTGCGCATGGTGGAAATGGGTTTCATCACGGCCTTCAATACCACGGGCTTGCCGTTGGTCACGCCGCCTTCCAGCCCGCCGGCCCGGTTGCTGGGACGATGCAGCAGGCGTTCGCCGTCGGTTTCCTTCCATAAAATCTCGTCGTGGAACTCTTTCCCGCTCAGGCGGCCTCCCAGGTCGCCGGCCCCGATGGAAACGGCCTTCACCGCCTGGATGCTCATCACCGCCTGGGCCAAAATGCCGTCCAGCTTGCGATCCCACTGGGTATAGCTGCCCAGGCCGGGAGGCACGTTCAGGGCCACGACCTCAATGTCGCCGCCCAGGGTAATGCCGTCCCGCAAGGCGGCGTCAATGGTTTCGGTCATGCGGGCCAGGGTGGCGTCGCTGCCCGCGCAGCGCAGGTCGTTGCTTTCGGAGCGGGCCCAGATTTCCTCGTAGTTTTCCGGCAGTTCGTTTTCGTTCACGCTGACCCCGCCCAGGGTGGTCACGTGGCTGAAGACCCGGATGCCCAGCCCTTCCAGCAGGGCTTTGGCGATGCCGCCGGCGGCCACCCGGGCGGCGGTTTCCCGGGCACTGGCGCGTTCCAGCACGTCACGCAGGTCATCCAGCCCATATTTATAAGCCCCCGCCAGATCGGCATGGCCCGGGCGGGGCCGGGTGAAACGCTTGCCCTCCGCCGCTTCGGTCACCTGGCCGTCGGGCTTGATGACTTCCGTCCAGTTGGCGTGCTCGCGGTTTTCCACCCAGAGGGCGATGGGCGCCCCGGTGGTTTGCCCAAACCGGATGCCGCCGTTGATGGTGGCGGTATCGTGCTCGGTCTTTTGCCGGGGGCTGCGTCCGTAACCCTGCTGGCGACGGGCCAGATCCTGGTTGAGGGCCTCGATGGAAACCCGGACACCCGCCGGGAAATCATCCACAATCACGGTCAAACCGGGACCGTGGGATTCTCCTGCGGTCAAAAAGCGCATGGGCGGTACCCCTTTAGTGACGGTGGGCGGGCGCCTAGCCGACGCGGCGGATCTTGTTGGCGCGAATGCAGCTGGTGCAGACGGTGATGGTCTTGTGCTGGCCGTTGGGCAGGATCACCTTGCACTTTTGCAGGTTGGGGTACTGGAAAAAGCGATGGTGCTTGTTGGAGAAGCAAACTTTGTTGGACTTGTTGCGTTTTTTGGCGCAAACTTCACAAGTGCTGGCCATTTCGGGAATCCTTACTTGATCAAGTATTATGAGTGGCTATCATTTAATCATTAAAAAATTTTCCTGGCAACTCTGCGAATTTCCCTTCCCGATAGCCGGAAATCACCTTGCGGGGCGGGAGCCAATGGAATAACAGGGGGCTTGGGGCTTCGGGCCGGGAACGAGGAAGGTTTCAATGATTACTTTGACGGGTCTCAGCAACAAAATACCGGGTGTCACTCGGCATGCCACCCCTGGACATGCCGCAATGCGGCCCCGGCTTCCCGGCCCGGCGGTTGATGTGTTTTTCGGAGCGGCGCAGAAACCCCCTGCCGATGCCGTGCCCCTGAAGTCCGGGGGCTCCGTCTCCCTCAAGGAAGCCGAGAAAATCCGGGCCCGGGTACTGACCCTGCTGCAAAGCGATTCGGATACCGTGTTTACGTTGTGGGCAAAGGCCAAGAATCGCTACCAGGCGGTGCCGCCCCTGATCGAGAAAAAACTGGTGCAACACCAGCTGATGGAGCCCGATGGCCTGATCAGCCCGGGGGTGGCCAAGGTGGTTTTGGCCAGCTTCGCTGCCGAAAAAAACCTTGATAGCACAATCATCCGCTGGCTCCCCCATCCTTATGACGCCACCCTGGACGAGGTTTACGACATTGCCGCCCAGGCCCGTCCCGACGGCTTGCCTGATACGGTCACCCTTCGAACCCGCGAACAGGTTTCCAGCGCCAAGCTCAAGGCGGTGCGCGCCATGATTCTGCGTCTGCTGAACGGGGACAAGCCGGGTGAAGGCACTAACCTGGCCTGCTTCAAGCTTTGGCAGCGGGCCCGGGATGCCAACTACAAAATTGACGATGATTCGCGGGATATCCTGGTTCGCCATGGCCTGATGGATGGTAAGGGAAACATTCCCGCCGATACGGCTCGCATCGTGCTGGCCTCTTTCCAGGAAAACGAACCCACCCGCCTGGGCTGGGTGGAGGCTGGGCGGGTGTCGGAGGCGGAGCGCAAGCAGCTTTTGAGCACTGTGGCCGAAGACAGCCTGGAGGTGGCCTCCCTGATTCAACAATTGGCCGAGCTGGGCGATGCCGGCCTGGATACCCTGGGCACCCTGGTGCTGATGGGCCTGACCGGCGGCAAAGTAATGGGTGCCTATCGCCTGGCAAATGATTTGCCGGATTTCGTGCAGATGGTGCGCGCTTACGATCCGGTCCTTTCGGCGCTGGCCAAGGCGCCGGATCTGACTTCCCCGCTGGCCTTGCCGCTGGGCTCCGATCCCGACCCGTTTAAGGGCCCGGGGGATGCTTAGCGAAAAAGACAAACCGGTAAACAAATATTAACAACGCCTGTTTTCCCTGACACGAAAACGGCTTCAGGGGTCTTATTGATCCTGGTATAATGAAAAACCTCAACAGGGGGTTTCATCGGCAAAATGACGAGAACGGCAGCCATCCCCAACCCGGCCCTGGCCAGCATCCAGCAAAGCCTGCAGCGGCAGCCGCTGAATGCGTCGCGTTCCTTCAAGCTGGACAAGTCGGTTTACGGCCTGCACGACGGGGCGCCCATTTTGCGCAGCAAGCAGGAGGCCCTGTTGCCCCGCACCGGCATCCAGACCATTGACCGGGCCAACGAGCAGGTTACTTCCCTGACCCAGTTTGGCAAAAGCGCGGTGGGCACCACCATCACCTCCAGCCTGAAAGGATCGCTGTATGGCGCCATCTGTGGCTTGGTAATCGGCGCCCTCAGCCAGCGGAACAACCTGTTGCAAGTCTTCCAGGGCAAAGTGCCCAAGGTGTTTGTGTTCATTTGCGGCGGCCTGGCGCTGGCGGGCTCCGGTATCGGCGGATTCCTGGGCTTTATGCAGTCCGTCCGCAAAAATATCAGTGAAGGCCGCAAGCTGCTGCTGGGCCAGGTCACCGGGCATGCCAAACGGATGGCCTCCCCACCGCACCGCCCCGGAACGTAAAAAAGCCCACCGGTGAAGGTGGGCTTTTTTGTTTGATCCGGTTAGCCGATTAGGCGTAGCGGATGAATTGGGCGTTGGCGCCGTTGGTGCTGAAGATGCCACCGTTGATGACGTAGTCAGCGACCGTGCCATCAATAACGGTGCCGCCTTGCTTGCCCTGATCCTGGCCCAGGTTGCCGACGTGGGCGCCTGCCACGCCGTCCGCCGTCTGACCCAGGATACCGTGGGCGGCCACACCATCGGCCAGCGGGTTAACACCACTTCTGATGCTGACGTTGCTGTCGATGTATGCGCCATTGGCGTTGTTGGGATCCTTGACCTGCAGATCGATCACGTACTCTCTGGTGTTGACGACCAGTTTGGTGCCGTCCCAGACAGCCGATCCGCTGCCGTTGTCGAGCTGCACTTCCTTGCCGACTTCCATAGCCACGCCGTTAACGGTCGGAGCGGCGCCGGAGCGATCGAAGTGGACCTTGTCGTTGCCGACCAGCATCCCGGCTTCGCCGATGACAGTGGCGTCACCTTTGCCCCACTGCTCGAACTTGGCGTTGTACTGCAGGCCTTTGTCGGACAGGATGTTGTAGGTCTGACCAGCGGTACCCATTACATCGTATTTTTCGCCACCGAAACCTACGAAGTGCGGGTCACCCCAGTAGTTGCCCTTGTCGTTATCCTTGTAGTCCGGCGGGGGCGGCGGGGGCGGGTATACCGGCGGCGGAGGCGGCGGAGGCGGCGGGTACACCGGGGGTTCGGTGTCCTTGGCCGGAGGCGGCTCAACCGGAGGGCAATACGGCGTTACCGGAGGCGTATTGTCATTGGCCGGAGGCGTATAGACGGGAGGCGTGTACACCGGGGTGTTGTCTTGCGCCGGAGGCGTGTAGACCGGGGGAGGCGTGTACACCGGGGTGTTGTCTTGTGCCGGAGGCGTGTAGGGGTTGCCGTAATTGTACACGGTGCCCGCCACACCATTGTTGGTGCCGGCGATGCCGTTGTTGGTGCCGGCTACGCCATTATTGCCGCCACCACCGACGTTGGTACCGCCGCCGCCAATGTTGGTGCCGGCGATACCGAAGTTGGTTCCGGCCACACCGTTGTTGGTGCCGGCGATACCGAAGTTGGTTCCGGCCAC
>CAYMIG010000009.1:0-29270 GCA_964390635.1 uncultured Vampirovibrionales bacterium | reverse complement strand
TTGTTGGTGCCGGCGATACCGAAGTTGGTTCCGGCCACGCCATTGTTGTTGCCAGCAATGCCGAAGTTGGTACCGGCTACACCAGTGCCGGCGGTTCCGGCAAGTCCAGTGCCAGCCAGGCCAGTGCCAGCGTTACCGCCAGCGGTTCCGGAGTTCCCCAAGGGCAGGGGCAAACCGCGTCCGCCACCCATGAACATCTGGAACATCATCATCATCAGTTGCAGCATCTGGACGATCATCTGCATGGGGTTGCCGTTGCCGCCCAGATCGAAACCACCGCCGGCACCGGGATATCCGGGCGGCTGGGTAGGCTTGTAGAGACTGGTTCCCGCCAGGCCGGTACCGGCATCCAATGCGGGAGTCGGTTGACCCAGGCCTACGTTGGGGGAATATACGTAAGGATTATAAGCGCCTACGCTCATTCCTGGCATGTTTCTCTCCTTAATTTGACTCTCTCTCGTGACAGGGTTAATGCCTATTTGCCCCTTTTCAGAAGCAGCCTTTCTCTCTCAATCATTTTTACTGGTTACAGGGACATAGTTATATATATGAATAAAAACAATCAAATAATTGAAATTAACCGATTGCCCCGTCAAGTTCAAAATTGTTTACATTGATGGCAAGCGCCCAAAACCCTTTTGCCGGTTGATTATTCCGTTGCGGTTTCAAGCAGTGGGCCATTGTGAATGGCCTTGAATCCTTGCCCGGGCTTATGGCAAGAAAAAAACCTCCCCAGATCCGGGGAGGTTTTTTGGTGACGGGTTTTATTGATCATCGGTTCTCAAGGCCGGCTTAGTCATCGCCTCCGCCAAAGAGTCCTCCGATGAATTTCTTGCCGGCGTCAATCGCGGATCCGACCGCTTCGACAATTTCTTCGCCGACGTCCATAACGGCCTCAATCACGTTGGAGTCATCGTCTGGACATTCACAAACCGGCTCGGGCTCGGTATCCGCCTCGGGTACGGGGCAGACTGCCGGCGGTTCCGGCTCGGGTTCGGGCTCTGGCTCGGGGCAGATTTCCGGCTCGGTATCGTTTTCCGGCGGGTTGGACGGAGGCACATAAGGGGTATCGTCTTCCGGCGGTTCCTCGTCAGCGGGAGGATTTTCGGGCGGGTTCGCCGGCGGGTTGTTCGGCGGACAATCGTAATGGGGCGGGTTGTCCGGCGGGTTGTCATAGGCCGGCGGATTGCTCGGGGGCACGTCGTTGGCCGGCGGCTGCTCGGGCGTGGGGGCCGGTGCGGGAGCCGGGGCCGGTGCGGGAGCCGGAGTATACACCGGGGGCGGGGTATAAACCGGTGGCTGGTTATAAATGGGGGGTTGGGCATCCAGGCCGCCGGTTTGCGGGTAGCTGGGGTAGCCCGGGTAGCCGCCGGTTTGCGGGTAGCCCTGCTGTCCGCCAAACCCGCCCAGGAGTAACTGCAACAGGCTGGTCAGCATGGTCATGATCATGGGCAGCAGTTGCGAAAAGTCGGCCTGCCCGCCATATTGCGAGCTGGGCGCAAACGAGGAGCTGAACAGATCGGTTCCATTATTCAGCCTTAATTGCGGGGTGCTTTCGCCAAACAGGCTGGCGTTGGTGCCGCCGGTACCGGCAACACCCAGGCTACCGCCGGTGCCTGTAAACGGGATGCCGGCTGCACCGTTGTTGATGCCGGGAATCTGGTTTGCCCCGGGGACAGTGGGGCCAAAGGGATTTACCATGTCGCCTCTCTCCTTGCTTGTATAGTGGTTAAATTAATGCCAGCCTGATTTTTCAATCAGCCATATCCTTGAATGCCAGCCGAACTATTGAAACTGTTGGGTGCTCTCCAGCCGGAACGCTTGATCTGCCTGGGTCTGTTAAGTGCAGGGGATCACCCTATTCCAGCCTGTCCAATAGCCGTTGCGTCGTCTCTGCCCGTGGGGGCTTCAACCTCTCTCCAGGGAATTTACCTCTTACGAAAATAAAAACAACCATAGATATGAAATTGACCGGCGGGGGGTTTGGGCGTTAAAAACCTTTACAATTACCTGGCACGAATGCGGATCAGATGGGCTGCTTTATTGCCGGGAAGCGGCGTTTTGGCCTGTGTTTCCCATGGGCGTGCATGAAAAAACCCTTCCGGGCGGGGAAGGGTTTTTTGGGGGGTGGAAGTGCGGTGGGGATCAGACCGCATATACTCGTGGCCGTCCGCCGGGTGACAGGGGAATGGGGATGGGCCCGGTGTCCTCCGGTGCTTCCGGCTCGGCGTCCTCGTCGTGGTCTTCACAGACGCAGGTGCAATCATCATCTTCCTCGGTGTCGTTGGCCGGCGGGGGTTCCGGCGTTCTGACCGGGGGCGTGTAACGCCTGGGAGGGTTTTCTTCCGGTGTTTCCTCGGGTGGTGTGCGATCTTCCGGTGGCTTCTCGGGCTCAGGCGCAGGCGCAGGAGCCGGAGCCGGAGCTGGCGCAGGTGCTGGCGCGGGTGCCGGGGCGGGTGCCGTGGCGGGTGCCGGGGCGGGTGCCTGAGGCGGCGCGTACACCGGGGGTTGGTTATAGACGGGGGTTGGATATTCGTAGCCGCCCGTGGGATATCCGCCGGGCTGCGGATAACCGCCGGGCTGCGGAATGCTGCCAGGCTGGGGCAGGGGCTGCTGTCCGCCAAGCACGCCCATGAACAGTTGCATCAGGCTGCTCAGCAGGGTCAAGATCATGGGCATCAGTTGGGAGAACTCTGCGTTGCCCTGGGCGCTGCTGCCCGACAGAAAACTGGGGCTGAATCGATCCTGGCCGGCGGTTCCGAGTTGAGGGGTGCTGGCCCCGAACAGACTGGAAGCTATCCCCGCAGTGCCGATGGGGGCACCCAGCCCTCCCAGGTTCGAACCGGCCACGCCGAAAGGTAAACCTGCTGCTCCGGTGCTGCCGGAAAATCCCTGTAGCGGGGAACTGAAGCCGAAAAATGGACTAACCATTCCGCTTTCTCCTTATGGGTTGGATCAGCTGCCAGCCAAATGTCAAACAGCTTGCTCTCGTGAATGCCTCTCGTAATTTCTGGAAAGAATAGAGTATGGATGTTAAATGTATATACTGTGTAAATAAATAAAACCATGGTGCGTTGGACAATTGATCCCCGCATGCTTTTTGTTAAGCTTTTGATACATCCCGCTGAATGCCTTGGCAAGGGGCTTTCCAACGCAAAAAAAGACCTCCCGCAGACAGGGAGGTCGGTTTCATCTCATAGAGCTAACCGCCATTGATGAAAACAACTGTGCCGACACGCCGGAACGGGGTCGGGTCAATTTGTGGGGAGAAACTGATACCGGTCCGCGGGTAGGGCCGCGACGGTTGCTTCTCTTAAAAGCCTCTTAAAACGCCTCTGTATGTGCTTGATGGGAAGAAAGAATGTATATATATAAAAAATATAAACAGTCAAAAATTTCTCAAGCCGGGGGGATCTGGTAACAAAGATTAACATGGGTGACCCCAGGCCCTGGCGGCGCAAGGAAAAGCCCCCGGAAACCGGAGGCTTTTCAAGGGTTTCGTTGAGGGTTGATGCCTAGACCATAAGAACCTGGGGGCCTTGACCCGGGGGGATCCGGTACAGCAGATCGTGGGTCTCGGGTTGGCCCGTGGCCGGGGGCTTGGGCGGGTTGCCGTTAACCCCGTTCTGGATGGCATCGATGATGGGGCCGGGTGTGGGGATGACCGGCTGGTTGTCATTGTCATCCGGGCACACGCAGTCACAATCGTCGTTGGTGTTGTCCTGGCTGCCGTTGTGGATGCCATCCCGGATTTTGTCGATGATGGGGCCGGGTCTGGGGATGACCGGCTTGTCGTCATCGGGACAATCGTCATCGTTGCCGGGCGGGTTGTTAGGAGGGCAGTACGGCGGCTCCTCATCCTTCGGCGGGTTTTGCGGAGGATTGTTGGGAGGGCAGTACGGCGGCTCCTCATCCTTCGGCGGGTTTTGCGGAGGATTGTAAGGCGGGTTGTTGGGAGGGCAATACGGTGGCTCCTCATCCTTCGGCGGCGTATATGGCGGATTGCTGGGCGGCGTGTAGGGCGGGTTGCTCGGCGGCGTGTACGGCGGATTGTTGCCGGGGCAGTTGTTGTGGTAGCCCCCGCCACCCATGTTGTCCTGGGAGCCCGGCGTGTTGTTTGCGCCACCGGTGCTGCCGCCGGGGTTGGAGCCATCCCGGGCGCCGCCAATGGTGCCGGTGTTACCGGTTCCGGTGGAGCCTGGCATCTGGCCGCCGGGCTGTTGGCCCATTTGGCCCATTTGGCCCATCATGGGCCCGAGCAGGTTCATGAACATTCCCATAAAGGCGTTCAGAAGGGCCATGATGCTTTGCATAAACATCATCATGCCATCCTGGCCTTGCTGGCCCTGCAAGCCCATCGCGTCTTGCTGCTGGGCAAAGCCGGCTGGGCCGGCCATGGCCATCGGATTTCCAGCCGCCATGGGATTACCCATCGCCGCCAGCATCGGGTTGGCCATTGGGTTGGCACCCATCAGCGCCGGGTTTTGCTGTTGCTGCTGCATGGCGGCGGCCAGCTGTTGCTGCTGGATCGCCTGTTGCTGCGCAGCCTGCGGCCCACCCAATAGCCCGCTCATGTCAAAACTCGGCGTGAAGGGTGCGTTAATCGAGCCCTGGTTTCCCGCGAAGATCGAACCGAACAGGTTGTTCGTGGGAGTGACCGAGGTGTTGATGGTGACCGGCCCATTGAAAATGCTGCCGGCGGGGAAACCCTGGCCTTGCGGTTGGGCCAGCAGGCTTTGCTGCCCGAGACCGGCGGTTGGGAAGCCCGCGCCGCCGGTGTTGAACTGGGGCACGGCGGAGGCGCCAAAGGGGCTTATTGCGGTGGTGCCGGTTGGAAACCCGGTATTAAACTGCGGCACCTGGCTGCCAAACAGTGCGGCGTTTGCCGGAACGGCAAAGGCGTTCTGGGCCTGCACGGGGAAGCCCAGGGCGGTGCCGCCGAAGCCCGTGCTACCGCTGACCCCGGCGTTGAAGCCGGTGATGGGCGGAATGCCCAGCAGGGCATTGCTGGCGTTCAGGGGGCTCATGCCGCTGGTGTTGAAGTTCTGGAACTGGGGAATGTAGCTGCCGCCAAACTGGTTGGGGGCGCTTCCCGGGTAATTCAGGGTGGGCTGCTGCACAAACGCCAGGTTGCCCGTCGAAAATTGGGGTCGTCCAAATCCCATAGGCTGGAACATAGTCATTTCTCTCTTCTCTACCTAACTACCTCTATCCGGCACGCAAGTCACACCGGCCACTACTGTGAAATCGACAAGTTAAACAACTTAACCTCTACCATCAAAATAAAAACAATCAAAAATCCCGAATTGCCCATGCGCGGGGGGAGGTTCATAATCCGTTACAAAATGCCGCCGCCCGGAAGTCCCTCATGACCGGGAGTAAGGCGCATGGGGCGGCTTCTGGCCACAGCCATGGCGGTGGGGCTAAACTTTTGCCCGGGCTGGCCGATATTACCAGCGTGGTTCCGCCGTTACCGCACAAAATCCACCTTTTGTATAATCACTATTCAAATAGAAGTGGTATATGATAGGATCGAACCAGAGAGTGCGGATCACCAGAGGGGCTGTTCATGCACGGAAATTTTGAACCGTTTTTCGAGGATAGCCGGGCCGAGAGCGCCTACATACACGAGTCATCCTTTGTGGATGCGCCCTGCCGCATTGGCGAGCACACGGCCATCCTGCATTTTACGCACGTCATGGCCAATACCATCATTGGCAGCAACTGCCATATTGGGCGCAACGTCACCATTGGCTCCGGCGTGTTCCTGGGCGACGGCGTGAAGGTGATGAACCACGCCCAGCTGAATTCCGGCGTGATTATGGAAAACGAGGTCTACTGCGGGGCCCATGTGGCCTTTGTTGAAAACAAGTACGTGCGGGCCAACGCCCGTAATATTTCACGCATCAGCCCCACCCTGGTTCGTCAGGGTGCGCAAATCGGGCCGCAGACCACCGTGGCCTCCGGCTTTACCATTGGGCGCTTCTCTTTTATCGAAGCGGGAACCGTGGTCGATAGAAATATTCCCGATTTTGCGATAGTATATGGCAACCCCTTGAAGTTTGCCGGGTGGCGGTGCGAGTGCGGCAACACCATGCTCAGCGGGAGCAAGGCCCAGCACGCGTCCGACGAAGAGATTCGCTGCTCCTATTGCAACCGGCGGTACCTCCGGCAATCCAAGTGGAAGGTACTACAGTTGACCACAGGGGCAAACGCGCTTGATTCCTATTCTGAACTTGACCCGTCAATACGAACTGCTGAAAGACAGGATTGACGAGGCACTCATCCAGGTTGCCGCTTCCGGCGCCTATATCCTTGGGCCCAACGTCAAGGCATTCGAGGAGGAGATGGCCCAGTGGCTGGGAGTCCGCCACGTCATCGGCTGCGCTAACGGCAGCGATGCCCTCTTTCTGGCCCTGAAGGCCCTTAAAATCGGCGCTCCCTTTGGAAAGGCCACCGACGAAGTCATTACCACGCCCTTCAGCTTTGTGGCCACCTCCGAGTCCATCGTGCGGGCGGGCGCCAGGCCGGTGTTCATCGATATCGAGCCCGACAGCTTCAACCTGGATGTGACCCGTCTGGAAGCCGCCATTACGCCCAACACCCGGGCTATCATGCCGGTACACCTGTACGGGCAGCCGGCCAACATGGACGAGATTCGCCGCATTGCCAAGGCGCACAACCTGTACGTGGTTGAGGACTGCGCGCAGGCCGTGGGCGCCGAATACAAGGGCGCCAAAGTGGGCGGGCTGGGCGATATTGGCTGCTTCAGCTTTTTTCCCTCCAAAAACCTGGGGGCCCTGGGTGATGGCGGCATGATGTGCACCAACGACGACGAACTGGCCGATCGCCTGCGCATGTTGCGCGTCCATGGCAGCCGCCGCCGTTACTACCATGATGAGCCGGGCATCAACAGCCGCCTGGACGAATTGCAGGCTGCCGTGCTGCGGGTGAAGCTGCCGCACCTGGCCCAATGGAACCAGGCCCGGCGCCACATCGCGGATGGTTACGATCGCCTGCTGGCCCCGCTGGCCGAATTCATCGAAACCCCGGCCCGCACCCCGGACACCGTGCACGTGTTCCACCAGTACACCGTCAAACTGAGGGGCGAATTGCCGGGCGGAACCGCGAATTTCCGCAACGAGCTGCAGGCCCGCCTGCAGGAGGCCGGCGTGCAGACCATGATTTACTATCCCTTGCCGCTCTACAAGCAGGAAACCCACGCCGGGCTCAACTGCAGCCCGGCTGACTACCCGGTGTGCGAGCGGGTGAGCGACCAGGTGCTGTCCTTGCCCATGTTCCCGGAACTGCGGCCCGACGAGCAGGAAGCCGTGGCGCAGGCGCTGGCCAAGGTGTTCGAGGCGCTGCCCGTGACGGTCTAGACGGCCCGAAGCCGGCCCCCGCGAATCGGGAACCGGCTTGAGCCCCTGAACGGATCAGGCTACCTGACTTCGATTTTCACCGACTTGCGGGCGGATTCCTCCGACTTGGGCAGGGTCAGCTGAAGCACGCCATGGGTCAGCTCGGCCCGGGTATTGTCCTTGTTCACCCGTCCCGGCAGGGGCACCCGGCGGTAAAAGCTGCCCACCCGGCGTTCGCGGCGGAAGATGTTCTTGCGGTCCTCCGTTTTCTCCTCGCGGGTTTCGCCGCGCAGCACCACGGTGTCATCCAGCACTTCGATATCAATGTCCTCCGGCTTGATGCCCGGCATTTCGGCCTTCAGCACATAGTTGCCGTCTTTTTCGGTGATATCCACCGCCGGCAGCCAGGCTTGCCGGGATTTTTCGGAAAGCATCGGGAAATCCTCCAGCGCCGGAAACTGGAAGGCTTCCATTTCGCGGAAAATACGGTTCATTTCCTCGCGCATATCAGACAAGGGTCTCATCAGTGACATGGCATTCTCCTCCTACGGTTGGCCAAACACGACAATGGGCGCAAGTTTTCGCCAGTCAGAATTATCATTCCAGCCCTGCCCTTTGAAAATTCTGCGACCGGCTAATAACCGCTCGCGATTTTGGCTGATAGTCCAATGACGGATTCCTAAACCACGCCGCCGGCCCATAATAGGGGAAACGAATGCAAAGGAGAGCGATATGCGCCTGAGGGATTTCATGACCCTGGAGGTCGAAAGCATCCACCCGAAAGAGACTATGGAAGCGGCCTACGACAAAATGCGGCGCGGCAACTTCCGTCACCTGGTGGTGCTGGATGACGGCAGGCCGGTCGGCATTCTTTCCGAGCGGGACATTGGCTTGAAGCTGGAGCCGGAACTGCGAGATCTGCTGGTTGAAGACGTGATGAGCGAACCCGTGGTGCATGCCGGCCCCAACACCACCGTTCGCGAAGCCGCCAATCTGATGCGCGGCCACACCGTCGGTTGCCTGCCCATCATGGATCACGGCAGCCTGGTGGGCATTGTAACCACCACCGATCTGCTGGAGCTGTTGGGCCGCGGCATTGAGCGCGTGATTCCCGAAGCCGAGCCCCGCCCGGTCAGCCGCGAACACCCCGGACGTAACCCCGCCGGCCTGCTCCCCGATTAATTTTGACCCCCATACTCACTATCTTGTAACTCTAACTTCACCCCCGATTGCCGGGGGTTTTTTCTTGGCCGGGCTGTCAGGGCCGGTGTTTCTGTTGAACCGCCATGTTGGCTGCAGACGCAAGAGAGACATTGCGCTCAAATTGTGCGAGGCTGCCGTTAAGGGTAAAGGAATGTAAAAAAAAGGTGGATTGTGGCGCGAAGGCTTTTGAGTGTCTATAATAGCGCTACGTTATACAGAGAGTCAGTTCACTCTGCTTTTAATCACCTTATTGATGGGGGGAGGCAAGCCCATGGGCCAGATTTCATCACCGATTCATTTACCGCAATTTGCCGGTGGGGCTCCTTATCGACTGAAAGAACGGGGTGGCGTGGATCAGCATGGGAAGCCATGGCTGTATCCTCCTGGGGCCATTGCGACCCACGATTTTACGGGTCATGAAGTTGCACCCGGGCACGACCCGCTTTCTCTTAAAGTCAAGTCGATTCTGGATCCTGAAAAAGAAGGGCTGTTGCTGATGGCTCTGTATACCCCCAGCAAGGTTTTCTCCCTGGAGCAATTAAATCCCGAATACAACAAGGTATTTACAGCGGCGGAGCTTCAGCGTTTGACCCAACGGTTGGAAGAGCAGGGCATGATAGAAAAAATGCCTGTCATTGGCCCCAATTATTACAAGGTTACCTTTAAGGGCGAACAGGAAATTGCTTTGCTGCGGGACTACCAGCCGCGGGCCTGGCTGGATTTCAGCTGGAGGCAGTTTTTTCGGGATATTTTGGCTCGCTTCGCTCAATAATAAAGCCCGACATTTGATTGAGCGACTTCCTTCAACCTTCCTCCCGGCCAACCCTTTAAGTTAAAGCCTGAACCTGCGGCAGGATGCCAGGGCGGCAGATCAGCTTGAGTGGAGCAATCATTCCGCAAGGCGGGCAGCAAGCCTGCTTTACAAAACCAAATCGGGCAGGACGGGGGGCCAGCTTTCAAAAAGAAGGCTGGGCAGGCTGTGGAGAAGGTGTTTTCAGTCGCTTGATATCCGAAAGATGGATCAATTGCCGGTTGTTGATTGTTTTTATTTATTTGTATGAGGCTTTTTTGCGACTAGAGGCGCGTGTGCTGTGGAGATTCCCGAGAACAATCCCAACCAGGTTGCGGTAAAGCAAGAGGCTGTTGAGGCCCTTCGGTTTGCCGCGACGGACAAAGTGCGGATTGTGGGCACCATCCCCGTGAGCGATGTGTGCCTGGAAGTCAGCGCGCTGAAGAAAAACAGCTTCCGCAACTTCTGGCTGCTGACCTATGGCGTGAAACTGTTGCAATGGCTGTTGGGCGGCCCCAGGCAGCGATTGGCCCCGTTCAAGGACTAGGTACTGTTGACAACGCCGCAGGGCGACAAGGGCTATGGGCGAGACCGGGAGAGATCCTCAAACGGCAGGCTGACGACCGGTCGTTCATCCGATGCTTCCGGTGCGTCCCCGGGCAAATCCTCGGATTCGTCAGCCCGGTCGGCATCCGCCAACGGGTTGGCATCGTCGTGGGCCTGGGGTTCGGTTTCCGCTTCTGCCGGGGCTTCTTCGGGGGGGGCGGCCTGGGGAAGGGCTTCGGCCAGATCGGTTTCCGCCTGGAGGGCTTCCACGGTTTCCGGCACCTCTGAAAGCATGCCGTTCAGGCTGCCGGTGGGCAGTTCCAAGCCCACCAGGGGGGCGTCATCCTCCGGCAGGCCCGCCAGGGGCTCGTCCATGCGGATGGGTTCCACGGGCTCATCTTCCAGTACCACCACGTCCTCGCGGTATTCGCTGGGAATGGCGATGGTCAGGGGCGTGGCCGCCTCCAGTTGCCGCTCCAGCTGGCGCAACTCGTCGATGCGACCCTGGATCTTGCGGCTGGCATACTCAATCACGCTGGCGAGAATACTATTGGTCGTTTTGGCGGCCAGTTCCGACAGCAGGATGAGCGAGCGCTCGGTGCCCCCGGCCTGGCCCAGGCTGCGAATGGCGGCCCAGGCGAACACGGGCTGGATGTCAATGTCCAGCGAGGCGATAGTGTTCAGCAGCACTTCCTCGGTTTGCCATCCCCGGCGCTTGCCCAGGGCCCGCACGGCGGCCAGGCGCACATCTTCGGAATCCTCCTTGTGCAGGGCTTTCACCAGGGCCTGGAAGGCCTTGTTCTCGCCCATGCCGGTCAGGGAGTCGGCGGCCAGCGCCCGCAGGCTATGATCGGTGTCGGTTTCCAGCATATGCACGATAGCGTCAATGGTTTCCTGGCGGTGGTATTTTTGCAGCCCGATGCAGGCGTAGCGGCGCACTTCGGCCACGGAATCGGCCATGGCGTCCAGCAGGGCGTTATAGACAAAGGGCGAGTCGGACTCAACTTCCGAGAGCTGCCGTACCGAGGTCAGCCGCACGTGATCGCAGGCGTCCGAAAGGCCCTTCACAAAGACGTGGGTCAGATCCCGGTGCTGGCTGTACTTGGCCAGCGTGCCGTACACCTGGCCCCGCACCCCTTCAAACTCGTCATCCACGGCCTTCAGCAAGGCGTCGATAATGCGCTGGCTGAGGGTGGAGTCGGCCTGTTTCAGCGAGAGCTGGGACAGGTTGCGGGCGGCGTATTCCCGCACCATGGGGTCGCGGTCGTTCATGGCCTTGAAGATAGCCTCCCGCGCCGCGGCGGAGTCGATCATGGCCAGGTTGTTGAGCGCGGTGACCCGTACCACGGGCTTGTCGTCACCCAGGGCCTCCAGGAAAACCCCTTCCAGGAAATCCACCATCTCCCGCTTGCCCATGGCATCGCTGAGGGCGATGACCTCGCGGGTTTTCTCGCGATCCAGCTCGCCGGATTTCACCGAAAGCGGGATGATGCGCTTGAGGTAGCCCAGTTTTTCGTCGGTGGAGATGTCGGTCTCGATGGCCCGGGTCTTGTCCACCAGGAATTCGTAAGCAAAGCGGCTTTGCAGGGCATAGCGCGGGTCGCCCTTCTCGCCGTCCTTGCCGGCGGGCAGCTGGCGGATGAAATCGTGCCGGTAGAGGCCGCGCAGCACCTCGAAGACGTAGCCGTCGGCCATTCCCTGCGAGATGCTGATCTCCCGGATGGCCTCGCCCGCAGAGAACACCCGCTCGCCGAATTGTTTGAGCAGGGCCGCAATGGCCTTGTGCAGTGCGTTCTCGTCATTCAGGAACGCCAGCTTCAGCCGGGTGAAGCCCAGCTCCATGGTGCTTTGGGGATCTTCAATGCCCAGCTTGTCGAAAAACGGGGTGTCCACAAAGCAAACCCGGTTGCTTTCCACCCGTTCCTTCAGGTAGTGGACGATTTTGAGGTGCCAGTAGGGATTCCCCTTGCTCAGGGCGTAAACGCGGCGGTTGACGTCCTCGTCGGCGGTGGCGTTGACCTGTTGCAGCGGGGTTCGGATTAGTTTGCGGCATTGGGCCTCGTTCAGCGGGTCCAGCAACAGCTTGGTGCGGAACTGGTTGAACAGGGTGCCGCCCAGCGTGTAGCTCTCACCCTCGTTGCGGGCGGAGACGACGGTCATGAAGTGGAAGTCCTTCTGCTCGCCCATCTGGTAGAGCAGTTCGTTGAGGAACTCTTTGAGGGCTTCGCGTTCGGGCAGGGTCTGGATGCGGTCCCATTCGTCGATGAGAACCAGCATGCCGGTGTCCAGCGTCTGGATGGCGCCGTTGACGAAGCGGAAAACGTTCATCAGGTGTTTGACCAGCGGGTTGCGGATGGGCTTCACCGTGGGCTCCAGGTGCATAGCCACCGGGTAGGCGGGTACCGGCGGGAAGTCGGGCAGGTCAGGATCCGGCTCCAGCACGGCGGGCAGGTTGGCCACCGGCTGGGCCTGCAGGTGGATGATGGCCTCCGAGGCGTTGACCAGCTCCGGGTCGTCTTCACTGGCCGGGGAAGGCTCGGGATGGGCAACGGGCAACGGGGTCACTGGCTCTTGGCCGCTTTTCAGCCGGGCGGCCACATCCAGGGCCTCTTGCAGGGCGGGGTGCATGGGGTTCTGAATGGCGCTGGCCACCAGTACCCAGGGGTTGACGATGAGATCGACCAGCCGTTCGATACTGTCGTTCACGGACAGCTTAAGCTTTTTGACCGCCGGAACCTGACTGCGGATGCTTTTAACCAGTTGCTCCCGGCTGATGGCCTCCGGGCCGCCGGCGGTTTCTTGCAGGCGCACCACCGAGATAGCCTTGCCCAGCTGGCGGCGATCCCAGCGCAGGTCCAGATCCCGGATAATTTCGTTCACGGCGGCAAGCGCCTCGTCCAGAATGCCATCGGCCTCGCGCACCAGGGTGTCCATGAGGGCGACGTAGAGGGCCTCCGGGGTGGGGCTTTCCATGCGTCCCACATTTAAAATGCGGCAGTAAACGCCCTCGCGCACCACGTCCACCAGGGCCTCCAGCAGCGCTGTCTTGCCGATACCGGCATCCCCGGTCACCAGGGCGGCCTTGGGCTGGCCGCTTTTGGCCATGTTCAGCAGCTTGAGCAGTTGTCTCAGTTCGGTCTTGCGCCCCTGGATCGCCAGGTTTTCCAGCAGGTGGATTTCCCGGGTCGGGCTGTCATACACATTGTCTCGTGTACTCAAAACGTAGGCCCCGCTTGCTAACCACATCCTCGGTTGAAATGAACCCGTATTATATAATAAAAGGTGCTCCGGTTTCAGTGTTTGTGTTTGTCGAGGTGTCGCATGAAGAAACAGGCAAGCATCTGGGTGGTGATCGTTTCCCTGATCCTTTCGGTGGGTCTGGTGTATGCGCTTTCGGTCAATGTGCCGCCCAATCGCCAGGCCGCCGTTAAGAATCAGCCGGAAAATATGGCCGGCACCAGCAATCCGGTGGCCTCCCAGGACAATGACACCGAAAAAAGCCTTGCGCTTTCACCCGACGTTACGCAACTGCAGCCCCAGGAGTTCCTGGATCCCATTCCCGAGGGTCGCAAGGCCCCCAGCTTCAAGGCCACCACCGTGAACGGCAAGCCGGTCAGCCTGAATACATACCTGGGCAAGAAAAACCTGGTGATGATCTTTTACCAGGGCAGTTTCTGTTCGGTGTGCGGCGCCCAGCTGACCAACCTGCAAAAGCACCTGGCCGATTTCAAGGCCCAGGATGCCGAGATTCTTGCCATCAGCGCCGATAACGCCGAGGGGGCCATGAAAAGCGTGGGCGAGCACGGCCTGACCTTCACCGTTATTCCCGACCAGAAAAAAGAGCTGATTCGCAAGTTCGGCATTGCCAACCTGAGCAAGGGCGGTATTGCCTGGCCCTCGGTGTATGTCATCGACAAGCAGGGGGTTATCCAGCTGAGTTATGCCGATCCCAAGGGCCACCGGCTGCACAGCGGCGAGATTCTGCCGGTGCTCTCCAAAATCACCGGAAAACCCGCCCCCAAGCTGGGCTACGAGGATTAATCACCGGGCTCGGAATGTTCCTCGGGCACGACGGAAGGTTTGCTTGGGGATGTCTTCTCCAGGGGCAGCAGGCCGGGTTGTCCTAGCACAACCGTGCCGTTATTTTTTTCCATCGCCAGCAAGACCCGGAGATTGTACAGGGTGGGGTTCCCTTCCATAAGTCGGGCCGCGTTGGCCAGGCTGCGCAGCGCGGCGGTTTCTCCCCGGGCACGTTCCAGGGCCGCCTGGGACTCTTTTTGGGCCCGGATGGTTTCCGCAAACATCCGTTTCAACTCGCCGGGAAACATAATGTCCCGCAGTTCCACCTGCAATACCTTCAATCCAAACGATTCGCCGGCGGTTTTCACTTTTCCCAGCAGTTCTTCGGCAATCGCCGCTCGGCTATCCAGGATGTCTTCCGCATTCCGGCTGGAAGCAGCATCCCTCAGGGCCATCTGTACCTCGCTATACAAAGCGTCGCGATAGCTGCTGACAGTGTGGATTGCTTTGCAGGGGTCACTGATCTCATAAACGCAATTTACGCTGAACTTCAGGTTCAGCCTGTCGGCGGTCAGCACTTCCTGTCCTGGTACGGACAGCAGGTTCCGGCGGGTATCCAGCAACTCCACGGTATGGCCCAGCAACGGGGAAATGTAGTGCAGCCCGGGCCCCAGGATCCGCTTGAATTGTCCGTTTGCATAAAGCAGCGCCGTTTGGTACTCAAAAATGACCACTTTGCGAGCCAAGAATTTGACAAACTGGAACAGCCCGGTCATCAGGGCGAACCCAAGCAGAATGAGTCCGAGTCGGGTTACTAAATACTCCATGGTCATTCAGCGCCTTTCCAGTCAGGCCTGTCCGCGGGGCCTCAAGAAATCGGCGGGGGCCCAAAGCCCGCAAGGCCTTTTCCTTGGTGGCAGCCCCGCAAAACAAGCCTTATGCTATCCACAGCCTAGTCGGGAGTCGAACCCGTCTTTGTGGCCCGGTATTTGTTGAACCCGTTCCGAGAGTCGGTGGGTAACCTCAAGTTGGGCCAAGCCTATTATTGATTAAAAGGGGACTAGTGTCCAGAACGATCGGCACCGGGCCGTACCGGCAAAAGAACAGCCGACGCTTTCGGGCCGGCTGTTCGGTTATGACGGGCTTTGTTTTTACGGGAACTGCTGGATGATCTTTTGCACGTGCGAGCAGTTCAACGGGCTGCCCAGCAGGCCGGTGCGCAGCACACGGTTGTTGGCGTCCACCCAGAAGACCCCATAGCCGTTGGGCATTTGCTGGGCCTTCAAATCTGCGGTGCGCGCCGAGGTGATGTTCTGGTCGAACAGATGGCCCAGGGCGGCCCGGTCGCTGGTGGTGGCCGGCGAGTACTGCACCGTCACCAGGGTGCCGGGGGCGTCGCAGCTGTCCACGGTCACGCTGATCTTGTCCAGCCAGACATTGTTGACGTTCACCTTTTCGTGGGAGACCGACACGATTTTGCCGGCCACGTTGGCGGCATGGGCGGCACCTGCCAGCAGGCCGGCGGCGGCCATGGCTAAAATGCCGTTGCGGAGCGTTTGTTTCATGGGTAATATCCTCAAAAATTCTTGATAAACGGGCTAGAAGCCGATTTTCTTCATCTTGCCGAACGGGGAGGCGGCGGGCTTGGAGCCGGGGCTGCCGGTGGAAGCGGGTGCCTGGCCGGGAGATGCGCTGGCACCGCCGCCCGGTGCGGGGGCCGAGCCATCCAGGTTTCTGCCGCATTCCCAGTTGTAACCCCAGAAGGTGGTTTTTTGCACCACGTTCTGATCGGTGGTCACAAAGGTGGCATAGCCCTGCACCGCGTTCATGTACTGGTTCCGGGTCGAGGTGCTGCGGGCGTGGTTGGCTAGGTGGGTAAACAGGTAGCCCAGGCTGTTGTCGTCCGACACGGCGCCGGGGGTGTATGTGACGGTTTCAAACTGCCCGGTGCCGCAGGACTGCACCGTGGCGGAAATCTTATCCATGGTCTTGTTGTTGACGGTTACGGGCTCGTAGTATACGGCCACCACCTTGCCGGATACCTCCTTGGCCAGGGCGGCGGAGGTGATCCCCACGGCCAGGGCCAGGCCGGCTATCAAAGCGGACTGTCGTTTCAAGCGGTTCTCCTTTTCTTCCCAATCATTGCAATAACTTCCCACCGTTACCGATGAATAGTCCGCCATTATACTTCGATTCCAAGCCCGGCCGGATGACATTGCGCAAGGAGATCAAGATTTTGCCCATGTGGCCGATAATGGTTTCAGGGCCAGAGAATGGAAAGGGACCCCATGACCCGCCGCCTGCATACCGGAAACGCCATTATGGAATACGCCCTGCCGCTGGCCGTGGTGCTGGCCACATGCGCGATGCTGGCCACCGTGGGCGATATCCAGAAACTCATGGCGCGGTTTTTTATGTCGGCCAGCGGGCATACCCAGTCCGATCTGAAAAACGGCGTGCTGGAAGTAAACAACAACCCCGGGGCCATCGATGCCCAGACCGGAACCGGGGCGGAGGGCTTCTCCAGCCTGGGCGGCGTCTCCGACGGGGATGGTCGGCGGGTGGGCGGACAAGGCACTCCGCCAAAGGACGAGTCGACCTCCCCGGATAATACATACTGGGAGCCTGGGGAGAATTAGGGTTGAGCCTGAGCTTGTACGAGCCGGATGTGGCCCTGACGGATTTCATGCTGACGGGCGCGACGCTGGTTTTTTTCTGGCGACTTCAAAAGCTGGGCCAGCCCGCACCGGGAGGTGCTCCGTTGGCCCGGGCTGCCGGCGCCTTCTGGCTGGCGCTTTCCGTGTCTGCCTTGTTGGGCGGGCTCTATCACGGCTTTCTGCCGGATATGCCCCCGGCTGCCGCCATTCCCTTGTGGAAAGCCGTCATGTTGATGGTGGGCTGGGGCAATGTTTACCTGTTTCATATGGCCCTGGGCTTCTGGCACTGGAAACTCGGGGAAATCCGCCGCGCCCGTCTTGTAAAATTCCTGGTGTGGGCATTTTATCTCTTGTATGCCATGGCCATACTGTGGGTGTCGTCCTGCTATAGCCTGGCCATTGCGTTTAACATCCCGGCC
The DNA here is from genome assembly GCA_964390635.1 of uncultured Vampirovibrionales bacterium. Taxonomy (GTDB): domain Bacteria; phylum Cyanobacteriota; class Vampirovibrionia; order Vampirovibrionales; family Vampirovibrionaceae; genus CAYMIG01. Next base: position 12,274 of record CAYMIG010000009.1, on the reverse strand, counting down.
ATTTGTACCATGGTGGCCGTGCTGGGCTGGCTCGCTTTCATGCCCGGCAGTCGCCACATTGGTTTCAAGGGTTTGCTTGCAATGGCCCTGACGGTTCTGGCGGCGCTTTTGCAGTTACTTAAAGTAGATTGCCCCCCTCTGGGGCTAACCTATAATGCCGTGTACCACCTGGTCACGCTCCTGGGCCTGGTTTTTCTGCATCAGGCCGTGTGCATGGCCGTTTCGAAGCCCGGGCCCGGGGAGCCTCCCTCTGTCGCCGATGGGGCTTAAGCGGGATTTTCGCTACATTCATTCACACAAATATAAAGTTTCAGGCCCGCCGGCCGAAAATACACACAAAGGTTATCGGACAGGATGGTGTATGCGCGTGTTGAGCTTCGGGGCCAAGCAGCGGGGTAACAGCCTGATGGAGTATGCCGTCCCGGCGGCCATCATCCTGTTGACGGTGGGCGTGCTAAGCACGTTTCTGGATATCCAGGGGCTGATGGGGCAATATTTCAGTGCGGCCAGCGGGCATACCCGTTCCGATATGCAGGGCTCCACCCTGAACGTGACTTTAAATTCCGCCAACCTGGCCGGTCAAACCGGCACCGGCGCGTCCGGTTTTGACGAGCGGATTATTATTACGGATGGCAACGGCAGACGGGTGCAAGTGGGCGCCGGTGCCGCCGGACATGGTCAGCGGGGCGGCGTAGGCGGCACCAACGGGACGACAAACCAGGAGGAGCGGGATCAGCTTGCCAATCCGCTGGAGATTGTGAACCCAGAATCTCAAGGGAGTGAGTTTGCCCAGAATGCACTCTCCGGGAATTCGGATGATGTGGCCTTTGATAAGTTGGAACCAGGGGGATCCAAGGCCCTCAATGCAATGGATGAGGCCGGTTATGCCGGCCAGGGTGATTTGGTTCGCCCCGAGGTCTCAGGTACTCGAGGAAGTGGTACTGATGTTACGACCCAAAAATTCTAAAGCGTATTTCGGCCAATCCCTGGTGGAATATGTGCTGATGTTTCCTGTCATGCTGCTAGTGCTGGTGGGGACTTTTGGGGTGGGAATGGCGATGTACCAGGCCCACATGGCCTCCGATGCCATCCGTCAGCCGGCTTTGCAGAAACTGGAGATGGCCGCCAGCGACTACGCCATTTGCGATCGCGACCTGCTGGGCTATATCAACGGCAGCAAGCTGGGCGGCAACCTGAAGATGGGCCCCTACCTGGATTCGGTCGCAATCCGTGAGCAGAACGACTATGGCAGCGTGCTGGTGGGGCGAAAGACCATCACCCCCATCGCCCCCTTCCTGCCCACCTTCGACGTGAAAGTGACCCAGGTGGTCAACCGTAACCTGCTTTACCCCGCATACATGGGAGAATCCGCCATCCGGGTGACTGCCGCGGGAAGATCCGCCGGTGGCTCCGTGGGCGCCAACCCCGTTTCGGGTTGTCAGCCCTCCCAAGCATCCGGTGTGATGATGAATACCCTGGAAAGCCCCGGCCCCAGCCAGCCGCTGGTGACCATTCGCCTTGCGGATGTGCCCTGGGTGCCATACGGTACGCCCAATGTCCCGCCTTGGGAAGGCGGTGGCGGCAACGGCAACCGGAATGGCAACAACAATAACGGCGGCCTGGGAGGCCGTTTTGGCGGGGGTGGCAACGGCGGCTTTGGTTCGGGCGGCAATTTAAACCAGGGCCCGCCTACGCAAACCTCCGGCACCATGGGCAATGGTGGCAACAACGGCCAGAACTGGTAGGTAGGCATGCCGGACTTCAAGCACCAGTCTTTCAATCAGCGTGACACTGTCCGGGCCTGCCGGGGCGCCACGCTGCTGGTGCTTGTGGCGGCCATTATCGTGCTGGTGGGTTTTATGGGGGTTGGAATCTATGCCGGTTTGCAGGCGTTCTTGCACAACGAACTGCAAAAGTCGGCCAGCGCCGCCGCCATGGTTGCCGCCAGCGCCTATTACACCCTGGATGAAAACGGGCAGGCCGTTCCCCAGCCCACCCTGGCGGAGCAGGTGGCCCGCAACACATTCCAGGGGGCGACCCAGGTCAGCTCCCTGAGCGGATTTTCTCCCTCCATAGAGCGTATCGATGTGCAGGGCGGCAAGGTGACCGTGGACGTGGCGGGCTCGCTGGGCACCCCGCTGCTGGCCCCGGTGGGGCTGGATCGGGTCAGGATGAGCAGCAAGGCCATCACCATCCCGCTGAAATATGAACCGTTGCCGGAAAACCGAAGTCTCTTCATATTGCCGGAAAGTGCTGATGTCGGAAGTTATAACCGCATTCTCAAGCTGAAGTTCCCCATCGTAGATAAACCGGGCCGGGATTTCTACATTGAGCAGGATCCCATGGACCAGCAGGGTTACGTGGTGGAATCTTGCACCGGGGACGAGTGCTACGATCTGGGAGCGGCGGCCACTCCCGTGGGCACCGGGCGGATTGAGCAGCAAGGCGGCGCCTACGTGATTTACGGCTCGGCGGTCTTCGACCTGACGCCCCTGAAAATCACCAAGGCCAGCCAGCTTCGGATTACCCACGGCAACAACTTCGCCTATTATTATCAAAATGGCGTCCAGACGCCTTTTCCTGCCGGGGTGGAAAAGCCGCTGGAGATTCGCCGGATTTCCATTTACGGTTATTCAGGCGCTTGTCCGGAAAGCGGCCCATGCGCGGCGCCTTTCGGGTTTTCGACCATCTAAAAAAACACCCGGACGGTAGGCAAAGGTCCGGGTTGGGGCGGTTGCGGGGCAACGGCGTGGAACCCCCGGCAAACCGCCACTATTTGGTAGGTAGAGGTTAAATGGCTTGCAGCATTTGCACGTGCTTATTCAGCCGGTTGTAGGCCAGGGCCAGGGCTTCGGAGTCCCCGGCTTCCGCCAGATCCCGGATGGACTCGATGCCGGCTATCTCCAGCACCTCTTCGTTGCTCAACCCGGCCTGCTTTTGCAGCGACAGGATTTTATTGGCGTTAATCAGTGCCTGGTTCCGTTGGAGGCCACTTCCTGAAGGGCTTTTGGCCTGGCTTCGGGCCGCCAGGCTGGGTTTCGTCGCGGGTGTTTCGTCCCGCTCGGGGTCGTCCTCCGTGGCAATGCCGAAAAACTTGAGGTAGAAGTATTTGTTGGCCCCGGTGGTGGCTTTGTAGATGGCCTTGTCGTTGCTGTCCTCGGCGTAACCGGTGAAGCGGGCATCGATTTCCTCCCCGCTGTCCACGTCGAACACCCGAAACAGCAGCGTAACCCGTGCCCAGCTGCGCCCGGCATCCCGAAAGCCGGTCTCCTCCTCCAGCGTGGTGGGCAGCACGATCAGCCCGTGTTCGTTCAAGGTTTGCTTCACCGTCAGGATGTCGGCCTCGGTGGCATAGTGGTATTTATGAAAGGCGTTGTAGCCTTTTTTGGGAATGGCGTCCACGGTTTTCTGCACGGCCAGGAGCTTGCGGAAAATTCCGCCGCTGGTGGCCGTTTTGGTTTTGCCTGCCGTGGTGGAAGCTGTCATGGTGAATCCGTCCTTTCTGTGTGGTGGTCAGGATATCCGCCGTTTGCGGGAAGGGGTGTTTTGGGCCTTGGGCGTAGGCTCCGTCGGTGTGGCCATCATCAGCCCGAGGGTGCGGCTCCACCGGGTAACGCCTTCGGCAGGGCTGGCCATGCGGGCAAGGTACTCTTTCAGCGCATCCTTCAGGGCGACCGGCCCAAAACCTTCCGGCGGGGGCTTTAATATGCCTTGCAGGATGAGCCCGAGCTGGTTATATCCACTGCCCAGGCAGCTTTGGCAAACCATGGGTTCGCTGCCCGTATCGGGGTCGGGCTGGCCGGTTTCGCCCAGGCCCTTGCAGTCTTCGCAATGCATGGCCTCGCCTGCCGTATGGCTGGCCAGAATGTCGATTAACGGGGCCGGTAAAGTCATCGGGATACCTTTCCGTGTGCTTCAGAAACGCCTCTCTCAGATCAAGATATCCGGCATGGAATGGCCGAGGTATGGAATTTATCGCGGGGTATGCCGGGGTCGATCCAAACGCGAGCCCTGGCGGCCAATCGGTGACGTGCTGACGACTCTCAATCCTGCTAAATTCGTTTTATGGACTGGTCAGGCACTTAGTCGAACGGACCAGGCCAAAAGTTCCCGGTTTCCGGTAGGTGCGTTCGGAACGGCGATGCTCTCCAGATGCTCATGGGCCGGGGATTTAACGCCCTTTCGGGTAATTTCCCCCTCCCCCATTGCCGTGGTAGCATAACCCGGGGAGAGTGACGCCTGATGGATCCCGATGTCAGCCAGTTTATTTTACGCCATACCGGGCTTAACACCGGGGTGCAGCTTGATATCCTGAGATCGATCACGGTGGCCGTGGTGGTGGGCATGCTGCACAGCGCGGTTAATTTGATGCTGAGCCGTGGCGTCCGGGATCCGCAAACCCTGTTTCGCGCCCATAAGCTCTCCAATTACTTCTTTTTTCTGCTGGGCCTGTTTTTGATTGGGGGCATCTGGTTTTCCGATATCCATTCCGTGGCCACGGTGCTGGGCCTGGCCTCCGCCGGTATTGCCATTGCCCTGAAAGACCCGCTGCTCAACATGGCGGCCTGGGTTTATATTCTGTGGCGCAAGCCGTTTGTTATTGGCGATCGCATCCAGATTGGCGACGATCGCGGGGACGTGGTGGACATCAACCCGGCCATGACCACGCTGATCGAAATCGGGCGCTGGGTGCATGCCGATCAGTCCACCGGGCGGCTGGTGTTTGTTCCAAACGGCAAGGTGTTTACGGAATCCGTGGCCAATTATACGCAGTCGTTTCCCTACATCTGGAATGAGATTCCGGTGATGGTGACTTTCGAGAGCGATTGGGAAAGCGCGGTGGAAATGCTGGAGCGGATTGCCCGCCGGCACTCCGTGCTGGTGCGCGGCGAGGACGAGGAGTTCATTCGGGACAATGCCCGGCACATGCTCCTGTATTTTACCGGGATGGAGCCTGCGGTGTACGTGCGGGTGGAAAGCGACGGCGTGCTGCTGACCATGCGCTACCTGTGCGAACCCAAGCGCCGACGCAATACCGAAAACGTCATCTGGCGGGATATTTTGCATGAGTTTCGTACCCACCCGGAAGTGGACTTTGCCCTGCAAACCCACCGGCTGCAATTTGACGTCACGGATGATGGCGAACCGGAATCAGGGCTGGAGGCGGAGCATCGCCGGAAAGTTTCCCAGGCGGCGGCGGATGACCTGGAGGATCTGTTTTAGACCCCTGCAGCCAGGTGGTTTGATGGCCTCGGATTTTGTAATTATCCTCATCAACCATGTGGGCGCGCACCCCGAAGTGCAGGCGCATGCGCGGTTGCCCCAGGGGTTCCAGCGCCTGGCGATCCAGCAGCCCCCAGGCCAGATCCACGTAGCCCTGCAGGTGGCCGGTAATTTGCGCGCGCAAGCCAACGCCCGCCCCGGCCAGCAGGGTCTGGGATCGCTTGTCGGATCGCCCGGGGATGAAGCCCGGGTTGTCCTTGTCCAGCCAGGCCTGCCCCACATCCACGAAGAACACGCCCTGCGTCCGGCTGGCCATGCGGGGAGCCAGCCTTGCCAGGAAGGGAACGGGCCAGCGATGCTCCAGGCCCAATGTATAACCGCGATCGCCTAGCAGCAGCCCCTCGCTGTAACCGCGCACGTTGAACGCGCCCCCCACCTGGAAGCCTTCCGCCCCCGGAAGCGCCTGCCCGGCATACTGGCCAGTCGCCCTCACAATCAGCAGTTGGTCGCGGGCCAATGTTACCAGGCGGCTCAAAAAGGCCTCCCCTTTCCAGAATTTATCCCGCGCGCCCATCCATTGCGGGCCATAGGTCAATTGCACCCGGCTGGCGGTTCGCCCGAACCGGTCGGTTTTGTTGAAGCTCAGCCCGGCCTGCAGCGAGCGGATGTCGCTGCTTGCGACGAGATCCCGGTCAAAAAACGAATCCACCCGCCGCCAGTTGAAGCCGGCATCCGCCGTCCAGACCCGGTCGCGATCCAGCGGCTGGCTGATGGAAAACCCGTAATTGGTGGCCTTGCCGGTAATTGGCGGCTGGTTTTCTATGCCCAAATCCAGGTTTACGCCGCTGGTGGCAAAGCTGACTGCCACTTCCGTGCCGGCGCGGTTCAGCGGGATGGCGTATGATCCCAGCAGGATGCGGGTGCCGTCGGCCTCTTGCCACTGAAGGCTCAGCCGGTCGTCGTTGCCGGTCACACTGTACAGGTTGAGTTCGGAACCCCAACGGTTGATGCCTATAAAGGGCCGCCCCTGGTTGTTGAACAGGCCGGTAATTTGCACGGGCGTGGGTTCCGCCACCTGGAGTCGCACGTCCGTTTCGCCGGGAAGTTCGCCGGGGCGCAGCGTGGCCTTCAGTTTGAAGCGGTTGAGCCGGTTGCTGCGGTTCAGGTCATCCTGCAACGTCTTCAGGTTGAAGCGGTCCCCCGGTGCCTGCCACAGGGCTCGTGCCACTACCCGGGAGCGGTAGTGCCTGTTGCCCTCAATGCTGATTTTGCCGATGCGACCCTCCACCACCCGAATGCGGACCTGCCCGTCCACGATGTTCTGGGGCGGCAGAAATGCCTGGGTGCTGGCGAAGCCGCGGTTGCGGTATTCCTGCTGGATGGCTTGCGCGGCTTGTTCCAGCTCTGCAAGCGAAACGGTTTTGCCCTGGCAGGGAGACACCAGGCGGGCAATTTCCGCGGGGCCCAACAATTCGGCGCCCTCCACCAGCACCCGGCTCACAAAAAATGCCGGCGAGTCCGTGTCGCCTTTCGCTTGGGCCGGGCCGGGCAGCTCCAGTTCCAGGGGCTCCGGCGCCTGCCTTTCGGCTTCCGGGTGGCTTGCCTCATTTTGCGAGGGAAGCTCTGCCGGGGCTGGGGTGAGTATGCCGGGATTCTGGGCGGCGGGGGGTAAATTGGTATGGGCGCTGCTTTCCGGTTGCGACAGCAGGAATAATGCGGCGCCGGACAGCAGGATGGAAGCCCCACGCGCCCAGCCAACCCGCCGAATGGCATGGTGCCATGATACAAAATGAATGGATCGCTTCAAAATGAACCTCGGGCATTGTGGGAAGCTTTTGGCCAGCTCGAGTATAGGTGGCGGCGCCGGGTTTAAAAATTCGCTGGTTGGATAGGGAGGGGTACTCGACTAGAGAATAGGCAGCACTCAGCCTTTTGTGTGAAATGAAAGCCGACAATTCAAACCGGGATACCCGCAGGTTTTCAGAGAGCGATTTTCGAGGAGAGAGAAGTTATGCCCAATTGCCGCGCACGTATTTTACTGGCCGCCTCGCTGGCATTGACCACGGGCCTGTGTCCGGGTGCCGTCCTGGCCGCCCCTGGCGACCTGAACTCCACCAATACGGGACGCGATATCCAGGGGGGAACCTATTTCAACACCCCCGGCTCGCGTACCACCTTTGTCAATACCGGATCCGGGGGGCTTTGGCTCCGTAGCGGGCAGCTGGTAAGGGGTTTGGAATCCGATGCCAACAAAATACCCACCGGCAACGGCGGCACCCTGTATTTTCGCGCCCCGGGCGGGGTAATTCGCATTGACGGCGATATCGACGCCAGCGCCGTGAAAAACGGTAGCCTCTACCTGGGCAATGGCGGCAAGGTGTTCATGGATTCCGCCTACCTGTTCCAGTCCGGCAATATTTTTGCCAACGGCTTTAACGGCGGCCTGGTGCAATTCAACGTGGGGGCGGCTACCCTGGCTCCCGGCGCCAAAATTACCGCCCAGGGCTTTGGCGGCAATGGCGGGGCGGTGGTCATCAACTCCCCCGGCGTGGTGGACATCCAGAACGGCGCCCTTATCGATACTTCCGGTAAGGTCATCGGCACGTTCGATACCAACGTCATCAATATCGAGGGAGGCCTGGTCAACAATGAAGGGATTATCCGGGCCAACGGGGTGGCCACCGACTTCAACCCCTCCACCGGGGATGCCGCCATCGTGGCCGCCAACCCTCAACTGGTCAACAATCCCAGCCCGGGAACCATTTCAGCGGGTACCGGCCAGGGCGTCATCATGGGTGCCCCCGCTCCCCACCTGGTTCCCGGCCCCACCACGGCCCGGGGTGGGACCATCCGCCTGGTGGCCAGCGGGCAGACCTTTGACACCGATGCGGTCATTAATGGGGCGGACAGTGCCATTTTCGACAGCACTACCAAAACAACCCTCATCAACCGCAACAATACGCTGGAACGAGCCAGTGGCACCGTTACCAACCGGGGCCAATTGCTGGCCCGTGGCGGTAGCGGGGCGGACGGCGGCACCATTCTTATCGCCGCCGCGGATGATGGCATTAACTTTGGCACCATGGATGTGACTGGCGGAAACGGTGTCACCAACTCCGGCAACGGTACCATGGGCGGCAAGGGTGGCACCATAGCCATTAATGCCATGGATCGCATTGTCAATACCGGGATCATCCAGGCCAATGGGGGCAATGGCGGAAATGCGGCCAATGTGAGCCTGAACACCGGCAATGCGGGCCCCGATACCCTGACCAATAGCTTTACCGCAGGCACTGGCGGACAGGGTGGCCTGATAGCCTTCAGCTATGTCACTATGGACAACCGCGGCAAAATCTTCGCCGATGGCGGCGAGGGCGGGGCCGGGGGCAATGCGGCCATCCTGCATACGGTTTCCGCGACCGCGAATGGCCAAAGCGTCACTTCCAACGCCCAGGCATTCGCGGGCAACGGGGGTACCGGTGGCCGGGGCGGCCTCATTATTTTCAGTAGCGATAACAACCCCACCGGGGGCGGGGTTGTACAGGCCAACGGGGGCCGGGGAGGTCGGGGCGGTAATGCTTCCGCCGATGCCAGGGCCATCGCCCGGGATGTGGGCGGGGGATCCGCCACCGCTACCACCAACCCGATCCGGGGACAAGGCGGCTTGGGAGCGGCGTCGGGCACCGTGGTCGCCCCCAATCCCTCCGCGTTTCCCACCACCCAGGTGTACCTGGCCCAGGCGGGCGGCCTGGGGAATTCCGGCAGCCAGCAGCATTCTAGAACCACCCGTCAGAACGGCGTTACCACGGTGAACAGCCAGTTTGAGGCCGGCGTGCCCGGAACCCGCACGACGGGCCCTAATAACGCCATCATCCAGACGGTCAAGCATGAGCTGGCGGTGAACGGCGAAAACGCCATCCTGATGACCCGGGGCGGCGGCACCGGCAGCGTTCAGACCAACCTGAGCGGACGCATCAGCAGCGCTACCCTGCGTACGGTGGACAATCCCTTCGGGGTGACCACCGGCCAGCTGGAGCTGATTCGGCACAAGTCCAACCTGGTGGTGGCCAGCAACGCCACCAACCTTACCCTGACTGCCGACTTTGCCAACGACAACGCCAACCCCCTCTTCACCAACCTGGCCACGCTGACTTTTCTGAACAAGGGGCTGATCGACAACAACATGCACTGGTCGCCCGGCGTCAAACAGGTGGGGCCGGGCTTCCACGACGTGGAACTATCCCTGGGCGGGGGGCACCTAAGCTTTATTGGTAGCGGGGATATTGTTAACGACGGGGTCTTGCTGTCTCGGGGCCTGTGGACGGGCGGCAGCATCAATATTGCCGCCGGACACGACTTTACCAACAACCGGGTGATGATTAACACGGCCTTCAACAAGCACACATCCTCCGCCTTTACCATTGAGCCCGGTTACCTGTCCTCGCATTCCGGCGCCACCACGGTGAAAGCCGCCAACAACATCACAAACAACCTGTTCCTGAACCACAAGGAAGGCTTTTTCATCGTCCACCCCGCGCTGGCCACCAACCCGCGACCGGAGTGGGTTCGCCTGCTGAACGCCGGGCAGATTGGCTCCAGCGTGCATTTGCAGGCCGGTAACCGGATTGTCAACAACGCCAATGGCCGCATCGGGGCGGAGTCCATTACCTATCGCGACGGCACCGTCGATGGCGGGGCGACCAACCCGGCTAACGCGATGGGGGGCATTATCTTCCTGAAGGCCCCGGGCGGGGTGGTCAACAACGGGGAAATTACGGTGGATGCCCAGTCCTGGTTCGGGAACACCGGGATCTTCAAGTTTGAGACCTTCAACGGCCTGAACCCGGTGAACAGCACCGATGGGGATATTATGACCCAGTAGATAGCATCGACCGCAACCGGAAAGCCGGCCTCCTGTTTTGCCTGGGGGCCGGCTTTTCAGCGTGAAGCCAACATGTCGCCTAAAGCAATACCATCGATAGAGGGGCCGCCGCGCCCTGCTCTTCGGTGCCGACCCATCCGCATGTGTCGCACTCCAGTTCAACCACCTTTTGCAGTTGCTTGAGCTGCAAGGTTGTTGAATTGAGGTGGCGGATCTCTATCTCTTTGCGCTTGAGACTGCTGCTGCCGCAATAACGGCAAATGCGTGCCTGCATGGCAAACCCCCATAACTGCTGACCGGAACATTCTTGACCAAAGGAGCCCATGTGGGTATCACCCGATCAGGCAGTGTTTCCGGGCGCCTCCCGCCACCGTTTCCGCAAAGGGATTAAGACGGGATATCGGGAATCTATCAAAAGTGCGCGTCCGTATTTAAAAACGGCGATGCTGCTCCCAATGCCAGGCGGTCTGGATAATTTCCCGCAGCGCATAGCGCGGGGTCCACGAAAAATAGCGCATCGCCTTGTTGGCGCATGCCACCAGCACCGGCGGATCCCCGTCCCGGCGGGGGGTGATGGCAGCCGGGATGTCATGCCCGGTAATTTCGCGGCACAAATCCACCACGGTCTGTACGGAATCGCCTTGCCCGGTGCCCAGGTTGAAGGCCTCTCCCACAGGCTGGCCGGATTGCAGCACCTCCAGCGCCCGCATGTGGGCGTCGGCTAGGTCGTTGATGTGGATGTAATCGCGGATGCAGGTGCCATCCGGGGTGGGGTAATCGTTGCCGTAGATTTTCAACTCCCCTCGCTTGCCGGAGGCCACCTGTAGCACGATGGGAATCAGGTGGGTCTCGTGGCGGTGGCTTTCTCCCAGCATCCCGTCCGGGTCGGCGCCCGCGGCATTGAAGTAGCGCAGGGCGATATAGTGCAGCATGCCGCGTTCATGCAGGGTGGCCAGCATTTGCTCGACCATCAGCTTGCTTCGCCCATAGACATTCACGGGGTTCTGGGGGGTGTTTTCATCAATGACATTGCTTGGGGGAATGCCATATGTGGCACAGGTGGAGGAAAAAACCAGGTTCCGCACCCCGGCGGCATGCATATGGGTCAGCAGGGCCATGGTTTCGCCCACGTTGTTGGTAAAGTACTTCAGGGGATCGGCCTGGGATTCCGCCACCAGCGCGCTGGCTGCAAAATGCACCACGGCGCTGACCTTGTGCTTTTGCAGCAACGCTGCCATGGCCGGGTCGCCGATGTTCATTTGATGGAAGGTGATTCGGCCCGGATGTGCCTGCGATAGCGCCTCGATGGCCTGGCGGTTGCCTTCGCTCAGGTTATCCACGGCAATCACCCGGGCATCCGGGCAGCATTTCAGGTATTGATGGGCAAAGTGGCTGCCGATATAACCAGCGGCCCCGGTGACCAGAATCACGGGCTTCCTCCTTTTTGCACCAGTCTGATACAAACAGCGCCCGGTTTCAAATGTCGGGCCTGGCCATAAAAAAGCCGCCACCCGGCGGCTAAGCACTCATCTGCCATATCACGCAATCAGTAACGTTCCACCTTGAACTGTTTGCTGAACGCCGAGAAGCCGGCGCTGTTGTAAGCCCTTACTTTATAAAAGAAGGGGGTGGGCATCTCCGCAAAGCTGTGCAACCAGCCGGTAACGTCGGGCCCCAGCCTTTGCAGCAGCTTGTACTGCATACCGTCCGTGCTCAGCCAGACCTCGTAGCCGGTTTCGTTGGTGGCATTATCCGTCCAGCTCAGGTTGACGGTATGGTCCGTTCCCGTGTAGGAGGCGCTGCCCGCCAGGTTGCTGGGCACTGCCGGGATACCGGGTGCCGGGGCCGGGGCAGGCGCTGGCGCTGGCGCGGGAGACGGGCTGACCGGCAGGCCGACCGATGCCTGGTTGCTGAAGCCGGAGAATCCCGCGCTGTTGTATGCCCTGGCCTTGTAGTAAATCGTTTGCGGGGTGGTTCCGGCATTGTAGCTGTGGCTGGTGGCGTTTGCCGCCACCCGGCCAAGTAGCTTGTAAGTTCGCCCGTCGGTGCTGACCCACAGTTCCTGGCCGTCCTCGTTGCTGGCATTGTCTTGCCAGGACAGGGTGATGGTGCCGGCACTGTCCGCCTTGGCAACCAGCCCGGACGGCGTGGCGGGTACCGTGCCGGGAG
>CAYMIG010000008.1:0-147052 GCA_964390635.1 uncultured Vampirovibrionales bacterium | reverse complement strand
GATATGATCCCCCATACTCTGCCTCAGGTGGATCTAAAAAAGGGTCCCGGTCACTCGTGACCAAGCATAAGCTGGATCATCCCCACCGGCATACCATGCTGGGCCACGATGGTCGCGCAACTCCTTCGCAAATCATGAGGGGCAATACGAAGCTGCGGGTATTCTTTCTTTAACCGTTGGAAACGGTCTCCGATAGCGCTTTCTGTGAGCCGCTCGCCATTGTATTGCGGGACAAACCAGATGGATTTGCGGGACAGATGCTCGCTGCGAATGTCGAGCCATTGCTGGATATGCTCTCGCAGAACCGGAAAGATGGGAACCAGCCGTTCCTTATTCCACTTGCCGTAGACGTGGAGATACCCTTTTTCTAGATGGACTTGATCGAGACGAAGGTTGGCCGCTTCCATCCGGCGAAGTCCAGCAAAGGCATACAGCGCAATTAGAATATCCATCAGAAAAACATCGTACAGCCGCCGCCCCTTGCGCCACTTCCGGTTGAGAAAGAGCGCCTGCTGAACCTCTTCGAGTTCGAGGAAGTCTTTCTTAAGTTTGAAAGTCTTCTTGGGGCGGAGAGCCATGGCGGCTGCTCTGTCCTCCGGTCGCTTGTAGCCTTCTCTCACCAGAATTTTCAGAAAGCCCATGACGGCTTTATAGATGTGCATTTTGGTGGCGAAGAAGTCCTGCTTTTCGTGGTAGTCCACAGAAAAGCTCGACATGACCTGTTTGAAATTCTCGGCATTGATCCCGCTGACCGAAGGAGTCAGAGCCAGAACAGACCAGTACCGAGACAGATAGGTTTCCATCTGTCGGATATGTTTGGCTGAGAGAGGACGACCACAGTAAACCCCGGTGCGCATCTCGTCCAGGTACAGCCGGAACAGCCGTTCGTAGTCATCTTTTAGATTGCCGTTACGGAGACGGGCAACGACATCGGACGTGAGTTTCCATACCTCACGCTTGCCTTTAGACGAGCGAAAGCCCGGAATCCGGCCACGCTGGATCCACTTTTTAAGAGTTTCGGCGGAAATTCCGGTTTCAGATTCCGCCTCTTTGAGAGAGTAAACGGTTTTATCCACTTAACGAGCTCCTAACAGTCACGGCCAACGGCTCGTGGGCTCGATTTAAGTGAGAATTATTTTCCGGGACACTTTTGCGGTATCCGGGACAAAACCATTCACTATACCTTGTAAAGAAGTATCGGGATGACAGGATTCGAACCTGCGACCCTCTGCTCCCAAAGCAGATGCGCTACCAAGCTGCGCTACATCCCGATGTGTGCCCGATGCCGGCGTCTCTCGCTTCCTTAAGGGTAGCCTACCCTGCGGCAAATGACAAGCCTGGCGGGCCGAAATCCTCCTTCTGGTCGGCACAAAAGAATAAGCCCGGAACACCGTTCGGAGGGTTGGGGCCCCTCGGCATTCCGGGCGGAATTCTCATCTGTCAATGGGGTGAGTTGGCTTGGGAGTTGGATGGAGTGAGTAGGATTGTACCAGCCTATGTCAATGGAAAGGGGTTGGGGATGGGAAGCCTGTAACTGAAGGTAAAGGGGCGCAGATGCCGGCACTTGGCCCGGACACCTGCCTTCCGCCTAGGAGACCAACTGCTCCAGAGTCTGCTCGTAGCGCGAGTTAAGCGCCTGCATTCTCTGTTCAAGCCGCTCCATTTTGGTGGCCATATTGGGCAGCGGCCAGAAGTTGGTCAGGATCTCGATAAAGTCCATTTCGTTTTTCAGCCCTTGCATTTGTCGCTTGATACGCAGCAATTCGTTGTAGTTCTTGTTGTTGAAGGCTTTGGCCTGTTTCTGCAGCATACTCATGGTGGGGAACCCTCCGAATCTTGAAGTAACGAGTTACAGATGAGATGTGTATGAGATAAATAGTGATGAGATAAATAAGATATATCTAATATAAAAATTAGAAATCCATCAAATTGCTTAGAACCCCGGATGGGGTTTACAAATTGTAATAATTCGGGCTTCGCCCCCCGAGGGGAACTGCGTTGGGTGGTGGATGGCACGCCGGGCGAACCTCGGCTAAAATAGGGATATGCGTATGCGTGTCGCTTCCCTTGCAATTGGCCTGCTGCTGGCCCTGTCCCTGCCCCCCGCGGTGCAGGCCCACCCGCTGCTGGGCCCACAGCTGGATGCCGGAGCGATCCTGATGTCCGGCCTGCGGGAGCTGGCGGCATTCCAGCGCGAACCGTGGCGCAATCGCCTGTTCACCCGGCAAAACCTGCAACCCCCGGGGTCCCCGGATGAGCTCATCCGGTGGGAAAACCGCCGGGTGGAGGCCAGTTTCGATATTGACGGCGTGGATGTGGACTCCGTCGACGTGGAAAGCGTGGATGTCGACTCCCACGATGTGGCCGGGGTGGACATTGAAGGGGTGGACGTGGATGGCGTCGACGTGGAGGGGGTGGACGTGGAATCCGTGGATACCGATGGCGTGGACGTGGAGCCGGTCGACATCCAGTCCGTGGATATTCCCTAGGGGCGGGTTGTTCTGCGGGTGGCCCGCCGGTGACTCGACCATTCCGTCCGTCGGGGGTACAATCAGGGGCGCCGTTGCATGTTTGGCAAAGAGAGGTGTTCCATGAACGTAGAGGCGGCTTGCCCGGTAAAACTGAACCGCGCCGTGGAGGCGGACTGGCTGGTGCTGGAAGTGACCGGCCCGGACACCTTTGAGCTTCGGGATACCCGAACCGGCACGGTATTGGGCCGCATTCAGCATGCCTCGGACAGCCCGGCGCAGGTGGAAATTTTTTATGGCAAGGGGGGCTACACCGCCATTGTCAGCGGAGAAGACGGGCTCAAGTATTTTGGGCTGCCCGGCTCCCGCATTGCGGTGGGCGGCACCACGGTGCAGCTGAACGGGGAGCCCGTCACCGGAAACCCGGATCGCCTGCCCTGTGCTTCTCGTGGCCCGGTACAGCAACACAGCCGCCAGGCCATGATTCTGGGCGCCGGACTGGCTACCCGCTTTGAGCCGATTTCCGGGCAGAATACCGGTTACTCCAAGCCGGCTGTGCCTCTGGCCGGGAACCGATCGGTGATCGAGTGCATTGCCAATGGCCTGACCCGGGACGGCTTCACCCACCTGCGGGTCAACACCTACTTCATGCCCGCCTCCCTGAAGGCCGGCCTGGCCCGATCCCAGGCCGCCGAGGTGCGCTACATCGATGAGGCCGAGCCTTCCGGCACAGCGGGCGGCCTGCGCAAGATGCTGCTGGATCCGCAATACGCTGGCCTGCTGGATGAGGGCCGCCCCATCCTGGTGGTGCAGGGCGACGCGGTCACCGACGCCTGCTATTCCGACCTGATGGAGGCCCACGTGGGCAATAACGCCCTGGTCACCCTGGGTTGCCAGCTGGTGGCGGAAAAAGACGTGAGCAAGTTCGGCATTATCCTGACCGATCGCTCGGGCGACGACGGGCAATCGGGCCGCATTACCGGCTTCCAGGAAAAACCGCCCCAGGCGGAGGCCCTTTCCCGCATGGCCAATACCGGCTTCTATATTTTTTCACCCAAAGCCTATCCCATCATCCGGGAAATCTACCAAAACCTGCTGAAACAGGCCCAGAGCAAGGCAGCATCGGAAGGCATGCCCGCGCCCGGGGAGGTGCTGTTCGACTTTGCCATGGATATCTTCCCGGAAATCCTCCGTCGGGTGGAAGAAGACCCCTCTCTGGGGATTTTCTGGGCCCAGGTGGTGCCGGGCTACTGGAGCGATATCGGTAACCCGCAGCAATATCTTGAAAGCGTGCACGATTTGTACGCCGGTCGCTTGTCCGGCCTGGATCTTCCTGATGCGGCACGTTACTACCGCAACGGCATCCTGTATTGGGAAGGGGCCCAGGAGGCCGCCGACCGCCAGGGAGCGGTGCTGGAGGGTAACGTTATCGTAGCCACGCCGTTTTCCGCCGCTTCATAATTTCGTAACAAATCGGGCCGTTCACTGACACAAAAATTTCTTGAGGGGCTTTTGTGTGGCAGTATAGGACTTTGATGTGTTTACGGTTTAAAAATCCACGGGTTGAAAGGCGTTTAGCATGACGTTGCTAACGGGGCTAACCAATGTAATGAGCAGCGTTCCTGTGCCCGACAAGGTGCAGAAGCTGTTTCTGGAGACTTCCAAGGAAGGCTGGAAGTCCATTGCCCCCCTGGAAACCTCGGTCATCGCCGGTCGCTCCGCCGCCGCCGCCAAGCGGGGCGGCTTTATGGAGTTCCAGGAACGCTTCGTGGAAGAAGTGGTGGTGGCCATCATCTGGCTGTTTGGCGTGGATGCCATGCGCCGGGTGTTTGACAAGGCCCTGCCCAAGTTGTTCAAGGGCGCCGACCACCTGTCGCCCGAGGTGGCCTGGCGCAAAATGGGCAAATCGAACAACGTGGAGCTGGCCGCCCAGGAACTGTTTACCAAGAACGCCTCCGAAGTCTCCAAGCTGCTTAAAATCAAGGGCCTGCGATGGCTGTTCAGCGTGGGCACCATTATGTTTACCGTGGCCCTGGTGATTCCGCGCCTCAACCAGCTGAAAACCGAGTGGATCATCAAGTACGAGGAGGCCAAGGCCAAGAAAAAATCGGCCCCCGCCCCCGCCGGTGGTCACCCCGTCGCGCCCATGGCCCGTACCACGCCTGCCCCGGCGTTCGGGCCAATTCCTTCCGCTCCCGGCTTCAACTTCAGTCCTATGCTAACGCCAAATTCCCGTCTGGGTACTGAAACACCTGTCCAAGCGCCGCGTTACGGGCAAGCGTCCAACTGGGTGCCGGGCCAGCCCATCCATGCGCCAACCATGCCTCCTGCCAGCCTGCCTATGTTCCGGGGCCAGGGCAAGCGAAACCCCGGCTTCGACGGGGAAGGCACCCCCATTCAGCCTGCGGGCTCTGTGGGTATCCAGCCTTCGGCGCCCAAGTTTGCCGGCATGGGAGGGGTTCTGCAAGCCCTGGGCCATGCCGTGGAGCAGACCCCCTACGGCAGCATCCTGGTGGTGGACGCCGGGATTACCGGGGGCCGGGGGGTGGTGGCCTCCAAACGCAGTATTTTCGAGACGGTGGAAGTGGTTTTCCGCGATGCCGTCTCCCTGTACTTCTACATTATGTTTGCGCCGCAGCTGGTGAAAGCCATTTCCAAGGCCGTGGACCCTCTGCTGGGTACCAGCCTGCGCATTGAGCCCAAGGTGGTGGAAGCCCTGCACGACGAGCTGTGGCGTCGCGCCGACCAGATGGCCGCCGCCAATCCCGCGCTCAAGGCCATGCTGGCCCGGGGCGAAATGCCGGTGCCGGTGCTGCGCGAAATTATGGAAGGCTCGCCCCACCAGCTGTTGTCCCAGGCCGAAGGCGCGCTGCGCAACCAGTTGCGTATGGCCCAGCTGGCCGGGCGTTCCGGTGAGGGCTTTATGCCCATCCTGCAAAAAGAGGCCGCTGCCTACCTGGGTGGCGCCGAGCCCGGTGCCAAGTGGGCCGAGGCCGTGGGCCGCCACCTGCAAACCCACCTGTCCGACAAGGGCGCGGTGCTGACCGACGACCTGCTCAAGCTGCTGGAAACCATCGAGCAGGGGGCCGGGGAGTTTGCCACCCTGGGCAAAGCGGAGCGCGCCAACCTGTCTACCGCCATCAAGCAGGCTTTCCGCCACTCCGTCGGGATTCCCGTGGATCTGTCCGAAACCGCCATCCGCAAAATGGCGCTGTTCCGCGAGATCATCAAGGGCCTGCCCGCCGAGGAGCAGCAGGCGCTTATTGCCCGCATCCAGCGGATGGCACGCCAGGACGGCCTGGATCAGGTGAACACCATGGTGCGCCGCAGCCTGAACCTTAGCCGTGAGGGCCTGGGCGAGGCTGGTTCCCCGCTCATCAAGCGTCTGGAGGCCCAGGCCGATCTCATCGACCGCGCCGTGAACCGGGGCGTGGGTCTTGATGATATGTTGCGGCGTGAGCTGGGGGATCTCAAGGCGGCACTCGCCGGGCAAAGCCTGCCCGATGCCCTCAAAGCCCGCATTGCCGTGCTGGAAGACGCTACCCCGGCCCAGCTCAGGGAGATCGAAGCCGAGCTGCAAAAGCTCTCCGGCAAGAAGCTACAGAAGCTGGCCGGCCAACTGCAAGGACTCACCGCCCTGTTTGCCGAAGGGGGTGGGGATCGCAAGGCGGTGCAGGCCATCCAGGAAGACGTGCTGGGCGCTATCCGCGAGCTGGGCGAGAAGGCCGCCGCCACTTCCGACGAGGGCCTGAAGGGCGTGGTGGAAGCTTACGGCAAACGTATTGCCGAGCTGCTGGGCGGCAGCAAGGGCCACCTGTTCACCATGTACATCAACCCGCACGAGCAGGGCATCACCGACAAAATCCTGGAAATGATGCGCGGCGGCCTGAAACGCGAGTCCGGTTTCATCCGCGAAGCCCAGGACATTGTGGGGCACCTGATTACCGATTCCCGCCGTTACGCTGACCCGGGCAAGTCCGCCGAAATGCGTCACCTGGTGGGCGATTACGTGGAAAAACTGCTGGCCCATGCCGAAAAGGCCGCCGTGGCCGGCGAGGCCGGCGCGCTCAAAATTCCGGCGGCCAAGGAACTGCTCACCCGGTTCTTCCGCACCAACCGCCTGGCCCACTACTTTGCCCGTGTTGTGGCCCTGGGCAGCGCCATGTACTGTATCGGCATCCTGGTGCCCAAGATGCAGTACGCCCTGACCAAGCGGCTGACCGGCAAAAACGAGCACCCGGGCATTGCCAAGGCCGCCCATCACGATCAGGCTGGCGCCGGGGCCTCAGCCTCCCGGGGCACCGAGGGCATGCAGCCCGTGCCGGTGGCCTCCGCGCTGAACCGTAATAACTTCCAGGCGTTCAAACGTCACGCCTGACGGCGGTATGGAACCGGCAAAACGCGCTTGGCCGCAGTGGTTTCTACCTGGTTTATACCCTAGCCCCGGCTGCCGGAAATGCTGGCGGCAACGCCGGGGTGATGCTCTGCTCCGGTATCGTTGAGATCGACGAGCATCAGCCCGCTCAGCAGCATGATGATCAAGGCGATGGCATTCAGCCATACAATCAGTTCTTCTTTTTGAACCAGTGTCATCATCGACCTGCCAATCTCATAGTGATCCATATATAAAAAAACAATTGATAGTGCGGGATTGCCCGTGCGCCCGGAATTCGCGCCACTTTGTTACGAAACTTTATGCCTTGGGGCCGGGGCGGGACTACTGAAACAATAAGCAGGACGGCTGACTTTGCAGGGCCAAAAATCCACCGGACGTATGTTTGTTTGCCCGTGCTGTTTGCGCCGGCCATCGGGGTATGATAGCCCCATGGTGAGGGATTTCGGGCTGCCTCAGGCAGGAGTCCGGCCAAGGGGGAGAACAGCCGCTGGCGTCTCGGGCGAAAAACCTTGTTACGATTTGCCTTTCCTAGACAATTGAAGGATTGATCTTGCCATGCCCTCTGGCTATACTATAACTATTAAAGTAGATTAAATAAGGATACAGACGCGTGCCGAAGATGATTGAACAGAAATCCCTTCAGGAAGTGACTGAAAATCTGAACCGGCTAATGCATCCGGGTCTGTACGAGCTCGAATCGCCCATAGAGCGGGCGATGGAGTTGATTGGGGACAAGTATTCCTTCCAGATTATCTATATCCTGTACCAGTTCGACCGCCAGCGCTTTGTGGAGCTGGAGCAGCAAATCACCGGCATTTCGCCGCGCACGCTATCGGCCCGGCTGAAGCACCTGGAGAAGTTCCGGCTGATTAACCGCCACCAGTACCCCACCATCCCGCCCAAGGTGGAGTACGAGTTGACCGAAAAGGGCCGCGATCTGGCCCAGACCCTGCAATGCCTGGAAGAGTGGGTGAACCGGTGGTATCCTTACAAACCCACCGTCCCGACCCCTTAAGTTGCTTTTTTTATGCGGAAACGAGGGTATCAGGCCGCCGGCCTGCCGTTTGTAGCTGCCCGTGGAATATCAGCCGGGGCTTGGCGTTAATTCAAGGCACGTCCACCGGGGTGTTGCTGTCGATGCAAAATACCACCGGGCGCTTGTTGTAGCTGTACTTGTAGGCTGCCGTGGCCGGCGGATCGCCTGCCTTGCTGGGCGCATAGGGCCCAAAGCCCGGCACCTGTTTCAGCTTGTCGATGACATCGGCCAGCCGGGCGGCATCATCCACCCACAGGCGGATGGCATCCGGGTGCACGCCGGGGCCCCCAATACCCGCCGCGCTGATATCGGGGCTCCCTGCGTTCAGCAGGGCTTCGTACTGGCTGGTATCGTCCACGAAAAGCGACCGGAAATGAACGGGCCGAGGGCCTCCTGTCGCAGGGATGGTGAACATGGCTCCTCCTCGTCGTCGTCCTGGCAAACGCGCAGGCAATGGAAAACTAATACTTAAAACCCGGTGGGTCTGACCATGTTGGCATGGCGTCAGGGCCACCGCAAGGCCAGGGTTAGTAAAGAATTTCGCCCCGCAGGCGGAAGACGTACTTGTCGCCGGTAGCGGGGTTTTCCACGATCAGCCGGAAGTCCTGCAGGTCCTGCACGTCATTGAAGTTGAAATAGTAGGCGTTGGTGGCGATATAAGTGCTGTCCTTGGCCTCGCCGTACACATTAGCTTGGATGTCCCGGATTTCGCGGCGGGGTTTCAGTTGCCATTCCTTGCCCCGGCCAAAGCCTTCGATGCGGGCGGCGTAGCCCTTGGCAAAGCCGGGCGTGTCGCCGAAAAAGTTGAGGGAGAACTTCACCTCGTTCTTGCGCTGCGGGTCGGTGTAGTGAATCAGGTAGCGTTTGTACTTGTCGCGGGCCTTGTGCAAGTCTTCCTCGGTGGGGCGGCTGGGAAAGCCCGCCTTGGATGCCTTGGTGGCCAGCAGCATGAAGGGGGAGAAGATCAGCAGCAGGGAGCCCTTCTCGCCTTCCACCCAGTTAGGGCCCATCAGGGTGGATGTGCCCATGCCCTGGTTTTTCATGCCGTAGATTAAAGCCGCGTTAAACGTTTCGTCGGTGATTTTAACGAAGGCATGGCCCGGCAAAGCATTGCAGACCAGCAAAAATGCCATCATAATGGAGGAAAACGCCCGGCACGCGGCCCACTGCGAACGAAGGGAAAACTTGAATTTGGCGGTTGACGGTGTCTGGTATAACATGGGGGCAATTGCTCCAAACGGACTGGCCTGCTCAGGGATATTGTAATACAAAGCCCATGGCGGCATGCCGGTGAGGGGCATCCGAAACCCCGATTTTTACAGGCCTTAACGACTGGAAAAGGAGAAACCAATGGCGGCATTACGGGTCTTTGTGGTGGTCATCGATGCCTGGGGCTGCGGTGCGCTGCCGGATGCCCCGGAATATGGCGACAGCCTGAGCTTCAATACCATGGGCAATATCGACCGGGCTGCCGACAGCCTGCACTTACCCAATCTAGAAAAGCTCGGCCTTGGTAACATCCTGCCCCTAACCCGGGTCAAACCCCAGGCCCAGCCGCTGGCCTCCTTCGGTAAAATGTCGGAGTTCTCCCGCGGCAAGGACACCACCACCGGCCACTGGGAAATGGCCGGCATCTACCTGGACACCCCCTTCCCCACCTACCCGGAGGGCTTTCCCCCGGAACTGGTGGAGCGCTTCAAGCAGCTGACCGGCGTGCCCGAGGTGCTGGGCAACAAGCCCGCCTCCGGTACCGAAATCCTCAAGGAACTGGGGATGAGGCACCTGGAAACCGGCTACCCCATTGTCTACACCAGCGCCGACAGCGTCTGGCAGATTGCCGCCCACACCGGCCCGGAGAGCAAGGTCGATCTGAAAACCCTGTACTTCTGGTGCGAGAAGGCCCGCGAAATCCTGGATGGCCCGCACAAGGTCTCCCGCGTGATTGCCCGCCCCTTTGAGGGGAACAGCCCGGAAACCTTCAAGCGCATCGGCAAGGATCGCCGCGACTATGCCGTGATGCCCCCGGAAGCCACCGCCCTAAACCGTATCCAGCAGGCCGGCGGCATTGTGGTGGGCGTGGGCAAAATCGAGGATATCTTCTGTTTCTCGGGGCTGACCCACTCCATCCATACCGGCAGCAACCCCGAAGGCATCGAGATGACCGTCCAGCTGGCCTCCGGCGAGCAGGCCCTGGATTCGCTCAGCCTTGAGAATAAGTCTCTCTCCGCCTATCCCAACCGCGACAAGCAGTTGATTTTCGTGAACCTGGTGGAAACCGACAGCAACTACGGCCACCGCCGTGATGTGAACGGTTACGCCCGCGCCCTGGAACAGTTTGACGCCGGGCTGGGCGAGCTGCTCAAGCACCTGGGCGATAACGACCTGCTGATGATTTCAGCCGACCACGGCTGCGACCCTACGGCCCCCGGCTCCGACCACACCCGGGAGTATGTGCCCATCCTGATGTACGCGAAAAACCTGAAGGCCCGCGACCTGGGCATCCGGGAGTCGTTCGCCGACATCGGCAAAACCACCCTGGCCTGGCTGGGTATCGAGGATTCCGCCCAGCGGGGACGCAACATGCTGGAAGAAACCCGCCAGCCGGTCTCGGTTTAGGCCGGGCGGCGCAATCAGGGCATCCGGGTATCCGTGAAAACGCTGACCTCCCGCAAGAAGGCGCCCCGCAAGCCAAAGGCGGCCAGGCCCAAAACCATGCCCCTCAAGCTGAAGCGCCTGCAAGAAACGGACATGGACAAGCTGGCCGCCTTCCTGAACGCGCTGGTGGCGCAGTACAAGGTGCCGGGCTATATTCAGAACGACCCCATCCAGATTCCCTGGCGCTATGATCATCCCGCCGATCGCGAGCTGGTGGCCTTTATCACCGCCATGTTCAGCTACGGGCGTCGGGATGTGATTATTGAGACCATCAGCCGGTTGGTCAAAATCCTGGGCCCCCGCCCGGTGGAGTTCGTGGGCAATTTTGAGGCCCGGCGCGATGCCCGGTTGTTCAAACATTTCGTGTATCGCTTCAACAAGGGGCCGGACGTGGTGTTTCTGCTGGAACGGCTGCGCTGGGCGCTGGAAACCCATGGCTCGCTGGAGGCGCTGATGCGGGCCTCGTTTGCCCCCGAAACCCGCCCCGACCTCAGGGCCGCCACCGCCAACTTCCTGAATGCCTTGCTGGGTGAAACGCCCCTGGACAGCTACGGGGTGAAGTTTCTGTTCGCCCATCCCGACCGGGGCGGAGCCTGCAAGCGGTTCAACATGTTTTTGCGCTGGGTCGTGCGGGAGGATGCCGATCCGGCGGGGCGGGTGGATTTTGGCTTGTGGAAAAACAGCCTGCGGCCTGCGGACTTGCTAATTCCGCTGGATACCCATGTGCTGAAAATGAACCAGGCCCTGGGCCTAACGGAGCGCACCGACGGATCCTGGCAGACGGCCCAGGAGGTGACGGCCTTCTTTCGGCGCTTTGCCCCCGATGATCCGGTGCGTTACGACTATGCCCTGTTCGGTTTCAGCCTGGATCGCCGGCTGGTGGATGAATTTGCCGCCGCCATCGGCTGAGGCGTTCATGGCCCCAACGGCCCGGGGCGGTGGGGTCTGCGCCAGGCGGCCACGCCACGCGCCCATGTCTCTGATATAATGTTGCCACGTTTTGTTTTGGGAGCAGTGGCAAGCCTCGACTATGACCAAAGAAGAACTGGACGCCCTTCTTAGCGGTGAGGATTTGCTGAGAACCCTGGATGTCAAGACACTGGTGCTGGATATCGTGCGGGATCTCCCCGAGCAGGAGCTGATGTCGATTTTCTGGGCCAAGTTGCCCGAGTTGTCCAAGGAGTACGTCCGCGATTACCTGTATATGAAACGCTCCTGATCTGCCCGGCGGATGGCCAGGCCCCACTTTTTTTTCATTGATGAAGGAACCCGAGACCATGAACAACAAGGCGATCATCCCGATTCTCGCCGTTTTGGTTGTCGCAGCCGCCGGAGCTTTCTGGTGGTTGAACAAGCCGGCCAAATCGCTGGATCTGTACAAGTACTATCCCAAAGATACCGCTTTCTACGTGGAAGTGGCGCCCGGCGAAGAACGGGTGACCCAGGTGCTGGATTTCGTGGAGGCCCAGGCCGACAATCAGGCGGCCATGGCGGCTGATATGGGCGGCGGGGCCGAGGCGGCCATGCTGCAGTCCTCCATGAACAAGGCCCTGGCGGTGAACAAGCAGCGCCAGCGCGAACAACTGAAAAAGGTGGTGGAAAACTTCAACAGCACCTTTGAGCCCGACTTCAGCATCGGTGCCTGGATGCCGGCTGGCAATGCCGCGGCCACACCGGATCAGGGCGATGCCCTGGTGGTGTTTGCCCTGCGCAAGGACATGACCCTGGAAGAGCTGGCCCAGCGTTTCGAGCTGAAGCTGGACGAGTTCGACAAAAAAGAGTTCAAGGGCGACAAAGCCATTGCCTACCTGGTGGACAAACAGGAGCGCTTTGCCTATGCCATTGCCGATCAGAAATTCATGGTGACCAACAACGAGGACGCCATGACCCGGGCCCTGACCCACTATGCCAAGCATGAGCCCAACGTGTACGACGATCCGGTGAACAAGGAATACGTGGATATGCTCAGCGCCAAGCGCGAGGGCACCTTCCTGCTGAACAACCGCATCTATGGCGAGACTGCCAAGAAAATGCGCGAGCAGATGGCTGGCGGCCATTCCCCTATCAAAGAGGACGTGATGGAGGCCATGGCCGATGCCGTCCCGGTCACCGTGGGTGCCATCGAGCTGGACACCGAAAACCAGATGTCCGTGCACTTCATCTCGCCCATCATGGCCGAGAACGTGAAGGACGAGGCCCTGCGCACCGCCATGCAGAACCTCTACGCCAACCAGCAACCGCTGGATGATGCCAAGCTGCTGCCGGAAAACACCGCCTTCTACCTGGCCGTGGTGGGCATCGACAACATCTACGACTTTTACACCCAGCACCTGCTGGATAAAGAGGCCCTGGGCCAGATGGGTATGGTCCAGATGATGCTGAGCAGTTCCGGCCTGGAGCTGCGCAAGGACGTGGTGGGCCTGTTTGCCGACAAGACCGTCCTTGCCGGACGGCCCCAGGATCAATCCATGTTGCTGGTGCTGGATAAAAACGACCAGAAAATGGCCACCCTGCAAAAGGTCAACCAGATGCTGCAGCAGATGGTTCAGCCCAAGTCGGATACCATCGAGAACGTGGCGGTGACCATGGTGCCCATGCCCAACGGCAACACCATGAGCGAGCTGGCCTTTGGCGAGGTGAACGACAACATTATGTTCGCCCTGTCCAACGACTTTGCCGAAGCCGTGAAAGTGGGCAAGGGGCAGGCCGGCAACCTGGGCCAGAACGCCACCTTCCAGGCCCTGATGCGGGATATGCCCAAGCAGGGCAACTTCATGATGTACCTGAACCTGGCCGACATGCCCAATCCGGGCAACCAGCCCAAGCCGGTTGAAGCCATGAGCTTTGGCATGTGGTCGGGTAAAAAGGGCCAGGCCGACCTCATTGAGGGGCAGCTGAACGTGCTGTTCCCCAAGCAGGAAGCCGCCAAAAAAGCCAGCTAACCCAAGGGTTAGCCCACACAAAAGCCCCGGGGTCAGCCTCGGGGCTTTTTAGCTGGCGCATCTGGCCTGGGATGTCCGCGCGCAAAGGGCTAGCGGTCGGGCGGCAGCGGGATTTTGTCGGAAGGCTTGCCGGTGTGGATGCTGATAGACCAGCGATCCGGCAGGTAGTGGTAGCGCTTGCGCAGTAACGAGGCCTCCTGCCCCTTGGCAATGTCCAGCTGGAAAAGCGCCATATCATTCAGCAGCCTGGTGCCGAACCGGCGACAGGCCAGCGCCACGTCGTTTTGCTCGTTGGTGCTTTGGGCATAAAGGGTTTCCCCTTGCAGGCCCTGCCTTTTCACATCAGCCCCGGTGGCCAGCACCCGGCACTGGTCGTTTTCCAGTCGGGGGTGGCGCAAATCGTGCACCAGCACGCCAAAACCGATGAAAAACAGGCCCAGCGGGGCAAACATCAGGGCTAGCTTGGCATTGCGGTTCATGGGCATTCCTCCGGTTAACACGCGGTGTGGGCGGGCTGGGGCGTTTGACCTTCGCCCCGGGCTATATCATAATACACTCCAATTCCCCAACCGAATTGCCTCGCCATGCCAGCCACGCCCGAGTCCTTTTTTAACCAGTGCCGCGAAAAAGTCCTGCTGTTTGACGGCGGCATGGGCAGCATGCTGCAAACCTACCACCTGACCGAGGACGACTTCGAAGGCAACGACGGCTGCAACGAGTATCTGGTGAAATCCCGCCCGCAGGTCATCCAGGAGATTCATGCCGCCTACTTCGATGCCGGGGCCGACGTGGTGGAAACCGACAGCTTCGGCTCCACCGCCGTGGTGCTGGCCGAATACGACCTGCAGGCGATGACCTACGACCTGAACGTGCGCGCCGCGCGCCTGGCCAGGGAGGTGGCGCGCGGCTACACCGACCGTCCCCGCTTCGTGGCCGGCTCCATTGGCCCCACCACCAAGCTGCCCACCTTGGGTCATATCGGCTATGATAACCTGAAGGCAGCTTATGTGACCCAGGTGGAGGGGCTGATCGACGGCGGGGCAGATATCCTGCTGGTGGAAACTTGCCAGGATCTGCTCCAAACCAAGGCCGCGCTGGCGGCCATCAATGCGGTGCGGCGTCAGCGGGGGCTGTATATTCCCACCATGGCCCAGGTCACCATCGAAACCACCGGCACCATGCTGGTGGGCATGGATATCGCCTCCGTGGTGGCGGCCCTGCAACCCTACGATATCGACGTGCTGGGCATGAACTGCGCCACCGGCCCCCGGGAGATGTCCAGCCACATCCACTACCTGTCCCAGCATTCGCCCTTTTTCATCTCGTGCCTGCCCAATGCGGGCATTCCGGAGAACGTGGGGGGCAAGGCCCACTACCATCTCACCCCGGACGAGCTGGCCCAGCACCTGCAGCACTTTGTGAAAGACCTAGGCGTGCATATTATTGGCGGCTGCTGCGGCACCACCCCCGCGCACATCCGCAAGGTCAGCGAAGTGGTGGGCGGCATGACGCCCGGCAAACGCAACCCCCGCTACGAACCCGCCCTGACCAGCCTGTATTCCGCGGTGCCCATGAAAATCGACCCCGCCCCGGTGCTGGTGGGCGAGCGCACCAACTCCAACGGCAGCAAGAAGTTTCGCGACCTGCTGGCCGAGGACCACTACGACGCCCTGGTGGACATTGGCCGCGGCCAGGTGGAACAGGGCGCGCACTTGCTGGATGTTTGCACCGCCTACGTGGGCCGGGACGAGGTGCGCGACATGACCGAAACCATCACCCGGTTCAACGCGCAACTCGACGTGCCGCTGATGATCGATTCCACCGAGGCCCCGGTGATTGAAGCCGCGCTCAAGCGCATTGCGGGCAAGGCCATCGTCAACTCCATCAACCTGGAAGACGGCGAGGAGCGCCTGGAAGCCGTGCTGCCCCTGTGCCGGGAACTGGGCGCGGCGGTGGTGGCCTTAACCATTGATGAAGCGGGCATGGCCAAGACGGCGGAGCACAAGTTTCGCATTGCCCGGCGTATTTACGATCTGGCCGTCCACAAGTACGGTATGCAGCCGGAAGACCTGGTATTCGATACCCTGACCTTCACCCTGGGCAGCGGGGATGAGGACTTCCGCAAGGCCGGGCTGGAAACCCTCGAGGCCATCCGGCTGATTAAAGACGCCTATCCGCAAGTGGGTTTCGTGCTGGGCATCAGCAACATCAGCTTTGGCCTGAAGCCCGCCGCCCGGCACGTGCTGAACAGCGTCTTCCTGCACTACGCCATTGAGGCCGGGCTGACCATGGCCATCATCAACAGCGCGCACATCCTGCCGCTGCACATGATCAGCGAGCGCGAGCGCGAGTTGTGCCGCCAGCTGATTTTCGACGAGCGGCGCTTCAACGGGGACGGCAGCGTGGCCTATGACCCCCTGATGGAGCTGCTGGCCTACTACGAGGCCAACGAGGCCACCACGGTAGAGAAAAAGAAAAAGGAACTGCCCGCCCAGGTGGAGGAACGCCTGAAATATCGCATCATCAACGGCGAAAAAACCGGCCTGGAGGCCGATCTGGATAGCGCGCTAACCCGCTACGCGGCGCTGGACATTGTCAACGACATTCTGCTGGATGGCATGAAAACCGTGGGCGAGCTGTTTGGCCGGGGCGAAATGCAGCTGCCCTTTGTGCTGCAGTCGGCGGAGGTGATGAAAACCGCCGTGGCCTACCTGGAGCCGCACATGGAAAAGCTGGGCGGCGATCACGCCAAGGGCACCATCGTGCTGGCCACGGTTAAGGGCGATGTGCACGACATCGGCAAGAACCTGGTGGACATCATCCTCACCAACAACGGCTACAAGGTCATCAACCTGGGTATCAAGCAGCCCCTGGAAGCCATGCTGGAGGCTTTGGCCGAATCGAAGGCGGACGCCATAGGAATGAGCGGCCTGCTGGTGAAGTCCACGGCCATCATGAAGGACAACCTGGCCGTCATGCAGGAGCGCGGCCTGAGCGTGCCGGTCATCCTGGGCGGTGCGGCCCTGACCCGGCGCTTTGTGGAGGAAGACTGCCAGGCCGAGTATGGGGGCGCGGTGTACTATGCCAAGGATGCCTTTGCGGGCCTGCACGCCATGGAGGCCATCATGGGTGGCGGAACTGCCGGCAAAGCGGTGCTTTCCCCGCCGGCGGAACTCTCCAAGGTGCTGGTCACCCCCGATGCCGAGCCGGTCTATCAGGCCGTCGGCGAAGTCAGCCGTGGCGCCAGCGGCCTGCCGCCGGATGACCCCGACTATTTCAAGCGCTCCGACGTGTCGGCGGATGTGCCCATTCCCCAGCCGCCCTTCTGGGGCTCGCGTGTGGTGACCGATATCGACCTGAACGAAGTCTATCCCTACCTTAACACCCAGGCCCTGATTGCCGGGCAATGGCAGGTTAAGCGAGGCAGCCGCTCCGCCAGCGAGCATGAGCAGTTCGTGCGGGATAACATTCTGCCGGTTCTGGAAAGCCTGAAGCAGCGGGCTGTTTTCGAAAAGCTGCTGGTGCCCAAGGTGATTTACGGCTTTTATCCGGCCCAGTCGGAGGGCAATTCCCTGCTGGTTTATGAACCGGACGCCTGGCAGCGGGGCGAAAAAATCCTGTGGCAGCGTTTCGACTTCCCCCGGGGCGGCCAGCAGCGGCTTTGTCTGGCCGACTACTTCGCCCCGGTGGATTCAGGGCGCATGGACGTGGTGGCCCTGCAACTGGTCACGGTGGGCGAGGAGGCCTCCCGGGTGTCGCAGGCGTTGTTCAAGGCGAATAACTACAGCGATTACCTGTATTTCCACGGGTTCAGCGTGGAGATGGCCGAGGCCCTGGCCGAATACTGGCACAAGCAGGTGCGCCGGGAGTGGGGCATTGCCGGGCAGGATGCCGCCGATATCAAGCGCCTGTTTGCCCAGGGCTACCAGGGTTCGCGCTACAGTCCGGGGTATCCGGCCTGCCCGGCGCTGGAAGACCAGCGGCAGATTTTTGCCATTCTCAATCCGGCGCGCATCGGCGTGCATCTGACCGAGGAGTTCATGCTGGAGCCGGAGCAGTCCACCTCCGCGCTGGTGGTGCATCACCCGCAAGCCCGCTACTTCGACGTGCGCGGCTAGCCGGACGCTTGCCCCAAAAGCGGGCCGGTCCGATAGAATAGAAGGGTTGGCCTTGGAGTGCGGCATGCAAACCCCGGCGGGCGGAAAATTTGAATGGGCGTGGATGCTGGTGGTTCTGGCCGGTGTCGGGGCGCTGTACGGCTTCCTGGTGAAGCCGCATGTGGTGGGTTTTGAGTACGATGACGGCCTTTACCTGATGGCCTCCGAGGCCATTGCGCATGGACAGGGGCCGGTACTGCCTTATCTGGTGGGAAGCCCGGCCCTGGTGAAGTACCCGCCCCTGTTTCCGGCCCTGCTGGCGCCGCTGTGGTGGCTGGCGCCTGATTTTCCGGGCAACATCCCCTGGTTCAAGGGGTTGAATATCCTGTTGGCGCTGGGTTTTTTGGCCTTGTTATGGCGGTATGCCCGGGACTGGTTCGCCCCGTCGGCCAATCAGGGGGAAAAGCCCTTTTGGCATCGCATACCCCATCATCCAGCGGGCTTATTGATGCTGCTGATGGCGGGCAACATGGCCTTTGCCAAGACCGCCACCAACCTGATGAGCGAGCCCCTCTACCTGCTGCTGTTTATGCTGTTCTTGTGGGCGCTGAGACACGGGCGGCCCCGCCCAATCCCCCTCTTGCTGCTGGCGGTGGCCCTGTTTTATACCCGCACGCTGGGCCTGCTGGCCTTTGTGGCGGTGATTGCCTGGCAGCTGCTTCTGCCCACCGGGCATGCGGAAAAGTGGCCCGGTAAACGCCTGGCCTTGTTCGGGGCCGGATGCCTGCTACTGTTTGCGCCCTGGTTCGCCTGGGCCCACTGGCATGCCGTACACTCCGTATTTATGGACGGCTTTGAGTTTCGCCCCTTCAATACCGGCTACCTGGCCGATTTTCTGGGCAATGTGCGTCGGGAAAGCCCTGTTAAGCTCTACCTGCAAGGCTGGTGGCACCAGTTGCGTCAGCTGGGTGAATGCCTGGTGCCTGCGGTGTCCGGGGCCGGCGGGTTTTTAATGGGGTTGGCCGTTGGGGCGGGCCTGGCCTGGCAGGGTTGGCTGGCCCTGGAAAAGCGGGAGGTCAGCTTTACCGGATGCTTTATTGCCTTGCACCTGCTGGTATTGCCGGTGTGGGTTTATTACGATCAATACGATCGCTTGCTGCTGCCGGTGTTGCCCCTGATTCTGCTTGTCATCATTGCCACGTGCCGGCAATGCCAAAGCGGCCTGTTGAAAGCCGCGATTGCCTTGTTTCTAGCGGCCAGCGTGTTTTTCAATGCTCTGCAGCTGCTGGCCTGGGCCCGGGTGTTTCGCGGGGATGCCTTGCTGGCCGGGAATTGGGGCAAGCATGGCGATCCTATGTGGAACGATTTCCTGGCGGCCAGCGTTGAACTTCGCTCCCTGGCCCAGAAAGACCCTGGCCGGGTGTTTTGGAGCTATCACTATTCCGTGCCTTACGCCCTGTACAGCCATGCCCGTTTCCTGGACAAGCAAATGATTCTGTGGCAGGGCCAGACCCCCACCCGGATGTCCGAGGTGGCTGCAATCCAGGATAAGCAGGTGGCGGTAACCTGCCAGTGGCTCCGACGGCAGAGGGTTTCGGTGGTAGTGGCCAACTCCCAGCTGCGGGGCGGGACGATTGTGGCCCCCTGGGACGAGTTGACCCGCCGTCTGGTGGAGGAAGGCCCTTGTGCCGACACGTTTTCGCGCATTTTCGAGCGTCCCGGCATCTGGCTCTACGCAATGCGACCGCAGGGGCAATAATCCCATCCCTGGGCGATTACTTGCCGTTGCCAGACGTGCTACAATTCAGTGACAAGTGCGTCAGGGCGCTTATTTTTTATTTGGCTGAGTGCAGATGTCGCAAGCAATCCGGGTGCATGCCGCCTTAATTACGGTCAGTCTGATTTACGGCTATTTTTACGTAGCCGTCAAAATGCTTATGGTGCACGATCACCTCAGCCCTGCCGAGTTCATCCTGCTGCGCTTCCTGCTGACGGCGGCGATTGTGGCGTTAATTGAACGCCTGTTCTTTAAAACCCGCTTTGAGTCGAAGTCGGACTTCCTGAAAGTGGCGGGCCTGGGCCTGCTGGGGGTGTTTCTGGTGCAGATCCTAGTGGTGTGGGGCCTGAGCCTGACCACGGCCTTTCACTCTGCCCTGATTATGGCCACAATTCCGGTGACCACCTCCATGATCAGCATCCTGCTGGGGCGGGAGACCTTCCATCCCCAAAAGCTGGCCGGCATCTTTATTGCCTTTGCCGGGGTGGCCGTGCTGCTGTTTTTCAGCAAGAACCCGCAAACCCCGCTGCCGGAAACCTACGTGCGGGGCGATCTCATTGTGCTGCTGAACGCGGTGGCCTTTTCCTGGTTCCTGATTGGCAGCCACACCATGCTGAAAAAGTACAACTCGTTTTCGTTTATGGCCTACTGCTATATTGTGTCCGGCCTGGCCTTTGCGGCGGTGTTTTTAGGGCTGAACGCCGAAGCCCCCGGCGGGCCGCTCGGCTTTGTGTCCGGCCTGCAGCCTTCCGCCTGGCTGATGATGCTGTACGTGGTGCTGTTTGCCAGTATCGGCACCTATACCCTTAACAACTACGCCCTCAGCCGGGTGAACCCTTCCATCGTGGCCGTTTATATTTTTATCCAGCCCATTATTTCGGCCATTTCCGGCAACCGCTTGCTGGGAGAGCCCTTCAACCTGGAAATGGGCGCCGCCACCCTGATTACCTTCGTGGGGGTGTTGCTGACCAGCATGGCCAACCACAAGGGCGTTTACCTGCGCAACCAGCCCGAACCCGCGCTGTCCGCGCCGGAGGAAGAGGACGAGAAGCAAAGGGAAGCCGGCGTGCGTTAGCCGTTGGTGGAAACCACCGCCTTGGGACGTTCCAGCTCGAAGGCTTCCCGCACCGGGCAGTAGGCGGAACCCGCCAGCCGGGCCACCGGTTTCAGGCGGGCGGTATCAATGCGCCCGTTGCTGTATAAATCCTCGCGAATATGAAAGCGCACCACCGTGCCCAGCACCACGCTGCCGCTGCCCACGCTGCCGTCGCCCACGTAAATCACCTGTTGCAGCTTGCACTCCATGCTAAGGGGTGATTCCAGCACCCGGGGCGGCTTGACCACCACCGAGGGCGCGGGCGTCAGGCCGCTTTGCTCGAACTCGTCCACCCCGTAGGGATATTCCGCCGCGGTCTGGTTCATGGGCACCACGATGTCCTCGTTGACCACGTTCACCACGAACTCGCCGGTTTCCTCGATGTTGCGCAGGGTGTCCTTTTTCCCGCCGTCCGAACCGCGCACCATGGGGCAAAACAGCACCGTGGGCGGGTTGGAGCACACCCCGTTGAAAAAGCTGAAGGGGGCCAGGTTCAGCTGCCCGTCCGCCGAGCAGGTGGACACGAAGGCAATGGGCCGGGGCAAGATGCTGCCGATGATCAGCTTGTAGTTGTCCTGGTTGCTGTTCTGGGCCGGATCGATGGTGATGAAATTGGCCATGGGGCTAGCCCTCTTTTCCGGCGGCGTTTTTGACCTGCCAGGACAGATAATACTCTTTCCACTCCGCGGCTTGCGCTTCGGGCGTCATGCGTAGGGGCTGGCGGGTGTCCAGCATGACGGCCACCTCGTCGGTGCGATCCTTCTGACGGCTGGCTGCGACGGCCTGCGGGTGTGGGCCATGGTGGATGCCTTGGGGGTGGAAGGTGATCATCCCGGCATC
Source organism: uncultured Vampirovibrionales bacterium (assembly GCA_964390635.1). Classification (GTDB taxonomy): domain Bacteria; phylum Cyanobacteriota; class Vampirovibrionia; order Vampirovibrionales; family Vampirovibrionaceae; genus CAYMIG01. The sequence goes on along the minus strand of CAYMIG010000008.1, from coordinate 125,745 downwards.
GATGCCGTGGCGGCTGAAGAAGTTGCCCGCATGATAGAAAAGCACCTCGTCGTAATCGATGTTGCGGTGGTAGAAGGGCACCCGCTCGGCCTGGGGGTCTTCTTCCAGCGGACGGGGCACGAAGGAGCACACCACAAAGTTGTTTCCCTGGAAGGTGGTGTGCACGCTGGGCGCCAGGTGGGCCCGGTGGGACATCACCGGGCGGAAGTCGCGGATATTCAGCTGCCACACGGTTAGGTCGCCCTTCCAGCCCACCACGTCCATGGGGTTGAAGGGGTAGAAGATTGAGGTCAGCTCGTTCAGGCGCTTTACCCGCACTTCCCACTCCACGCCTTCCTCTTGGATGGGCTGGGGGTCGGGGGTTTTGATGATGGCCGGATCATACAGCGCATGCTGGCCCAGCAGCCCCCGATCCGGCTGCACGATGCGGCTGAAGGACTCGATGACCAGGAAGAAGTTCTCGGTGGTTTCCGGCAGCAGGCGGTAGGTGGTGCCCCGGGGAATCACCAGGTAGTCGCCCTTCTGGAAGTACAGGGGGCCGAAGTCGGTTTCGATGATGCCCTGGCCCTCGTGGATGAAGTAGACCTCGTCGCCGTCGGCGTTGCGGAAGTAATAGCTCATGGGCGCCCTGGGCTTGGCCACGTGTACCACCACGTCGTCGTTGTACAGCACCGGCACCCGATCCAGGATGGTGTCCGGCTGCTGGGGGTTCACCTTGTTGCAGTCGAAGGCGCGGGGCTTCAGGGGGCCTTCAATGCGGCTCCATCCCGTGGGGGCATGGGTTCGGTACAGGTGGGTGACAGGGCCGTAAAAGCCTTCTCGGCCATGCTCGTCCTCGTAGGTGCCTTCCGGCAGGGCCACATGAGCCTGTTGGGTGGTAAGGCCCTTATTCAGCGGAAACATGCAGGCTCCTTTCCTGTCGATAATCTCTCGTTCCGGGTATCCTGCGGCCTGTGGGGGCAGGCCAAACGCGCAGCTGACATACCGGTGATGGGTTCACCTTAGCAAAAAAGCGGCGGGCCCGCCATCGGAATGCGCAGGCGCCGGGCAGGCTCAGGCCATGCGATCCAGCCGTCCGGCCAGGGCATCCACCTTGCCTTCCAGTGTTTCCAGCTTGTTGTAGGTCTGGGCCAGCAGGGCCAGCTGATACTGGTTGCCTTCGGCCAGCTTGCCGCCCCAGGTGTCCAGGTGTCCTCCCTTGGCGGCATCCTGGGCGGCGCTATAGTAGTCTTTGGCAAAGTTGTAGTGGCGCAGCGGAGTCCATTCCGCGGGATCGCGCAGGACGCTGATCGACATAGTGTGCTCCTCCCTCGATTGTCGGTGATGAACCGGCCCTGGCCGGTTTAAACGGTTTGCAGGCGCTGGACGGGTTCCAGCACCTTGTTGCGTAGAATGCCCAGCTTCTCAATCTCCAGCTCCACGGTGTCGCCGGGTTGCAGCCAGCGATCCAGCTCCAGTCCGCAGCCGAAGCCCACGGTGCCGGAGCCCAGGATGTCTCCCGGGTACAGCGTTTCATCCATGGAGACATGGGCAATCATCTGTTCAAACGTCCAGTAGGACGTGCCCGAATTGCCGTCCGACCATAACTCGCCGTTGATTTTGGCGGTCATGCGCAGGTTGCGCGGATCGCCCACTTCGTCGGGCGTCACCAGCCAGGGGCCCACGGCGGTGGCGAAATCCTTGCCCTTGGCGGGGCCCAGGCGACACATCATTTCGTCGCGCTGGATGTCCCGGGCTGAAAAGTCGTTCATCACGGCGTAACCGGCAATATAGGCGCTGGCCTCCTCGGCGGCAATGTTGCGGCCCTCTTTGCCAATAATGCAGGCCAGCTCCAGCTCGTAATCCAGCTTTTGGGTATAGTGCGGCCACAGCACCGGTTCCTCGGGGCCAATCAGGGTGCGGTGGTTGCCCTTGTAATAAACCGGCAGCCTGTACCAGGGCTCGGGGATGGCTTCGTTGCGGCGTTTGAAGCCGTTGGCGGTGTGCACCTCGAAGGCCAGGAAGTCCCGCAGCATGTTGGGTTCCGGCACCGGGGTCTTCAGGGTGATGTCGGGCAGCCGGAAGAATAGCCGCTCGCCGCGCAGGCCCCGCAGGGTGTCGACTTCTGCGGGCAGCAGCTTTTGGGCCAGGGCTTGTACCCGCCTGGCCGCTTCCATGGCCGGTTGGCCCATTTCCAGGAAGCGGCGCATATCGTCGGGCAGCAGGAAATCCGCCCAGCGGGAGGCCTGGGTGACGGTTTCGCTTTCGTGCTCGGTTAAAAGCCAGGCGTAGGTTGCGTTCAGGTCTACCGCCAGCAGCTCGCCGGCGGGGCCGGTCAGCAGGATGCCGATGCGGCGGAAGCGCCCGGCGACGGTGGCAATTTCGAACGTGACCAGTTTCATAGCAGAACGATTATAGAACCGACAGGTTTGCAGTACAATGGAACCACTGAAGATGGGGATGTGGGATTCGCGTATAATGGTGATGCATTTGACAGGCAATCCGATACCCAGGCCGATGGCCCCGGTGTTTGCCGCAGGCGGCAAGGCCGATTTTAGCCGGGCTGAAAACGTCACCCAAAGGCCCCTTTCCCTCACGCACTCCTCCCTCACTCAAGACCAGATTATGTTTAAAGGCAAAGAATCCCCCTACATTATGCGTACCCCGGCCTATCCCACCATGCTGGACGAGGCGGGCTTCGTGAAGGCCGGGCATGTGCTGAAACTGATCGATATTTCGGGCAGCGTGCCTGCCCTGCGGCACCTGAACGCCAGTGGTTTCAAAGGCTCCGTGGTGACGGCCAGCCTGGATCGCACCGACTTCCAGGAGCCCATCCGGCGCTGGGAGATGATTCGCCTGGACAGCCGCATTACTCGCGTGTGGAACACCTCTCTGGAAACCCAGGTGAAGGTGAAGGCCGAAAGTATTTTTTCCGGCGAGTCCCGGGATATCGCCACCGCCTACCTCACATTCGTGGCGCTCGATCGGGATCGCAAGAAGCTTGCTTTCCCGGCCTACGAGCCGAAAACCTGCGAGGAAAAGCAACTGGCCCAGGCCGCGGAGCTGCGCAAGCAGAACCGCAAAAAGGAAGGGGCTACCGCCCCGTTCATTCCCATCGATAACCCCACCGATAACCCGGTGGTGGTGCGCCGGGTAATGACCGAAGACGATCAGAACGCCCAGTCCAACGTGTTTGGCGGCATTATCCTTTCCATCATCGATGAGGCCGGCAGTCAGGCGGCCCGTCGCCAAGCCCTGGCCGGCCATGTGGTGGGCGTCCGCCAGGATCGCATGAGTTTTCTGGCCCCCACCTTCGTGGGCGAGACCGTGGAGGCCAAGGCCATCGTCACCAAGACCTGGCAGACCTCCATGGAGGTGCAGGTGGAGGTGGAGGCCGTCAATCCCAACACCGGTCAGCGCCGCCAGGTCGCCAACAGTTACCTTGTGTACGTCAAGCTGGGCCCCAACAACCGTCCCGCCGAGGTGCCTCCCTTTGAGCCCCAGACGGAGCTACAGGCCCAGCGGGCCCAGCGGGCGGATGTTCGTCGGCAAATCCGCCTGGAAGAGGAGAAAGAGGCCGACGTAATGGCCTGCCCCATCCCGCCAAGGCGTTTCTGGATGGCGATTACGGAAAAACTGAAGTCGTTTGGCCGTTAGCTCGGCCAGAAGGGGATGCAGCTTGCATAATTCAGCCCTCAGGCAATCCATATCCAACTATGTCCCTTGTTTTCAGAGGGTTTTAGCCATGTTGGGCATCCAACGGCCTGCTGCCGTGCGATTAGAAAAATGCCCCGCGCAGGATTGCCCATGACCGAGGCCGTTACCATCGACAAGCTGGTTTATGGCGGTGAGGGCCTGGGCCGCTTGCCGTCCGGCGAGGTGATTTTCGTTCCCTGGAGCGCCCCGGGGGACACCGTGACGGTGACTTGTCATACCGGCTCGCGCCCGCTGAGGGGAGAGATCCTGGAGCCGATTGCCGTCAGCCCATTACGGGCGGAACCTCCTTGTCCGGTCTTTGGCGCCTGCGGAGGATGCCAGTGGCAGCACATTCAACCTGCGTACCAACGGGAGTGGAAGCAGCGCATCGTGACGGAAAGCCTGTCCCGACTGGGGAAGCTGCCGGATGTCCCCGTGCTGGAAACCCTGGGCAGCGATGAAACCGCCTGGCACTACCGCAATCGGGTGCAGTGGGAGGTGGACACTGCTTCCGACGAGCTGGGCGCCCGGGATTTTCGCCTGGGCTACTATCGGGCCGGCAGCCATGAGGTGGTAGAGTTTGACCAGTGCTGGATTATTCCCGCGCCACTGAACGCCGTGGCCGCTTGCCTGCGGGACTACGTCCATCAGAATCCGGCGGTCAGCTCCGCCCTGCTGCGGGTGGAAGCCATGCTGAACCGGGAAGGGCAGGTGCTGCTGGTATTGGAAGGCGAACTGCATGCCCGGCTCAATGCCCTCATCAAGGCCGTGTCGGAAACCTGTCCGGCTGTCCTGGGGGTGGTGCACCGGGAAAAATCCCGGGGAAAAACCCGGCTGCGGGTGTTGTCGGGGCAGGGCTACCTGACCGAAACCCTGGGCGGGCTGACCTTCAAGGTGTCGGCGGGCAGTTTCTTCCAGACAAACCCTGCGGGCGCCGAGGCGATTCTGCAAACCCTCTCCCGCTGGCTGCTGCCGGACTCCCATAGCCTGCTGGATCTCTACGCGGGGGTGGGCACCTTTGCCCTGGCCTTGAAAGACCGCTTCCCTCGTATCGTGGCGGTGGAGTCATCGCCACATGCTTTGCAGGATGCGCATGACAACATTGCCCACCACGGGGTAGCCCATGTGGAAATGAAAACCGGAGATGCCCGCCGGGTGCTGGCCGCCTTGTCCGAGGATTTTGACGTGGCCGTGCTCGATCCGCCGCGCGCGGGCTGCCCGAAGGAAATTCTGGACTGGGTCAGCCAGCATGTGCAAAAGCAAGTGCTCTACGTGAGCTGCAATCCCACTACGCTGGCCCGCGATTTGCGGATTCTGGCCGATCAGGGCTGGCGCATCGAGGCCGTCCAGCCCATCGACATGTTCCCGCAGACCTACCACATCGAGGCCGTGGCGAACCTGCTCCGGCCCTAGGCGCCGCAGTCTTCGTCCTTGCCGGCAATGGCCCGGGGATCCCAGCAGTTGCGATCCGGCGGGTACAGGCCGCCATCGCCACCCGATTGGGCCGGCTTTTCAGGCGCTTCAGGGTTTTCAATCAGCATGGCGATGCCTTGCCCGCCCCCAATGCAGGCTGAAACAACGGCCAGGCGCTTGTTGTCCATTTTCAGCCGGTTGGCGGCATGTGTGGTAATGCGCGATCCGGAGGCCGATAGGGGGTGGCCGATGGCAATGGCCCCGCCGTCCACGTTCAGCTTGTCGTAGGGAATGCCCAGCCGCTTGGCCACGGCCAGGGTTTGTCCGGCAAAGGCCTCGTTCACCTCTATCATGTCCACGTCATCCAGGCTCAGGTGGCTGGCATCCAGCACGGCGCGGATGGCTTTCACCGGGCCGATGCCCATCAGGTTGGGATCGCAGCCGCTGATGGCCACCGCCTTCAGGCGGGCCAGCACCGGCAGGTGTTTGGCCTTTGCAAATTGCCCGGTGGATACGGCGACTGCCGCCGCGCCGTCCACCACCCCGCTGGAAGTGCCGGCGGTGTGGATGGCATCGGCCATGTTCTTGTTGATGACCTCCAGCTTTTTCAGCTTTTCGGCGGTCGTGCCGGGGCGGATGTGCTCGTCGGCGGTCACCATGGCGGCGCCCCGCTGCAGGCGGCTGCGCCAGGGACCTTCCCGGGTCAGGTCGTCCTTGCGCACCGGCACGATTTCATCGTCGAACAGCCCGGTGGATTGCGCTAGCGCCGCGCGTTGCTGGGAGCGGGCCGCAAACGCGTTGGCCTGATCGGCGCTGATGCCTTCCAGGGCGGCCAGCCGGTCTGCGGTGGCAATCATGATATCGGCATGCGGGTCGGTAAGCCCTTTTTGCAGCGGGTTTTCAAAGCCCGCGGTTCCTCGCTGCCATCCCTGCTGGGCCTTGCCGGCCTTGCTGATGAGTTTGCCTCTCAGGCCGCCTTTCTTGCCGACGCCTTCCAGGTAGCCTTCCACCAGCATGCGCTTGTTGTCCATCACGGGGGTCTGGGACATGTTCTCTACGCCCCCAGTCAAAATCACCCGATCCTCGCCGCCATTGGAGAGTTCGCCTGCCGCCTGGCGAATGGCCTCAAAGCCGGTGCCGCAGAGGCGGTTGATGGCCAGCGCGGTGGCTCCCTGCGGAATGCCCAGGGCCAGCTCCACGTTGCGCACCAGAAAGGCCGCCTGCTCGTGGTTGCCGATGATGTTGCCCGCAATCACCTGGCTGACGTCTTCTGGGCGAATGCCGGCTTTCTCCATGGCGCCTTTCATGGCGACTTTCAGGAGATCGAAGGCCGAAACGTCTCGCAGGCTGCCGCCAACCTTGGCAAAGGGGGTACGGGCGCCGCTGAGGATGACGATGTCGTCGTAGGTTTCCACCGTGGTGTGATCGGGCAGCACCTGGCGCTGGAACGTGGCGCCGAATCGCGGCACGGCGGGCACGGCAGGCTGACGGACTTGCACCATAAAGACCCCCTTCGATAAACCCTTCAGTCATGGAATGGGCTTATGGTAGGCGAAAAAGGCCCCGCATGCAACCGCGCCGCTAGCCCCGGATTTTGGCGGCCAGCTTCAGCATCTGGGCGATGGTCTCTTCGAAGGTGGCATTTTCCAGCATATCCTGGCGCAGCAGCTGATCGATTTCCGGCTTTAGCTGCACGGCCTGGTCCAGCTTGGGATTGGTGCCCTGCACGTAGGCCCCGATGTTGATGAGGTCTTCGGAACGCTTGTAGGCGGCCATCAAATCCCGAATTTTGCCGGCGGCTTCCCGGTGCGGCTTTTCGGTAATGTGCACCATCAAACGGCTGATGGAAGCCAGCACGTCCACCGCCGGAAAGTGGTTCTGCTCCGCCAGTTCGCGGCTTAGCACAATGTGGCCGTCCAGCAGGCCCCGCACCATGTCGGCCACGGGTTCGTTCATGTCGTCGCCTTCCACCAGTACGGTATACAGGCCGGTAATGGACCCGGTATCCGATGTCCCGCTGCGCTCCAGCAGCTTGGGCATAAAGGCAAACACGCTGGGGGTGTAGCCCCGGCTGGTGGGAGGTTCGCCCACGGCCAAACCCACTTCCCGCAGGGCCATGGCCACCCGGGTGAGCGAATCCATCATCAGCAGCACATTTTTGCCCGCCTTGCGGAAGTACTCTGCTACGGTAGTGGCTACCAGCGCCGCCTTTATCTTCATCAGGGCGGGTTGTTCCGAGGTGGCCACCACCACCACGGAGCGCTTCATGCCTTCCTCGCCCAGCGAATTGTCGATGAAATCCTGCACCTCGCGGCCCCGCTCGCCAACCAGGGCGATGACCGAGAGATCCGCCTCGGTGTTGCGGGCAATCATGCCCAACGTGGTGCTTTTACCTATGCCTGAACCGGCAAAAATGCCTACCCGCTGACCCTTGCCCACCGTGGTGAAGCCGTCAATCGACTTCACCCCCAGGGAAAGCGGCTCAGTGATTTCTTTGCGCTTGAGCGGATGCGGCGCATGGGCATGCACGTGGAAGGCCATGTTCTTTGAAATCTCGAAGCGCTCATCCAGCGGGTTGCCCAGGCCGTCCAGCACCCGGCCCAGCAGTTCCGGGCCCACGTTAATGCGGAATGAGTGCCCGGTATTAAACACCCGCGCCCCGGGAGACAGGTTGCCCATCTCGCCCAGCGGCATCAGCAGCAGTTTGCCCTCCTTGAAGCCCACCACTTCGGCCAGGATGTGCGGCATGTAGGGATCCCCGGTCTCGATCATGCACACGTCCGACAGGCGGGCCCGGGGGCCGCGCGATTCGATGATGAGGCCAATCACCTGGTCCACCAGGCCGATTTCCCGGTAGGCGGCAGTTTTATCCACCTGCGAAAGCAGGGTCTCGATATCGGTGGGCGCGCTCATAACGCCTCCCCGGGAGCTTCCTCGTCCTCGGTGATGGCTTCGAAGGGGTCTTCATGGGAGGGCTGGGCCTGTTCCGTGTCGCGGGGCAGGTTCAGGGACTGGTGCAGCGGGGTCATCAGCTGCTCCAGCTGGCTGGTGGGCGTTGCATCAAAGCTGCCTTCTTCCCCAATCACAAAGACCTGATTCAGTTCCAGCATCGCATCAGCCACCAGCTCCAGGCGCTTCAGGCTTTCCAGGGCTTCGGCGTTTTCCCGGGCATAGGCTTGCAGGGTTTGCAGGGTCTGGGTGCTGACCACTACCTTGACCCGTCCGGTCATATGCAGGCTGTCCACGGCCTGACTCAGCATGTACAGTAGGGTTTCGGGGGAGTCCTGCAGCTCCCGCCCCAGGATGCGCTGGCAAATGTGTTGGATAATCTGCAGGGCCTGCTTTTCGAAGTTCTTCAGCACCAGGTGCTGGGCCTTGCAGGCGCCGTCAATCAGGGCTTCGGCGCTTTGAATCATCATCACGGCTTCCTGCACCACCTGCTCGGTGGCGTCCCTGGTTCCTTGCTCGAAGCCGGCCTGGAAGCCCTCCTCATACGCCTGTTTGCGGATGTCCTCCTCCTCGTTTCGGGCCTGGCGCAGCATGGCCTCCGCCTCCGCCCGGGCTTCCGACAGAATGCGGTTGGCTTCCTGGCTGGCCTGGTCAACCAGGTGCTCGGCCCGGCTTTCGGCTTCCAGCATACGTTGCTTGGCCAGCTTTTCCAGCGAGCTTTCCACGTGCTTGCGGAACTCTGCCTCCCCGTTAATCTTGAAGCTTTCGCCCACGTTGACCTGTTGCCCCTGCAAGCGGCTGACGGGACGGTGGCCGGGGGGTGGCTGGTTACTCAATGAAGTCGTCCTCATCGTCGCCGCGGGCAATGGTAATCTCGCCGGCGCTTTCCAGCGCGCGGATCATGCTGACGATGTAGGTCTGCTTCTCTTGCACGTCCTTGGCCCGCACCGGGCCCATGTATTCCATGTCGTCCTTCAGCATGCCGGCGGCCCGCTCGGACATGTTGCGGAAAATCTTCTCTTTCACGTCGTCGTTGGAGCCCTTGAGCGACATGGCCAGGTCTTTCAGCTCCACCTCGCGCAGCAGGCGCTGAATGGAGCGATCGTCGAGGTGGATCAGGTCTTCGAACACGAACATCAGCTCGCGCACCTGTTCGGCCAGCTCGGGATCCTGCATTTCCAGGCTGTCCAGGATGGCTTTTTCGGTGGTGCGGTCGCTGCGGTTGAGGATTTCGGCCAGGGATTCCACGCCGCCGGCCATGCTGAAGTCGGCGGTGACCACGCTGGAGAACTTGTTTTCCATAATGCGTTCCACCTCGCGCAGCACCTCGGGGTTGGTGCGATCCATTTCCGCGATGCGGGACGCCACGGCGGTCTGCATCTCCGGCGACAGCGCGCTGAGCACGGCGGCGGCACGTTCTGGCTTCAGGTAGGCCAGCACCAGGGCCACCAGCTGGGGGTTTTCGTTCTGGAACGAGGTGGCCAGCTGCGCCGGATCCGCGTTGTTGAAAAAGTCGAAGGGGTTGGTTTGCAGGGTGGCCACCAGGCGCTCCAGAATTTTGTCGGCCTGGCTCTCGCCGTAGGCTTCTTCCAGCAATTGCCGGGCGTAGCTGACGCCGCCGGTGGCCAAGTAGCCGCTGGCCTGGAAGAGGGCGTAGAATTCCGCCAGGATTTCGTTCAGGATGTCCTGGTTCAAACGTTGCAGCGAGGCGATTTCCAGGGCAATGTGCTCCACCTCGGCTTCGTCGTTGATGTTTTTCATCACTTCCGATGCCGCTTTGGGGCCCAGGGCGATGAGCAAGGCTGCGACCTTCTGGGAGTTGCTCATTTTGCGGATCGAAATGTCGCTCATAACGGTTTTTTAATGCTTTCCCACGCTAAACCACTGATATCAGTATACCGTATCGGCGGTTATCAGGTTTCCTTCATGTAGGTCACCAGCACCCGGGCGGCTTCCATCGGATCATCGTTGATCAGGTTGTTGATGGAAGTGCGCATATGCTCGATTTCAGGATCCAGCTTGACCTCCAGGGCGGCCATGGGGGCTTCTTCAATCAGGTTCTGGGGTTCGTCCACCAGGGCGAAGTCCTCGGCCTCTTCCATCAGTTCGCCTTCGGCGGGTTGTTTGAACATGCTGCCGAACACGAAGATGGCGGCCACACCCAGCACCAGAATCACGCCCAGCGTGGCCCACTTGTACCACCAGGCCAGTTGTTCGGCGTTCTTGGCGGCATCGGCCAGTTCTTTTTCGCCCGAGCTGGGCGCGGCGGAGAACTGGAAGCCCTTGATGTCCACCGAATCTCCCCGGGCCCGGTCAATGCCAGCGGCGTTTTCAACCAGTTCGGTAATTTCCTCGGTTTCCCGTTCGGTCAAAACCTTGTTCAGCACCACGGCCACGGTCATGCGCTCCACGGTGCCGGGCGCATGCAGCACCTTTTTGTGCTCCTCGGAGTTGGCGTAGTTGGTTGTGGTGCGGGTATGCTTGTAGTTGCTGTCCTTTTTCTCCTCTCCCTCGGCCTGGTAGGTGGGCGCGTTGCTTTCCACGCCTGCGGCCCCGCCTTCGCCCTTGGGCCCCTTGCCGGCATACTCCTCGGTGTCTACCTGCTGGCTGACTGCCAGCCCGGTGGGCGCTTCTTCCGTGCCGCCGGAGGGAATGACCCGGTTGATTTCCGATTCGGCCTGGTCGAAGTTCAGCACCGCGCTGACCGAGACCACGGCGTTTTCCTTGCCCACGATGGGGGTCAGGATGGCCTGCACTTTTTTGGTGATTTTCTCCTCATACGCTTTCTGGCGAATATCGGCGTCGGTTTGGCCGTTGCGTATCACGTTGCCCGGCCCTTCCAGCGGGTTGCCGGAGTTGTCGGCAATGGCCACGTTCTCGGCCTTCAGGCCCGGCACGGCGTGAGAAACCAGGTTGCGGATGACTTTCACCTGTTCTTCCCGCAGGCGGAAGCCCGGCTCTACCATCAGCATGACCGAGGCCGTGACCGGCTGGTCGTTTTCGGTAAACAGGTCTTCTTCAGGCTGGCTGACGATGACCTGGGAATTCTTGATGCCCTGAATGGAGTTCAGGACGCTGGAAATCTCCTGGGTGTTCAGCTTTTTAATCCACTCGTTCTTGATGTCGTCGCTGAGCACGGGGGGCACCTTGGCCAGGCTGATGGTGTTGTCGCCGGTCAGCTCCTCGGCGGTGGCCAGGACCAGTTCGTTTTTGCGGGCGCGGGGCACCATGATGGTGTGGCCGCCTTCGGCAATGCGGTAGGGGGCGCGCATGCCCTTCAGTTTTTCCACGGCGGCGGCGGCATCGGGCAGGCTCATGTCGCTGTACAGGATGTCGAAGTCGTCGTTGGCGCGCTGGAAGAAAAAGACCGTGGAAAAAATCAGGCCCAGGCCCAGGGTGCCCAGCAGAATCTTCTGGTTGAAGCTCAGCATGCCCCAGCGCTCGGCGAAGACGTCCGTCATTTGTTTCAGTTGCTTGTTCATACCGTAGTTTTTCCCTCGATTACGACCACACGCACCTCGAAATTCCTATCCCCTTAAATGTTCATGCGGCTGATTTCCTGATAGGCGGAAATCACCCGGTTACGGATTTGCAGGGCCAGCTGCATGGCCATGTCCGCTTTTTCGGCGGCCAGTATGACGTTGTGCAGCTCAATGTCGCCGCCCACCGCGTAGGTCTGGGCGGCCTGATCGGCCTGGGCCTGCAGATTGTTGATGTTGCCCATCTGGTTTTTCAGCACCTGGCCAAAGCCGTTCAGAATCTCGCCGACGCTTTGGCCTTCCTGGGTAGAGTCTGACGGGGCGGCTTTTTTCAGTGCCGCGTTCGATTGCAGCTGGCTGAGCAGAAGCCCGTTGCCGTCCAGGTTGTTGGTTATGCTATCCACGCTTTATCACTCCCACACTTGCAAGCTTACATTTCCAGGGCGGCCTGGTTCATTCCCTTGGCTGACTGCATGGCCGTCACGTTGGCCTCGTAGGCCCGGCTGGCCGAAATCATGTCCACCATCTCGGTCACCACGTTCACGTTGGGCATTTCCACGTAGCCGTCGGCGTTGGCATCCGGGTGGGTGGGATCGTAGACCATGCGCATTGGGGTTTCGGTGTCTTCCGAAATCTGGCTGACCTGAACGCCCGCCCCCCCGTTTGCCACGTGGCTGATGCCGACTTGCAGCATGGGCCGTCCATCCGGGCCGATGCTGAAGCCGTTTTTGGCGGGCATCATGGGCAGCGAATTGGCAAAGCCGCCGGTGCCAATGCCGCCGATAAACCGGCTGCCGGCCTGGGCCTGCTCCAGAATGGGGGCGAACACCACGTTTTTGCGGTGGTAGGCTCCAATGGAGCCGTCCGCCCGGCGGGTGGTGTTGACGTTGGCCAGGTTGCTGGCGATGGTGTCCATCCGCAGCCGTTGCGCGGTCAGGGCGGATGCCGTAATGTCAAACGCGTCCATTCACTAGGCCCCCCCGTTGGTAATGACGGATCGCAGGGTCTTGCTGAAGCGGCCCTGCAGGTTGGTCAGCGCGAGATAACGCTGGGTGTTCTTGGCCAGGCTGACCATCTCGCTTTCCACGTCCACCCCGTTGCCGTCGTTGCGGAACTGGGTTTCGGCGCCCTCGGTAATTTCAGGCCGCACGTCGCTGATGGAGCCCGAAAACTCGGTGGCAAAATGCTCCGGGCGGGTTGCCCTCAGTCCCAGCTCCTCGTCGTTGGAGGCCGGGCGCATCGGGTTCTTTTGGCCGTTGTCCTGGCTTTGGGCCTCTACGATGGCTTTCTCCAGGCTGGCTTCAAACGAGACGTCCCGACGCCGGTAGTTGGGCGTATCCACGTTGGCCAGGTTGCTGGCAATGGCTTTGTGCCGCAGCGACAAGCCGTCCATGGCCTTGTTCATGACTTGCGATGTCAAAGAGGTGATCAAATCCATCGTTGTCTCTCTTTACACTCGGGTCCACACACAACATCCACACGGGATCTCCTTTAACTGTAGAGATTTTTGCCGGCGGTTTCCTCGTCCCGGCAGCTGAACTTTGGGCCGGCAAATCCTCCATGCGGAGGAGTTTGGATTGTGGCCCTTCGGCGGCGGCCTGAACCGGGCTAGCACAAAACCGGGTTGAGGGGCTTTTAAAAAGGGTCGTCACCACCACAGGGCAATCCAGGCCAGCATGCAGATTTTTCCTCCCATCATTCCGGGTTCGGATCCGTTTCGGGGCATCCCGGTTAAAAAGCCATCCGTGCGCGGCATGGCGCCGGTTTTTACCGGGCCGCTGCATGCCGTGGACATGGTGCGCTTTGCCGGCAAGGATGAGTCCGTTGAGGCCCGGGTTCGCAAGGAAGCCGACCGCCTGCGGGAACAGGATCACGGGGTGCTTCTTTACAACGCCGTTTGGGGCCTGCCCCGGCAGTTTCTGCGCAGTTTAACCGGCCCCACCCCTTTCCTGCTCAGCATAAACGACCTGAAAGGCTGGTACCGGGCTTTCCGGGATCGGGATCATTCCTACATGCCCAGGGCCCTGTACAACGTAACCGGAGACCCCACCCACCTGACCCCGTATTTGCCTTATCGGCGGGTCTTCACCAAGGCCGGGGACGCCGAGGCGCTGGCGCGATACGATGCGCTGATCCGGCAGGTGGAAGCCAAGGTGCAGTTTTATGAAGGCGATATGGCGGCCTTTAACCAGCGGGTCAACGCGCTGGTGTTTACCGAGGATTTCAAGAAGGCCCTGGAAGCTTTTCAGGCGCGTCGGGGCAAGGACGTGGATCCCTTCAACGACCCGGAGTTGACCGACATGCAGCTGGAGCATTTTTCAAGGGTGAAAGAAGATGACCTGGCCCAGGCCTTCGAGCAGCTCAAGCCCGTTTCCGACAAGGCCACCCGCTACTGCCTGGCCGCCAACCTGGTGGAATTGCTGTTCAAGCACCCGGAATACCTGGATCAGGTGCTGAACCAGCCCCCTTTCAAGGGGGAAAAGCATCCCCTGCGGGTGGTCATCGGCAACAACGCCCCGGTGACCCTGGCGGCGGCCTTTCAGAACGTGACCAACATCATGTATGTCAACCGTCCCAACATGTGGCTGTCTCCCTATGGCAGCTCGTCGTTCCAGCACGAGTTCATCCATGCCTTCAGCGTGCAGGACGGCAAGGTGCGTGGTGATTTGCCGGTGATGACGCCTTACCAGAAGGAACGGCTGGTGCAGGCCCGGGAGCAGATGAAAAAGAAGTACCGCGATGAGGACGACACCTTTTTGGGCCGCCTGCGGTTTGTGTTCACCGGTAAAACCGCCACCGGGCTGCCCAACTATACGTTTTTCAACGACATGGAATTCCTGACCAATACCCTGGACATGTTCAAGATGAATCCCTGGCAGTTGGCCTCCACGCCGGCGGGAAAAACCGTGTACGGGGTTTATTACGAGCTGTTCGGCATCGATCCCGGACAAGACTATGCCACGCTGCGGGAAGAAGCCGCGCAGCCCCAGGGCGATGCCCAGGTGACCCGGATTAAGGTACATCCGGCGAAAAATCAGCCCGGGACGCGTAAGGTGAAAGTGCGCGCTTCAGCCTGAGGCAAGCCGGTGACGGAATAAATACCCGGCCCATGGGTGAGCCGGGTATTTGGTTTTGCAGAGGTTAAATTCAAGCCTGGTGAGAGAACCAGATATCGATCAGGCTTTGCTGGCGTCCGTTGCGCTCAAAGCTGGACTGCTGGCGGAACTGGTTGCCGAAGGCATCCACCTGGCTGGAGTTGTTGAAGTTCAGGTTGATGCCGGTAATGCCCAGCTGTCTGAGGGAGTGCAACTGGCCGTTCACATCCATGCGCAGGCCGGCGGCATCCAGCTGCCTGATTTCGTTGGCGTCCAGGCGACCATCGGCCACGGCGCCCGCGCCCAGGGCTTGGGTGGCAAATCCGCCCAGGGCCTCAAAACCGTTGCCGAACCCGTCCGCCTGGCCGTCGCCGTTCAGGTCGGTATTGTTGCCGAACAATTCCAGGCCGGACTCGCCGAAGCGCCCGTCGCCGTCGCCATCAAAGACCAGGGTACCGTCATCCGCGCCCAGGCTGGAGATCAGCTCGTCACCGCCCCGACCGTCAATGTTGAACAGCCGGTTTTGCTGCGTGGTCTGGATGCCGTCGCCGTTCAGGTCGAACACCAGCGGGGAGTTGGTTTTGTACTTCACGTTGTATTCCGGCGGCGGGGTGTAGGGGTTGTACCCGTAGCCGTAGCCGGTAGTGTCGTTGTTGGTCACCGGCACGGCCTTGCCGTTTTGATCGTAAATGATGTGCAGGTTGCGGATGCCTTTTTTCAGGTCGCCGTTGAAATAATCAATCTGGCCGTCCTTCGATTTTTTCAGTTCGTAAACGTTGTTTTTGTAGTTCACGAACTGCGGGGCCTCTTTGTAGGTAAAGCTGACCGTGTTGCCCGTCAGCATGTAGGGGTTGTCCTTGCTGTAGCTGGGTGGCACGGGCGCCGGATTGTAAGGGTTGGCCGGCGGTGTGTACGGGTTGGAAGGCGCCGGTGGATTGGACGGATAGGTATTTACCGGCGGCGGGGTATAAGGGTTGGCCGGGGGCGTGTATGGGTTGGAGGGCGCCGGGGTATAATTTACGTTGCCGGCGTATCCGGTATTATACTGGGGCTGGGGGTTATATTGGGGTTGGGTGTTGTATCCGCCGAGGTTGCCGAACCACGAGGAAAGTTGGCTGAAAAGCCCGCCCCAGTCAAAAGACTGCCAGCCGCCGCCATAACTGTTGCTGCTGCCCGCATTGCCGTAATTGGTGGATCCGGCGTAGCCGGAATTATTGCCCCGATAACCGGTGTTATAACTGCTACTGCCGGCATAGCCGCTGTTGTATGCGGAATAATTGTTGCCCGTGTTGTAACGGGGGGTATAGGCATTGTAACCAAAGGAGGAACCATAGAAATTGGCAAACATAAACACACCTCACTCACAGCTTATCGTAGGGGAACGGGGAACTACTCTACTTTTTTCATGCTCTCTTCATTTAAGCCCTGGGGTGGCAGACCCCGATTGGACGGGGTCTGCCGGGAATTTACCGAATTAAACCAGTGCGGAAAAGCCCATGCCATACTGCCCATAAACCGGCGCCGGCTGGTTATAAACCGGCGGGCTATACGCTGGCGGCGGGGTAGGCGGGGTATAAACCGGGGGCGGGTTGTAAACCGGCGGCTGGCTGTATACGGGCTTTTGCGGCTCGTAACTGAATTGGGGTGGTTGCGTATAGGCCGGCGGTTTGTTGTACACCGGGGGCTTCGGTTCGTAGCTGAATTGCGGCGGCTGGCTATATGCCGGGGGTTGGCTGTAACCTTGCTGGCCGTAGTTGTTGTTGCCCAGCAGCCCAAACAGGCTGGCGAAATTCTGGAAGAGCTGGGCCAGGCCGCCCAGGTTGAACCCGCCGCCACCGTAGGAATTACCACCGCCATAGGAATTACCGGCCCCGTACCCGGACGGTTGGTATACGTTGCCGGCATTGCCGTAATTGGTGGAACCGGCCAGGCCGTACTGGCTACCGGCGATCCCGTAATTGGTGCTTCCGGCCACACCATAGTTGGTGCTTCCGGAAACGCCGTAGTTGGTGTTCCCAGCCACGCCATAATTAGCGTTGCCTGCATATCCCATGTTCAGCACGGGATAGCTCATACCATAGAATCCAGTCATTCAAACCTCTCTCTTCTCAAGTCAACTCTCTATGATCAGCCTAATGAGCCAAACTCATTACCTACCAAAATAATAAAAACAATCAATAGGGTTGAAGTGATCACCGGGCCCTGTTTTGTTGCAAAAATTAACGGCTAGATCAGGATAAATTGGCACTATAAAAGGAATTACAGGAATCGGGTTCCTGAAACGCAGGCTGTAATAGAGATATAACGCGGCGATATTTTTTGTCCCGCCTGTCACCAGCATCCCGAGTGACCGGGTTAAATTAAGGCCATGGCCGGAAAAAGCCTTGCCATGGCGGGAATACCTTGTGGCTTTCCCGTTTCACTCGGATTTGGAATTAGCGGATGCCGGCCAGGGCCATCAGTTGCTGCACCGTCAGCCCGGCGTTCAGCAGGGCGGCAATGCGAGGCGTGATGTTGGCGGTTGCAAACGAGGTGGTGCGTCCCTCCACGGCCAGGTTGCCCGGGCCGGAACTGGAATTGATGAGCCCGTTGGTGGCCGACTCCACGATAAAGGCGCCACTGCCGCCCAGCTGGTTGACCAGGTTGGGGCCCCCGTTTCCGGCTGCCACCACCACGGCCACGTTCATGCGGGCCAGTTGCTCAATGAGTTGCCGCACGCGCTGGGCGCCCTGCGTTTGGCGAAAGTCCTGCAGCGACATATTCACCGCGTCAATATCTTCCCCGTTCTGGATGCGGCGGATGATATCCTGCAAGGCATTGGCGACCCGGTCCGAAAAATCGGCCTCGGGCCCCGCCACGTTGTACTGGCTCAGGTTCAGCTGGCCAAACAGGCTGGGATCCAGGCCGCCCCGAAGCAGGGTCAGGGCGATTTCGTTGCCGTGGTTAAATCCGGTGTTGTCGGTATTGAACACATCAATTTGGGCCACCGAGATGCGTGTGGGATCGTTGAACCGCGTAAAGCCGGGGCCTAAGGGGAGCCCTGCCTGGCCGCCACCAAAGCCCGTGGTCGGGCTACCTGTTGGGGGCGGGGCTGGCGCCGGTGCGGGCGCCGGAGCCGGAGCTGGCGCGGGCGCCGGGGCTTCCAAATCGTTGGTCAGCTTGATTTCCTGGCCAATCTGCAGCCGCCGGGCGCTGTCATTGTTCAGATTGTTCAGCGCCAGAACCTCATTCACCTTGTTGGCAATCTGGGTGTTCGAGGCCCCGGGCATCTTGCTGCGCACAATGCCCCAGATGGTATCGCCACCTTGCAAGGTTACCGACATGGATGCTTTCCTCTCACTTGCTGGATGCGCCGGCTGCCACGCGCCCGGGTGTTCCGTCAAGGCGCGCCGCAATAATCCCCACCCCACGGGAGGGGACACTAAATGCTCTCTGTATGAATAAAAACAATTTTCTGGGTGGGATTGATACGGGGCCCGCAATGCCTGCCAGCCGGGCGCAAGTGCCCGGCGCCATATATGAACGCCTTGCCACAACCGCCTGTCGGTGGACGGGGCATTGAAAGCTCAACTTTGAGCCGGGCTGGGTTTTTGTTATGATGCCAGCACGTCACCGCTTTGTGGAGGGTTTATCCATGTCGGAGCACAGCCAGACTTCGCCTGAACCGGTTAACAATCCCCTAGGCCTGCGTGGTATTGCCTTTGTGGAATTCACCAGCCAGGATCCCGCCTACATGGATTGCATGTTCAAGGGCTTTGGGCTCTCCAAGCTGATGCGCCACAAGGAAAAGAGCATCTTCTACTACCGGCAGAACGATATCCACTTCCTGCTTAACCACGCCGAAACCGGCTTTGAGCGGGCTTTTTACGAAGTGCATGGCAACGCCATCTGCGCCATGGGCTGGCGGGTGGATGACGCCGAGGCCGCTTACAAAGAAGCGCTCAGGCGCGGCGCCACGCCGTTCACTCCCGGCAAGCAAGGCCGCTGCGACTTCAGCTTTCCAGCCATCTACGGTATCGGCGACAGCATCATCTACTTTGTCAGCGATGATGACCAGCACAGCTACCTGCAACGCGAAGGCTTCGTGCCCCTGGAATCCCCGGAAATTGTCGAGGAAAAAGGCTTTATCCGGGTGGATCACCTGACCAACAACGTCTACAAGGGCACCATGTCGTATTGGGCCGATTTCTACAAGAATATTTTCGGCTTTACCGAGGTGCGCTACTTCGACATCAAGGGCCAGAAGACCGGTCTCACCTCCTTTGCCCTGCGCTCGCCGGATGGCAGCTTCTCCATTCCCATCAACGAGGGCAACGAGTCCAAGTCGCAGATTGAAGAGTACCTGCGTGACTACCGCGGCCCGGGCGTCCAGCACCTGGCGCTGCTGACCTACGACCTCATCGAGTCGCTTGAAAAGATGCACGACAGCGGAATCGAAATGCTGGACATCGATGCCGACTACTACGAGGAAGCCTTCCGTCGTGTGCCGCAGGTCACCGAGGATCGCGACGCCATCCAGCGCCTGCAAATCCTGGTGGACGGCGATGCGGAGGGCTACCTGCTGCAGATTTTCACCAAAAACCTGTTTGGCCCCATTTTCTTCGAGCTGATTCAGCGCAAAAACCACCATGCCTTTGGCGAGGGCAACTTTACGGCCCTGTTCAAGTCCATTGAGCGCGATCAGGAACGCCGCGGGGTCTTGTAGGCCCCATGTCCCCGCCCGAAGCGCAGCCCCGCCATCCCTGGCTGGAATGGATCAAACAAACCTACGCCATTGCCCAGTGGGGGTTGACCTACTCCAAGGATCCCTTCGACCTGGAGCGATACGAGGCGCTCAAAGACCTAAGCGTGGAGATGATGACCGATTTTGCGCAGATGGACAAGTCGCGCATTGAAGAACTGTTTGCCCACGAGGTGGGCTACGTGACACCCAAGGTGGACGTGCGCGGGGTGGTCTTTCGAGAGGGCAAAATCCTGATGGTGCGTGAAAAATGGGATGGGCGCTGGACGCTGCCCGGCGGCTGGGCGGATATCGGCCTCAGTCCGGCTGAAGTGGCGGTTAAGGAAGTGCGCGAGGAATCCGGCTTCGAGGTGCGCCCCGTCAAGCTGCTGGCCGTGCTGGACAAGAAGTTTTTCAGCCACCCCGTTTCCCCTTACCATATTTACAAGTGCTTTTTCCGCTGTGAAATCGTGGGCGGCCAGGCCCAGACCGGCCTGGAATCCACCGGGGTGGCTTTCTACGGGCCAAATGAGATACCGGAGCTTTCCAGTCACCGGGTGACCGAAGCCCAGCTGGAGATGCTGTTTGCCCACCTGGCCAATCCCGACCGGCCCACCGACTTCAACTAGCCGCGGGTATCCGGCATCCGGGGCCCTGGCCTTGCGCTGGAATTTTGGTGGCTGCAAGACCTTCAGGGCTTGTTTTGCTGCATCAATTGTTCCTGCTTTCGCGAAATCAGGTTGAAGATGCGCATTTCGATTTCTTTGTCCTTGGCCAGCTTGTCCTTGTCCACGGCTTTTTCTTTCTTTTCCGGCTCCGGTTCGCGCGGCTTGGTAGTGCGCACCTCGGCGGGTTCCCCCTTGGCTTCGGCGGGCTCGGGGTCTTCCGCCGGGCGGAAGGTATCCGGGGCCACCTGCACGGTTTTGGGGGTCGAGGCGGCGGGAGGCGCTTTGGGGGCTGCTTTAGGCGCGGCGGGTTCCCGGTGGATGGCCCTCAAAATGTCAAAACTGCTGATGACGCCTACAATCTCGCCCGTGCCGTCATCCACAAAAAGCCGGTGCACGTGCTTTTCCAGCATCATGTCCAGGGCCATCTCCAGGCGGGCATCCGCAGGCAAGGTCAGGGGCTTGCCCTTGCTCATAAACAGCTTGGCGGTCGCCGTTTCCAGCTCCTTGCCATACTTCAGCAGCTTGGCGCTGGCCAGGTCGGTTTTGGAAATAACCCCCACGTATTCCCCTTTGGCGTTTATGACCGGCGCGCCACTGATGCGGGTGCGCTCAAACATGTTGATGACGAAACTGATGGTATCGTCCTCGTTGATGTGAATGGGCTTTTTGGACATGAAGTCCTGAACCGTAACATGCGTAGCGGCTGACATCTGGAATCTCCACCACTCTTACATGGTTGATTTCGGCGGGTTCGCCGCTTTCTTTAGAAAACCTGCGGCTGGCTTTCATATCATTTTACATGTCCCCGCAGGGCGTCGGCCTTCACCGGGCAGGGTCGGCGAAAAAACCTCCCCGGAGCCACTTTAGGGCAAAACGCGGGCACCGTCATCCGCAGCATGGCTATTGCCCGAATGACGGGTTGTGGAAGGCCTTTTGCTGTGATTAAACGGTAGAGAACCCATCACAACCAATGGAAAGCTGCTTCTTATGGATGCTGTCGCTCTCGCTCGCCTTCAATTCGCCCTGACCGTGGCCTTTCACTATATCTTCCCCGTATTCAGCATTGGCCTGGGCCTTTGCCTGGTGCTTATGGAGGGGCTTTACCTCAAGACCGGAAACGAGCTCTATCACCGCATGACCCGCTTCTGGGTGTCCATTTTCGCCCTGATCTTCGGCATCGGGGTGGCCAGCGGCATTGTCATGGAGTTTCAGTTCGGTACCAACTGGGCCAACTACTCCCGCTTTGTGGGCGATGTCTTTGGCAGCGCGCTGGCGGCGGAGGGGTTGTTTGCCTTTTTCCTTGAATCCGGCTTTCTGGCCGTGCTGGTGTTTGGCTGGGACAAGGTCAGCAAGCTGAACCATTTTTTGTCCACCTGTATGGTGGCCCTGGGCGCCCACTTCAGCGCGGTGTGGATTGTGGTGGCCAACTCCTGGCAGCAAACCCCGGCGGGTTTCCATATCGTGACCGGGCCCAACGGTCTGCCAAGGGCCGAAATTGTGGATTTCTGGGCCATGGTCTTTAACCCCTCCTCTATGGAGCGTTTGTCGCACGTCATTTCCGGCGCCTGGATGGCGGGCGCCTTCCTGGTGCTTAGCGTTAGCGCCTATTACCTGCTGAAGAACCGGCACCCCGAAATTGCCCGCGCCGGCATGCGCATTGGGCTTACCGTGGCCCTGCTGGCCTGCGTGGCCCAGTTTGTCACCGGGCACGCCTCCGCCCTGGTGGTGGCACGCTATCAGCCCGCCAAGCTGGCGGCGATGGAGGGCCATTTTTCCTCCCGGGGGCCGGCGGATCTGCACATTGCCGGCTGGGTGGATGAGGCGGCCCGCAAAACGGTGGGCCCGTCCATTCCCGGGGGGCTCAGCCTGCTGACCCACGGAGACGCGCACAAGCCGGTCCAGGGACTGGATGCCTTCCGTCCGGAATACTGGCCGCCCGTCAACCTGACCTTCCAGGCCTACCACGTGATGCTTGCCATGGGCAGCCTGCTGCTTGGGCTCAGCCTGCTGGGGGCCTTCCTGTGGTGGCGGGGCACCTTGTACGGCAACCGCCCGGTGTTGTGGATGTTTGTGTTTTCGGTGCTGCTACCGCAAATTGCCAACCAGGCCGGCTGGATGGCCGCCGAGGTGGGTCGCCAGCCCTGGGTGGTGTACGGCCTGATGCTGACCCGCCAGGGAATCTCCCCCATCGTGAAAGCCGATCAGATCCTGGCCTCCATCCTCATGTTTTCGGCGGTCTACCTGCTGCTGTTCCTGCTGTTTTTGTACCTGCTGGATCACAAGATCCGCAAGGGGCCGGTGTTTGAGGGGCCTGACGCCGGCATCCACGATGAACCCCAACTCCATAAGAACAAGGAAATCCCCCATGTCCCTGCTTAATCTCGATCTCAACTTTATCTGGTTCCTCCTGATTGGCCTGTTGCTGACCGGTTATGCCATGCTGGACGGCTTCGACCTGGGGGTGGGCATCCTGCACCTGTTCGTGAAAGGCGATCTGGAGCGGCGCACCATGCTCAACACCATTGGCCCGGTCTGGGACGGTAACGAGGTGTGGCTGGTGACGGCGGGGGGCGCCTTGTTTGCGGCGTTTCCCGAGGTGTACGCCACGGCTTTTTCGGGATTCTATCTGGCCCTGATGCTGCTGCTGGTGGCCCTTATCTTCCGGGCGGTGGCCATTGAGTTCCGCAGCAAGCAGCCCATGCCCTGGTGGCGCCGCATGTGGGACGTCAGCTTTGCGTTGAGCAGCACGGGCGGCGCCTTGCTGCTGGGCGTGGCCGCCGGGAACATTGCCCGGGGGGTTCCCCTGAGCCCCAGCCACGAATACGCGGGCACCTTCTTCGACCTGCTGAACCCCTATGCCCTGTTGGTGGGCATTACCACCGTGGCCTTGTTTGCCATGCATGCCAACATTTACGCGGTGCTGAAAACCGAGGGTGATCTGCACGAGCGTTTGCGGGGCTGGGTGAAGGATACCATCGCCCTGTTTGCCATCTGCTACATCACCACCACCATGGCAACCCTGCTGTACGTGCCGCAGATGACCGACCACATCCGCAACCAGCCGGTTTTTTTCGTGGTGGCCGTGCTGAACATGTTGGCGGTGGCCAACATTCCCCGGGAAATCTATCACCGGCGCGACTTCCGGGCCTTTGTCTCCTCCTGCCTGAACATCTTTTTCCTGATGGCCCTGTTCGGCCTGGGCGTGTTCCCCTACCTGCTGCCGGCCAACCCGGATTGGCACCTGGGCTTGCACATCTACAACGCGGCCTCCTCGCGGGAAACCCTGACCATCATGCTTATCATCGCCCTGATGGCCGTCCCCATGGTGCTGGCCTACACCGTCAGCATCTACTGGATATTCCGGGGCAAGGTGAAGCTGGGCCCGGCCAGTTACTAGGGCCGGGCCCGGTTTACGGGGTGCCGTTCAGTAGTTCCATAATGCCTTCAATGATGGGATTGATGTCCACCTTGGTGCTTTGACCGCCAAACAGGGTCTTCTTCTGTTGAATGACCGGCTGGCCGTTGGGGGCCGTCACGTTAATGTTGTTGCCCTTCTGCACGGTGTTGCCCATGATGGTCACATCCTGCTTGGGGCCGCCGAAAAGGCCCTTTTTCTTTTCCACTTTGTTGCCGAAGGCATCGGTATACGTGGTTTTAGAGGTGCCAAACCAGCCGTCCTTGGTTTCGTACTTGAAGCCAGGGCCTTCCACCACGGTGGAGGCGGCGTTGGCAAAGGGTTGACTGAGCAGCAGCACACCGAACAGGCCGGTCAGTGCCACGGTGCGGTTCAAATTCTTCAGGACTCCCATAGCGATTCCTTTCCGGGTTATTGGCGGTCGTTGCGCAAGGCCGTAAACAACCTCGACGGTTTCCAGGGGATCATTGTTCCGTTTGTTTATCTTACAAAAGTAGGAGTGTGATGCAAACCGCCGGAGCCCCCATTGATACAAATTGATGCGTTCCGCCCAAACCCTGGCCAGGCCTGGGCGGGCTGACGCCATGCCCGGCCATGCCCCGCCCGTGGCGTGTCGGGTAGCCGCGGGGGTTGGGTGCCTGACGGCAAGCCACCTTGCTTTGACTGCCCGGTTGACAGCGGGGGAATAAATGAGAATAATTATTAATAACTGCTTTTTGAGAATTATTATCAAAAAGCACTAATGTGGATAGAAAGGCCGTTTTAACCAATCCATGGTTTTAAATTGCCTGCACCAAGGGCATTATAGAGGTATGGGAACTGTGGTGTTTCAAGGAATGACGCGTCAAAAGACCTTCCTGGATAATTTCAACGGCATGCAGCCTTTGTGCCAGAAGGCGTTGCGGGATATCTATTGCTTTGCCAACAATGGCGACGATGCCGATGGGCGGCACGTGGTGATGGCCATGACCTCCGCCGCCCGCTTCCCGGAGATCTTCCGCCTGGTCCTCATGAATATCGTGGTGCGGCTGCAAATCAAGCATCACGAAAAGGTGCGCAACCACCAGAAGGCAGACCGGTTGAAGGAGACGCTGGAAGACTTTCACGTGGCGCTGGATGCCTTTATGAACCCGGGGCTTTCGCTGGAGGAGGTGGCCCGTCGGCGGCAGGCGCGTGAGGCGCATCGTCCTCCCGCCCCGGAATTCGATTTGGCCCGGCTGCCCCTGGTGATGCACGATGATGCCCTCAGCCGGGACATCCACTCCTTCAAGCGCCAGGCTCGTCCCGCGGTGGAGCGGGTAAAGGCCCATCACCGAAAAAAATCCCAATCTAATTCCTGATGGCATATATAAGGTGGATGGCTGAGCCCGCTCAAAGCCCCTCATGACGGCACTTTCTTTTAAAGAAGAATTTCAAATTCCAAGAGGGATTTGATAATTCGGCCCTTTTTCTTAAGAAGTGTTTAGAAGAATCCACTATTTAAAGGGGTTTTAAAAGGTTTTATTTCTCTATATTGTAGTAGTAAGCGAGAAGTGGCTCAAATATAGGACTGGTCTTGCTTTCCTGCCTGTCTCGGATGGGTCTCGAAAGGGGGGATCCCCCGGGGCGACTAAAGTTTTGCTTGCCTTTGAGAGAACAAACCCTATAATAAGGGTGTACTTCGTTAGTTAGGAGTCTTTTTTCCCATGAATAAAGAAGAACTGGTACAAGAGGTAGCTAAAAAGACCAAGGTTTCCCAAAAGCAAGTGGATGAAACCCTGGCCGCCATCATCGAAACCATCACCAAAACCGTTGCCAAAGGCAAGAAAGTGACCTTGATTGGCTTCGGTACTTTCGAACCCCGCAAGCGCGCTGCTCGCACCGGTCGCAACCCGCAAACCGGCAAAGAGCTGAAAATCCCGGCGAAAACCGTTCCGGCTTTCAGCGCTGGCAAGAAATTCAAAGAACTGGTTGCCAAGAAGTAGTTCTGAAGCAATCAAAGCTTGAAAAAGCCCGCCGGTAACGGCGGGTTTTTTCGTGAGGGGTGAAATTCCAGCTTGGCGGGCCGGGTGCCTGCTGTCTAGATGATGTCTTCCTGGACTGCTTTAACCGCGGCCTGGATGCGATCGTGCACGGAAAGCTTCTGCAAAATGCTGCACACGTGGGCCTTGGCCGTATGCACGCTGATGCCCAGCGCCCGGGCAATTTCCGAATTGCTCATGCCCTCCACAATCAGCCGCAGCACCTCCCGCTCCCGGTCGGTCAGGGCCATATCGCTGCGGTTGAACCGCAGGCGGATGGCGTCCTGCGAGAAAATGTCCAACGCCCGGGAGGCAACCCGGGGATCCAGCCACATGGCGCCCTCGTGCACGGCCTTGATTACTTCGATCAGCCGGGTGGCCGAGGTGTCCTTCATGCAATAGGCGTTGGCCCCGGCGGCCAGGGCGGCGGCCACCTCCTCCTCGGTTTCGTGCGAGGTCAAAATCAGGATTTTGATGCCCGGCGCCATCTGCTTGATGCGGTGGGTGACCTCAATGCCGTCCATGTCCGGCAGGCCCAGGTCCAGCAAAACGAGATGGGGCCTGAGGGCAGCCACCAGCTCCAGCCCGGTTTCGCCGTCTTCGGCCTCCGCCAGCAGTTCCAGCCCGGGATCGTCGCTCAGGATCATCTGCAGGCCGATGCGGACCAGCTTGTAGTCCTCAATCATCACCAGGCGGATTTTTTGCCGGGAAACGTCGTTGGGTGCAGCCATGCCAGAGAGCCTCGCTTGGTTAATAAAGCAATCTATCGGTGTTCGGTGGCCGTGAAGGTGGATGAATTGCTGGCATTATAGGCTGCGGGTTGTCCCAGTAAAATTAGACAACCGGACTATTGTCGGGTCGTAGGCCTTGTCCCCGCCGTAATACACCGCAAGGGGATGAAAACAATCCTGTAACGGATGGGCTGGCCCGGCCTGGCGCCGGGCGGCTATTACCCTGTGGAGGGATGCCGGCTGTGTTTGTCATATCATAAGATGGCGAAAGTTGTTTGAGCGAGAGAGGAAATCTCCCCATGACCCATCATTACGCACGGACTTGCGCCCTCATGCTGGCAGCGGGCCTTTGCTTTGGTTCCGTTAGCACTATGCCGGTTGAGGCCAGGACCTACCAGGGCTCGGTTTCCTACACCCGGGAGATGCGGGCCGCCGATTACAATTTTCAAACCGGCAAGTACAAGGCTGCGGAGGCCCAGTATGCGGCCCTGTTGAAGAAGTATCCGGGCAGCGCCTCCATTCGCGGTGGGCTGGCTGCCGCGCAGGCCGAGCTTTACAAGCTGGACGCCGCCGAGAAAAACGCCCGCGAAGCCCTCAGGAAAGAGCCAAAAAACGCGATGGCCAACATGGCCATGGGGGTCATCTATCGTAACCGCACCGCTTCCCTCGATATGGAGTACCGCGGACGTCGCCAGGAGCTGCTCAGCATGTCCGCAAGGCACCTGGAGCAAGCGGTGGCCACCGATGGCCGCTCGCCCGAAATCCACAACCAGCTGGGCACCACCTACCGCTTTCAGGGGCGCTTTGATGAAGCCAGCCGGGAATTTTCCAAGGCGCTGGAGCTGGATCCCAAGTACGCGGAAGCCATGGTGAACCAGGGCGCCATGAAAATCCAGCAGGGCGATGTTGAATCCGCAAAATCCCTGCTGAACAAGGCCATCAGGCTGAACAGCAAAAACTACTCGGCCCACTTCCGCCTGGGTGAGGCCTATCTGGCCCAAGGCAACGCCCATGAGGCGCTGAAGTCCCTCAACACGGCCCTGACCCTGGATCCGGGCAACGCGGCGATTCTCACCGCCATGGCGCAAGCCAACGATATGCAGGGCAACAACGCCGGGGCGGTGGCCAATTACCGTAAGGCCATCCAGTCCAACCCGCAGTATATGCCTGCCTACATGGGTATAGCCAACCTGTTTGACAGCCGGGGTGATGGTGAAATGGCCATGGCGGAGCTGAAATCCGCCCTGAACGTGAACCCGGAGTTCTCCGCCGGGCGTAACCAGCTGGGCCGCCTGGCCCTGACCGTGGACAAACCGGATCAGGCCCTGCGCTACTACAAGGAGTCCCTGCAACGGGATCCCAACGACGCGGAAGCCCTGCAGGGCGTGACCCAGGCGCTGGCCATGATCACCCAGCGCACTGCCGACACCAGTCAGACCCTGGGCAGCGAAAGCGACCTGGCCACCGCCGAGAAAACCATCGAGGAGGCCTTGCAGCTGAACCCCAACGATCTGCGACTGCACCTGGCCTACCTGCGCATCAGCCAGCTGGCCGGCAAGCCCGCCGCCAGCGAGCAGGAGCTACAGAAAATCGTTGCGATGCCGCCCCAGAACGAGAGCCAGGAAATGGTGCAGGGAGAGGCCTATCTGGCCCTGGGCCGCTACGCCGAGGCTGACGCGGTATTCGAGCGCCTGATGCAGCGCAACGCCAACAACGAAAGCGGGTTGCTGCTTATCGGTGACACGCTGAAGATGAACGGCGATCTGGTTCGGGCCCGTGACGCCTACGAGATGGTGCTGCAGAACGAGCCCGACAACCTGAAGGCCCAGCGCGCAGTGCAGCGCATTGATGCCGCCCAGGCCGAATCGCAGAAAACCCTCCGCCTGGCCCAGGCCCTCAACAACTGGCGACAAAAGAAAAGCGCGGTGGACTACTACGAGGAATCCCTGGCCAAGAACCCCCGCCAGCCGGATGCCCGCCTGGCCCTGGCCAAGCTCTACGAGCGTTACGACGAGTACCTGAAGGCTGCCCAGTCTTACCAGCACTACCTGGGGCTGGTGCCCGACCTGAAGCCCAAGGATCGCGAGCGCTACGAGAAGAAAATCTCCCACCTGCGGGAGCTGGCTGCCAAGCAGGATGTGCAAAAGCCCGCCGGCTCCAATCCATAGACCCTCGCCCTTGCAGGAAAAACCCCGGCCCGGTCGGGGTTTTTTCTTGCCGTTGCGGCCTGGTTTTCTGGTATGATGCAGGCAAGCGACGGAAAGGTTCCCCATGAAAGTGGCCCTGGCCACGGCAGCCCATTTGCCGGATTTGGATGTTGACGATCAGTTGTTGTTGCATGCCGTGCGGGCCAAGGGACTGGAGGCTTACGCGGTGGTGTGGGATGACTCCCGCGTGGATTGGAACGATTATGACCTGACCGTTATCCGCTCCACCTGGGACTATGTTCCCAAGCTGGAGACCTTTCTGACTTGGGCCCACCGGGTTTCGGACGCCAGCCGGTTGTGGAACCCCGCCCCGGTAATCGAATGGAACACCCGAAAGACTTACCTGCGCGATTTGGAAGCCCGGGAAGTGCCCATTGTGCCCACCCGCTGGCTGCAGGCCGGCGATGCCTTCGACTTTTCTGCCCTGCTGGCCGAGCCGGGTTGGTCTGAGATTGTGGTGAAGCCCGTGGTTGGCGCTTCGGGGGTGGATACTTACCGGGTGCATACCGGCAACCTGCCCGGGCTGGCCGATCCGTTGGCCGCGCTTTGCGCCGAACGCGACCTGATGGTGCAGCCTTTCCTGCATTCCGTGGCCACTCACGGCGAGTCCTCCCTGCTTTATATCAACGGGGAGTTTTCGCATGCGGTGGTCAAGCGTCCCGCGCCCACCGATTTTCGCGTGCAGGAGCACCTAGGCGGCACGTTTACGCCCTGTACCCCGTCGCCCCTGCAGCTGCGCTTTGCCGATTTTGTGATTTCCCAGGTGGAATGGCCCCTGTTGTACGGTCGGGTGGACGTGATGCTGGGGCCTGAGGGCGAAATGCTGCTGGGCGAGCTGGAACTGGTGGAACCGTCCATGTACCTGAAATACGGCCCGGGCAGCGCCGAGCGCTTTGCCGATGCCATTGAGGCCCGGCTGGGGGCGGCGGTTTCCTGACTACAGGTCGGAGGCGGCATTGAAAGCCGGTGATTGGCGTTTCTTGCCCGGTTTCTTGAACTTGTCGAACAGCCAGCCGGCCACTTTCTGGATGACCTTGCCCGTGAATTCCTTCATGCCTTCCAGGTTGACGGCGTTCAGCAGCTTTTTCAGCAGGTCGTCGTAGAGCAGCTTTTTGAGATCCTGGAGTTTTTTCTCCATCCACTCCCGGGTGCGCTGCATGAAATCGCCCAGCACGGTCATGGTCAGCTTGGCGGCCATGTCGGCCAGCCGGGAGAACGCCTCGCGCACCCCATCGCGCAGGTTTTGCAGCCCTTGCTGCAGCCCGTCGGCCAGCCGGGTCACTACTTCGGCCAGGGCCTTGGCCGGATTGGCGGCCACCGCAGCCAGCCTGGCCATCAGCTGTGCCACTGGCTGTAACATGGCTTGCACCCGGGCCAGCAGGGCTTGGGCGGCGGCCCGCAGGTCCGCGGCGAAAGTCTGGTTGGCCACCCGCTCGTTGTTGGTATTGACCGCCTTCAGGTAGTCGCTTTGCCGGGCTTTGTTCACCTGGATGGCGTTCCAGGTGGCCCATGCCTCGTTCCAGGTCATCAGGCCAGCGGTATTCTTTTTGGAGCCACCGCCTCCGCCGCCCCCGCCGCAAATACCGCATGCGCCCGGCGCCGAACCGTGTGGGCAGCCGCCGCCAATGGTCTGGGTTTTGCCGTAACCGCCGGAAACCAGCATGGGATAATGTCGCTTTCCTGAAAATGCTCTCTGAGGCTGGACTCTCCATTCTAATACATCCGGGCCGCAAAGCCCAGCGCGGCGTCAAGAATCGTCCAATATCCCCTTGACCCAGGGTTTTAACGCGTTATGATCGGGCATATCCTAGGGGTCCAAGCCAAGCAATTGGCTTTATTGTCTTACACTTTTTCCTCACAAGAAAAGGCGCAATTTTAGTCGTTCAGGAACCTTAAAACAGCATTCACGGAGTTGACACATGGCACTTCCCCTTTCTGCGCTGGCCGGGTCTGTCAGCCAGCCACAACGCATGGCCGTTCCCCGTTTTGCGGCCTCCTTTGCCCAGCCGGCCCCCTTGCATGGCACCACCATTGGCAAAACCAACGTGCTGCGGTTTTCTGGCCGCGGGGTTCAGCAGGCCGGCAAAAACGGCGTATGGGTTTCGGTGGAGCGCATTCCCGTCAAGGTCGGCGGCCTGGGTGAGGTTTCCAAAACCATTCCCGAGGCCATCAACAAGTTTTCCGATAAAGACCTGCGCGTGATGGTGCCGTTCATGGATCCCATGGATGCCGAGCAGTACGACGTCAAGGCCATGCTGGTTCGGCCGGATGACAAGGGCCGTTTTTACCTGACCGATGAGCATAAGCGCATGCTGCGCCAATTCCTGGACAGCCAGGGGCTGCAGACTTACAAGCTGGAAACCGCCTTCCAGGCCATGGGGCTCAGGCTTAACCGTCTGGGCCAGGTGGAAGGCGCCTTGAACACCCCGCACAAGGTGTCTTTAACGGGGGATGCCCAGTTGCATGTGGATATCCGCAAGTCCAAGATAACGGGTAGCGATTGCCTGGTGCCTTTCCTGAACATCGAAATGCGCCATCGTAAGCCTGATGGCGGTTATCGTAGCACGGGCCTGGTGAAACACCTGGTGGGCCCGGACGGGCAGATTGACGCTTTCGAGTTGCTGCAACGCTACGAGCCGGACACCAAAACCTGGGTCTATGCCATCGCCAACGACAAGTACTTCGGGCGGTTCAACCACCTGTACCTGTGGGAAAAACCGGAAGAAGGCATTGGCCGCGATGCCATGTTCAAGGCCATCATGATGTTTAACCGCGCGGCGGCGGCGTTTTTGCCGGAGCTGAACGCCTCCACCCCCCACAAGCCGGGCACCAGCGTGCACAAGTTTGACGGGGACGCCGATTTCATCATTGCCAATGACTGGCATACCGGCCCGCTGCTGACCGAGCTGCCTCAAGATTACTCGGTGGCCAAGCTGTTTATGCTGCACAACACGTTTGATGAGCGTCGAAACCAGCAGGTGGTGCGGCAGAATCGCCTGAAAATTCCCGAAGTGTTTGCCCGCCGCGACGGACGAACCGGTCAGCCTACCCAATCCCTCAAGGTGCCCTATTCGGCGCTGAGTCTTGGCATGAAATACGCCGACGGCATCATTGCCAACGCCAACTACGTGCGTACCATCACCCTCAGCGACTTTGCCGGCAAGCAGCAGTTTATCCAGTACCTGCGCGAAAAGCTGGTGCAGGGCAAGGTGCACGACATGCACCACGGCCTGTCCGATGCCTACAACCCCTACCACAACGAGGCATTGCGCCGGGATGGCTACACCGAACTTCGCGACCTGGGCCCCGATGCCACCCCGGAAGCCCGCCTGGCCGAAATGGAGCGCTTTACCAAGACCAACCAGCGCGCCTTGCAGACCCAGTTGGGCCTTTACCGCGACGGCGAAAACGGGGTGGACAACTATATCGTCATGAACTGGATCGCCCGGTTCGATGTGGGCCAAAAAGGCTTCTACCTGGTGATGAACGAGGCCGAGGACTTCCTGCGCAAGAATCCCAACGTGCAGCTGGTTATTTGCGGCAACGGCGGCGGCCCCCGCGTGGAAGCCTGGGCGGCCCGCATGCGCGCCAACCCGGAATTCAAGGGGCGCATTGTTATGCCGGGCTTCGTGCCGGCCCTTATGGTGGCCCGCATCAACGCCGGCAGCGATTTCACCCTGCTGCCCAGCCTGTATGAGCCCTACGGCCTGACCCAGCTGGAAAGCATCCGGCTGGGCTCCATTCCCATCGTGCACGGGGTGGACGGCCTCAAGTCCACGGTGTCCGATCCGGCGGTCAACGGGCATGAATGGTTTCACAGCAAAATCAAGTCCCCCCCGGAAAAAGTCTGGGAATATGGCCAGACCGGCATTATGATGGAGCCCATCAACGTGACGGCCTATCGCAACGCCATCTTTAAGCAGGATGCCGGGAAAAGGCTCTTTAAAGATGAGGAAGCTGCCATCCGGGATGCGCAGGCCAAGTTCCGCACGGCGCTGGATCGGGCCCTGGCACTGGCCTCCGACAGTAAACAGGCTTGCCAGGTGCGCGAAAACGGCATGCGCTACGTGCAGGAAAACCATCGCTGGGAGCCTATCGTACACCGCTACGAGCATGCCATCGACCAGGTGGTCTCGGAACACCAGGCCCGCACGGCTTCTCGCACGCTGGCCTTTGCCTAAGCCCGCACCCAGAGAGCTCGGGCGGTTCGGTTGTGAGGCAGTCGGGCCTGTTTTCGGTTGAAAATAGCCCGGTTGGGCAGGTTTAAACCGCCCGAAAGGGGGCATATCATGAAAGCAGGCCTGTCAGCGGATTTGCAGGAGGGTTGCAACCATGACCACAGTTTCCAACACGGCTTATGCGCAGTCGCGTAAGCGGGGACTCCACAACAGGGGCTTTTTCACCTTCAGGGATTTCGAGGAGATGGAGGGTGACCTGGAAACCCTCGAACAAAACCTCGCGGATCCCAACTATTACCTGGATCGCTGGGAGGAATAGCGCGTTACGACAGGCAGCAAGCAGACAGGAGGGCGGCACCATGGGCTTCTCCACTAGCCGAAACAGGGCTTACGCCACAGAACTGACCGCACGGCAGTATATTCATAACCTGCTGGAGACTTACATGGCAGAGCCCGACCCCTGCCTGTTCCTGCCGTCGTTTATGGGCATGTCCAAAATGCTGGGCTGCTCGGCGTTCGAGGTGTACCATCTGCTGAACGAGCTGAAAGACAAGGGTTTCGACTTTTTTACCCTGGATATGGACACTCCCATTACCTTGTGGCATCCGGCGAAGGTGCAAATGATGACCTGATTCGAGCAAGGCAACGACACCGAGGAGGTGCGCATTATGGAACACCCCACTTGTCCGGAATGCGGCTCGCAGGCCGTCCTGGTTCAGGAGTGGCAGGTGCAGGAAATCGACCTGTTTTCCCTGGCCACCCAGCCCGAGGAGATGCTGCGCGAATACGAGTGCCAGGAATGCGGCTGGAGCGCCTCGCGCGTTATTAACGTGCTGCAGCCCATCGGGTCGGATTGGTAAATCACCCTGGCAGGCGTTGCTCAGCGCGCCTGTTTGTGAGATTTTCCCAGCATCGCCCAGACGGCGGTGCGTGGACATACTCTGGCGAGGATGGGGTGCATGAAAAAACGGCTTTTGCTTTTAGGGTTATCGGCAAGCTTGCTGCTTGGTAGCGGGGCCTGGGCTGAACGCTGGTTCCAGCTGGATGAGGTTTACGGTATTGACGAAGATTCCATTTTTGACGACCCGGATGGCTACACCCGGTTTGTGTCCCGCGAGCTGGATGCGTACGGCAATGTGCTTTACAAGCACAAGGAAGCCGTGGACTGTAAAAATGAAACCCACCATTTCCGCAAAATGTATGGGCCAGACGATTCAATAGACAACCATAACGACGCCGACGTGGAATGGACGGATTGGCGAACCAATTCCCGGGAAGTCTACAGTCCCAAGCGTGTGGATGACATCATTTTCTTCCTGTGTTACTGGTAACCTGCCCTTGGCCCCTGTCGGGGTTTAAAAGGCGGGAAGCTGCCGGGGCAGGTCGGGGGTGTTAATCTCGAACAGGTGGAAGCGTCCGGGGCCGAGATCCACCTGAATTTGCCCGTTGCCGGCCACAATCTGGCTGGCACGGCCATATTCCGGGGCCAGGTTTTGCAGGGGCTCGCCGTTGTTCAGCCCGGGCACGGTCAGGGTGGCCTGGGCGCGGGCATTAATGTCTTTGTTGGCCACTACCAGTAGGGTACGTCCGTTCAGGTGGCGGGCAAAGGCAATGACCTGGTTGTTGGGGCCGCCTGCGGTAGGAATGGGAATGAACTGGCCCTGGGTCAGGACGGGGTCAAACTGCTTGCGCAGGTTCAGCATGGCGTTCAGGAAGCGCCCGATTTCCGGGTTGTTGCCGGTGGGGCGGGGTTTGAAGTTGAAGATGTCGAAGTGTTCGGCATAGCCGGTGGTAAAGCCGTCCAGGATGTAGGGGTTGGTGTAGGGCTGGGTGGCCATCAGGCCGGAGGTGAGCAGGCACATCAGCGGGCCGCCCTTCTCCATCAGGCTGGGATCGTCATGGGTCAGGAAGCTGCCGATGAACGACTTGTCGTTGCCGCCCTGGGCGCTGGCGCGCTGGAACATGGCCCGGTTTTCCAGCAGGTAGTTGATGTATTCCTGGGCGTTGGCCATGGAGTGGAAGATGTGGAACTGGCCGTAGATGGCGTCAAAGCCGGCCTTCAGCAACTGCTCGGGCACGTCGCGGGGCAGGTTTTTCAGCGGGCTGGCGTCTTCCTCGGTGTAGGTTTCGGCCAGCCAGGCCTTGTCGGGATACTTGCCGATGAAGTGCTGCCAGAACTCCATGGGGCGGGCCCGGGCCACGTCCACCCGGAAGCCGTCCACCCCCAGCTGGTTGACCATCAGGTCGAAGAAGCCTTCGTAGTATTGCTGCAAGGCCGGGCTGTTCTTGAACATCACGATGTCCACCCAGTTGGTGGGGGTCAGGGGCTTACCGTTGGGGCCTTTTAGAATGAGGTCGGGCCGCGCGGCCAGCAGGTCGTAAGAGGCGCAGCTGGGCACGTCCACCATCACGTGGATGCCGCGCTTGTGCGCTTCCTCGATAAACTGCTTGGCTTCGGCAATCACGTCGGTCTGGTTGCCGGGCGTGTCAAATTCCTCGTTCAGGCGGTGATAGTCGGCGGGGGCGTACAGGCTGCCGCCTTCGCCAAAGCGCCGGTGGGTCCCGATAGGGGTGATGGGCAACAGGTGGATGGCGTTGACGCCCAGCGCCTTCAGCTCGTCCAGGTTCTGGATGGCCGACAGGAAGGTGCCGTTTTCGCCCAGCCGTACCGAGATGCGCCCGTCGCCGTTCTTGTCCTGGGCCCCAAAAGTACGCAGGTTCAGGGCGTAGATGACGGCCTGGTTCTTGTGGAAGTATTCTTTCAGGCGGTTCTGCCAGACGGCCTTGGCCACTGGGGCCTGGGCCGTGGTGGCGGCGGACTTGGCCCGGTGTACATGCGGCGGGGCAGGCAGAATTTCGCGTTGGAAGGTGTCGGAGATATGCGGGGCCACGGCTTGCTGCCAGATGGTGGCCAGATCCGGGCCGCCGGGGGCCTGCATAGCCCGTTGGAAGATGTCTTGCACGGCCAGTCCGTTGCCGGCAGCCTGGGGCATAAAGGCCTCCGGCGGGGGGATGCTTGCGGCAACCGGCAGCACAGCCGACGGCGGCGGCAAGGGCGGTAACGGGGTGAAGGCGGGCAGGTTCCACATGCTCATCGGTGTGCGCCCTCCCCGGGGTTGGCGGCCTGGGGCTTGAAGTCGCGCCCCACGAAAAACAGGGTGTACAGCGTGGTGGCCAGCAGCATGCCGCCGCCCAGGTAGTCCAGGATGCGCTTGCGCCAGAGCTTGCGGAGCATCACGTCTTTCAGCGCGGTGCCCAGGTGGGCTGCGGGAGAAGCGCCCATCAGCTTGAAGGCCTCGTCAAAGCGGCGGATATCGATGGCCTTGCGAATCTGGCGGAAGACGGCCTCGTCGCCCACCAGCTTTTTGGCCTCTTTCACAAAGCCGGTGTCAATCAGGCGTTGCACTTCGGCCAGCACCGGCTTTTGCAGCAGCTTGCGCACCTCGGTGGTTTCGCCGGCCTTCAGGGCCTCCAGCAGTTTCTCATAATGGGTCAGGGTGCTGCGGGCGTTACCCAGGCGGATGGCCACAAAGTCTCGCTGGCGGGCCATGGCCTGGGCTTCCAGCTTGCCTTCCAGCCCTTGCAGGAAGCTGGCGGCCTGATCATCCAGGCGACTTAGCTGCTGTCGTTGGGTCTTCAGGTAGTTGGCCAGGGCCTCAAACTCCTGGCTGCCCGGATCCAGCTTTTCAAAGTGGGCAACCAGGCGCTGCACCAGTTTTTCCTGCTTGCTGTCCACGACCTCCCCAATGGAGAGAGCCTTGTTCAGGCCGGTTTTTTCGCTGATGCCCCGGCCAAAATCCTTCCACCACATGGACAGGTCGGACTCGGGCACGGTGCCCACCAGCTGGGCCAGGTATTTTTCGGATCGGGCGGCAATCTGCTCGGGCTGGCCGGAAGCCACCGCGCGGCTGACCCGGCCCCGGGCCAGGCTGGCCTTCAGGGCGTTGACCATGTGGGTGGCCGGATCCTGCAGTACGTCGCAAATGGCCCCGGAGATGACCGGGGTGGCGGGGCCCGCCACCAGCATCCACCAGGTGCGGCCTTGCACGGCAATCTGGCGCATTTTTTCCTCGGTCTTCCTGCGGCGTTCGGGGTCGTTGGGCGGAATGCCCAGCCGGTCGGCGGCGCGGTTGATTTGCGCATCCGACAATACCTGCAGGGGCAGGTAGTTGGGATCCTTGAACAGATCCTGCCGCTGCCCGTAGGTGCTCATGTATTGCTGGTTCAGGTTCACGCCGGTTTTCAGGTAGATGAGGGCGTTGATGATTTTGGGCGTAATGCCCATGGCGCCAAACCAGCTGGCAAAGCCCAGGAATTCGCCCACGCCGAAGATTTTCTGCTTCAGGCCCAGGGTGGCCAGCACGGCAATGGTCAGGCTGCCCAGGCGTTTCATGTTGTCGTCCAGCCCGGCCAGCTGGTGGTCATGCACCTGCTTGTACTGGCGCACGTCGTTCAGGGTTTGCAAGGTTCGCATGCCGTTGGGTAGCGTCTGGCTCAGCGGGAAGCTTTTTACGGTGTGGGCATATACCGGGGCCTGCACCTTGCGGATGAGGGCCGGCTGCGGGTTTTGCCCAAAGCCCGGGGTCGGGAAGCGGTTATCCATGCGGCGCCTCCTTTATGGCGGGCTGGCCCGCAAAGGCCACCGGGGATCCCCCACGGGCGGCTACAAAGGCGGCAAAGGCCGAATTGCGACTGGAACTCAGGCTGCGCACCTGCACATCCGGGCTCTTCAGGTAGGCTTCTCCCTGGCCCAGCGAGGGCGTGAGCAGGGTGGATTCGTAGCAGGAGGCTTCGCGCCGGGTAAACCAGGCGTGGGCCAGAATCAGGGCGCAGAACGCCGCCACGCCGCCCAGAACGCTCTTGCGCATCCAGGGGGCGGCTTCGCCTGGCAGGCCGGTTATTTTTTCCCGGATACCCTGGCCCAGCAGCCCCTTGAGGGCTGTGCCGGTGTTCACCAGCTTGTTCCACACGCCGCCTTGCAGCGGATCGCTCCATATTTTGCGGAAGGTGCCCTGGCTGCCCAGGATACGGGCCCAGCCGTTGCTGCGGGCCAAGTAACCGGCCCCCAATGCGGCCAGGATGTTGCCCAGAATCAGCTTGTCGGCCCGGGAGATACCGATAATGCGGTGGATTTCCTCGTTGGTTTCCGCTTTGGGATCGGCCACGTTGTCGGGGATGCCCATTTTCTTGCGCATCAGCGCGTAGTGCTCTGGCTTCAGCAGATCCAGCCGGGGGAAATCGGCGCTGGCAAAGACTTTTTCGATGTCGCCATTCGATTTGCGGAACTTCATACCCAGGTCAATGCCGTAGCGGTGTTTGTAGACGGCATCGATGGCCTTGTTGGCGCCCATGACCCCCAGATAATAAAGGC
The DNA here is from genome assembly GCA_964390635.1 of uncultured Vampirovibrionales bacterium. Lineage (GTDB taxonomy): Bacteria > Cyanobacteriota > Vampirovibrionia > Vampirovibrionales > Vampirovibrionaceae > CAYMIG01. Next base: position 87,844 of record CAYMIG010000008.1, on the reverse strand, counting down.
CCACGCCAAGGGCCTGGCGGATGAAGTTCACCTTGTCCCGCCCGGCCCGGAAACTGAGCGCCAGCACGGCGCCGCCCAGGTAGTAGGGAATCTTGGTAATACTCAGAAAGTCGCTGAACGTATAACTGCTGTCTCCCTTCAGTCCGTGCACAACCGATTTTGGCAGCTCAATAAAGGTTTGCTTCAGTCCCAGTTTGAAGTTTTGCCAGGGTGTCAGTTGTAAAAGCTTGTCCTCGAAAGGCGAATCCAGCTTGAGTTGCTTGCTGGTAATGGGGTCAACCAGGTTCAGGGGCGGCGGCATAGTGGCCGATCGTGCCATCGGCGGGTTAGGCTGGATTGTGATGGGCGAAAAATCCATGAATGACCCCTGGAAAAAACGCTGTGCCTCTGGCTTGCGTTCCCTCACGGTTCAGGCCGGTGACTAGAAGGCTATGAGCGTTGCAATACCGAGCTGGGAAGCAAAACTGTCGAGATAAAAATACGATCAACAACACCGTTTTTAACAGCCCTGAATGCCAAATTTTGTCATGAATGTAAAGTTGAACCCGGTTTGCGGGGGCTTCATGTTACCTTGATTGTTTTTAAGTGCGAACAGTTTTTGATTCCCGGCTGTCTTTGCTGTTTTCTTTGGGAAACCCCGCAACTTTTTTGCTTCAGCGATCTTTAAAGAGCAGCGAAGTTTCTTCACTCGGTCATCGAGGGTTTTTTATCCCGAAGGGGCACTTGTGGAACCGATCACCTCGTCCAGAACCTTGAAGTTTTCAGGCTACCGGCTGACCCCCAGCGGCCAGGCCCGGCTGTTTCTGCCCGGCCACAAGAACCAGGCCGTGCAAGCCGAGGTGTTGCTTCCCGGGGAAACCCAGGCCAAGCCCCTGACCCTGAAACGGCAAGGTGATTACTGGGTTTCCAGCCGCCCGCTGCCGCTGGGAACCGCTTACCGCTTTATGGTGGATGGCAATCCCTACATCGAGTACCTGGAAACGGTGAACCGGGACGGGGTGGAGTTTAACCGCATTTCCCCGCACGAGGGGGTTTCGCCCCAAAAGAGCGTGGTGATCGCCGATATTTTCCTGGATTCCCTGGTGGATCGCGAAAAGCTGGCCCGGCTAGCGTCCGAAAACGGCGGTATGCTGCCCATGCGCAACCACTTCAACCAGTATGGCGGCAACGAAAAGGCCCTGGCCGAAGTAATGCCCCGCCTGCGGGAAGCCGGCTTCACCTCGCTGCTGTTCAAGCCGTTCATTGGCGGGGATAACCTGTCTTCCCACAAGTACTGGACCATCGATCCCTATGTCCTGAACAACAGCTTTACCGATAAAGCCGCCTTCAAGGCATTTCTGAACAGCTCGCTGTCGCATGGCATGAAGGTTTATGCCGATGGGGCCTTTGTTAACCAGGGCCTCAACGGGGTGCAGATGGTGGCCAACGTGGCGCATGGCTTCCGTTCGCCCTATTGGGACTGGTTCACCTATGAAAACGACGCCCAGCCCGCCGGGCAAATTGCCTATCCCAAACATGCCTACGAGGGTTTCAACTTTGGCGTGCTGCCCACGGAGCTGGACGGCGAAGGGCATCGCCACGTGGCCTACAACCGGTTTGCCCTGCGCATCCTCAACGATCCGCGCAAGGAGGGCTACGATTCGCGCCGCTACACCTACGTGGAGCTGTACGACCCGAACACCGAGACCGAGGACGGCAAGCCCAAAAAGCCGGGCCACCCGATCAAAAACAGTGAAGATTCGGTGCAGAGGTATCGCTTCCCGGTTTCGCCCGCCGAGGTGAAACAGAAATTCGACGCCATGTACCAGCCCGGCGTGGATCTGACCGACGCCGAACAGAAGCAGGAGCTGATGGAGTGGCAAGGCTTCCGTGATGAGGGGCGCAACGCATTCCGGCTCAGCGCCGCGCCGCTGGATGATTCGGCCTTCAAATGGGACGGCCAGATTGACGTGGCCAAGATGAACATGAAAAATCCCCAGGTGGTGGCCTACCTAGAAGGAGCGGTCAGCTACTGGAGCCGCTTTGTGCAGAATGCCTACACCGAGCAGGTGGCCCGGGCGCTGGCCAAGGCCCGCGTGGCCCAGGGCAAGGACGAACCCTCCGCCTGGATCGACGCCATCACCCAGTCGGGGCGTGGGGCGGCCAAGCCCAACCAGGTGCTGCCCCCCGTGGTGCTGCCGGACATGGAACGCTTCTCACCCGCCGAGGCGCGGGAAATTATGGACGGGGTGGCCCCGGATACCGACAAAGATGCTGCCGCCCCCGCCCTGACCACGACTGTCATGCGCGAATATCCGCTGATGGCTTTGCCGCTGCCCATTCCGTTCAAGGCGGTGCTCAGCCATCCAGATCTGAACGGCATGCTGAACGAGACGCCCAGCGGCGGACTGACGGGCCTGCTGGCTCGCCTGCTGGCTCCCTTGGCCAGCCTGCCCCTGATTGGGCCGGTCTTTGCCCAGATCCGCGACTTCATCCAACCGCCCAGCTTCCGCAGCCAGCTGGCGGGCGTAATGGCCGACGTGGTGGATCGCCTGGGCGACAAGAACCAGGACAAGTTGCGCTACGGCAAAATGCGCTCCATCGTGTCCGAAACGCTGGGCGAGGCGCTTTTCCTGCAACTGTTTACCGGCCAGAGCTCGACCGACCCCAAAAAAGTCGAGGAAGGCTTCTTCAACACCGTGCCCCAGGCCATTATCCACTCCGACCCGGAGACCGCCGCCCGCATGCTGCCCCGCTTCCTCAAGCAGCGGCTGGCCGGGCTGGACCGGGGCGATCTGGCAAAAGCCCTGGAGAAGCAATTATCCGGCCTCGATCCGCAATTGGCGGTGCTGGCCGATGCCGTTCTCAAGCGCCGGGAATTCGGCCTGAACTGGCGCATTGACGCGGCGAAAGACGTGGCGGATATCGACCGGGTGCGTAACCTGCCCGAAGCGGATCGCCCGAAGGCTTTCCAGGAGGAAATCAATTTTGTGCAGGCTTTCTGGGAACGCATCGGCGGCAAGATTCGCGAGATTTTCCCCAAGTCGGCCATTATTGCCGAGCTGACCGACTTCGAGATGCTGGGCGGCAACGATCTGGCCCGGCAACTGATGGCCCAGTTGTTTGACAACAACGTCTTTACCAGTACCCCCAACATGACCTACCTCTACAGCGCCGCGCACTGCCTGATGAGCTATGCCCCGCGCCCCGACGAATTTGGCGACAGCCAGAAGCCGCCCAGCGAGTTTGTCAACAATGCCCTGAGGCCGATGAGCCGCAACGTGTCGTTCCCTTCCTTGCGGCAACTGCAAAATCTCACCTCCAGCCACGATTATGGCACTACCAGCCATACGTTCTTGGTCAATCCGGCGCTTTACACCATGGATCACCTCAAGTGGTGGGGACTGAAGGACGATTTGCTCAACTCTACCACCGAGCTGGCCACCAAGGCCTGCTTTGCCGCTGAGCGCCAACAGTTGGCCGCCGCAGGCGTGACCGACTTGAAGCCGGTCATGGAGAAACTCAACGCGCTGGCCCAGGATGCGGAGGTTGTGTCCCGCTTGTCGCCCGAGGTGCAGGCTTATCATGCCGAGCGGGCCAAGAAAAATGGCCACTGGGAGCCTACTCCCCTGGAACTGAAGCCCCAGTTCGTGCAAGAGCTGTTTGCCCAGCTCACGCCCGCCCAGCTGGGGCTCAAAAACCAGGCCCAGGCCGATCTGCTGGGGCAATTGCTGAGGGCCCGCATGGCCGAAAACAGCGAGGCCAAGGCCATGCGTGGCGTCATCACCAATGCCTTGCTGGCCATGGAACCCCGGGGGCTCCAGCTGCCGAAAGACTTCCGGGCCCGGGTCTTTACCGGCCTCAATGCGGCGATTGGCGAATGGGGCCGCCAGTTTGGCTCGCAACCGCTGGATATCGCCCTGGACAACGTCTTCCGGCATGTCGATCTGCCAGAACTCGTCAAGGGCGAAGTCAAGACCCGCCTGTACGCCGGGGCCACCCGTCCGGTACTTGCCAAGCTGCTGCGGGTGTTCGCCCTGCAAAACGCCATTCCGGGCAATCCCTCCGTGTATATGCCGGATCTCTTCGCCCAGGGAGGCAGCGAATGGCTGAAAAACGTGTTTGTGCAAAACCGCAACCTGATTCGCGTGGACAAGCTGTCCCAGGATGCCGAGTTCCAGCGTTTTTACGCCGAGGTGGGCAAAATCTTCGGTACCCGCCAGCAGTTGCCCGCGCTTACCAACGGGGTGGTGCTGCCGGTGCCCGCCGACGATGTCAACGGCATCCTGCCCATCGTGCGGGATAACGGCCAGCAGCAGGTAATTACGCTCATCAATACCGGAAAGCCCAGCGGGGTGGACTGGAACGTGAAAGTGGGCGATGGCTCCGGCTATACCGAAATCCGCCCTGCCCAGCCGGAGATTACCGGCTACCAGCCCGATCTCTCCGCGCTGCACCTGGAACCCGGCACCACTTACCGTGATGTGCACACCGGCGAAACCTTCACCCTGGACGCCCAGGGCAAGCTGGTGGGCCCGGACGGCGGCGGCATGACCATTGGCATTTTCCGCATGCTTGTCAGAGAATCGAAGCACAACGGCTCCGGCCCGCCCTAGGCGGCTTTGGCGCACGGAAGCCCTTGCCCGGACTTTATGGAAGTAACCGACCTTTGAACCAGAAGGATTGAACGATGCCCGCAGGAACCCTCGCCCCGCCCTCCAGCCGCAACGCCGCCGGCGCTGCTTCCGGTGTCGCCGCCGAAGGCCTCGATTCGGAACTGTGGAAAAAGAAAAGCTTCTGGCAGCTCTTCAACATCAGCATCGGTTTTCTGGGCATCCAGTTCGCCTGGGCCATCCAGATGGGCCAGATGAGCCCGCTTCTGGAGTCGCTGGGCTCTGATCCCCGCTTGCTAGGGCTCATCTCTTGCGCGGGCCCGGTAACGGGTGTGTTGGTGCAGCCTATTGTGGGCGCACTAAGCGATAAGTGCGGCCTGAAGATGGGCCGTCGGCGCCCCTTCCTGCTGGCTGGGGCCATCATGACCGCGCTGGCTCTGGTTCTGATGCCCAACTCCACCCCGGTGGCCGCCGTGCTGAGTGGCTTGGCTCCGGTGGCGGTGCAGCCCCTGCTGATTGCGGCCATCCTGCTGTGGATTCTGGATGCCAGCATTAATCTCACCCAGGGCCCTTACCGGGCGCTGGTGCCGGACGTGGTGCACAAGTCCCAGCAGGCCACCGCCTATTCCCTGATGAGTTTTACCATCGGCCTGGGCTCCGTGGCTGCTTTCCTGATTGGCTTCTGGATCGCCTCGGCCACCAACCTGTTTTACCTGGGCGCTTCGGCCATGCTGGCGGCCATGATCTGGACCTCCCTGACCACCCCGGAGCCCGATCCCCGCAGCCTGAAGGACGAAACCGAGGGCCCGCAGGAAAACTTCTTCGTGGAAACCGTGAAATCCATCGTCTCCATGCCCAAAGAGGGCCTGAAGCTTTGTGTGGCGCACAGCTTTACCTGGTTCGGCCTGATGTGCCTGTTCGTGTTTTTCTCGGTGTACGTGCCGCACCATGTGTTTGGCGCGGCCAACCCGGGCGATCCTGGCTACGACGAGGGCGTCAAGTGGGCCTCGTTGTGTTACGCGGTGCTCAATGCCGTTTGCTTCGTTTTCTCCGCCTTCATCGGCAAGCTGTGCGACCAGACCTCCAAAAAGGCCGTGCACGGTTTTGGCCTGCTGTGCATGGCGCTCAGCTTCACCAACCTGTTCTTTATTAGCGATAAATGGCTGGCCATGGCGGCCATGGGTCTGATTGGCATCGGCTGGGCCACCACGCTCTCCATTCCCTTCGCCCTGCTCTCCGAGCATCTTCCCCAGGGCAAGGAAGGGGTGATGATGGGTACCTTCAATATTTTTATTGCCGCGCCCGGCGTGGTGAGCAGTCTGCTGGTGGGACAAGTCATCAGCGCCTTTGGCGACAACGTGGCGGTGGCCATGATTGTGGGCGCCGCCTCAATGCTGGTGTCCCTGGTGCTGCTGCAGCGGGTGCAGGAAACCCGCGGGGAGGCGCCCGTACCCATTGCCGTGGCGGAGGAAGCCATGCCGGCGGCAGGCGCTTAATTCCATCCCATCCGTTTAACCAGGTAGACAGTCGCCACCCAAGGCGGCTGTCTCTGCGTTTTGTCGGATCAAAACCAGCACGTTTCCCGTGGGGGCTTGTTCTTTGGGGCAGGCATGCCCTAGCCGGTTGTGGAATTGTTTTTTGGGGCCACACGCACTAGCATGGGGGCTGCTGTTACCAAAACAACGGGGGAAGGGCAATGAAACCGTTAAGTCCCTATACGCATGGTTTTCTGGACTATGCCGTGGGTTTGCTCCTGGTCGTTTCTCCCTGGCTGTTGCGTTTTCACGAGGTGTCCTCCATTGCCACGATGACCATGGTGGTGGTGGGCCTGATTGTGCTGGGTCTGTCCATTCTCACGGATTACCCGCTGGGCATCATCAAGGCCATTCCCTTCCGTACCCATGGTGTGCTGGAGACGCTTGGCGCCATTTTCCTGCTGGTGTCCCCCTGGATTCTCCACTACCAGGCCATACAAGCCGCCACCGTGCTGGCGGTCTCGGTCAGCCTGATCTGGCTGGCCGTGGTGGCGCTGACCAACTACGGGGCCACGTATCAGCGTCCGGTGACCTAGCAGCCGGGGCTAAAAGAAAACAGTGCCGGCTCTTGTGGGGCCGGCACTGTTTTTTTGAGGCGGGTTTTGCCCGGCGGGGATTGGCCTAGCAGTTGCGATCGAAGGGGTAGCGTCCCCAGGGGCGGCCCATCGGGCCAAAGGGCCCCATGTAGGGAGGCTCGTCGCAAGGCTTCGGTTGGCTAATGTAGCGGCGCTCGGGATCCTTGAAGCCACCTTCCGGCGGTTGGGCTTCAATATAGTCGCGCAGTTCGAACACGTCATCCACCAGGGCCTGGCGGGTTGACTTGGTGGGCTTTTCACCCTCCAGTCGCAGGTCTTCGAACTGGGCCGGGCGTTTTCCGAAAAAGCCCATGGTCCACCGGGACAGCCGATCCATATTGCTCAACGGCACCGAGATAGAGGCGTTGCCCCGGTCGCCGCTGGCTTGCACCGATAATGTCCCCAGGCTGATGGCCCCCTCGTAGCGGGTTTTTTCGCCCAGGGGACTTTGGCCATAAGCGGTGATGGTGGTGCCTTTTGCGGGCGCGTAGCCGTATTGCGGCGTGCCCGTGAGTTTTCCAAACAACGGTTGCATAGAAGGTGATCTCTCCAATTAAACGCTTTCGAGTCTACAAACCGCATGAAAGCACAAAGTTGCCCCGACTACCCGGTGGGGTCGTCCGCTTTTATTTGACAATCGGATGCGCTCTCCCCAAAATGGGAATACCAAACTCGTGGAAGGTATGACGACAGACGCCGCGCCGCAAGCGCCCATTCTCAACGAAAAAATCCGCAATATCGCTATTATTGCCCACGTGGACCACGGCAAGACGACCCTGGTAGACAGCATGTTCCGCCAAAGCGGCATCTTTAGGGACAACGAGCAGGTGGCCGAGCGCGCCATGGACTCCCATGACCTGGAACGCGAGCGTGGCATCACTATTCTGGCTAAAAATACGGCCATTCCCTATGGCGATGCCCGCATTAATATTGTGGATACCCCGGGCCACGCGGATTTTTCGGGCGAGGTGGAGCGCGTTTTGACCATGGTGGACGGCGCCCTGCTGATTGTGGACGCCGTGGAAGGTCCCATGCCCCAGACCCGTTTTGTGCTGCGCAAAGCCCTGGAGCTGGGTCTGACCATCATCCTGGTCATCAATAAAATCGATCGCCCTGCCGCCGATCCGGCCCGGGCGCTGGATCGGGTGGTGGATCTGTTCATCGAGCTGGGTGCCGAGGAGCATCAGCTGGACTTTCCGGTAGTGTATGCCAGCGGTATTGCGGGAACCTCCTCGCTGGATCCCGATCCCGCCGCCCAGGGCCCCGATTTGAAACCCTTGCTGGAGGCGATTATGGCCAACATCCAGCCTCCGCCGGGCGATTCGCATGCGCCTCTGCAGTTGCAGGTTTCTACGTTGGACTACAACGATTACCTGGGCCGCATCGTGATTGGCCGCATCAAGCGGGGCACCATCAAGGTGGGCCAGATGGTGGCGCTGTGCCAGCGGGATGGAAAAACCAGCCAGCACCGCGTCAGCAAGCTGTTTGGCTTCCAGGGGCTCAAACGAATTGAGGTGGAGCAGGCCGAAGCCGGAGATATTGTGGCGGTCGCCGGCATCCCCGAGGTTCAGATTGGTGAGACCCTGTCTGCAACCGATAACCCGGAGCCCCTGCCGCTTATCAGCATTGAAGAACCCACGCTTAAAATGACTTTTTCGGTCAATACCAGCCCGCTGGCGGGCCGGGAGGGCAAGTTTGTCACCTCCCGCCAGCTGAAAGACCGCCTGTGGCGGGAGGCGAAAAGCAACATCAGCCTGCGGGTGGAGGAAGGCGACACCCCCGATAGCTTTACCGTCAGTGGCCGGGGCGAGCTGCACCTCAGCATCCTGATTGAAACCATGCGCCGCGAAGGCTACGAGTTCCAGGTCAGCAAGCCGGAAGTGCTGACCAAAGACATCAACGGCCAGCTGCACGAGCCGTTTGAAGACCTTATCCTGGACGTGCCCGAGGAGATGGCCGGCAGTTGCATCGACCGTCTCTGCCAGCGCCGGGGCGAGATGCGCCACATGGAATCTACCGGCGGGCGCACCATGATTGAGTTCAAGATTCCCTCCCGGGGGTTGCTGGGCTTCCGCAGCGAATTTATTCGCATCACCCGCGGCCAGGGGATGATGACCTCCGCCTTCAGCGAGTTCAAGCCCTGGGTGGGCGAGATTGGCACGCATCGAAACGGGGCCCTGGTGGCCTTTGAGCCGGGGGAATCCACGGCGTATGCGCTGAAGAACTTTGAAGATCGGGGGGTATTCTTCATTAAGCCCCGTGTGACCGTCTACAAGGGAATGATTGTGGGCGAACACACCCGTGGCAACGATCTGGTCATCAATGTGTGCAAGACCAAAAAGCTGACCAATATGCGCAGCGCCACCTCCGAGGTGCTGGAAGTGCTTGCCACGCCGGTGGAAGTGACGCTTGAATTCGGCCTGGACTTTATCGCGCAGGATGAACTGATGGAAGTGACCCCGCAGAACATCCGCCTGCGCAAGCAGAACCTGGATTTCAAGCGGCATATCGAGTGAGCCTTCCGAAGCGTTAAGCGGCCTTAAACTTTTCCCTGCCCGAAAAAGCCCATGCCGTGCGGCTGGAGGCCCCATGAGTGAATCGGGTGCGGTGATTTTTTTGTGACATGTGTCGCAGCGATTGAAGGCGCCCCGTGTTTGGGGTAAAACTGGGAAACACGCAAGCTTCTTGGGGTCTTTGGGCGACAGCCGGCATTGCCGGCCCGGGCGACCATCCCTAGGCGCATGCGCTCTTACTTGTGCAATTTCCACCCTTCGTTTCTCCCCTCCTCACACTGTCATAACGCAAAGGAAACCCGTCCATGGTTCATTTCGGAGCTGTCAGCTTATTGAACAAAACCGATAAGCCCTCGCCGCGCCTGTTGGAATCCAACAGCGCCAGACCGGGCTGGAAGCAATCCTCCCTGTTGTCCATGGAGCCTGGAAAAGAGCCCATTGGGCGTGTTCAGCAAGCGCCGGATGCCGCTACCGATGTGCAATTCTTCCAGGGCAAGGGTGGGTTTGCGGCCATTGTGACCACCAACGACCTTAGTTACATTGCCCTGCCCGGCAGTCACCTGGAACTGGCCGATACCATCCTGGATTTGCCCGGGCAACCCATCGAACCCAGCGTTCGAACCACCGGAAAAACCATCTATGACGAACATTTCAAGCCTCAAACCGTGACCAACCAGGCCATGATCCTGGGGGCTGGCCTGGCAACCCGTTTTGAGCCCGTTTCTGGCGATATTACCGGTTTTTCCAAGCCCGGTGTACCCCTGGTCGGTGAAGACAGCGTCATTGTGGGCATTGCCAAGCACCTGAAGCGGCATGGTTTCAACCGCATCGTGGTGAACACCTTCTACATGCCCGACTCCATCAAGCAGCAACTGACTACCCGGGTGCCCGGCGTGGAGTTCGTCTTTATTGACGAGGAAAAACCCTCCGGCACCGCGGGCGGGCTGACCCGGGCGCTGAAGGAGGGCAAGATCGACCGTCGCAAGCCCATTCTCATTATGCAAGGCGATGCGGTTGCCGATGTAGACCTGTCCCTGCTGGTCAACACCCATGCCCGCCAGAAAGCCCGCGCCACCATTGGCGTCCAGAAGGTGGCGGATGAAGACGTGAACAAGTTTGGTATTGTAGAGACCGATCGGGCAGACACGGATGGCGATTCGGGCCGCATCACCAGCTTCCTTGAAAAGCCCACCCTGGAGCAGGCCGGTGACAGCCGGCTGGGCAGCACGGGCATTTATGTCCTGTCACCCTCGGTGTATGGCCGCTTTGAGCATATCGGGCAGCAAAAGCTGGGTCAGGGCAAAATATTTGACTATGCCCAGGACTTCTTCCCGGCCCTGCTGCGCGGAACCCGCTTGGAGCAGGCATGGAACCGCTTTGCCGATGCCCTAATCCCCGGCCACCGCAAGCGCGTCAACCTGTGGGCCCAAAAGCTGGGCGGATACTGGAGCGATGTGGGCAATCCGGCCCAGCTGATCCAGACCGTCAAGGATGCCTATACCGGCCTGGTCAACATGGAGCTGCCCGCCAACGTGAGTGATTACTTTGAAAACGGCGTGATCTACTGGCCCGGCACCAAGGCCAAGGCCGAATCCGCCGGCGCCAAGGTGGAAGGCAACGTCATCGTGGCCCAGAAACCCTCAAAGGTGGATGCCCAGGCCTGAGTCCGGCTACTGCACGGCGGTGTTCAGCGCCTTCAGGATTTCCTGCAGGTCAATCTGGTGAACCCGGCTGCTGGCAAACAGGTTCTCGTATTGCAGGGCCTTGTACCCGTCCGGGTAGAGGCCGTATTGCTCGAACACGGGCCGGGTTTGCGGGTATTTCTGCACGATTTCCGGGATGGTCATGTCTTGGGTGATGGGTGCGCTCATGGGTGAATCATCTCCATATGAATGTCCGGGGTTGGTTTCGAGCCTGTCGGAACGCCGGGCGCGAAACAGGCCCGGATGGCTTCGGCGATGGTTTCCACCATCACCACCTTGAATTCGCTGGGTGGCGGCAGGCTTTTGGCGGGCAAGTCCATGGGAGGAACCAACAGGCGCTTGAACCCAATGCGGGCCGCCTCCTGAATGCGGTTTTGCGCCTGCCGGACGGGACGAATCTCGCCCGTCAGCCCGATTTCCCCTGTCACCACCGTGCCGGGCAGCACCGCCAGGTTCCGGTGGCTGCTGATAACGGCAATAGCCACCGCTAGATCGGCGGCGGGCTCGTCAATTCGCATGCCGCCCACCACGTTGACATACACGTCCTGACGAGAGAAATCCAGCCCCAGCCGGCGCTCCAGGACAGCTACAATCTGGTGCAGGCGGTTGTGCTCCACCCCGTTGCCAATGCGCCTTGGCGTGGCATAGGTGGACTGGCCCACCAGGGCTTGAATCTCAACCAGGATAGGGCGGGAGCCCTCCACCGTGGCTACAATCACGCTGCCGGGCGGGTTGGTTCGGCTGCTTTCCGATAGAAAAAGCTCGCTGGGATTGGCGATTTCCCGCAGGCCGTCTTCGCGCATCTCGAACACGCCGATTTCCTGGGTACTGCCAAAGCGGTTTTTCACCGCCCGCAGGATGCGCAGGTTCTGGTACTTGTCGCCTTCAAAGTACAGCACGGCGTCCACGGTATGCTCCAGCAGCTTGGGGCCCGATACATTGCCCTCTTTGGTCACATGCCCAATCAAAAAAATTGGCGTGTTCAGGGTTTTGGCCGCTTCCATCAGGTAGGCGGCGCACTCTTTAATCTGGCTGACGCTGCCGGGCGTGCTGGGCACGTCGGCGCAGTACATCGATTGAATGCTGTCCACGATGACCAGGTCGGGGTGGCCGTCCTTGATGGCATCCAAAACTCCCTGGATGTTGGTCATAGGCAGAACGAGAATGGCCTCCGTGGCCAGCCCAAGGCGCTCAGCCCGCATCTTGATCTGGTAAGGCGATTCCTCCCCGGCCACGTAGAGGACGGTTTTTCCGCTCCTCCCTACCGAGGAGGCCATTTGCAGCATCAGGGTGGATTTGCCGATGCCCGGATCGCCCCCGATGAGGATGTAGCCGCCCGGCATCACGCCGCCCCCCAGCACCCGATCCAGCTCTGGAAAGCCGGAGGTGTACAGGCTGGCGGTTTCCATCACCACCTGGGAAAGCCGTAGGGCCTTGCCAGACTCGGCAGTGGCGGCGAGGCCAGTCTGTCCGCGTCCGCGAACTGCGTCCACCTTGCTCTTGCTGACAACCTGTTCGTTAAAGCTATTCCAGCTTTGACATTCCGGGCAGCGCCCCAGGTAGGAGGGCGAAATGTAGCCGCACTCACCGCAATGATAGGTCACCTTGTCTTTTGCCATGGGAAAAAGCTACTGCCCTTCTGCCTCTCAGCTTGATTGGGTACCCGTTTCAGGAGTAATACTGGTCGTCGTAGTCCTCAAGAACTACTACTTCCTCGGCGTCCACCACCGGGCCGGCGACATGGCGATCATGCGCCAGAAATTCGGATATGTCACGCTGACGTTTCTGGGCCTGGATGCGTTCCGGCGTCACGGGGGCCAGCTCCTCGGCGTCCAGGTATTTTTTGTAGACGGCATCCTCGGTGCTGGCCGTGACCGGCTTGTCGGTGGGCCCGGACGCGTAGCGCTTGCTGACGACCCGGGAGTAACGCTGGGTGGGCTGGGCCTCGTAGACCGGCTCATCATCAGCGTACATCCGCGAAGCCCGCTCAAATGCCGTGTCAAACACGGGCTTGGATGATTCCAGCAGGCCGCTGACCTGGGGTTCCGGTTCCGGGGTCGGCTCAACCCCTTCATCTGTCTGTTCTGCGGCAGTTGGTGGCTCGCTCAGGTCTTTAATCAGGGTAATGTTGAAGGGCGTGGTGGCGATTACCAGTTGGCGGCCCTTGATTTCCACCAGGTGCAATTCTTTGCCGCGCCCCAAATCCTGCGAGGTGATGACCGTGAACTGATCGCCATCCATGCGCATTTGCGCCAGATAATGCTTTTTGCTGCTGCTGGCGCCCTCTTTTTTGGCAAGCGGGCCGGCTTTGGGGGTTTTGGCTTGACGAGGGGCTTTGGGCTGGGGTTGGGGCCGTTCCATCTCTCTCTCCATTACGGATGCCACGGCATCCTTCCTTTGCAGTCGGTTGAAAAACTCCGGGTACTGGGCAACCAGCCGTGGCAGGAGCGTGCGGGTAAAGATAACCGCCATCAGCAGTACCGCAATGAGCCCCACTGCCAGGCGAGCCATCAGTTCCATCGAGGTCTTGGCGGCTTCCTCGCGTTGGGTGTCCATGTAGTCCAGGGGCAGGGTTTCCGGATCGCTCACTGCAACCTCTTCCGGGCTGGGGGCTGGGGTCAACAGCGGCGCTTGAGCGGCCAAGGGCTGGGAAACCCCCTCGCCAAACCGCATGCCGGCCTGGGTTGCGGCTTCTTGCGGATAGCCGGCGAGATTGCCTGCCGGGGGACTTGGCGCGATGGCCGGTGCCGACCCCACGGTCGTGGCCGGATTCTGCCGGATGATCACCGGGGCGCTGGCCACCGGGGCTGGGCGGGGCCGGTTAAAGCTTTGGGTGGCGGGCCGGACGGCGACCGGGGTGGTGATCGGCGTGGACTGGGCCCTGGGAGTGGATGGCAGCGGAACCGTTGACCGGGTGGTTGTTGCGGGCCGCGCCGGGATAACTGGCTGTTGGGCCTGGACGATCGGTTTCGCAAAGGTGGCAGGCTTCCCGGCAACGGACGGGGCCGGCTTGGCCGGGACGGAGGGGGTGGCCTTCATGTTAGACAGGTCTTGCGTACCCAGGTAGACTTGATCCGAGTTGATGATGACCTGCTTCCCCTTTACCTGGACAGTGTTTTTCAGGGCCGGATCTACCTTGAGCAGCGAGGCGTCAGGGACTTCAAAAATCATCTGCCCGTCGCGGCGCTCCCGGTTGGCCAGGTTGGGCACCACGCTGGGATCGATAATGACGTAAACGCTGCCGCCTTCTTTGTTAATCACTACACCCGGGGTTTCGGCCTGCCCGGCATGGGGAATAGCGGCCAGCAGCAGAGCCAACGCATACGACAGCGCAATAGTCTTGCCGGTTTGGTTGTGTTGAATCCCCACGGTGGATGCTTTCCCAAAGGATCTCATGCGTACCCAGGCCTTATGATAGTGCTTGAAGCGGTCAATTGGTCCACGCAAGGGCCGATCTGTTCCTAATTATACCTGAGAATGCCGCCTTACGGCTGAGCAGGCCCCGGCTGCCATAAATAAAAACAGGGCATCCCCAAAGTTGCCCCCGTGGAGGCTACACGTTATATTCCCGTCCGCCAATCTGCTCAACCGTCACTTGCCCGGTGGCCAGCACGAACTGCAGTTTTTTGGCCTTGTTGCCTCCGGTGTCGGCCTTCTCTATGGCCAGTCCCTGCTTCGACATGGCGGCCCGAATGGCTGTGGCGGTGCGCGCGCCCATATTCAACAGGTTCCCCGCCCCGCCGCCAAAGTTGAACAACTGGGCGCCGCCCACCATCTTCACCACAGTGGTGCGTTTTTGCCCGCCCGCCGACTGGAACTGCTCCAGCAAGGCCGGGACGGCGGTATCGGCAAACTTGCCCGCCGCATGTTCGGTGTAGGTGTTGGAAAGCGAGCTTTCCGGCAGCACAATGTGGGCCAGCCCGCCAATGCGGTTTTGCAGGTCGTACACAATCAGGGCCACGCTGGTATTGACATCCGCCTCGTAAATGAGGGCCTTGTCACCACTGACCTTGATTTCGCCAAGATTAACCTTTTCTGTCCGTTGCAGGGTCATCTGGAATTACGCTTCCTGTCCTGAGAACGATTCGGCGAGGCTTCTGATAACCGGGTTCAGGTCGACCAGTTCACTGATGAGGTGTTCCACGTAGTTGTGCCTGAGGTCGATGCCGGCTTTTTCCAGTGCAGGCACGTCCAGGCTGTACATCAGGCCGTCGCTTCCCACGCCGGTGCCGATCATGCGGGTCATGGTATCGGCCAGGTGCACCACCGTAATCAGCTTGGCTTCTTGTGGGGCAATGTTGGGCGGCAGGTTGATGGGTTTGTGGTGGTGGCGGATGACATTGATAAGCGAAATGGGAAGGTTCCACTTTTCGGCCACCCGGGTGCCAATCAGGGAGTGGTTAAAGCCCAGCACCTTCTCCTCGGCCTCAACAAAGTCGATGCGCTCCCGGATGCTGTACTGCTCAATCTCCCGGTAGTTCACACCCACGTATTCGCCCAGCACGATTTTGCCAATATCGCGCAGCAAGCCGGCGGTAAAGGCCAGCTCGGGGTCGGGCAGGCGCTCCTTGGCGCCAATGTGCTTGGCATACACGGCACAGGTCAGGGAGTTGAACCACAGGTCGCCTTCGCGCAGCGAGTAGCCGGGCACCGGGCGATCCAGCGCGGCCTTGGCAATAATGGTATACACCATGCTTTTCAGCGATTTGAAGCCCAGCACGGCCACAGCTTCCTTGACGGTGGCAATTTTGCGGGAGAACCCGTAGGCCGCCGAGTTGCATAACCGCAGCACCTGGCTGGTAAAGCTGGGGTCGACCCGGATGATGTCGGCCAGTTCTTGCGCGTTGACGTCGGGATCTTCCAGCATTTGGCTGACCCGCACCGCCACCTGGGGCAGCTCGGGCAGGATGTCCACCTTTGCCACGACTTCCTGGAGGGTGATTTTTGGCATATTCAGACCTGCTCAGACTCTCACATATACCTGTTCATGCTATTACCTAAGTTTATCGTTATTTTGTCGTTTTGGTTGAGTTTTGAACCTGTTTGTCGGTGCTGCCTGCGAACCCCTCCTCCAGGCGGGCTGGAAGGCCGGTGGATGGCGCCAACCCCAGGGTGGCGGGATGAATGGCCGCCTGAAAAAAGCCCGCTTGCGGCAGGCATGGGCGATTGGACCGGGATACGCCAGCCGTATACAGATCGGCTGGCAGGGCTTTGCTGTTTACATGGGCCGCTGAAAGGGTTAAAGTATTGGTGACTCCCGTTACCCCTTGTTACCCGGAAATTTTCGGCCCGGCAAAGGCCAATTGTTTAGGAATCTTGCTTACAATTTGCAACGTTTCTTTTCAAAACGATTGGCTTCCGAAATAATAAGTTCGCATGGTCGGCATCTCCCCGGAAAGTGGTACGGTTGCCCAGATCAGGAACAGTTAAGGAATAGCAAAGAGTTAGAGGTTTTAACATCATTTTTGACTTTAGGGGACCAGGTTTATATGAGTAACGATTCAAACAGCATGGAAAATTCCCTGTTCGCCCTCCAGCCGGGTGGATTCGCCGGACCCTCCAACGCCCAGCAGCGCTTGCGGGCGACCATCAAGGTGGTCGGTGTCGGCGGCGGCGGCAGTAATGCCGTCAACCGCATGATCAACAGCGGCATGAGCGGCGTGGAATTCTGGGTGATGAACACCGACGCCCAGGTTCTGGAGATGGCCCAGACCGAGAAACGGGTGCAGCTGGGCGGCAAGATTACCCGGGGCCTTGGCGCCGGAGGCAACCCTGCAATCGGCATGAAAGCCGCCGAGGAAAGCCGCGATGACATCATCGCCGCCCTGGAAGGCGCCGATATGGTCTTTATCACCGCCGGTATGGGCGGAGGCACCGGTACGGGCGCCGCGGCTATCGTGGCCGGCATTGCCCGGGAGCTGGGTGCCCTGACCGTGGGCGTGGTGACCCGTCCCTTTACGTTTGAGGGCCGTCGCCGCCAGCACCAGGCCGCCCAGGGGCTGGAAAGCCTGAAGGAAAACGTCGACACCCTGATTGTCATTCCCAATGACAAGCTGCTGGAAGTGGTCGAGCGCCGCACCTCCATGCAGGAAGCCTTCCGCATTGCGGATGACGTGCTCCTGCGCGGTGTGCAAGGCATCTCCGATATTATCACGGTGCCGGGCCTCATTAACGTCGACTTTGCCGATGTCAAGGCTGTCATGAGCCTGTCCGGTTCCGCCATCATGGGTATCGGCAAGGGCTCCGGCGAAGGCCGCGCGCTTGAAGCCGCCCGTATGGCCGTCAACTCCCCGCTGCTGGAAACCAGCATCGAGGGCGCCAGCGGCGTCATCTTCAACGTGACCGGCGGCCCCGACATGACCCTGCACGAGGTCAACGAGGCGGCGGAAGTCATTTACCAGTCCGTGGACAAGGATGCCAACATCATCTTTGGCTCGGTCATCGACGAGCGCATCCAGGGCGAGATCCAGATTACCGTGATTGCCACCGGCTTCGAGCTGAAGGCGCACCACGGACGTCCGGAGCTGCTTCAGGAGGCCCTGCGCACCCCGTTCGAGACCACCGCTGGCCGTCCCGCCACCCCGTCCCTGGGGCAGACCCTGGCCGGCAAGCCGGTGAGCCAGCCCCATCCGGGTCTCAGCATGCTGCCGCCCAAGCTGGAAGAGTCCCCGCTGTGGAAATCCACCAAGCAGACCACTTCCTCCGTGCAGGAGGCCGCCAAGAAGCTGCTGGATCTGCCGGATTTCCTGAAGCCGCGAAAGTAGGCCATGCCGGTCGATTCCACCAAGGCATTCCATCCGTTAAGCTCCAGGGTTTGCGCCCTGGAGCTTACGTCTGAAGGCGTCCGGCTGCTGGATCAAAACGCCCTGCCGCACGAGGTTCGCTACGATCTGGTCACCACCAGCCGGGACATGGCCGATGCCATTGTCTCTATGCGGGTGCGGGGCGCGCCGGCCATTGGCATTGCCGGGGCTTACGGCGTGGTGCTTAGCTTGCGCCAGAACCTGGGGCACGCCAGCGACCTGGCCGTGCTGAAGGCGCGCATTGCCGAAGATATCGACATGCTCAACCGCACCCGGCCCACGGCGGTGAATCTGTCCTGGGCGTTGAACGAGATGCGCCAGGTGCTGGAATCTGCTGGCAGCATCCAGGATTTGCAGGCCGCCTTGCAGGTCAAGGCCGAAGCCATCCACCAGGAAGACATCTGGGCTTGTCAATTGATTGGCGAGTTTGGTGCGCCCCTGGTTCCCCCGGGCGGGCGAATTCTGACCCACTGCAATGCCGGGGCCCTGGCCACCGGGGGCTATGGCACGGCGCTGGGCGTGGTGCGCTCCGCCTTTGCCCGCGACAATTCCATCCATGTGTTTGCCGATGAGACTCGTCCCCGCTTTCAGGGCGCCCGGCTGACCACCTGGGAGCTTCTGGAGGATGGTATCCCGGTCACGCTGGTGGCGGATAACATGGCCGGCAGCCTGATGCGGGCGGGCAAGATTGATCTAGTCATCGTGGGCGCGGATCGCATTACCGCCAACGGAGACACGGCCAATAAAATCGGTACTTACAACCTGGCCGTGCTGGCCCATGCCCATGGCGTCCCGTTTTATGTAGCGGCCCCGCTATCCACCATCGATATGGCGATGGCTTCCGGCGATTTAATCCCCATCGAGGAGCGCGCTGAAACGGAAATCTCCACCATCGGCACCGAAGTCATTTGCGCCCCGGGGACCCGCTTTTATAACCCGGCCTTCGATGTGACTCCCGCCCGCTACATCAACGCCATTATCACCGAAAAAGGCTTGGCCCGACCGGATTATGCCGATAGCCTGCCCCGGATGTTCGCCTCCTAGCGCCCCGCCTGCTGTGCAATCCCCGGGCCCCGGGCATAAAAATCCATCCCCACCGGACGGGTTCAGCGGCATATAATGTCCTTAACGCGTGAGAAAGAAAGTGGACTGCCCCCTGGCGTGAAGATTGCTGCCCCCGCCCGTTGCCCGCTGTTTGCCTGCCGGATTGCCGTCGGGCTGCTGCTGGCGCTCGCGTGGCTTTCGATGCGGCCCGGCTTTGCCCAGTTAGCGCCAGAGTTGAGCCCCCAAAACGATCCCAGCGTCATTCAGAACCAGAACCTGGAGCGCGATCTGGGCCGCCCCCGGGAAGCGGCGCCCACGCCCTTGCCCCCTAAGGAGCAACCCACCATCGACAACCAGCAGGAAGCTGGCGGGCCAGCCGTGGAGGACAGCCCCCGCTTTGTGCTGAAGGAGATCCTGGTGAACGGGGTGACCGTCTTCAAGCCGGCCGAGCTGGAAGAAAAGCTCGCCCCCTGGGTTGAGCGCGAGGTGGGGCAGGCGGAGCTGAACCAGATTACCGAGGCGTTGACCCAGATGTACAAGGATCACGGCTACATTACCAGCCGGGCCTACCTGCCCAGCCAGGACATCCAGAACGGCAGCGTGACCGTGCAGGTGGTGGAAGGCCGGGTGAAGGACGTGCGGGTGCAGGGCAACCGCTATGTCAGCGAGCGGTATATCAAGGCCCGCATCTCGGTCAAGCCGGGCGAGGTGTTTCGTCTGCGGGCCCTGGAGACCGACATGCTGGATCTTTCCGCCAATTCCCTGTTTGACAGTACGCATGCCACCCTTCAACCCGGTACCGAATACGGTACCAGCGACATTGTGCTGGATATCAAAGACCATCGCCCCTACCACCTGATGGTGGGCGAGGACAACTTTGGCCGCAAAGGCATCGGCAACTGGCGTACCAGTTATACGGCCTGGCATGAAAACCTGCTGGGCCTGGGTGACAGCGCCATTGCCAGCGTGACCCTGGCCCCCCATACCACGGCGGTGGCCGCGCAATACACCTTGCCGCTGAACACCCGGGGCTGGTCGGTGGGCGGCAACTTTGGCTATACGTTTATCGAGGGCGGCAAGACCTTGACCCGGGTGCTGATTGACAACGAAGCCCATTTTCGGGATATCACCGCCGATTCCAGCCGCTTTTCCGCCTTTACCCAGTTCCCCCTCTACCGCTCCCGGGAAAGCCGTCGCTGGAACGTGGTGGGCAACCTCTCCCTCAACTTCATCGATACCGATACCTACCTGGATGATGTCTCGCTAAAGCGCATCAACAGCGACCTGAAGAAGCGGTTTCCCAGCCTGCAAATCGACAAAGTGCCTATCATCCGCACCCTGACCAGCCAGGTGCAGGCCGTGGAGCAGGATCGCCGGGGCCGTTGGCTGATGACCGGGGCCATGACCAACGCGTTTACCATCCTGGGCGGCAATGTCTCCTTTACCCGCTTCAACCTCGACGTGACCCGGGTGCAGGCCCTGCCGTGGGGGATGATCGGCATCTTCCGTGCCGAGGGGCAGATGACCCCCAACCGGCTGCCCTTTGCCGAAAAGATGCAGCTGGGCGGCAACAGCAGCGTGCGGGGCTACCCGGAGGGCTATTTGATTGCCGACAAGGGCTATATGGTAAGTGCCGAAGTGCGCTTTCCGCTACGTTTTTTGCCGGACAGGATAGAGAATAACTGGCAGGGCCTGGTGTTTGCCGAGCATGGCGGCTTGTTCCGGGAGAACGACCTGTATGCCACCGACAGCACCGACGGGCGGCATGGCTACCTGTTTGGCTACGGGGCGGGCATCCGGGGCCAGCTTTCCAAGTTCCTGACCCTGCGTCTCGATCTGGCCATCCCGGCCAGCCGCCGGGATCGCAACCAGGACGTGCGGGCCTGCTTTTCGGTGAATTCCCAGCTGTTTTAGGGCGCCCGCCTATCGCACGATGAGCAGGTTGTGGCGATCCGATTGCAGCATGCGCCAGCTGACGCTACCCAGCAACCAGGCCGCGAAATCGCTGCGGTTATGGGAGCCGGTGACCACCAGATCCGGGTTGCGCTCCTTGGCTTCCATCGCCATGGTCCAGGCCGGGGGGCCGTCCAGGGCGACTTCCTGCGTCACCTCCACCCCCTGGGCTTGCAGCACCCCCTTGGCAATGTCCATCAGCATGCCGGCGTTTTCCTGCATGGCGGTTTCCATGGCAGTGATGTTGACAAAGGGCGCGGCTAGGCTGTTTTCGAAGTAGGCGGTGTTGATGATGCACAGCAGGCTGGCATGCAGGGGGCGGGTGCGGATCAGATCCGGCAGTTTTTCCACCGCCCGGTTGGCGGAGTCAGTGCCGTCCACCCCAACCAGCAGTTGGGCGGGCTGCGCTGGCTCCCGGGGCGGGCGAATGTCCCGAAGCAGCAACGTGGAGCAGGGCGCATGGGCCACCAGCCGATGGGAAAAGCTGCTGTTGCTTTCAGACAACACCACCAGCAAGTCCACGGGTTGCTTTTGCAGATCGTCAATAATCAGCCGGGCACCCCGGTCCGACATGACGTCGGGGCCTTCTCCGCGAATCTGGAAGCCATCTTGCAGCAGGAAGTTGTCGATGCGGTCAGCCTTTTCCAACACCTCCCGCTGACGCGCCGCCAGCGTATCCGCAAACAACCGGGCTTTGTTGAACAGCCATTTGGGGTCAACCACCTCGGGCACGGCCAGAATGAGCCGGATGGCGGTGGCCTGGGGCTTGAGCCACTGTCGCAGTTGCCGGAGGCCTTCCGTCATGCGGGTGGCGTCCCCCTCCTCCACCACCAGGCAGAGGGCCAGATCCGGTTTTTGTGGCGTCTGCGCCGAAGTGGCCGGCTCGGTTCCCAAGGGCTTGGCCATGGCGATTTCCCCCTTGCGTTGCTTGCAGGTTTTATTCTAGGGCCGCCCGGCCCGTCGGGGTATTCTCCGGCAGGCTACTTTCCGGGACGAAGGGCATGCTAAAAATTTCTTAAAATTGCTAGCACAAAAAATACAATCATTGTTTTTATGCATACACAGGGACAAACACACCTCACAGAAACGATAGTGAGGGGTGGGGGACATAAACTGGGTTAAACTTTGGGTCGTTTAGGCGCGACCCTTTTTTATTTTCTTCTCTGGGCAAGGCTTTTGGCCTGATCGGGTGCTTGGGTGACTTTGGCTGGCGCTGCCCCTTAAAGTCTGCGCGGGATTTGTCGATAAGCCCATGTAAGGCTTGGAAGCAGCAAAAACAAGGTTTGCAATGCTGGAAAAGAGAACCCTGAAAAACGATTTTTGCCTGGTCCTGTGCTGCGGTATCTCCGTCAGCGTGATTTCGGGCATTGTCTTTTGGCTTGACAGCGGGACGGCGTCCGTGAATGCGGATGTGGCCCTCTCCGAAGCCACCCGTAGCATTGAGTCTTATTGCGCCAAAAATATGCTGGCCTCCTGCGACCTGCAGCTGATGGATGCCACCGCCCCCAAGACCACCGTGTCCGGGCGCGGCGACACCGGGTGGAACTTCGATTTCTATTCTCCCCGCACCGGGTATGTCACCGTGGAAGTGCACGAAAAGCCTGACGAGAAGCTGTTTTCCCGGGTGGTTCCCGGAAATCCTGACGATCCCCCGCCCAACTGAAACCTTCCTCCATATGGCGGGCCCCTGACGGATGGAACTCGTCCGTTTAGAGGAACCACACCCATGGGAGAAATTGTATTCTGATTGCTAATGGCATTGATGTGTCTTCATGGCACTGAATCTCTTTTTACGTTTGAGGAAGTCGAAAGTTGAAGCGAAAGGTGAGAGGCGGCTTTTCATGTTGATAAATTTGTCCCGCTGGATTGGCCCCGACCCCGCCGGTGAGGAAGCCGGGGAAGAGACGCCGGAAGCCCAGCCGGAAGCGACGACATTTGAGTTTGACGACACCGAAGGCCTTCCGCAAAACCTGCTGGTGCGCTTGCTGAACAATCCCCGCGTGGTGATTGGCACGGCGATGACCCTGTGCCTGATGGCCACGGTCACTTACGTGGGCCTGGGTTTTTACTGGCTATCGGGCCCCTCCCACGAGGAGGCTGTGGCCATGTCTGGCGTGGATGAAACGGTTGCCAGTCCCCAGAGCGTGGAAAGCAACGTGGTCAAGTCCCTTCCGGGCGCGGCTGCCGCCGTTGCTGGAGAATCGGCTGAAACGGCTATCAAGGCGGATGCCGCAAACGCCAGCGTGAAAAAGTTTGACTTCAACGAGGTCCTGGCCATGGCCGGCATTGCCGACGAAACCCCGGCGCCTCCCGCCGGCGCCACGGGCCGCCCGGATCCCTTTGCTCCCTTGGTGGCGCCTCCGGCTGACACCTCGGGTGGCACCGCCGCCACTCCCGAACAAGAGGAAGGCCCCCGGGATCCCCTGGAGTTCCTGCAATATACCGGCTACATCGGCGAGCTGAAGTCCAAGGACAAAGTGGCCATCGTGCGCATTAACGACGGCATCCAGGACTACACCGTGGTGAAAAAAGCCGGGGAAAATTTTACGGTCAATGGTGAAGTGGTGACCCTTAAATCCATCGGGGCGGATGCCCTGCATCTGAAGGTGGGTGGCGTAAGCCGCCGGCTCGATCTGAACCCCTACGTGGAAATTACCGCCAGTTCCAGCGGCAGCACTACCCCGGCGGGTGGTGGATCCACGGGTGGTGGCGGATCCACGGGTGGCGGCGCGGCTTCCGGCAGTGCGTCGTCGTCGGCCAGTTCTGGCGCGAGCGGTTCGGATCCCACCAACCCCAGGCTGGCCGAGCCGAGCATGCGTTAAGTCAACCGAAATGAGCGTTGAGGAAAGTGAGAGAGGCAACAGGTTCAATGAAAAAACACTTATCAACCCTACTGGCAATTGCACTGACCGGTGTGACAACCTCTTGCCCCTTGCCGGCCAGCGCCCAGCTTGATTCCGTCGCCAGCATGAATTCGTCGGTATCCGTCCCCGGCGGCGAAAAGCACGTTAACGTGGAAGTGACGGCTGAAAACGTCCGTACCGTCCTGCGCGATCTGTCGCTGCAAGGTGGCTTCAACCTGATGATGGACGAGTCGGTGACCGGCACCATCACCCTGGAGCTGCAGGACGTGAGCATTAACGATGCCCTGGAGTCCATTGCCTCCCTGAACGGCATCATCATTACCAAGCAGCCCGGCAATATCTACCTGGCCATTGCCCGTCAGGCGGCCCAGGATAAAGGCATCGCCCGGCAGCTTTCCAAGGTCATCAAGATTTACTACGCCAACGCCCAGCGCGTGGCCACCGTGCTGAACCAGTCCATCTTTGCCGATCCCGGCGCCGCCGGTGGTGGTGGGGCCGCGGGTGGCGGTGGGGCCGCAGGCGGTGGTGGCGGTGGCCAGCAGGGCCGGGTGCGTCCCGATGGCCGAACCAACAGTATTATCGTGGTGGGCACCCAGCGTGAAATCGAGCTGGCCGAGGCCGCAGTCGCCAAGCTGGATATCCCCCGCCAGAGCAAGACCTTTTATCTCAGCCATGCCAACGCGGTGGATGTGGCCACCATGCTGGCCGGCAGCATCTTTAACGACGGCACCGCCAACGTGAGCCTGGGTGCCGGTGGCGCCGGCGGTGGGGCGGCTTCCACCGGAGGCTCCCAGCCTACGGCGGTGCGCATCGAACGCCAGGACATCGACGAAGGCGAAGGCGTGACCACCTTTGGGTCCGAGGGTGGTCTGCCCAGCCAGGTGCAGCTGCGCGGCTACGTGAAGGAAACCGACTCCATGCAGATTTCGCCCGAAGGGCCTCTGGTGGTGCCGGATACCCGCTCCAACTCCGTGACCGTGATGGGAACCGCCGAGCAAATCGCCCTGGCCGAGTCCATCATCCCCCGCCTGGATGCCCAGATTCCGCAGGTGGCTATTGAGGCCTCCCTCATCGAAATCACCTCCGAAGGCGTCAAAGAACTGGGAACCTCCTGGGGAGGCATCATGAACAAAACCCAGTTTGGCTTTAACAATGACGGCACGATTGGCCTGGATACCACCGATCCGACCGACACCACCAACTCGGCCAGAAGCGGCATTGCCTTTACCAGTCCCGACACGGTGGGCAGTCCGCAGCGGGATATCGGGGTGACCATCAATAACCTGGTGCAGCACGAGAAAGCCAAGCTGCTGGCCAACCCGACCGTGATTGCCACGCACGATACCGAGTCCATCATCAGCATTGTTGATGAAATCGTGCGCCGCGTGACCGTTACCATCGACGAGAACGGCTTTGCCCAGCGTGAAGTCGAGATTGGCGAGGCGGGCGTGGTGCTGAACATCCTGCCCAAGATTGGCGAGGACGGCACCATCAACATGCGGCTCCGTCCCGTGGTGACCACGGTGCTGGGTCCGCCCACCCGTGATGCCGCTGGCAACCTGATTACCCTGGTTAGCCGCCGGGATATCTTCACCCAGAACGTGCGGGTGCAGGACGGCCAGACCCTGGTGATTGGCGGTCTGGTTCGCGAGGACAGCAACAGCCGTGTCGACAAGATTCCTGGCCTGGGCGACCTGCCGATTGTGGGCGCCATGTTCCGCGCTGCCAGCCGGGGCACCTCGGATAACCCCAACCGGAAATCCGAACTGGTGCTGATGATTACCCCCCACATTATTAACAATACCAAGCTGACTCCGGTGACGACGGTGCAAACCGGGATGCTGACGGGAGGAGAACAATAATGGCTAAAAGCAAGACGGTTGCCAGAGTCTTGAGCCTCTCGCTCACCCTGGCGATGGTTGGGCAAACCCTGGCCTTCGGTGCCAACCCCGACGTGCTGACCGGTGACGTCCGCATTACGGTAACCCCGGCCAACGTGCAGGAAACCATTCCCATCCCCGGGGCCAACCGCACGGTCAACATGTCGTTTCACGGCGTGGCGGTGCAGGACGCCCTGCGCGCCCTGGCCAAAAAAGGCGGTTACAGCGTGCTGATTGACGAGTCCGTGCAAGGCGACGTCAGCGTGGATTTGAAAAACGTGACCATCCAGGATGCCCTGGAAACCCTCAAGACCTATGCCAACCTGGCCTACTCGGTGGAGGGCAACAAGCTGATGGTGGCGGATGCCAGCTCCGAGAAGGGGCAGGCCATGCGGCGCAGTTCAACGCGCATTATCCCCCTGCGTTATGCCAACGCCCGCATGATTGCCAACATCTTGAACAATACCGTGTTCGCCAATACGGGTGCTTCCGCTTCGGGGGGGGGCTCGGGCGGTGCATCGGCTGGCGGCGCGGGCACGGTGATGCCTGTGACTGCCGATGTGCATACCAACAGCCTTATCGTGGTGGGTACGCCTACCGACATCAAGGCGGTGCAGGAGCACGTGGCCGCCCTGGACCAGCCCCGCGAAATGAAGACGTGGCGCCTGAGCCAGGCCGACGTGTTGGATGTGGCCACCATTTTGGCATCCAGCCTGTTTAACGAAGGCCAGCCTATCCTGACGGCCGGCGGTGGTGGTGGTGGTGCTTCCGGTGCGCCCGGTGGCGCATTGCCGGCTTCAGTGCGGGCCGTGGCCGAAAACCTGGAAGAGGGGGAAGGCTCCTCGACGGCCCAGACCCCCAGCAGCGAAGGCAGCAGTTCCGAAAGCGTGGCCACCGGCCTGACCGTGCGCGCCAAGGTGAAGGAAAACGTGACCATCCAGGTTTCTCCCAACGGCCCCATCATCATCCCGGATACCCGCCTGAATACCCTGACCCTGCTGGGAACCGCCGAGCAGATTGCCATGGCCGAATCGATGATTCCCAACCTGGATCGCAAGCTGCCCCAGGTGGTTATCGAGGCTTCCCTGGTTGAGGTGAACGAGTCGGCCTCCAAGGAGCTGGGCTACAGCATGGGCTTTGACTGGAAATCCTTTGGTTACGGCAGCAACAACGATCCCACCTCGACCGTGCCGCAGCGTCGCCTGCCCGGTTTGGCAGACCTGACAACCAACCCGGACAGCACCCGCTTTATTGGTATCAAAAATACCGTGCCGGACGAGTTCCAGAACGTGTTGTCCTGGTCTACGCTGCGAGAATTCCGCAAGCCCAGGTTTGCCTACCAGCTGAACAACCTGGTGAAGAACCAGAAGGCCAAAATCCTGGCCAACCCCACCATTGTGCTGACCCATGACGCCGAAGGGGTCATCAGCATCGTGGATGAGATTATCCGGTCCGTGACCGTGACGATTGGCACCAACGGGGCGGCTCCCCAGTTTGAGACCGAGATTGGCGAGGCAGGCATCGTAATGAACCTGCTGCCCCGCGTCGGCGCCGACGGCAGCATCAACCTGCGGGTTCGGCCCACGGTTTCCACGGTCATCGGCACCGAGCTGGACGCCGACGGCAACGTCATTACCCTGCTGTCCCGTCGCGAACTGCTGAACCAGAACATCACCATGCATGACGGCGAGACCCTGGTGCTGGGTGGCCTGATCTCGGAAACCAACACCGAGGCCGTCAGTCGAGACCCGTTCCTGTCCAAGCTGCCCGTCGTGGGGGCGCTGGCTCGCAACTCCAGCCGCAGCAAGGATAAAACCGAGCTGGTCATCATGATTACCCCGCACATTATGAACGACCAGGAGTCGGTGGCCCAGGGCAGCCGCATCCAGCCGGTGCAGCCTGCCGTCCTTGGCAAGGCCCGTCCGGCTGGTGGGATGGACAATATCATCCCGGTTGCCGAAAGCGGTTACAAGTACACCCCCAGCGTGTTGCCCCCGCTTGAAAAGCCCCATAGCATCGGGGATACCACCCCGTCGCTGCAAAGCGCCAGCGGTACCCGTTCCCTGAAGCCCCAGCCCCTGAATGCCGATGAGCTGGGCCCGGCGACCACCGCGGTCATCCCGCCCGGCAAGGTTAACCAATCCACGCCGGCCTGGGCCAATGGCAATACGGTCGCCACGCCAGCCGTCAAATCGCAGGTGAAGCTGCAGGCCGCCCCGGCCAATCCGCCGGAGCCCCTGGATGACGTGGCCCCGCTGGAGTCCATCACCAACCTCAAGGAAAAAAGCATGGCCCCGCCTCCCAAGGAGCCGACCATGGCCCTGCGAAGCACGGCGGAACCGCCAAAAAGCCTGAAGCAGGTTGATGATGACACCATCCGCGAAATCATGAGCCGCTTCAGGTAAACACCCCGGAACCCTCGGACGGCCTCGGCAACGGGGCCGTCTGCCTGTGGGCCGGATCATTTGACCGGACCGGCAAAGTGTATGACAATGGTTGCCAGCGGCCTGGAACCGTAAGGAAGGGGTCCGGGTGGTGAGGAAGCCGCCTTGAAAGCGGTCGCCCGCAAGGGTTGCAGGTTCGAATCCTGTCCCTTCCGTTTTTCCAGGCCGCGAGCCCCTGTACCATTCGTTCGAAAGAGGCAGATTTCTATGGATGATCGCGTTAGCAAAGAGCAAAAACTGGTTGCCGCCAAAGACATCGTTTCCAGCTACCTGAAAGGTGAAGGCGGCAAGCACGTGCAGCCCGATCAGATCGGCTCCATCTTCCAGCAGGTGTTCGGAGCCATCGACCAGGCCCTGCCGGATCCCGAGAAGCGCCGCGTAGGCCTGGGCATCGACTAATCCGCGGGCCATCGACATTTGAAATCCCGGTGGTGGACTAAGCCCGGCTTGCTTCGCCAAGCCTTGAACCTGTTGGTGCTCTCGCTCATCGGCTGGCTGTATGTGCAGGCAGCCGACATGCGGATTTTGGGCTTTATCCACGATGACGGGGTGTATGTTATCAGCGCCAAGGCGCTGGCTGCCGGCCAGGGGTTCACGCTGCTGAACGTGCCGGGCGGCATGCCGCAGCTCAAGTATCCCTTTGGCTTGCCGTTGCTGCTGACCCCGGTGTGGTGGCTGGTGCCCCATTTTCCCCAGAACATTCCCGCCCTTACCGGGGTGGTTATTGGTTTCGCCCTGGCCGCGTTCTGGCTGTTGCAGGACTTTCTGAGGCGAGGGTATGCCTTTCCCGGCTGGCTGGCCTGGCTGGTGGTGTTGCTGGTGGCCTTTAACTTCCACGTGATGCATTACACCACGGCGGTGATGTCGGAGGCCCCCTATCTGTTTTTTTCGCTGCTGACCCTGTGGATGGCTAATCGCCTGCTGGCCCGGGATGGGGTGGCCAGCGCCACGGCCCTGACGGGTTTGGCCGTGCTGGCGGCCATGGCGACCCAGGTTCGGGTGCCGGGCATGGCGCTGATTGCGGCCATCTTTCTGTGGCTGGTGATGCAAAGGCAATTGCGGGGGGCGATTTTGTTCGGGCTGGTTTCGTTTTTGCTGGGCCCCTTGCCCTGGTTGCTCTGGACGCGGATGAAGGCGCCGGCAATCAACGATCTGAACTATGCCCTGGTGAACACCTACAACAGTTACACCCGGGAATATACCCACAACCTGCAGGTATCCGGTTATGACTTCCTGGAGATGTTGCGCAGCCTGAATGAACGGGTGGTGGAAACCTTGTTTTCCATTGCCCGAAACGCCGATGGCATGTATCCGGTCCTGAAGGGCGTGCCGGATCAGGTTTTGTTTTCGCTTTTCAGCCTTTTGCTGCTGGCCTGGTTTGGATGGCAGTTGGTGATCACCTTTCGGGCCGCCCGGCAGCAGGGTAATCTGTGGGCGGGATTTTCCATTCCCGGCTTGTACTTGGGCATTTACCTGGGAATGATTACGCTTTGGAACTACCCCGACCAGATGGCCCGCTTTGTGGGGGTGGTTTCGCCCTTGCTGTGGCTGTATTTCTTCAAGCCCATGTTGCCGGCCCTGCGGGATTGGCGACTCAAGCCCATTGGCGCCCTGCTGGTGGCCCTGCTGGCGTTGTGGTCCCCCATCCATGGCTGGCAGGCCTGGGTGCGTCTATTGGTGGCGCTGGGTCTGGTTGGGGGATGGCTGGCCTACCTGCAAAAGACCGAAGGCCGTCGCCCTTGGCAGGTGGCGGCGGTGTTTCTGGCGGTGATTCTTTCCGCCTGGCCCATGGGGCATTATTACGAGGTGGTACGATCTTCCCGGGCCAGGCACCTGGTGGACAACGGAAAGTACCCGCAGCTTTGGGGCGAGTATCAGGCCGCCTTTGCCTACATTCGTCATCGTTTGCCCCAGGGGGCGCCTTTGGCCGCCCGAAGCGATACGGTGTTTTACCTCTACACCGGCCATCCGGCCTATTACCTTTTCAATGCCAGCCTGAAGCGCAAGAACGGCAAGCCCATCCCGGAGGCCGAGGACATCCTGATGCGGAGCCTGGACCATTATGGCGTGCACTACCTGGTGATGGAGCCGCACATCTTTATGCGGGTGGTGCGCGCCCCTGAAAACCTGGTGGCCAAAGGGCTGATGAAGCGGTTCCCAAACCGGTTCCAGCGTATCTGGCGCTCCAATCAGGGGTTCATCTCCGTTTACCGTATTCTGCCCCGTTCCTGATTACTTCTTGGGTTTGGCGTCCTTGGCGGCAGGGGGTTCCGGCATGGTGGCCGATTTTTCCACGAAGAAGTAATCCGCCCCGAAGCGTTTTTCCAGCTGCTGAATCTGGCTTTTGGCCTTGGCGCCGTAGGGGTTGCCCGGGTATCCCTGGGCTACGTAGCTGAACAGCTCGTAGGCGTCGTTGTACGATTCCCGCTCCTGGTACAGTACGCCGGCCTGATAAACCGGGCGGGCCAGCAAAGGGTTGTTGGGCTGCGCGTTCATCAGATCCAGCAGCTTGTATTTCAGCTCCACCAGCTGACCGGCCTCCTTGGGGGAGAGCAATGCCCGGCTTTGCACCTTCACCATCAGGGAGTTCAGCTGCTTGTTAATTTCGTCCAGCCCCTTTTGCAATTCCGCGGCGGCCTTGGCCCCTTCGCCACTGCCTTTTTTCTTCTTGGCGGCATCCGCCGGCAGGCAGGTCCCGGTTGCCAGCACCAGGGCGATGGCCAGAATCAGGCTGAAAAAGCGGCTCAGGGGTTGGGGGTAATGCATGTTCGGTTCATCCTGTGTTGCGCTGCGCCGGACGGTGGGAGCGAGTTGCCGGCTGATGGGGTTTTCGGCGGGACGGCGCCAATCTTTAATCAGGCTTGCCGCCGGGCTGGATCCGCCCTAAAAATTGGCGGGGGGCGGAAACAAACCCCTGGTTTCGGCATCTTTGTATGGGTGGCCTTTTTTGCCCGTGTGAAAGTCAGCTTAACATGCGGCGGCTGCGGTTTAGGCGCTCAGCCATGTCCGTGATATAATTTCCGCAGATTGACGGTAGCCCCAAAGGCCTTGATATAAGGGCATTTTGAACGAGGTCATCCAGTATTCGTGGTGAACGCATTAGCAAGACAGGATATCATTCATGATAGAGAGCACTCCGACTATGACACAGCCCGCTTATGACGCAGACCAGATCCGTGTCCTGGAGGGCCTGGAGGCCGTCCGGATGCGTCCGGGCATGTATATCGGCTCCACCAGCCAGCGCGGTCTGCACCACCTGATTTACGAGATCGTCGACAACTCCGTTGACGAAGCCCTGGCCGGCTACTGTTCCGAGATTCATGTGACCGTCAACGACGATGACAGCGTGACCGTGCAGGACAATGGCCGTGGCATCCCCGTGGCCGTCAAGCAGGATAGCGGGAAATCCGCCCTGGAGATTGTCCACACCGTGCTGCACGCCGGCGGAAAGTTTGGCGATGGCGGCTACAAGGTATCTGGCGGCTTGCATGGCGTGGGGGCCTCCGTTGTAAACGCCCTTTCCGAGAAAATGGTGGTGGAGGTGCACCGCGAGGGTGCTATCTGGAAACAGTCCTACGTGCGCGGCGTGCCCCAGCATGACGTGGAAAAAGTGGGCGAGACCAAGACCACCGGCACCCGCACCAGCTTCTGGCCGGATGCGGAAATCTTCGAGACCACCGAGATTGACCCCGATATCATTGCCACCCGCCTGCGCGAGATGGCCTTCCTCAACAAGGGCCTGAAAATCGTCTTTACCAACAAGAAGGTGCAGCCGGAAGCCACTGAAACCTTCCACTACGAGGGCGGGATTGGCAGCTACGTGGCCTACCTCAACGAAAGCAAGACGGTGCTCTTCGATCCGCCCTTCTATGTGGCCGACACCAAGGAAGACGTCTACGTGGAAGTGGCCATCCAGTACACCGACTCCTACTCCGAGACGGTGTTGAGCTTTGCCAACAACATCAACACCCACCACGGCGGTACCCACCTGACCGGTTTCCGCAACGCCCTGACCCGCATCATCAACGATTACGGTCGCAAGAACGGGCTCATCAAGGACAACGAGGCCAACCTGTCCGGGGACGACATTCGCGAGGGCCTGACCGCCATTGTCAGCGTGAAAGTCCCCAACCCCGAGTTCGAGGGGCAGACCAAGGAAAAGCTGGGCAACAGCGAAGTGCAGGGCATCGTGCAGAACGTGATGGGCGAAAAGCTGGCCGACTGGCTGGAGCTGAACCCTAAGCAGGCCAAAGTCATCATCTCCAAGGCGGTGCTGGCCCTGCAAGCCCGCGAGGCCGCCCGCAAGGCCCGCGAACTGACCCGCCGCAAGACCGTGCTGGAAAGCAGCACCCTGCCCGGCAAGCTGGCCGATTGCGCCAACCGCGAACCCGAGCGCTGCGAAATCTACATTGTAGAGGGTGACTCCGCCGGCGGTTCCGCCAAACAAGGCCGCAACCGACAGTTCCAAGCCATCCTGCCGCTGCGGGGCAAGATTCTCAACGTGGAACGCGCCCGCCTGGACAAGATCTACAACAACACCGAGATTCAGTCGCTTATCCAGGCGCTGGGCATTACCATCTCCCGCTCTGAAGAAGAGTTCGACATGGAGCGCCTGCGCTACCACAAGATCATCATCATGACCGACGCGGATGTGGACGGGGCGCACATTCGCACCCTGCTGCTCACCTTCTTCTTCCGCTACGCGCGGCCCCTGATTGAAAACGGCTACGTCTACATCGCCCAGCCGCCGCTGTACAAGGTGACCATCGGCAAGGAGGAGCGCTATCTCTACAACGACCGGGAGCTGGAAAAGATGCTGACCGAGCGCGGCATTGCCAACCTGGAGCTGTTTGATCGCGGGCTCAAGACTTCCCGCAAGGAAGACGAGCTGAAGGCCCTGCTCTCCGACCTCAACCGCTACTGGCAGGCCCGTAACTACCCGCTTTTCCGCCGCTTGCCGGATGACCTGCTCAACTGGCTGGTGACCCAAAAGCCGGAATCCTCTGCCCTCTCCACCATGGAGCATGCTTCCGAGCTGGTGAACAAGCTGAAGCTGGCCTTCACCGACTATGCCTTCGAGGTGGAAACCCTGCCCGAGCAGGAGCAGGTTGCCGTGCAGGTGCGTAACCTGAAGGCCGATCGCCCCGACGATCAGCCCGAATCTTTCCGCCTGACCGTCGATATGCTGGACAGCCTGGAATTCGAGCGCATGGTAGAGCTGTATCCCCGCCTGGAAAGCTTCATTCCCCAGCCCGGCGCCGGCTTGCGCCTGGTGGTCAGCGGCAAGGACGAGCATACCATCAGCTCGCTGGATCAGCTCAAGTACTTTGTGGAAGAGCGCGGCAAAAAAGGCACCCAGATGCAGCGCTTCAAGGGCTTGGGCGAGATGATGCCCCAGCAGTTGTGGGATACCACCATGAACCCGGAAACCCGTACGCTCTTGCAGGTGGAAATCCAGGAAGCCGCGGTGGCCGACAAGCTCTTCGACATCCTGATGGGTGAGCGCGTGGAGCCTCGCCGCAACTTTATCGAAACCAACGCGGCCAACGTCAAGAACCTCGACGTTTAAGCCGGTTCCTTTGCCAGCAAGCCGGTTCGGGTCATACGGGACGGCTTGTTGCTGTGGTACAATAGCCCTGCTTGTTGGCCTTTGAGAGGATTGTGGTATGGCGACCCTGACCCGAATTTCGTCCCTGTTTCTGATTGGCGCCCTGGTGTGGGCCCTGCTGCCGGGCTGGGCCGAGGAGATTGCCCCGCCGGAAAAGGCTACGCAGGAATCCGTTCAGCCGGATTCGGGGCAGCCGGCCTCCGGGGCAGACACCCAGGCCGTGGCGCCGGCGCCGGAACCTTCCGCCGAGGAAAAGGCGGTCAAAAACGTGCTGAGCTCCCGCTTGATGAACGGCTATCCCGATGGCCAGTTCCATCCCGAAGGGCAATTGACCCGCGCGCAACTGGCTTCCATCATCAACAAGACCTTCAGGGTCTCCGAACGCAGCATTCCGCCGGAAGTGGCCCTGCGAGATCCCCAAATGCCTTCCGACGTGCCTCCGGCCCACTGGGCCTACGACGATGTGCGCACCGTGCTGAAACATGGCGTGATGCAAGGCTACCGGGAGGGCTACTTCCACCCGGATCACCCCGTCAGCCGCGCGGAAGCCCTGGCCATCTTCGCCCAGGCCTATGGCGTATACCAGTACAACGATGCCACGGTGCAGGACATCCTGGCCGAGTACCCGGATGCCCCCCAAGTGCCCGAATGGGCCAAAAAGGCGATGGCCACCGCCCTGCGCCAGGGCTTCGTGAATGCCCGGCCCGGCGAGGCAATCCGCCCCTTGCAACCCATGACCCGGGGAGACATGGCTTATGCCCTGAACGAATACCTGGTGCGCTTGTACGAGACCGAAAAGCCCGCCCTGCCCCAGGAATAATCCGGCGCAACCCAATTGTGGGCCGGCCGGGGTAGAATGTTCCTGATGACTCTGCAACCCCAGACTTTGCATGCCCGGATAGCCGGTTATGGCGGATGCCTGCTGCTCTGCCTTTACCTGGCCATGGCTCCCTGTCGTGCCCTGTCAATTGCCGAGGCTTCCGGTGCCGGCCCCGGCTCTTCCGCCGTGTCCGGCGCGCCGAAGCCTTTCCTGGCAGTGCCGACGGATGCCGGGGCAACGGGTGTTGGCTTGCAGCCGCCCCCGCTGACCCCCGGGGAGCAGACTGCGCCGGCGCCGGCATCCGGCCCGGTTCCCGCTGCGTCAGCCGCCAGCCAGCCGCCGCAAACACCTCCCGGCTTACCCGCCCCGCCAGAGACGGTGACCCTGATGGAAGCCCCCGAGGTGGACAGGCAACTGCTGCTGAACCAGGTGTTGCAGGCTTCCGTGACCAAAACCAGCAATTACCCGGTGGATTTGGCAACCGTGTTGCGCCTGGTGCAGGAGCAGAGCCTGGCCGTCAGCCGCGACACGCTGGCGGCCCGCATTCAGGGCAACAATTTTTACCGCAGCCTGTCCGATATGCTCCCCGACATTCTGGGCAACTTCCAGCACACCTGGTTCCGGGGCGGGGTGCAGATTATCGGGGATCAGGTGTTTGTGTTCGAGCAGGTGCGCATTATTCCCCAGGTCACGGCCCGCTTGACCATTTTCCCGGGCGGGCAGCAGGTGTTTCAGGCTCTGGCGGCCCGCCGGCGTCAGCAGGGCCTTCAGACCCAGACCCGGGAGACCCTGCAACAACAAATGGCCGCCGCCGCTTCCGATTATTACACCCTGATAGAAGGCATTGTGGACGTTCAGAACGCGCAGCTCTCCCTTCAGGAGGCCCAGAGCCAGGTGGATTTCAACGACGCCCGTCTGCGGGCGGGGGTAGGCACCAAGCTGGATGCCATGCGGGCCCGCAGCCAGCTGGCCCAGCGGCAACTCGATCTCATCCGCACCCAGAATCAGCTGGCCCGCAGTGAGCAGGCCCTGCTCAACCGCCTGAACCTGGATCCTGAAATTCATCTCATCCCGCTGGAGACCACCGCGCAACCTAAATTGCTGGTGCCCCTGAATCTTAGCAGTGATGAGCTGTTGGCCATGGCCCTGGCCAATCACCCCAATCTCAAGCGTAACGAGCAG
Source organism: uncultured Vampirovibrionales bacterium (assembly GCA_964390635.1). GTDB lineage: Bacteria > Cyanobacteriota > Vampirovibrionia > Vampirovibrionales > Vampirovibrionaceae > CAYMIG01. The sequence continues at coordinate 52,328 of CAYMIG010000008.1, read as the reverse complement.
GAGATGAAAGCCCTGCGTGCCGATTCGCTGGCCGTGCTGGGGCGTATTGTGCCCACCGTGACGCTGGAATTCTACCAGAATGCCACCGGCCCCACCTACGATAACCTGACCATGGGGCGTTTCCGGGGGCTCTTTCTGGAAAGCAACCTGCTGGAGAACCTGGGCACCGACATCCCCCTGGCCTTTCGCGGGGTGTTGCTGCAAATGCGCCAAAAGGCGGTGGAACGCCAGATTCTGGTGCGCGATATCCAGAGCGGGGTGGTAGATGCCTATCTCAATTCACGTTCCCTGGCCCAGGCCATTCTGGCCGCCCGGGAGGAATTGTCCGCCGCCGAGGAGGCTTACCGCCAGGCCGTGGGACGTTACCGGGCGGGACTGGGCCTGAACGTGGACGTGATTGATGCCCAAACGGCCCTTTACCTGGCCCGCACCCGACTGGCCGAGAGTATCCTGGGCTTTAACCGCTCCCAGGTCGATTTGTTGCGGGCCATGGGCGTGGTGACGCCCGGCAACGTGCTGTTTGGCCTGCCGTCGCCGGCGGCAGCCCCGACCTCCCCCTAGTAGCGGCCAAAGGTGTATTTATCGTCCACCTTGTGGGCCTTCAGCCATTCGTTGCGGATTTTCAGTCCCTGGGTGCTGTATTGCATGGCCTTCAACAGGTCGCCCGTCTGGATGTAATATTGTCCCAGCAGCATGTAAGCCCCGGGGTCGCGAGGATCCCGCTTGAGCGTCTCCTCCCACAGGGCGATGGCCTCATCCACCCGGCCCCGTTCCGCCAGGAAAAAGCCCAGGTAGTCGCGGGCGGCGGTATCGGAGGGTTCCAGCTCGATAACCCGCCGCATGGCCTTTTCGGCCTTGGCGTAAAAAACGTCGGGCTGCGAATTGTCCTTGATGTAGCCGTACTGGGTGGCAAAACCCCGGAAATAATACCCGAAGGCCATGCGGTAAAGCAGCAGGGGATTATCCGGGTCGGCGGCGGCCATCTTTTCGTATTCCACGATTTTCTTGTCGAAAACCTTCAGCCCGTCGGGATGCTTGCGGGCGGTGTTTTTGGCCTTTTGCAGCGCCTCCAGCGATCGTTCCAGGTAGGGGGTGCGACTGTAGGCCACGCCCACCAGGAACCAGGCTTCGGGATCTTCCGGGTTGGCGCGCACCATGGCGTCGGCTTGCCCGATATCGTTGCTGAGCCCCCGGCCCTCCGCGCTGACGCCTGCGCTGAGCGGAATATCCATCACCCGGTGTCCCGGGGCGGGAGCCAGTTCGGCGGCCTGCAGGCCGTTCATTCCCCCCAGCAGGGCTGCGATCAGGGCCAGACGGAAGCATTGGGAAAGACGCATCGGGAGTTTCTCCGGTTGCCTGCCTCAGTGTGACTCCGCCGGCAAATTCAGCGGGAGCCCGTCAAAACTGTGTATAATGTCACAGAGCCCATGATAGCAAAGATGAGCGCCGGGTGTCATGAAATTAAACCACCAAGCGAAATCCGTCAAGCGGCCTTTCAAAAGGGCTGTGGCTGTGGTATGGCTGGTTGTCGCGCTGGCGCTTAATTTGTGGGGGCCGGCCCTGGCTGCCGAAAAAGACAAGGAAATCCCCTATCCCGAGTTCAAGACCGGCTCCGGTTTCAGTCAGGCCCTGCAGCGGATTACGGGCATTACCGCCGTATCCGGCTGGGTGGCCAACCGGGTTGTGCGCCGGGAGCTCTCCCGCTATCTGGACGGCCCTATCCATTCCCGGCTCAAGCTGTTCAGTGCCACCGACCTGCTGGCCGGTAAGGCGCGCCGGCTTTCCATTCATGGTGAAAACCTGGTCTACGCCGATTGGGTTCCGCTCAGCGAATTCAGCCTGGAAAGCGACCATGATTTTCCGTTGTACGTCAAGAAAGGCAAGAAGCCATTCCTGCTGAGGCCGGTTAAATTGAAGCTGCACGCGGTGATGAGCGAGTCCGACCTGAACCGCATGCTGCAAAGCGAAAAAGGGCGCAATCTGCTGACGGCTATGAAGCTGGACATTCCCCCCTTTGGTCGGCAGGAACTGGATGTGCTGGCGCCGCAGATTCGTATTACCGGGGACAAGCTGATGGTGAAGACCCGGGTCAACAAGCATGAATCTGCCCCGGAGAAAGCCTTGCCCATTGAAATAACCGCCGGGCTGTATGCCGAAAAGTCCCGCCTGAAACTCTCCAATATCGGTATTTATGTCGAGGGGCTGGGTGAAGCCCGCGAAGTGGCCCGGCTGGTGGAAAACTACTTCGCCGATCTGGTGGATTTGTCCAAAATCAAGGTGGATCGCCACAAGCTGAAAATCGCCTTTGATCAAACCCGGGTGGCCGATGGCCGCGTGCTGCTGGATGCCACGGTGACGGTTACCCCGGATGCCAAACTCATTCGGGCGCTGGCCGCCCAGTGAAACACCAGCCCACGGGGGCCGGTGTTTCGGTAATTCACGGGGTTTTGGCTAGTCGTTGCGGTGGCCGCCGCCGTGGCTGGCCTGACCGCCCTTGCGGCCAATTTCGGCCATGTGCTCGCGGTCCTGGCTGACGGCCTCGCCACCCTTGCGTCCGGCTTGGCGGGCTTCTTCCGAGGTGAACTCATGGGCGGTGCCTTTTTCGTGGGCCGCCTTGCCGCCTTTGCTGGCAATCTCTCGCTGCTTTTCGGCATCCATGGAAGCAAAGCCCCGCTGGCTGGTTCCGCCGCCCTTGGTGCCGCCATGGCTTGCCTTGCGGGCAATTTCCCGATTTTTTTCTTCCTCCATCGAACCGAAGCCCTGTTCGTCTTTCACCATCTCTCAATCCCTCCTTGCTTGCTTTAAATTCAGGACCGGTGGAAACATTGCGTGCGCCTGCCCCCGGGTGAATGCCTGTGTTCTGCCCTGGCAACCATTATTGCGGCATGCCGAACCCCCTGCAATTACCCATGCGCCTTAAAGCCGGGATCGCAAATATAGCAGGGTGGCGGGTTGCAACGTGCAGTACCGCGCTTCAAAGCGGCTTTTGCGGCAGCGTTTTGGGGTGCGCCGGCAAATCAACGCAGGGATCGACTGAGGGGGCGGGAATTAAAAGCCGGGCGGCAATTTACCCCCTTTGCCCGGAAAGCCGGGAGGCAGCTTGCCGGGAAACCCGGGGGGCAAGCCGCCACCGGGAGGCAGTCCCGGAAACCCCGGGGGCATACCGCCGGGCGGCATACCGGGAAAGCCATCCAGCAGGGGATTTTTCTTCTTTTTCTTCATGCTGCGCGGCATATGCAGGCCGCCTTTTGCCGGGGTGGCCTCTTTTTTCATGCCGTCGGTCATCTTGGTCAGCTGCTGCATCATAAATTTCATCTGCTCAAACTGGGTGAGGAACTGCTTGATGTCTTCCGCTTTCATGCCGCAGCCCCGGGCAATGCGTCGCTGCCGGCCTTCGGTGATGATTTCCGGCTTGCGGCGCTCCTCGGGGGTCATGCTGTTAATCATCGATTCCACCCGCTTCAGTTGCCCTTCGCCGCCGTGGGCAATCATCTCCCGCATGTCCTTGGTCAGGCCGGGAATGGGCAGCATGCCCAGGATCTGGTCAAAGGAGCCCAGCATCTTGAGCTGTTTCTGAATCTTCATGAAGTCTTCCAGCGAGAATTCGGACTTGCGCATGCGCTGTTCCAGCCGCTGGGCCTCTTCAATGTCGATGGCCTCCTGCGCCTTTTCCACCAGGGAGAGCACATCGCCCATGCCCAAAATGCGGGTGGCCATCCGTTCGGGGTGAAACACCTCTAGCCCGGTCAATTTTTCGCTAGTGCCGATAAACTTGATGGGCTTGCCGGTCACTTCCACCACCGAAAGCGCCGCGCCGCCCCGGGCATCGCCGTCCAGCTTGGTCATCACGATGCCGGTCACTTCCAGCTGCTCGTTGAACGTTTCGGCCACGTTTACTGCTTCCTGGCCGGTCATCGAATCGATGACCAGCAGCTTTTCCTGGGGCTGCAACATGCGTTCCACCAGTAGCAGCTCGGCCATCATGTCGGTATCAATTTGCAGGCGCCCGGCGGTATCGATGATTACCGTGTTGAAGCCCTCGGCTTTGGCTCTCTCCGCCCCGCCGCGGGCAATCTGCACCACTTCTTTGGAGCCCTCGATGGTGTGCACCGGGATGTCGATTTGCTTGCCCAGGGTGATGAGCTGCTGGATGGCGGCGGGACGATACACGTCGGCAGCCACCAGCAAGGGGTTGCGGCCTTCTTTTCTCAGTTTCAGGGCCAGCTTGCCGGCGGTGGTGGTTTTACCGGAGCCTTGCAGGCCAAACAGCACGATGATGTTGGGGTTGCCGGAAAGGTTGATTTCCTGGGTCTCGCCGCCCAGCAGGGCCACCAGCTCGTCATGCACGATTTTTACCAGTTGCTGCTCGGGTTGCAGGCTTTTCAGCACGTTTTCCCCGATGGCCTTGTCTTTCACCCGGGAGATGAAGGCTTTCAGCACCCGCAGGTTGACGTCCGCCTCCAGCAGGGCCTTGCGAATCTCGCGCATGGCCTCGTCAATGTTGTCCTCGGTGATCTGCTTGCGGCCAAAACCGGCAAATACACCCTGTAAGCGTTCTGAAAGCTGATCAAACATAGTCCAAGACACATCCTTTAGGTTGGGTCCCGGCGGGGCAGCAGGCCGCCTGCGGAATCTTCATCTTACCTCTGAAACAATCCATCCACAAATTCGTGGGCGTCGAATTCCTGAAGGTCGTCAATGCCTTCGCCCACGCCTACCATTTTGACCGGCAGGCGGTGCTCCTTGGCAATGGTCAGCACGATGCCGCCCTTGGCCGAACCGTCCAGCTTGGTCAGCACCACGCCGGAAATGTCCACGGCCTCCTTAAACACGCTGGCCTGCTTCAGGGCGTTCTGCCCGGTGGTGGCGTCCAGCACCAGCAGCGATTCCAGCATCGCACCCGGCGGCATGGCCTGGTCAATCACCTTGCGCACCTTGCGCAGCTCTTCCATCAGGTTGAACTTGTTTTGCAGGCGGCCCGCGGTATCCAGCAACACCACGTCGGTGCCCCGGTTTTTAGCCTGCTTGAGGGCCTCGAAGATGACGGCTGCCGGATCGGTCAGCTCTCCCGCGCCCACAAAACCGGCCCCGGAACGCTGGGCCCAGATTTCCAACTGCTCCTCGGCGGCGGCGCGGAAGGTATCGCCCGCGCCAATCATCACCGTCTTGCCCTGCTTGATGAAGCGGTTGGCCAGCTTGCCGATAAACGTGGTTTTGCCGGCCCCGTTCACCCCCACCACCAGGTAAACGTTCATGACACCGGGCTTGAAGACCAGGTGGTTGGCTTTTTCATAGGGGGTCAGGATGGCGGTGAACTCCCCGCGCAGAAAGTCCAGCAACTGATCCGGATTGCGGAAGTCGTCGATGCGCTTGCGCAGCTTGTCGGTAATTTCGGTGGCGGTTTCCAGCCCCACATCGGCCCGGATCAGCACTTCTTCGATCTCGTCGATGCTTTCCCCGGTGACTTCAGAATCTTGCAGGATGCCGAAAATCTTTCCCACAATGGATTGCCGCGACAACGAGACCGCCGAGCGCAGACTGGCAAACAGGCCCCCTTTTTCGGGCGGCGGGGCGGCTGCCGACGGCTCCGCCGGGCGGGCGGTTTCGGGGGGAGCGGTTTGGATGGTGCCGGGTTCCGCCTCTTTCTTTCCGAACCACTTAAACATGGCCAGCGCTCCCGGTCGGTGCCTGCGCCAATTCATCGGCCAGCCCGCCCAGGACACCGTTGATCAGACGGTAGCTCTCCTCGCTGGAATACTGCTTGGCCAGTTCCACGGCCTCGTTGATGGAGACGCCCGCATCCACGGACGCCACGTGAAGCATTTCCGCCGCCGCCAGGCGCAGGATGTAGCGATCCATTTTCACCAGCCGGTCCATGCGCCATTCTTCCATGTGCCGGTTGAGTGCGTCATCCAGGGCGGCCTGGTGATCCAGGATCAGCCCGATGAGTTTCAGGGCGTAAGCCTGCACCTCTTCCTGCTCGGCCAGGGCCAGCATTTCCGGGATGCGCAGGGCCTCAAACAGGTACTCGGCGCCTTGCAGGCATTGCTCAATTTTCTCCACCATGTCGCGGGTGGTGGGGATGGGCACCGGCAGGTTCTGCGCTTCCATGGGCCGGGCCAGGTTTTCGGGGTGCGTTTCCTCGTAGTCGATGAGCATACGGCTGACATCGGCCAACTGATCGGCGGCGGACTGCACTTTATCCTCCGCTTCGGCGGCCAGGGCGCGCACGGAATCCAGCACCAGCTCTTTCAACTCCACTTTGGGCAATCTGGCCGAGCCGGCAGGCAAGTCGCCCTGTTTTTCCATCTGGAACAGGGTGAGGAGGGCGAGTTCTCTGGCTGCGCTGCGTGCGTTCATGGTAGATGCCATCGTATCATAAACACCGGGCAAGCCCATTCCCCTTTCCAATCACTGCTTTTTCCAGATAAGGGATCGCCGGGATCCGACAAGGCTCTAAAAGAAAATTCAAATAAAAAAATAGATTTGTCATCAATTTTTCATAAAGTTCTGGTTTAATGGAGATGGTGTTATAGAACAAAGAGCGATTTATGGTGACTCGGGTCACACTCCCTTCAAGGCCGCAGCTTGCGTCTGTCGCTGATGCCCGCCCTGTTTTCACCCTGGCCAGGCCGGGGATGCACCCGACCATCCGCTTTACGGCCCAGACCCCGCCAGAGAACGGCAAAATTGATGACGATATCTACGATCTCATTCGGGGCGCCTACAAAAACGAGTTGCACGTTCACCAGAGTGGATCTTCCGATATTGCCTTCCTGAAATACGCGCTTATCAAGGGTATCCAGGATGGCACCATCAAGCAGCTTTCCAAGGTGGACGCCCATGCCGGCACCCAGCAGACCTATGAGCTGGATAAACTGCCGCCCGATGAGTTGGCCAAGGTGCTGGATGAAGTGCTGGACTGGGAAAACCTGCGTGAGTACTTCCGGTTTTACATCCAGGCTGAGCGCGGAAAGGATTTTATTCCCAGCAGTGCCTTGCGGGAGAACGCCGAGCAGCCCCTGGGCCTGGAGGTTGAGGACTACTTCAACCACCTTCGCGATTATGGGCTGGAAGCCTACCGGGCCACGTCCTCCAAGATTAACCCCCTGGTCAAAAACAAGCCCGCAGCCTACCTGTTGGCCCACCTGTACGCCTGGGATGTGGCCAATGAGAATATCCGCTATGCCGAGTACCGGGTTAGTCCCGTGGGCCGTAACTTTGCCAGTTACAAGTGCAGTACTGAAGACCTGCTTCACTACGTGGGACAAGGGTTTGAAGATGCCCGCAAGCGCTTGCTGCCCAATCGCCGCGATCTGGACTACGGCATTATCGTGCTGATGGAGCGCCAGGGGGAGACCATCACCCGCGATCCCCAAAAGTTGCTGGTGGAGCTGAGCCGGGTGCTGGAAAAATACCAGTTGCCCCATCGGGACAAGCTGACCCGGGGCTGGATGCGAACCGATGCCCTTTTGCAGCGCGCCGCCGACATGGTGGCGGGCTACGATTCTCAGCCAATGCTGCAAGACCTGCGAACCCTCTTTGCTGAGTGCGGCATCAGGCTGGAAAAAGGCCCCCAGGCCCAAACCCCGCAGCAGTTCCTTAATATCGCCGCCGAGGCGGCCCGCGAGCAGGAAAAAATCAAGGGTCGCAACGCCCTGGCCCTTGCCCGGGAAACCGTGGAGCTGCGCAAGAAGGGGCACAACATTGTGGGCATCGACCTGGCCGGCGACGAGCTGAACAACCCGTCCGAGGAGTTCGCCGAGGCCTTCCGGGTAATTCGCGACTACAACGAAGACCCCGCCACGCCGCCGGAACGGCGAATCGGCATTACCATCCACGCCGGCGAGACCAGCCGATCCGGCAACCTGTCCGGGGCCGAGGCCATCGAAAAAGCCATTGCCCTGGCCTGGAGCCCTAAAACCCCGGTGCGCATCGGCCATGGTGTCCAGCTCATTAACAGCTCGCCCGCCCTGAAGGAGGCGTTTGAAACCTATTTGCAGAACCCGCGGGACTGGAAGGCCAAGATTGATATCGACCGCCTGCTGAAAACGTCCCCGCTGCTGAAGGACGTGATTGAAAAGGGCATCATCCTGGAGATGTGCCCCAAGAGCAACCTGCAAACCTACGGTGTCCACCCCGGCATGGCCAAGGGTAAGCCGGATGAGGATGCGGAGAAATACTCCGCCCGTTCCTACAAGAAGCATCCGGCGGTGTTTCTAAGTCGTCTGGGCGTCAAGGTGGCCATCAGCACCGACAACCGCACCATCTCCAACAGCGACGTGACCAACGAGTTCGTCAAGCTGTATAAATACGCCGGCCTCACTTACCAAGACTTCAAAACCATGGTGCTGAACGGCTTTGAAGGCGCCTTTATCTTCGACCCGGAAAAGAAAGCCAAGGTCATGGCCGACGCCCGGCGGCGGTTCGAGGCGCTGGAAAGCGTGCCCGCCAACATCCGGGCCATTCGCAAGATGGGTTATCGCCTGAACCTGCTGCAGCGCATCATCCTGCTGCGGGTCTCCATTGTGGAGCGGTTAAGGCCCCTGTTTCAAGCCATCAGCCGCTTTTGGCATGGGTGCGAATCAACTTTGCAGGGTGCCCGCCGCCACACGGCTTAAAATCAGCTCCACGGCGGCTGGCATGTCGTCGCAAACAAAAGCGGGGGGCTTTTCCAGCACCTGGTACTTGCCGGCCAGAACCCGTTCGCCATAGCCCGTTTTCAGCAAGATAGGCTGGCAGCCGGCGGCATAACCGAACGCCACGTCGCTGGCCTTGTCACCCAGCATGTAGGAGTTGGGCAGGTCAATCTGGGGAAAGCGCCGGCAGGCTTCCTCGATCATGCCGGTTTCCGGCTTGCGGCACTTGCAGGCAATGGCGTATTGCGGAATCTCGCTCTTGCCCAGGTGCGGGCAGTAGTAAACCGCGTCCAGCCGGGCGCCGGCTTCGGCCATCAGCAAATCCGCCACCCGCTGGTTGAGGGCCACGATATGTTCCTCGGGATAAAAGCCCCGGGCGGCCCCGGTCTGGTTGCTGGCCATAATGGCCAGGATGCCCGCATCGTTCAGCTTGCGTAAGGCCTGGGCTACCCCGTCAATAAGCTCCACGTCGTCCACGTGGCGCATATAGCCCTTTTCTTTGTTCAGGGTGCCGTCCCTGTCCAGAAATACCGCAATGGTCATTGGGGGGATCCGCTCTCTTTTTTGCTGCCCTTCATTATAGACCAAGCAAAGCCAGGTGCCTGCCTAAGCCCGCAGGCCCGGACAAAATGCCCGGGCCTGCAAAACTCGTTTCAGGAAACTACTTCTTGGAGACGAGCTCTTTGAATTTCTTGCCAGCGGAGAAAGCCGGAACGACTTTCGCGGCGATGCGCAGCTCTTTGCCGGTTTGCGGGTTGCGACCGGTGCGGGCGGCGCGCTTGCGGGGTTCGAAAGTACCGAAGCCAACCAGGGTCACTTTCTTACCTTTCGCAACGGTCTTTTCGATGGTGGCGATGGTGTAGGAAAGGATCTCGGCCACTTGCTTCTGGGAAGTTTTGGTCTTCCGGGATACTTCTTGTACGAGTTCTTCTTTGTTCATGGTGAACACCTCCTTTTCATTGGAACCAGAATGGATTATACCAACCGGATGAGCAAATGCAAGCGTTTAATTCAAGCCTGGAGCTTGCCTTTTTCGATTTTTTTAGGGTTGTAGCAGAGATCCAGTGTCAGTTTGAATCCATTAAAAACCCTGTGCTACCAGTGTTTTGGCCTTGTGCTACCCGTCATGGTAAGGGAAGGTTCTTTGGCATTGATTTGCGCAAAATCAATGAAAAAATTTGTCTTTGCCCGCCTGCATTTTGCAGATCTTGTATTCAAATTTCATTCATATTTCAATGAAAACCCGATATTTTGTCCCTGTGATCGGGTTCCCATGAGGGATTAGGACGAACATTTTACATCCCAGGGCGTCTAAGCTATTCTGGGCAGTATCGGAGGACGCTTGTCCAGCGGATGGTCAGACTTTGTAAGAGCCCGGAACGGATGGCCCCATGAGTATCGCGCAGATTCCCACATCGCCGGCGGAACGCAAGCAGTTCCTGATAAAAGAGATTCGCCGCCTGAAAAAAGAGCGCAACGCCATCATCCTGGCCCACCTGTATGAGCGCATCGAGGTGCAGGATGTGGCCGACTACCACGGCGACTCCCTGGGACTCAGCCAGATTGCCGCCCAGACCGATGCCGACATCATTGTTTTCTGCGGGGTGCACTTTATGGCCGAAACCGCCAAGCTGCTCTCCCCGCAAAAAACCGTGTATCTGGCCAACCCCAACGCCGGCTGCCCCATGGCCGACATGATTACCCGCCAGGAGCTGGCGCGCTTCAAGGCGGAGCATCCCGGGCTGCCCGTGGTGGCATACGTGAATACCGCCGCCGACGTGAAGGCCGAAGCCGATTACTGCTGCACCAGCGCCAACGCCGTGGAAGTGGTGCGTTTTGCCGCGCAGGAAACCGGCCAGCGGGAAATCCTGTTTGTTCCCGACAAGCACCTGGGCGCCTTCGTGCAACAAAACCTGCCCGATGTCCGCCTCATCTGCTGGGAAGGCTTTTGCCCCACCCACCTGCGCATGAACCCGGAGGATGTGGTCAAGCTGAAAAAGGAATACCCGGATGCCCAGGTGCTGGTACATCCCGAGTGCGACCAGCCGCTGAAAGACATGGCCGATTTCATCGGCAGCACCACGGCCATCGTCAAGGCGGCCAAGGAAAGCAGCGCCCGTACCTTTATTGTTTGCACCGAGGACGGGGTCAGCCAGCGCCTGTCGCAGGACTGCCCGGAGAAAACCTTCATCACCCCCACCCGGGCCTCGGCGGTGTGCCCCAACATGAAGCTGACCCGCCTGGAGAACGTCTACAAGTCCCTGCTGGGCGAGAACGCGCCAATCGAAATTCCCGCCGAGACTGCCAGGCTGGCCCGCCGCTGCATCGATTCCATGATGCGCATTGCCGGTTCCAAGGGCGGCCCGGTGATGGCCGGCAAGTCCAGCTAACCCTGCCGGCTGCAACAATTCGCCTTCAGGCGGTTTATTGAGGTAATATCCCCCTAGTTCCCCATCCCCTTCTGATTTGAGGTTGTCCCATGCGCCCCGTCGCATTCACCGGTTCCATTGTCATTCCTTTGTCCGGCCCGCTGGATGCGGCCACGGAAGAAGCCCTGTACACGCGCCTGCTGCCTGCGGATCCCGTGCTTGCCAGGTCGATTCACCGGGCGATTGCATGGGAGCGCCTGGGCCGGGATTATTTCATTACGGACAGTTTTGGCAAGCGATCTGCGGAGGCGGATGCCGCCGTGCAGGCCAATGCCCAGCAATTGGGCCTGAACTACGCCTACTCCCCCAGTTATCTCGATCGGGCGCCTGATCTCGATCGATTCGTGCAAACGCACATTCGGGCCGTGCAGCCCCCGTCCGGCGGTGCTATGGTGCCGGACAACCCGGTTAAGGGCATCCGCAAGACACTCAACCTCCAGGCGTAGCATGCTGGGCGGGTTTTGCCGCTAGTATCCCCGGGGGCGTTTCAGGGTGGCCAAGGGCCCCAGCCAGGCGCACTGCCGGCAAAGCAACCGGATTTCCGGGTCGGTGTGCAGGTACCAGGCAAATTCCTCCACCCCGGAATAATTGGGCATGATGGCCAGAAACGTTTTGAAACCGCAGCGGGGGCAACCAAAGGGTTCATTGGGCCGGCCGGCTTCCAGCGATTTCCCGCAGGCATCGCACAAGGCCTCGGCGGGTGATTTATTAAGCGGGGGGATGGGTGTGTCCATATCTGACTGCCTGGAAAATTAATAGAGGTGGGGTATTTCGTCCATATTGTATTTCCTACAAGAGGGAAAGGGTGAACATTACCCGGTTGGATAAAAAAAATGATTCTTTTCTCCTATACGTTTTGGCTAATATAGGCGCATGGCTTCCGTCAAAATACTGGCGATTCTGAATATAACCCCCGACTCGTTCTCCGACGGGGGGCGTTTTGCCGGCCTGGACGAGGTGGTGCGGGCGGCAGGCGTGGCGTTGGATGCGGGCGCGGACATCCTGGATGTGGGTGGCGAATCCACCCGCCCCGGTGCCGTGCCGGTTCCGGCGGAGGAGGAAATTGCCCGGGTGGTGCCGGCCATTCGGGCCATCCGGGCCGCTTATCCCCGGGCCCTCATCAGCATTGATACCCGCAAGGCCGCCGTGGCCGAGGCGGCGGTGCAGGCCGGGGCGTGCATGATTAACGATGTCTCCGGCCTGCAATACGATCCGTCCCTGGCCCTAGTGGCGGCCCGGTACGAAACCGGCCTGGTGCTGATGCACAGCCAGGGCACGCCGGACGTGATGCAGCGCAATCCCGGCTATCCCCACGGGGTGGTGCCGGAGGTGAAGGCTTTCCTGGGGCGGCAGGCCGAGGCGGCCATGGCGGCGGGCGTGCCATCCGGCAAAATCATCCTGGATCCGGGTTTTGGCTTCGGCAAGACCGTGGATCACAACCTGGCCCTCCTTCATTATATAGATGAACTTTGCACCCTGGGTTTCCCGGTGCTGGCCGGCACGTCGCGCAAGTCGTTCCTGACCTTGGGCCAGGGGGATCCCCCGCCGGATCGCCGCGAGGCCCTGACCGCCGCTAGCCTGGCCATTGCCGTGCAGCGCGGGGCTGCCTATGTGCGCCTCCATGACGTGCCCACCCAGGCCCCGGTGGTTCGCCTGTTGGAGCGTCTGGCCCGGGTGGCCCAAAACCCTGTTCCAAGATAACCGCTTTCGTGTTTTTATAAGATGTTACCCTGTGTGTTGATGTCCCTGAGCCACCCGAGAGGGATTATGCGAATCCAGCCCTTTGCCGTTTCACCCGTAACTTTTGCCCGCTCCGGCGCGCGCCCGTCTTCCCAGGCTGCCCAAGCTGCCCCGTCGTCCCAGTGGGGCGCCCCCCACTTCGGGCAGCGGCCCCGGGATAGCTATGCCGATGCCCGCTTGACCTACTTGCGCCGTCAGCAGGAGCTGGAATTGCAGGCTACCCTGCGGCGCTCTGAAGCCTTGACGCTGGATGAGCTTTTGCTTTTGCGGGACGCCACCGACCTGTCCCGGGATTTAATAGACGTGTTGTTCGTGGCTGAAGGTGCCATCAATCATCTGCAGCAGCTTCAAACCGACTATCATGCAGCCCTGAGCCTTGTGGGAGAGGCCCAGAGCGATTATAAAAAGCAAAAGGCCGCTTACGAAAAAGCGGTGCGTGATACCCAGCGCTATGAAGCCATGCCCGGGTGGCTGCGGTGGCTCAAACCCAGCCCGCCTGCCGTGCCGGATGAACCCGAAATGCCCGTGCTCAAGGTTCCAAAGCGACCCCCTGACGGCTTTTCGGTTGAGGGCATGCCCTTGTTCTTCCGGGATCACCGTCCCACTCCCGGGCATCGCGCCCCGCACCACCTTGACAAAAGCGCCATTGCGACCCTCCTGCGTCAACATACCCCGCATTTCAGCCCTGCCGAGCTGAAACTGGCCGAGGAGGCCATGGAAGTTGCCGGCATCATCAGCAGCCGTACCCTGTACGAGCCGGATCCCCACGGGGGCCAGCCTTTGGCCAGCGGTAAAGAGCTGCGGCTGACGCCCCGGGCCTACCAACTGCTCCAGGAATACGCTCGCACCCAACCTGCGGATGAGCCTCCGGTGGGAGGCAACCTGAACGTGGTGTTTGAAAACCGCTAGCGAGGCATGTTGCGGGGACAGTTCTGGCACGGAAGCGGCACATCATCGCTGCCGCAGCTGGAAGCCTTGCCCCGCGAGCCGTGAACCGAGCGCAGCCACTGGTACAGGCTGTCGTTCCAGAAGGTTTCATCCCAGATTTTGGCCATCCGGCCCCGGGTCAGCAATTGCCGTGGGCAGCCGGAAACGTTGCAATCGGCGTCCACCGAGACCGTGGTGAAAGGATCCAGGCAGTGGCGATGCTGGCGCATATCCGGGTCAAGCAGCCGGGGCAGGGTGATGGCCAGCCGGGTTTGGCGGGTGACTGTTTGGCGGAGCTCCTCAAAATACTTCAGCACTGGCTTCTGGTCGGTGTAGAGTGAGCGGTCCGAACGCACGCCCGGCGTATTGGGGTTGAAGTAGTTTTCAAAGCGCACGCCGTCCACGCCCAGCCCTTCGGCAAAGGCAATCATGGCGGCCATTTCGGTATAGTTGTGGCGGTCTACGGTGATGGCCAGATCCACCTCCACTTTGCCCCCCAACTCCCGCTTGCGCTGGATCAGCCCGATGACGTTATCGCGCAGGGTAACGAAATAGCTGGGGTTTAGCCCGGTCATCTGGGCGTAGGCCGATGGCCGGTGGGCATGGATGCGGATGACCAGGCTGTGCAAGGCGCTGGACAGAATGGCTTCCGTAAACCGGGGCAGTAAAAAGCCTTCGGTGATGACCGTGCATTCCGCCCCGTTGAACTTGTAGGCGTAATCCACCAGCTTAAGCAGGTGTTCGTTCCTGAAGGGATCGGTGCGACCCGAAAACTCCACGGTGCGCACCGTGGGCACCTGCTCCATGATGAAGCGGAAGGTTTCCAGGTCCAGCTTGCGATTGCCCCCGGCCCCGTTGCGGGACTGCAGCGCGGCCACCGGATGCACTTCCCCCGGGGTGATGTGCAAGTGGATGGGTTCGTAATCCACGGTGGGAGTACGCTCGCCGGCCTGGGCCTCGTAGGCGGAGAGGTTCAGCAGGCGCGGCAGTTTATGCCACAAAGCCCCGCCTTTGACGACGGGCTTGCCCTGTTTTTCTGGCGAAATATCTCGATGCTGCACTCCCATACTCTCATTATAAGCGTTTTCGGCATCCTCGCCCATGCAACCACCCGCAAGTTCAATTACCTGATGGAAGTGTTTTCGGCTGCCGGGCGAATTTCTGAAGCCGCAGGGCCCGGTTAAATAACCAGTTCCGCCTCGGGCATGTGCATGTATTCGTCCAGGATGTCGAAGTTGCGCCGGGCTTTGGCAATCAGCGGCCCCAGGTCTACGGCGGGGTAGCGGTGGTTGAAATACTCCTGCACGGTTTCCGCCTGGATGCGCTCCAGATGGTGCACGGGGGTGCCTTCCAGGCCAAAGCGGGCCAGCAGGTTTTCCACCTTGGGGTCGTAGGAAAGCCCGTAGACCGCCACGTCTTGCAGCAAACCCAGCACCAGGCTGTGGAAGCGCATGCCAAACAGGATGTCGCACTGGCCGACGGCGGCAATCACTTCGTCCGGGGCTACCAGGGTGCATTGCCCGGCCTGGGTCTTTTCCAGGCGGGCGGCCAGTTCTTGCAGCAGGGGGGTGTCCTCCCGGGCCTGGAAGGGTAGCAGCAGGAAGTCCACCTGCTTGCGGGAGTCGGCCACCAGTCGGGCCAGAAAGTCCGCAAAGGCGGCCAAGCGCTCGGGTGTCAGGTCGGGCCATGGACGCAGGGACACCCCCACCGTCCAGGTGTCCTTTTTTTGTCGGGCGGGTTTCTTTTTCTTTTTGGGCAGGCGCAACAGCCAGACGGGATCCGCCGTGACCTCGGGGCGGGTGCCCATCAGCTCCTCCACCAGGTCGGCGCTTTTGTCGTCGCGCACCGTAATGCACTCGCACTTCTTCAGGGCGCTGGCCGTCAGGCTGCGGGCCAGGCTGCTGGTCAGCGGGCCCACCCCTTGCCCCCAGAAGCAGACCGGCACCTCGAAATAGTGCGCCAAATGAATTAGCCCGCCGTAATAGATGCTGCTCATGGGGCCGGTGGCATCCTGGAACAGCCCGCCTCCCCCGCTGATAAACAGGTTGGCCTGGGCCAGGGCATCGATGATGTCGATCAGGTTGTTGCGGTGCAGGGCTTTCACGCCGTATCGGGCCGCCGTCTTCTGGGGATCCTGGGACAGCACGGTGATGGTCAGCCCCTCGCGCTTTAATTCATCAACAAGCACCTGGAGAATGAGCTCGTCCCCCAGGTTGTCAAAACCGTAGTAGCCGGAAATAATCACGCTGGGATGCAGATCGGAGCCCTTGCCCTTCTTGCCTGGCCTTTTGGCCGTGGCTTTGGCGACAGATTTCTTTTTGCCCCCTCTTTTGGCGGGCTTGTCGGACTGGCCCTTGGCTTCCTTGCTCATCCGCCCACCCGGTTGAGTTGCTTGTATTGTTCCAGATAGGCTTGCAGGGAGGTCTCCCAATGGGGAATGGCCAGATCCGGGCAGGCCAGCACGCTGTACTGGGGACGATTGGCCGCCAGATCCAGTTCGCTGGAGCTGACCGGGCGGATGTGATCGGGCGAGAGCCCCGCCGCGCGGCAAATGGCTACGGCCTGTTCGTAGCGGGAGACTTCCCCGGCGTCGGCGGCATGGTAAATGCCGTAGGCCCCTGAGTTCATGAGGGTTTCAATGGCCACGGACAGGCTGCCGGTCCAGGTGGGGGAGCCAATCCAGTCCCGAACGGCGGGAACCGGGTTGCCCTGGCGGGCGCTTTCCAGCACAAACTGAACGAAGTTGCGGTTATGAATGCCATAGAGCCAACTGGTGCGGATGATATAAAACGCTTCCAGGCGCTCCAGCACCATTAGTTCGCCGTAATGCTTGGACAGGCCGTAGGTGTTGATGGGGTTGGGTCGGTCGGCGGGGGTGTAGGGCGCCCCTTTCAGCCCGTCAAAAACAAAGTCCGTGCTGATATAAATAAAGATGGCCCCCACGGCCTGGGTGGCCATGGCCAGCTTGTGGGTGCCGTCCTTGTTGACGGCCATGGCCAGGTCCGGATCGCGCTCGGCCCCATCCACATTGGTGTAGGCCCCGCAGTGAATCACCACCTCGGGCTCCACGGCCTCCAGCTTTTGGCGGATGGTGTCCTCGGTGGCCAGCACGTCCAGGTACTCGGTGGAGGATGGGAACACCTGGTAGCCTTTGGCCGAAAGGTACGGCACCAGATCCCGGCCCAGCATGCCGCGGGCCCCGGTCACTAACAGCTTTTTAAACGCCATAGGGTTACTGACCGCCTTCTGTTACACCACTGACAACTGCTGTTGCTCGCGGGCCTTCACGTTGGCCACCCATTGCGGATTGTCCAGGTACCATTCGACGGTTTCCCGCAGGCCTTGTTCAAAGGGCTTTCTCGCTTGCCAGCCCAGTTCCCGCTGTATTTTGCCGCTGTCCAGCGCGTAGCGGCGATCGTGGCCGGGGCGGTCGGTGACGTACTGAATCAGGCTTTCCGGCTTGCCCATGATGTGCAGCAGGGTCTTGGTGAGGGTGATGTTGTCCAGCTCGTTGCCCGAGCCGATGTTGTAGACTTCCCCCGGCTTTCCCTGGGCCAGGATGGCGGCCACGGCGGCGCTGTGGTCTTCCACATGAATCCATTCCCGCACGTTCAGGCCGTCGCCGTACACCGGCACCGGCTTGTTTTCCGACAGGTTCAGGATGAACAGCGGGATGAGCTTTTCCGGGTACTGGTTGGGGCCGTAGTTGTTGGTGCAGCGGGTCACGCACACGGGCATGCCGTAGGTCTTGTAATAGCTGAGCGCGATTAAATCGCCCGCCGCCTTGCTGGAGGAGTACGGGCTGCTGGGATCGAGGTTGTCGGTCTCGCGGAAGCGGCCCTCGCCCTCGATACTGCCGTAGACCTCATCGGTGGAGACCTGCACGAATTTTTTTACCCCGTGCCGGCGGGCGGCTTCCAGCAATACCTGGGTGCCCAGCACGTTGGTGGTAATGAAAATGCCCGGGCCGGTGATGCTGCGATCCACGTGGGTTTGGGCCGCCACGTTGATGCAGGCGTCCACGTCGGCCATCAGCTCGTCCACCAGCGCCTCGTCGCAGATGTCGCCCTGCACGAAGCGGTAGCGGGGGTTGTCCTCCACATCCGCCAGGTTTTCCGGGTTTCCGGCATAGGTCAGCAAGTCGAGGTTTACGATGGAGGTATCCGGGGAATTATGGAGCAGGTACCGGATCAGCCAGCTCCCGATAAAGCCGGATCCGCCGGTCACAAGCAATTTCTTGAAAGGGTTCATGCGGGCAATTCCTTCAGGATCTTCGGGCAGGATCTTCAAGTGGAATCGTTGGGGCAGGTTGTTCGGTTGGGCTTGCGGCAAGTGCCGAGGCTGCCGGTTCGATTCGGGTCATTAATATGCTACGGGAAAAACGGCGCCCTGTTAAGTAGCGAAAGCGTCGGGGCAAGGAGGTTCGCCCGACAATATTGCGTTTTGTGAAAATTCCGGCCCCGCCATGCATTTTGGGCCGGGGTGATTACTTTGATAGTAGAACACCGGGCGCGTGCCCCAACGGAGATTGTCTGAATGATTTCACGACTGAAACGGGTTTCTATTGCGCAATGGCTGGCGTTTTGCCTGTTGCTTGCGCCGCTTTCGGCCCTGGCCGATACCCCCCGCGTCAACCTGACCAGCCAGAGCGACAAGGTCAAGCACGTGGAGGCCTCTGTAACCATCGACGCGCCGCCTGCCACGGTATGGGGCATCCTGACCGATTATCGCAACCTGAAAAACGTGCTGCCCGATTACGAACGCACCGACGTGGTGAGCGAATCCGCCGGCGGGGCCACCATGGATATGGCGGTCAAGGCCGGATCCCTTGCGCCGACGTTCAAGTACCGGGTCAAAATCCAGGAAAACCGCGCCGCCAACACCCTCAGCATCCAGCGCGTCTCCGGCGACTTCAACGCCATCGTCGCCAGTTACCGGCTGGTGCCGCTGGCCGGCGGTAGCAAAACCAACCTGGTCTACCATCTGAACATCGATATTGGCGGCAAGTTCCCCCTGCCGGGCGCCAACCACATGCTGAAGTCCAGCACCCAGAAAAGTATGCTCGCCGTGCAGCGGGCCTGCGCGGAGAAGTATCGTCGCGCCTTCACGGCCAACCGCTAGCCTGCCTGGGGCCCGTCCAGCCCGGCCATGACGCGTACTCGACAAGTCGCCGCAAGCCCGCTATGCTGCTGTGAGCGTGTATAACGGGTTCCATTCACCATGAACTTCGAATTGCTGAATGCCTTGTCTCACCTGGAAACGCCGAACGGCGTCATTGCCTTTCCCACTGATACCGTGTACGGGCTGGGCTGCATGGTGGACAAGCCCCAGGCCGTGGAACGCATTTACCGCATCAAGGGGCGCGACGAGACCAAGCCCCTCATCCTGCTGGGCCGGGATGAGGCCAGCTTTCAGCCCTACGTCAGCGAAATTCCCGCCCGGGCTATCCAGTTAATGCATGACCACTGGCCCGGGGCGCTCACTATCATCCTGCCAAAAAGCGATGCCTTGCCCGAAGGCATCACCCGGGGCATGCACACGGTGGGGTTGCGCATTCCGGCCTGCCCGCTGTTTCTGGATATGCTCTCTCTGGTACCCCAGGGGGTTTTGGCCACCACCAGCGCCAACCGTTCCGGCGAGCCTCCCTGCCTGACGGGGCGAGAAGTCCACAATACCTTTGGGGACGACGTGGATTACGTGCTGGTGGACGATGCGGCCATTCACGACAAGGTGGCCTCCACCGTGGTGGCGGTGGAGCCGGATGGTTCGCTGCACGTTTTAAGAACCGGCGCCGTTGTGCTAGACTAGCCCTACACTCGTTTGAGAAAGGGCAGTCCGATGACGCCGATCGTATTGGGCGCCGACCACGCCGGTTACCGGCTGAAGGAGCGCATTGCCGAACACTTGAAGGCCAAGGGCTTTGAGGTGATCGATGTGGGCTGCTTCAGCGAGGAGTCTGTCGATTACCCCGATATTGCCGGAAAGCTGGCCGGCGAACTACAGCGCCTGGGGCCTGAGGCCCGCGGGGTGCTGTGCTGCGGCAGCGGCATTGGGGTGTGCATGACCGCCAACCGCTTTCCCTGGGTGCGGGCCGCCGTGGTTCACGAGCATAATACCGCTGTGATGAGCCGAAAGCATAACAATGCCAACGTAGCCTGCTTCGGTGGGCGGGTGATTGCCCCGGAGCTGGCCTTTGATCTGCTGGCCAGTTGGCTGGAAACCCCCTTTGAGGGCGGGCGACACCAGAAACGGGTAGAGCTGATGGGGAACATTCATGTCGAGAATCAAGGAAACCCGGAAGGAAGTGCCGTATGTTGAACCTGGATGCCCTGAAGGCAGGCGATCCCGAGATTTATGATTCGATCCTGGCGGAGCTGCACCGCGAACAGTCCACCCTGGAGATGATTGCCAGCGAAAACTTCACCAGCCTGGCCGTGATGCAGGCCATGGGCAGCGTGATGACCAATAAATATGCCGAAGGGCTCCCGAACAAGCGCTACTACGGCGGCTGCGAGTTTGTGGATCGGGCCGAGGAGCTGGCCATTGCCCGCGCCAAGCAACTGTTTGGTTGCGATCATGTGAACGTGCAACCCCACAGCGGGGCCCAGGCCAACATGGCCGCCTTTCTGGCCGCCGGGCTGCAGCCGGGTGACACCGTGATGGGCATGAACCTCTCCCATGGCGGACACCTCACCCACGGTTCGCCGGTCAACTTCTCCGGGCTGTTCTACAAAATCGTAGCTTACGGCGTCAACCCCGATACCGGGCTGATCGATTACGACGAGGTGCGCGAAATCGCTCACCGCGAAAAGCCGAAGCTGATTATCTGCGGGGCCAGCGCCTATTCTCGTACCATCGATTTTGCCCGCTTCCGGGCCATCGCCGATGAGGTAGGCGCCCTGCTGCTGGCCGATATTGCCCACATTGCCGGCCTCGTTGTGGCCGATCTGCATCCCAGCCCCATCCCCCACTGCCATTTTGTCACCACCACCACCCACAAAACCCTGCGCGGCCCCCGGGGCGGTATGATTATGTGCCAGGAAGCATACGCCAAGGCGGTGGACAAGGCCGTTTTCCCCGGCCTGCAAGGCGGCCCGCTGATGCACGTTATCGCGGCCAAGGCGGTGTCTTTTAAAGAGGCGCTCTCTCCCGAGTTCAAGGCCTATTCCCGCCAGGTGGTCGATAATGCCCAGGCACTGGCCAACGCCCTGACCGGCAACGGCATCCACATCGTCAGCGGCGGCACGGACAACCACCTGATGATGCTGGATCTGCGCAGCGTGGGCCTGACCGGCAAGGCGGCCCAGAACCTGCTGGAGGAAATTGGCATTACCGCCAACAAGAACACCATCCCCAACGATCCCGAATCGCCCTTTGTGACCAGTGGACTGCGGCTGGGCACCCCGGCTCTGACCACCCGGGGCTTTACGTCGGATGCCATGGCGAAAGTCGGGGAAATCATTGCCGAAGCCCTGAAAAAGAGAGAGAATATAGAGTATCTGGCGGCCGATGTAAAAGCGCTGGGTGAGCGGTTCCCCTTGTATCCCGAACTCGCCCATCACCTGGCAGCGCGAGGGCTGACCGGCAGTCATATTGCCTGATAGGAGCGCGTCGCTATTAATCCGGGAGACATCAATCCTGACCTCCTGCTGAACTTGCAGGCTTTTGGGCTGGCCCTGGTGCTTAGCTTCCTGCTGGTGCCCGTGGTGCGTAAAAAGGCTATTGCCGCGGGCTACTACGACGCGCCCGGCGAGCGCAAGATTCACAAGTACCCGGTGCCCCGCCTGGGCGGGGTGGCCATCTTTCTGGGCTTTATGCTGGCCCTGGGCATTATTGCCGTCTTTAAGTGGCACAAAGCCCTGGGCGCATCGCTGCCCGGGATGCTGCTGGGGGGCACCATCATCTTTGGGCTGGGCTTTATGGACGATCTCAAGAACCTGTCGCCCTATCTCAAGCTGGCTGTGCAGTTCATCGCGGCCCTGACCGCCTTCTTTTTAGGGGTGGAAGTGGCCACCCTGGACCTGCCAGGCAGCAAGCTGCTGGTGTTAAACGCCCTCAGCCTGCCGGTGACGGTTGTCTGGATTGTGGGTCTGGCCAATTCCCTGAACTTTATTGACGGCATTGACGGCTTGGCCGCCGGGGTCACCACGCTGTCGGCCCTGACCCTGGCCGTATTGGCCATGTTTACCGACCAGCCGTCCGCCGCCCTGCTGGCTTCCCTGTTGGCGGGGGCCAGCCTGGGCTTCCTGGCTTATAATTTCCACCCGGCGCGCATTTTTATGGGCGATGGGGGCGCGCTGTTTTGCGGTTTCATGCTGGCTTGCATCTCGGTGACGGGGGTGTTGAAAACCAAGGTGGTCGTCATGCTGCTACCCATCTTCGTGTTGAGCGTGCCGATCATCGACATCACCTATTCCACCTTCCGTCGGCTGTTGCGGGGGCAAAATCCCTTCCTGCCGGATGCGGATCACCTGCATCACCAGTTGCTGAAGGCCGGTGTGACCCAGATTCGAACCGTAACCTACTTCTACATTCTTTGCGTGGTGGGCGGATTGGTTTCCGTCTGGTACGTGAAGTACCTTCCGCTGTACGTTTCTCTGCTGATTGGCATGTCGGCGCTGGCGTTCATAATGATTCGCGGCGTGCGCAGGTACTATCCGGTCGGCGAGCTGGCGGAAATTGCCGGGCCCGATCCTGAAAAGCCCGCCCCCGCCGACTCCGGCGGCGACCCCGGAGCGGTTCACTAGGCAGCCTTGACAGGCCATGGCGTTTGGGTGTTAATGATGGTCTAGGATTCCCTATGCCACCGTAGCTCAGTCGGTAGAGCAGCGGACTGAAAATCCGCGTGTCGTTGGTTCGATTCCGACCGGTGGCACCACTTTTCTTTCAGGAAGAGAGACTTTGAGCCTCCACGACATGCTTAGTGGAGGTTTTACTTTGGGATTTTTTGTTCAAACTGTAATTGCAGGGGGCGGCGATGCTAATTTCTGCAACAAAACCGCTTGCAGGGGGCTTGCGTTGCGGTTGTCCTGTGCCAACAGCGTTTGTACCGCCTATCCCGGCTCGGATGAAATCACGCGACTTCTTGAGGTTGTAAGCGGCAATCAGTGCCTTGGCATTGAACCTTTATCCGCTTCCGGTCAATTTTTAAACAGGCCACCGGATGGCGGTTGAAAAGCCCTACCCGGTTTCGGGCAGTGAAATGTACCCGATCCTCTACTTTTGCGTGGTACCCAAAATTGGGGCTGGTCACCACGTCCCAACGGATTCTGTTCACCATAGCACTCCAAATTGCATTGGGCAAGCCTTATGACCTGATTATCAAGGCCGAATCAGCCAAGCTTTGCTTGAAACTTGGCCTTTGCCAGTCCATCCCCCAACCAACAGGACAGAGCCATCCTGTAATGTCGTCAGGGAAGGGTCTCCAATGTGCTCTTTCAGCCTGGTCAGTATTTCAAAGCGGTTGGTTTTCGGGTCATAGATTTCAATCGGCACGTTTCTCCATATACGCGTGTATTTTCCGTCTATGCGGTCGTAATAATAACCGCCCGCAATCAGCACCCGGCCATCTGAAAGCACGGTGATACGCTCCCGTTCCCTCTCAATGGCATGAGGCCTGGATGTATTGAGAAACTTCCCTGTTGCCGGGTCATAGATTAAGCCATAGTTGGCATTGATATAGACTCGCCCATCTGGTAAAAGCGCCACATCGCCACTATTCTTATCGGGCAATCCGCTTCTTGCCCATTGCGCATAAAGCGGAGTTCCAGGGGGATAAGTGGGGGGCGGCGGCTCAAACAAAGTCACGCTGCGATCGGTGACATTAATCAGTTCCAGGCTCCAGGCCGCATCCCCATAATGGGGGACTCCGGTTTTTATCTTGCTTTTATCAGGGTGCTTTTCCTCGCCGCCAATGACCAGAACGTTTCCATCATTCAAGCGGACGGCAAAATGGTTGCGCCTGGGCACATTCAGCTTGGCAAAGGCGCTGATCTGGTTGGTCTTTGGGTCATAGATGGAGATGTCGGTTTCGGTGTTGGCCGCTTCGGGCGCGGATCCTTCCACCAGCAGGACTCTACCATCTTCAAGCAGGGTAGCAGTAAAATCGTATGCCAGAAAATGGGCGCCGGGCACAATTTCAAATTGATTGGTCTGCGGGTCAAAGATTTCTGCTGGTGCTGGATAATAATGTGGAGGCAACCCCTGACCTCCTAAAATCAGCACTTTACCGTTCTTGAGCTTAACCGCTTCATGATCCTCTCTGGAAACAAGCATCGATCCGGTAGGTTCGAAACGGCCCTTTGCTGGATAGTATATCTCCGCAGAGCTGGTGGCGCCCGGACCCTTTATCCCGCCGGTAATGAGAACCCGCCCATCATTCAAGAGCGTTGCCGTGTGATTGCATCTGGGCACAACCAGATCGAGTTCTTTAAGAATTGACAAGGCTGCTGCGCTCGAGCTTTCTGGATAATCCATTGCACAAGATATCAAAACGAAAGACACGGATAATAAGATTAAGATAACAAATTGCTGCTTCAAACCCGTTTTCCTTGTTTAATTCATCATTTGTCCAGCTAACCAAATAAATCCTCGGTTTTGCTTTACCACGTCCCAACGGATTCTGTTCACCTTAGCACTCCAAATTGCATTGGGCAAGCCTCCACCCTTGTTCAAGCGATACCGGGGTGGTA
This sequence comes from uncultured Vampirovibrionales bacterium, assembly GCA_964390635.1. Lineage (GTDB taxonomy): Bacteria > Cyanobacteriota > Vampirovibrionia > Vampirovibrionales > Vampirovibrionaceae > CAYMIG01. The sequence continues at coordinate 27,902 of CAYMIG010000008.1, read as the reverse complement.
TGCCCTGAAACCCGAATGTTACCTATATTAAAAAAGTACTCAATTCGATGAATTTTTGAGGGCAGGTTGGGGAGGTTATTCTGTTGCTGGATACGCGGTGCAATGACAACAAGCAAAATGAACGGGTTGCGTCTAACCTTGTATTAACGGCCCAGCGAGGATATGCCAGAGGTCGAAGGCAAAGGCTGGCGACCATTCTCCGTCAGAATTCTATTGAGGTTCTGGTAAATTCTGGCAACGTCTTGTTGCAGGTTGTTGATCCGCTGCTGGGCTTGGGCGGTTCCAAGCACTGCGGATGGACTGGTTGAGACAACCATGGCCGTGGGGATCCAGGTCAGCGGATTACCGCTATCAAACCCTGCCAAAGGGTTGGGGCCTATTTTTTTCAATGTCTCATTAAGCTCTTCCATTTTGATGCCCAGGCGATTGACAGTTTCGAAGTACTCTTCGGGCAGCGGACGGTAATCCCCGAAAGACTTCAGTTCCGGCCCGCCAAAACTTTGGCGGTGCTGGTCATATTGGCTTTTGTCTTTAGTGTAAATCGCTTTTTGCTGGTTGTAATCATTCAACAACGCTTGCTTTCGCTCTTCCAGCTTTTTTATGTCGGCCTGGTACTGCTCTTTGAGTCCCAGCAGATCATTATAGTACTTCACATCCGGATGGTTTGTTTTGCCCATCCGAATCAACATGTCCGCCTTCATCTTGTCATACTCTAATGAGCCTTCAAGGCTGCGCAGTTGGCGTCGCATTTTTCGCAGTTGCAAGTCGATATTATCCATCTCGGCAAGGGTTTTATAAAGCCGGTCGCCTTGGCTGTTTAAACTGGCGCGAAGGGTATCGAACATTTGCTGGGTAAAGCGATTGGGGCTGGGGCGATTGACGACGCTGTCCGGAGGTGCCTGCTCAATGGGAACGCCTTGCCCATTGATGATTACCGGCGCCAAAGGCTCGAGCGATCCGGGGCGTATTTTGAAAATAAACTTGTTTTTCCAGGGGTTGGCGGGTGTGGTTTGCTCGTGTGAAAAAACGGCGCCGGGTTGTACCTGCTCAGGAAGTATTAATGGCGGTTTTGGAGCGACTGGCGGAGGCGCGTCGGGAAGCATCGAACCATACTTTTGTAACGATGGGGGTAGTCAACATCAATTCAAATTAATTATATTACAAGATGCCTGATATTACAAGATGCCTGATCCGTATCTGTTACCGCTTAATCAAGCTGTACGCATTTCCTCAGAAGGCCACAACCCCATTTCTCAAGGCTGGCAGGGTTATTTTTTTAATTCGGGCATGGAAATCAATAGCCGCGTCCATTTGCACAAGCGGTTGTTGCGGCCCATTTTATCGTGCCAGGGGCCTACCCGTTTTGCCCGCTCTTAACTTCGCGCTTAATTGTTTAGTATGTTAATAATGGAATGTTGCAAATGGCGAGGGAAGGTTACCGCCTGGAGTTTGCCATGGTGTGGGAACCCTAGGAATAAGTGGCTTTTTTCGGCCATTTGGATTTACCGCGAGCCTTGTGCCTGCCGGCTTCCGGGGTTTTCGTGGGCGTGCCGCATGCGGGCTTACAAATGCAATCTTGTCAAAGCAAGTCGCCGTGTTAGAATGAAGGCAATTTCCGGGCATTTATACGGCATATATGTCCGGTGTGCACAATCCCCGGTGCAAACCCTTTGCAAGGGTAAATTTCCAGGAATTAACATGAGAGACGTTGCGGCCCATGGCGCCGATGCAGACGGGGTTGGACGTTATTTATATCGTAATAAGGGAGTGGCATTTAATGTTCAGGAAAACAATGACTGTATTCACCCTGTGCGCCCTGGTCATGTCGCCGGTGGTGTCTGCGGGCCGGGCTTGGGCCCAGGGAGAGGCACGGCCAAACCAGTTCTGGTGGCCCGATCAGCTGAACCTGGAGCCGCTTCGCAAGCATTCGGCGGAGTCAAACCCCATGGGAGAGGGCTTCAACTATGCCGAGGCGTTTAAAACCCTTGATCTCGAAGCCGTCAAAAAAGATATCAAGGAGCTGATGACCACCTCCCAGGACTGGTGGCCGGCGGACTTTGGGCACTACGGGCCGTTTTTTATCCGTATGGCATGGCACAGTGCAGGAACCTACCGTATGGCCGATGGCCGGGGTGGCGCGGATGGCGGGCAGCAGCGATTTGAGCCGCTTAACAGCTGGCCCGACAACGCAAACCTGGATAAGGCCCGCCGTTTGCTCTGGCCCATCAAGCAGAAGTACGGAAACAAAATTTCATGGGCCGACCTGATGGTTCTGACCGGAAACGTGGCCCTTGAATCCATGGGCTTCAAGACGTTCGGGTTTGCCGGTGGCCGGCAAGATGACTGGGAGCCGGACTTGGTCTACTGGGGCCCCGAGTCGAAGTGGCTTGATGACCAGCGCCACGGGGGCGGCGGAAAACTGGAGCAGCCCCTGGCCGCCGTTCAGATGGGCCTTATCTACGTGAACCCGGAAGGCCCGCAAGGGAAGGCCGACCCGCTGGCGGCTGCCCGGGATATTCGTGAGGCGTTCGGGCGCATGGCCATGAACGACGAGGAAACCGTGGCCTTGATTGCCGGTGGTCACACGTTTGGCAAGGCCCATGGCGCGCACGCGTCCGCAAACTGCCTTGGCCCCGAACCCGCCGCTGCGGGCGTCGAGGAACAAGGCTTCGGCTGGGTCAACAAGTGCGGCAGCGGCAATGCCGGCGACACCATTACCAGCGGCCTGGAGGGCACATGGTCCTTCAATCCCACCCAGTGGACCATGCAATACCTGGACAACCTTTTCACTTACGAATGGGTGCAAACCAAAAGCCCTGCCGGCGCCACCCAGTGGGTTCCCAGCGACCCGTCCGTCTCGAACATGGTGCCGGATGCCCATGACCCGGCCAGGCGGCATGCACCCATGATGTTTACCACCGACCTGGCGCTCAAGTTTGACCCCAGCTACCGCAAAATTGCCGAGGGCTTTCGCCAAAACCCACAAGCGTTCCAGCTGGCCTTTGCCAAGGCGTGGTTCAAGCTGACCCATCGCGATATGGGCCCGATTGCCCGCTATCTGGGCCCTGAGGTTCCTGGCGGGGCCCTGCTTTGGCAAGATCCGATTCCCGCGGTGGATTACAAGCTGGTTAGCGAGGCCGACATCGCGGCGCTGAAGCAGGACATCCTCCAATCGGGCCTGTCCATTCCCGAACTGGTCAGAACCGCCTGGGCCTCGGCTTCCACCTTCCGGGGTACCGATATGCGCGGCGGGGCCAACGGGGCCCGCATCCGGCTGGCGCCCCAGAAGGACTGGGCGGTCAACAACCCGGCTGAATTGCGCAAGGTGCTTCAGGTGCTGGCCCGCGTCCAGAAAAACTTCAACATGTCCAAAAAAGATGGCACCCGGGTCTCCATGGCGGACTTGATTGTCCTGGGCGGTTCGGCGGCGGTTGAGCAGGCAGCCCGGAACGCCGGCTACGATGTAACGGTGCCATTTACGCCGGGCCGGGCAGATGCCTCGCAGGCCCAAACGGATGTCAATTCGTTTGCGGTGCTGGAACCCAGGGCCGACGGTTTCCGAAACTACTTTGGCACCGGCAACCGTCTCTCCCCGGCGGAAATGCTGGTTGATCGCGCCAGCACGCTGAACCTGACCGTGCCGGAAATGACGGTTCTGGTCGGCGGCATGCGGGTGCTGGATGCCAATGCCGATCATTCCCGGCATGGTGTGTTTACCAAGCGCCCCGGCACGCTGAGCAACGACTTTTTCGTAAACCTGCTGGACATGTCCACCCGGTGGGCACCGTCCGCAACCACGGAAGGGCTTTACGAAGGGTTTGATCGCCGGACGGGGCAGCTTAAATGGACGGCCACGCCCGTTGACCTTATCTTCGGGTCCAACTCGGAATTGCGCGCGGTTGCCGAGGTTTACGCCTACAACGACTCGCAAGAGAAGTTTGTGCGCGATTTCGTGGCGGCCTGGGCCAAGGTTATGAACCTTGACCGCTTTGACCTGGCCACGCGCGATTAATTCAAGCCGGCGCCCGTTTTCGGGCTGTGCTTTAAATGCCAGGATGATGGGATCGGCCCCCGGAAAACCCGGGAGCCGATCTGCCATGTGGGTGTGGCAGAAAGCGGGGGCAGAGCTTTAGAGGTTGGAACATGCCTTGCAGGCCCCCAAGTCCCTTTTTTCGAGGGTTGTAGCAGTGTAAGCCCTGATTATTGTGTGTGTTTCCTGTACAGGTGCCCCTTTTTGTAATAAAGTAACCGCGGTTTCAAGGGGTAAACACTCGAAAAGTTAAATTGACAATATTTATCCCTTCGTCACTCACAGGAAATTCCAAAGCGCATTTTCTTTTTAATCAGCATAATCTGCAGAGCTATTCTTCCCCAACTCTTAATAGAAAGCGTGGAGCAATGATCTCTAATTTCGTCCGCCAAGGTTCCTTCAGCCGTTCGTCCCGCAACGCCCATCGTTTTATCTGTTTCATCAACGGTAAAATCAAGGTTTTTATTACCGATAAAAGGGAATTCAAAAGCATCCTGGCCTCGTTGTGCGGTGTGGTGAGTGGACTGCTGCCCGCGCGCGCCAATGCCTTGCCGAAGGGAATCGTGGCGGCCTCCTTGCTGATGGGACTGCTCAGCCCTTACGCCGCCTATGCCCTACCGTCCGGATGGCAGATTGTCACCGGCGACGTCAGCTTCGAACAGCAAGGCAACGTCCTGAACGTTACCTCTGGCTCGCAGAAAGCCATCGTCAACTACCAGAGCTTCAACGTGGCCGCCGGCGAGACGGTCAACTTCAACTTCCTGCTTTCTGGGGCCAGCATCCTGAACCGGGTGATTGGCGGGAGCGCTTCCAGCATCGCGGGTGCCATCAACGGCAACGGCGCCGTGTATCTGGTGAACCCGGCGGGCATCAATTTTGCCTCCAGCGCCTGTGTCAACGTAGGCTCCCTGCTGGCGTCCACCCTGAACATTGCCAACCAGGACTACCTGAACGGCAACTATGCCTTCCGTCGGGATGCCGGGGCCGCGGGCGTGCGCAACGACGGCCAGATAGCGGTTGGTCCGGATGGCCATGTGGTGCTGATCGGTTCCGCCATCCAGAACAACGGCAACATCACCGCGCCGGGGGTGGCCCTGGCGGTGGGCGACCAGGTGACCGTGGACGTGGGCCAGGGGCTCAGCCTGAAAGTGACCGTGGATGAGGCCCTGAAGCAGAAGGTCGAAGACTACCAGGCGGCCCTTTCCAATGCCGGCGACATTACCGCGGCCCGCTCCGTTGAACTGAAAGCGGACGTGGACCAGGCCCTTTACCAGCAAGTGGTCAACAACGAGGGCGTTATTGTGGCCACCGGCGTTGAGCTGGGCGACAATGGCCGCATCGTGCTGAATGCCAAGGGTGGCGACCTTCTGAACAGCGGTACACTGCAAGCCGATTCCGGCAGCATTCGGCTGGAAGGCGACCGCGTGTCGCAATCCGGCAATGTGCTGGCCGGCTCCCAGGATGGGCTGGGCGGCAGCATCCAGGTGCTGGGCGATGAAATTTCCCTGCAGGATGGCAGCCTGCTCGATGCCAGCGGTGCCCTGGGCGGCGGTGAAATCCTGGTGGGCGGCGATTACCAGGGCGGGGGGGAAACCCGTCGGGCCAGCAAAACCGAGGTGACTGCCGGAGCCAATCTGCTGGCCAATGCCCAGACCTCCGGTAATGGTGGTAAGGTCATTGTCTGGGCCGATGACACGACCGTGTTCAACGGCAAAATCGAGGCCAGAGGCGGGGCCCAAGGGGGTAATGGCGGTTTGGTGGAAACCTCCGGCCTGCAAATGCTGGACGCCGACGGCCAGGTGGATGCCAGTGCCCCTCAGGGCGCGGCGGGCCTCTGGCTGCTGGATCCCAACAACCTGAACATAATCGCCCTGGGAATCAATAGCAATATCAGCAGCTCTACCTCCGGTGGCACCACCACAATCGGCACGACCAACAATTCTGCCCGCGTGAAGGGTTCGACCATCCAGGCCGCCCTGAATGGCGGAACCAACGTGGTCATCCAGACCGGCACCGCCGGTACTAACAGTCAGGATGGCAATATTACCGTTGACGCCGGTGTGAACATACTGAAAAGCAGCGGCGGGGACGCTACCCTGACCCTGAAGGCCCACAACTCCATTCTGTTTGAGGGTAATATTCTGGGTTCCATCACCATTCGTTCCACCAGCAACAAGCTGAACCTGGTGCTGAACGCCGATAGCGATGGCTCGGGTGCGGGCGCCATCAAGATTAATCGCACCACCTTTACCACCAATGGCGGCTCCATCACCCTGGGCGGCGGAAGCAATCCTGCCACCACGGCGGCGCTGGGCGTGGTGCTCAACAATGATGGCGTGAACATCAGCAATTCAACCCTGGACGCCGGGGCGGGCAACATCAGCATACGGGGCCAGGGCCGCGACGTGTTGCTGGGCAGCTTCCTGTTCGGGGTGGATATCAACGGCTCCGAACTCAAAACGACCAGCGGCAACATCACCCTGGTGGGCAAGGGCGGGGATGACAGCCTGTTCAGTTCCTACGGCGTGCGGTTAAGCGACTCCAAGGTCAGCACCACCAGCGGCACCGTGAATGTGACCGGCACGGCGGGGGATGGTTTGGTAGATAACGTTGGCCTCTTTGTGGACAACAGCGATGTGGTGGCCAATGGCAACGGCACCATCAACCTGACTGGTACCGGGGGCAGCGGTTTACTGGGCGGCAACCACGGTGTGCGTCTCCACAATGAATCGACCGTGGTGGCCAAGGGGAACGGCGCCATCACGCTGACCGGCGTGGCGGGCGCGGGTTCCTCGTCCTACGGCCTCTACGACAGCGATGGCCCCCATATCGTCGGCAACAACAGCATGACCGGCAACATCACCCTGGTGACCGACAAAATTGACCTGGACAGCCTGAAGCTGCGCACTGCCGGGGTGGTGACCTTCAGGCCCTACGGTGACAGCACCGACATTGGCATCCATGGCGGCGCCGGCACCCTGCAGCTGGGCAACAACACCCTGGGTTTGATTGACACTTCCGGCGTGACGCCCTCCAAGGTGGTGTTTGGCAATGCCGCCAGCGGATCCGGCGAGGTCACCATTGCCAACGGCTGGAATTTCTCCGCCTATAATGCCTTCCCTCTTGAGGTTTATGGCGGAAGCATTACCAGCGGAGGTTTGACTGCAGGCAATACCCTGTTGCTGCGGGCCTTGAGTGGTGACGTGACGCTCGGCGGCGGAGCCCTCAGTTCCAGCGCCAGCGGCAATGCCCTGGTGTTGGCTGCCAGCCAGGATTTCATCAACAATGCCGGCGCCTCGGCGCTTTCGACGCCTAACGGCCGTTGGCTTGTATACTCTACCTCGCCCGTCAACAGCGTGGAAGGCGATCTGGCCGGCTCCCGCCTCTATGGCCGGACCTTCGCCGGCAACCCGCCCGGCTCCATTTCCCAAAGCGGGAATCTGTTCCTTTATGCCATCAGCCCGGTTCTGACCGTCAAGGCGGATGATGTCTCCCGCACCTATGGCTCCCCGAACGTGCTGACCAGCACCATTACCGGGTTCCTGGATGGTGATAGCGAGGAAATCTCCATTAGCGGTGCGCCCTCGCTGTTTACCCTGGCCACCCAAAGCAGCGATGTGGGTGACTATGAAATCGATGCCGGTCTGGGCACGCTGGTTAGCGAGCAAGGGTACCAGTTTGAGTTTGAAAACGGCACCCTGACCATCGATCCCGCCTCGCTGACGGTGACCGCCGATGACGCATCCCGCACCTATGGCGCCGAGAACCCCGAGTTTTCGGTCAGCTACAGCGGCTTCGTGCTGGATCAGGATGAAAGCGTGCTGGGTGGTGCGTTGAATTTCTATACGTCTGCCAACCTCTCCAGCGATGTGGGTGACTACGATATCACGCCCTCGGGCCTGACCAGCGGCAACTACGAGATTACCTTCAACAACGGGACGTTGAGCATTACGCCTGCGCCGCTGACCATTACGGCCAACAACGCCAGTTGGTTGTACGGCAGCGAAAACCCCGAGTTTTCGGTCAGCTACAGCGGCTTTGTGCTGGATCAGGATGAAAGCGTGCTGGGTGGTGCGTTGAATTTCTATACGTCTGCCAACCTCTCCAGCGATGTGGGTGACTACGATATCACGCCCTCGGGCCTGACCAGCGGCAACTACGAGATTACCTTCAACAACGGGACGTTGAGCATTACGCCTGCGCCGCTGACCATTACGGCCAACAACGCCAGTCGTCCGTTTGGCCAGCCCAACCCGCCTTTCAGCGCCACGTATTCAGGCTTCGTCCTGGGACAAGGGCCGGAGGACCTGGATAGCGGAATAAAGCGCAGCTTTGACGAAGAGGGCCCCGGAGAAGGCGGCCTGCAATTCTACACGCCCGCCACCACTTCCAGCGCCCCGGGCCAATACGGCATTACGCCGTTCGGCCTATACTCGCGCAACTACGAGATTACCTACGTGGATGGCGTGCTGACCATTACGCCGGTTTCCAGCAACAATCCCTTCGGCATGGGCAGCCAGTCCAACCCGGGTAACGTCCTGAGCGGCAATGGGCAGCAGATTACCTATATCCCGGGCAACCTGCAATCGGAACCGGTCGCCTTCGTGATGACCGATGAGGGCAAGCGCATGTACGTGGCGGATCCCGACAACTACGCCATCCTGGTGTTCGATATGGAAACCCAGTTGCTGGTGGATACCATCAACGTGAATATCCGGCCCACCAATGTTCAGCTTTCCGATGACGAGAACACGCTTTTCGTCTTCAGCTCGCTTGATGACGCGGTGCTAACCGTGGACCTGATGACCAACGAGGTGATCAGCAACAACTTCTAGGTGCTTCCAGACAAGCCAAAATACCGCCGGTTCCCCGTTAAAAGGGCCGGCGGTATTGTTTTAGAGGGGGTGCCTTCCGGGTCTTGAAAAAAATCCGGGGGATTTACACCGTTTACTGTAAAGTTTTATAACCTGCTGCTGATAGCTTTCTTACGGGTGGCCTATTGCGCAAATTAAGAGAGTGATTGAACCCAATCTTACGGCAGGGAATCCTCGCAGACATATTTCAGCATGGCGGCCATGCTTTCGTTGTCTTCTGATATCGAGCTTGACCCTGGAGATTGCCAGGGTGCATTCGGCCAAAACTCCTCCGTACCGTCTTCTCCGACATCTTTGATCAATTTAAGCTGACGGGACTGGCAATCGGCTTTGTAATAATGCTCCAACCCGTATTCCCTCACCCAGAATTCCATCATCGTACCGTTTCGAACAATGCTTTGGATATCAACGTCCATTTTTACACCCATCGCCGGGTTGTTATAAACCTGTACCCAGTATTTAGCATCAGCGACCAATACATTGATCAATGCTGCACATATCAAGAACCCCAAGCCAACTTTCCGATTCATTCGATAATCTCCTAAACTACGGCCGTATTCTACTCCGGATAGTTGCCTCTTTGAAGCCCGTTTTCCGATGAAGGGGTAACCGGGCTGAGGGCGGTGGGCACCCGCCTGGTTGAGGCGTTGTTCGATCACATCGGGCGCGAGGATGCGGGAGTTTTTCCGGCCTGCGAGCGTTGCCTGCCGGATGATCGCTAGCAGGACGTCGTCCAGTCCATGTAAGCCCTGCGATGCCAGCTGGCCGGTGCGGCCTCCCCGGGAATGTAAAGTATCTTGTAGCTTGCTGGCCAAACAGGAAAACCCGCAGGCGGCTTCTTTTTAGTTTAGGAAGCGTATTCCGTCAATTTCCCTTCTTTTTTCATGCCTTTGTTCAACCCAATCTCCAGTTTTGCCTTGCCTGGCATCCGTCCGGTTCACCCGGGTGGAGCGCGGTGGCTGTCCCGGCCCGTGGTGGGCGGGGATGTGTTTTTTTCGGGCATCAGTGACGCGGATAAGGCTAAATTCCAGAGGCAGCAGCAGCAGGCCGAGGCGCAGTGGGCCGCGTTGCCCCTGGTGTTGCAATTTGCCTTCCCTCCGCGGGACAACCGCATTCGGCCCAATACCATGGCCGAGATACAGCAGGCCATCCAGGGCGTACCGGCCCTCAATCCCGCCGTCATGGAAACGCTCCGGGCCGATCCCGAAGGGATGTTTGCGCGCCTGATAAATGGCAGCAACCGGGCGGATGCCGCAGCCTGCCGCCAGCTGATCCGCGAACGCATCCAGGCCCTGGCCCCGGAAACCGGCCTGTCGGTGGAAACCGTGGCGAGCGCATTGCAGTTTGTGCAATCGCTGGGAAAAGACGGCGCGGTGGTTGCCAGGGTGCTGCCCGATTACAAGCGGTTCTACGAGTATGCCCTGAAAAACCACCAGGCATACGGTATTAACCAGAAGCGCTATTCCCGCGAGGCCGTCAGCCAGTTGGTCCAGGGCAAGGCCCTCATCATCCTGAAGGCCATGATTCTGAGCGGCTACGTGACCGTGACCAACAAGTTCGACCAGAAGGAAACCAAGTTCGAGCGTTTCCTGGATAAAACCATCCCCAAAATCCTGGCCAACCCGGAAGCGACCCGGTTGCTGTACGAATTTTTCCACCCGGTTAAAAAAACGGTCATCCCGTCGTCGCAGTACGTCAAAATTGTGGATGCCGCCCCGGCGTTGCTGGGTGCCCAGGGTTTGCAGATACTTAAAACCTCCCTGGCCACCATGGCCCAGCAGGATCGGGTGAATCTTGATTTGCTGAAAGAGGGTCTGGTTACCGAATTTGCCCGCGCCGCCGGAATGCCCGAGTCCGAGATCCGGGGCTTTAGCCCGGCGCAATTCGACCTGTGGGATTCCCGCTACCTGGCCACCTTGCTGGCGGCGCTGGATGAGGTCAAACAGTCCGACCCCAGCTACCACCCTCCCGACCTGCAAGGCTTGAAAGACCTTTTCAAGGCCACTATGCGCGGCACCTATTGGAATTACCTGTTTGATCCGCAAACCTCCGTAGGGCGGGCCAACATCCAAACCCGGCAGGACTTCCAACAGGCCGGCCTCAATTTCGACACATGGATGCACTTTAAGCCCGAAAAGCCGGTCGAGTTCCGCATGGCCGATGGCACCCCCCATTCCGTGATGCTGTGGGAACGCCAGCCCGGCATCGATTTGTTCCAGGGCAGCATTGGCGTCAGTTGCTCGGCGCTGGATTGCGTGAAGGGCCAAAGCGTTATTGAGGCCCTGCAAGGCACGGCGTTCCAGTTTGTCAACATTTTGAACGAAAACACCGGCGAACCGGTCGGGTATGCCCGATGCTACTTTGCCAGAAATACCCGGTCCCGCAAGCCCATTCTTGTTGTGGATGCCATCCAGTATGCCGACAAGTACAAGGTGGTCGAAAACGATCGGCAGCTGGTGAAAGGGGTGGCGCAATTTATGCAGGCCTATGGCAAGGCGGTCAACAATGGCCAGGATGTGCCGGTGTATATCAGCAGTCATGCCCACTCGCTCAGCGCTTGTTCGCTGGATAGAAAAGACTATGAAAGCCTGACTTTCCGGCTGATTGGCAAAACACACAACAACGGCTTTTACATCAACACGGTCGATGATGTCAGCTGGACCACTGATCTGGATCAGAACTTTGCGGTCAGGCTGGTCAAGGTGGGCGATTCCATCTTAAAGCCTCGCTAGCCTGAAGCCTTGTCCGCCGGATTGGATGCCCGCCGTCGGGTGTTGGCGGCGTGGCGTTTCGCTATACGCAGTAGTTCAGCCGGGTGCCGGTTTTTTCCACTTGGGCGGCAATGGCCCGATCCAGCCTTTTCTCACGGGATACCTCGTGCCGCGGGTTGTCTTGAACCGCCGATACCAGCGTGGCATCCTCGCCCACCACGATGGGGTAGTTCGGCACGGTGCGCGGTGTTTTGCCGGCGGTAAACGCCTCCGGCTTGAGCGCGGGGGTGTCGTTATAGCTGCTGTCGCCCGCGGTAATAACCGCCTTGGGGTTGCTGAGATAATGGGTCAGCACCTGCCCGATGGCGGCGGCCTTGTCCACGTGGACGGGGGAAATGACAAAGAAGCCATAATGCACGTTGCCGTCATGCTTTTCTTCCAGGCCGTAGCGGGCCTCAATGCCCAGGCCCGACAATGTTTGCAGGAGCTGTTCGGCCATGCGGTGTCCCCGGGCGCGCTGGGGTTCGTCAAACACCGAGGCCTCGCCGGCATCCGGTTTTACGTACATCAGCCAGGCGGACGGGTTGTCCAGGGTTCTGACCATCCAGGTCAGCCCGGCCTCGGTTTTGGTGTAGCGGGCTTCAGTCAGGTTGGGGGACTGGGTGACCTCCGTTTGGGTGAAGCCTTCCGCGGCCAGCAGTTCATGGATTGCCTGGTTGACCCGCCCGGCGTCCCAGCCAATCTGGCTCTGCCAGGATTGTTCCATATCCGCCGTTCTTAACCTGGCAATCCATTTGTCGGTGCGCTCATGGCGCTTGTTGATGTAAAGCTCCCGCCCGTTGTCCAGGCTCAGGTAATCCAGCGGCATTTTGGCCAGGATGGGGGCGGCCACCTGGGCGGCCTTCTGGAAGTAGTGCAGGCCGCGCCCCGTGTTCAGGTGGACAGCCGCTACCGGATAGGCGTCTCGTACCGCGTTCACGTTGCGTTGCAGGCTGACTTCGTCGAAGGCCTTGTCATCCCCCTTCAGCCAGCGGATCAGCGTGTGATCGAAATCCATGGACAGCAGGATGGGCTTGGGGTTATTGCGGTAAAGGGGTTTGGCTTGCCCAAACCGGGCCGGCCTCGGGGCGGGGCTGTTCAGGGCGAAAACGGGTTGTGGCGTGACAGGCATGCGATCTTTCAACCAAAGCAAACGAAAATGCGTCCCATGGCATTCGGCGGGGGACTTTCATATAGAAACGGATCGATTCTTGGAATTGACCCTTCCCCTGCTTTTGGAATACGCACCCTGGGTGTCGGCCATGGCGAGAGGGCTTCATAATTTGCAACAAACGTCCCTTTCCGGGCATGTTGCCCGGATGAGGGGTGTTACTCAGGTATCACCTTGCTTTAGAGTCAAGACGAAAGAATTCCTGTCAATGACAATGACTGTGCCACCTTCCGGCCAGCCCGGAGCCAAGGCTACCCTGGCCAAGGCCTTTCCCGTTTCATTCGGCGCTAGAAGGCCTTCTGAGCCAAATGCTTCCGGCGGCGACCTGCTGGATGTCCGGCCTGCCGACGCGCCCGCCGGGGCCACCTGCGACCTGAGCGTCCGCAAGGAAAAAGGCGAGTTCGCGGTGACCCGGCAGGTGTATGCCCGGGCCCTGGGAAATGACGACCATGCCTTGTTTGCGGCCTGTATGCATGAACTGCTTTATGCCTGCGGCCTGACGCCTGACGAGGAGGCCGATCGGCTGGCTACCGTGCAAAAAATGCTGCGCACGCTGGACGACAAGTTCCTGAAAACCCAGTGGATAGAACCCAACCCCAACCTCAACCACCCGTTGAGGCGCCTGGCCGCTCTGCTGCCCCTGCATCTTTTCGGGGTTAAATCGCCGCAGCCCTTCACCATGGGCGATATGGCCCTGAACCTGATGGTGGTTTACGGCACCCCGCAAGACGTGGAGGCTTGCATTAAAGATCGCAAGATCGACCCCAACGGATTTTCCCCGGTCAGTTTTCACCGCGAATACCCCACCCCGCTGCACCGGGCGGTGGATGCCCGCAAGCCGGACAATATCGCGGTCTTGCTGAAGTACCTGAAGCCGGAGCATTTGCGCGTGGTCAACCGATACCAGGAGAACGCCTTGCAGTATGCCCGCTTTCACCAGAGCGACAAGTCGACCATGAAGATGTTGACGAAGGCCTACCGCGAGGCGGGCTTGTAAGCGGCAAGACATCCATCGGGCCGTTGCCGCCGGAATGCTTAACAATCGGAAATAAATAGCCCCCTTCGGGCATGTGCCGCCCATCAGGATCGTTGTCCCTTATGTCACCTGTCTATCGAGTTAGCGAAAGAAGCCTCCCATGAAACTGACCCTCCCCGCCTTCGGGTTGCCCCTCCCTGCCCCAAAGCCTGTTTTTGGCAATACCCCGGCCAGCCAGCCGACCCAGCCTTCCAAGGCGTTGGTTATTCCTTGGCAACCTTGGAAGCCGGCATTGAAGGATGACACGGGGAGTGGGGGAGATACCTGCGATATCAACATGGGCCGGATGAAAGGCATCTTTGAGATGACCGTGGAAGATTACGGCAAGATTTTTTCTGATCCCGACCAGGTGTTGTTTGCTGCGTCCATGTAAGATTTGCTGTTTGCCTGCGCTTTGACGGGTGAAGAACGCCAGGAGCGGGTTTCCACGGTTAAGACCCTGTTGCGAAAGCTGGATGACAAGTTTCTGAAACAGCGGTGGGTTGAGCCGATGCCCTGGCGCGACCGCAATGAGCCCTTCACCATGGGCGACATGGCCCTGAACCTGATGGTGGTTTACGGCACACCCGAAGACGTGGAGTATTGCCTCAAAGATCGCGGGATCGACCCGAACGGCTTTTCCCCGGTGACTTTTCATGCCCAGTATCCCACCCCGTTGCACCGGGCGGTGGATGCCCGCAAGCCCGACAATATCGCGGTTTTGCTGAAGTACCTGAAGCCGGAGCATTTGCGGGTGGTCAGCCACTACCGTGAAACCGCGCGGGATTATGCCTATTATCACAGAAGCGACTTGCGCACCCTGGAGATGCTGGATGAAGCCTATCAAAAGGCGGGGCTGGATTAACCGGAGTTTCTCGCCTCTCCCGCGATCGGTCATTATTTTCCTTAGCGAAACCTGAGCACCCACTGCTTCTATGTTGACTCTCAACCCAGCAATGCCCAAGCTCCCCGTGGCCCTGCCCCTTCCCCGTTTTGGCGGCCCCCTGGCCACCCGGACGGTGACGGATCAGTTTATCCGGGGTGGCGCCTTGCGCGATGCGCTGAAACAGGATACGGATCCCTACGTGGGGGAACTGCCCCCGGATCTGCTGGCGCAGTATCCCGGCGCGCAGCGGGAGGCCTTGCTGGAAGGGTTCAATACCCTGGCCCAGGCTTTGCGGGAGATTTTCCCTTCCCTGTCGATGTTCTCCTCCAAGGGGAAGCAGTCCGGGCGGGTCTTTACGCCCGTACAGGTCAGCCTGGGCGATCGGAAAATTACGGTTTCGGCGGCCACCGTGCGGCTGCTGGGCCCGGGCGAGTGGGCGGTGACCTACCGCCTGGATATCGGCAACCGTCCGTATGCCTTCAAGGTCTATTACGATTCCGAGCACGATGATCGCTCCTTCGGGGCCTACTCCGATCTGGCCGCCGGCGTGCATTTAACCCGTAACGGCATTACCCGCGACATGATGAAAACCTACATGGGGAACCCGGCAACGGGCTGGTCGCTGCTGGAATACTTGGGCCCGGATGTGTCCCGGCAGGTGGATCCGCAGGCCAAAACGTTGAGGGATGCGGGTTTTTTCTTCCCCTTCGACCAGTACTCCGAAGACAACTACATTGATGGCGTGCGCATTGATTCCGGTGGTTGCTACAATGACCAGGAAGAACAATACCAGCACAGCGGCTATTACATCGATCATTACATGGGCTATCTTAACGATCGGGCCGATCAGGTGCAGAGTGCCGCTGATTATGCGGCGCTGTTGAAAGAAATTGACAGGCTGGAAAATCGTCTGGCAGCCCACAAAGCTAGGCGATTCCAACTGCCCGGCCAGACGAAAGCGGAAAAGCTGGCAGAGCAATTGTATGAGGCACGCGCGGCCCGCTGGGGCATCTGGGCCAACCTGGGCCGGGTGGGCGAGACCGAAGCCGATCGTTTCGCCATTTTCCAGCAATGCATGCAGTCCCCGTTTTTCCGCCGGCATTTTGCGCCGGACTACCAGCACTTTTTCCAGGAGGATGCCTATCGCCGGCAGGCCCTGGATCAAATCCTGGCCTTCCCTGATAGTCGGCGATACCTGTTTGCCAACCACCCGCCCGCTGAATCCCGCCGCCGCGGCCAGAACGCACCGTGGCAGAACCTGCTTACCACCTTTGCCGACTGTCTGGGGGTGCGGGTTGGCCGTGGGGAATTCGATCAGGTCACTGAATTTTTCAAGACCCGCTACCCGCAACTGGATGCGCGCCTGCTGAAATAATCAGCCCGGTTGCCTCAGGGCCAGGGCTGGGGGAGACAGACTCAAACGGGCCAGGAAGGAGCTAAGTCAACGGGCCGCCGTGGTGCAGCGGGTTGTTGTTTTCGGAACCATGGGGCACGTATTGCAGCATGGTTACCACCGGGATATAAAAACCCTGGCTACTTCCATCAATGATTAGGTGATGGGAGTTGGGGGAAAATGTGGCGTTGGGCAACATGCCGGGCCCCTGGTCGGGGAGCTTGCCCTTGGGGAAGAATCGGGCGATGGCGGGATCTTTCAAGATCTGCCGCATGCTGCTTCGGGCTTCCTGCGGAACATGCTCGCGTCGCCACAAACCCAGGTTGGCCTGGATAAGATAGCCTAGTTTGGCCTTCAGCATCGCTTTTTGTTGCGGGGAGGCCTCGGAGAGCAGGCCGGAGTACATGTAGTCGGGGTTCTGGCCCTCCACGTCGAAGGTGTTGAAGGCGTGGTAGGTCAGGATGTCCCACATCTGCGGGTTGGGCCAGACGTAGCCTCTACTGCCGTCGGGTCTGTCGTTCAGGTTGATGCCGCCTTTGCCTTCGCGCCCGGGAATGGGAATGGCGCAACCCTGGGCATTTTCGCAGGGATACCACTCATTGCAGTCCTTGCCCGGCGACAGGTGCCAGTCTTTGACCGGCAGCCCGGGCATAATATGGTTGTTCATGTCCAGGTGATAAGACGTGTGCCAGTAATCGCGCACCGACATGTGCTGCCAATTGTTGAAGGACTGATCCAGCTCGGACAGCGCCGCGTTGACCATGGGATCGGCGCTGGGGTGTTGCCTGTTCACCCAGACAACCTGGCCGGTCACGCTGCGCTCCAGCTGCTCGTAAGAAAGAATGGGCTTGATGGAGCGGGTTTTGGCCAGGCGTTCGTTTGTGGCCTCCAGGGCCTGCTGGTCGTTTGTTCCGCTATTGCTCCAATAGTGTGGGGAGGTTGCGGCTTTGTAAGGCAGCTTAATTTTTTGGAACGTGGGCTTTGTGATGGGGTGAGGGGGTGGGTTATCGGCCAGCATTTCGCCCTCGGCCAGGGTGCGGGTAATGTAGCGGTCGCCCCGGGTCAGGTTGGGCACCTTGGGATCGGGAATGCCGTAATAATCGAAGCGGTCGATGCCGGGGTGGCTTTTTTCCAGGCCAATCTGGCGATCGCGGTGCAGGACTTCCAGGGCGGGACGGGGCACGCTGATGGCGAACATGGGCAGCTTGGTCATGCCCAGCCAGAAGTGCCCGGGGAAGATGCGTTCCAGATATTCGCCGTCTTTGCCGGTGGCGTAAGACATCTGGTGCCAGGCCGAATGGGTGTTGGTGAACCAGGGCAGGTTTTTCAGAATCCGCAGCTGCACGTCGGGATCCTGCTGCATGAAAAAGTCGTAGGTGGCTTCCAGGTCTTTGACTGTTTTCAGCTGGTACTTGTGAGTATCCTCGCTGCCCATGCTCCGGGAGGGATCCACCCGGTCGGGCACCGTGATATTGGGAATCCTTCCACGAAGCCCGCTAACGCCACGAAGGGCCTCACGCAGCTTGTAGGGAGAGATGGGGGCATACAGGGTAACGTTCTGGTACCATTTTTCAAAGGACATTTCCCAGGGCATTCCAATGCGGAAGGCCCGCTGGGCTTGTTCGGCAGGCACCAGGGTGCCGCCCGCGCTGACCGTGAAACTCTGCGAAACGAACAACTGTCGGTTGGCGGCCAGCTCGCTTGCCAGGTTGGAGAGCTGGGTGCTGAATTCGTAGCGATCCGGATCCCGGCTATAGGGCTTTAAAATTGCATTTTTCAGTACTTTGTTGGATAGCCTGTCCACTGCTCTCTGGGAAATAACGCCCCCGGGATTGCTGGGCGACTGGATGCCGTAGGCCTGTACCAGGAACACCAGGTGTTCCGGCTGAAGGTCTTCGAGTTTCAAGACTTGTAAGGGCATGTTGGGGTTGATGCGGGAGAAGCGGGGTGGTTCCGCGGGTTTGGCGGAGGATAATTCCACGCGGTCATCATTATCTGCCTGACCCGGAAAAATCCTGCCTAGCCAGCTCCTGTTGTTCTGGCCGAACCGCACTAAAGACAGCGCCGGGGCCATGGCAGGCCTGGCAGAAACATTGCCTGAAAAATGCATCAATCAAATCTCGCTAAAGTTGGCTAATTGGGAAAGAAGGGATGAAAAAGATGACAGCATTTAAAAAACGAAGGGATGCGTTCAGTTGCTAGCCTCGCCATCAAGTTACCCTAACCGGGCAAGAAGGAAAAGCGTCAAACGCAATCCAACTCTTTGCGGAGGCCCGATTGCCCATGGCATGGCAGTCAACATCCCGATGGCGGTTAAATAACGGGAGATCGTTTTAATTGTAACTCTGTGTAAACATGCATGCGTTTTCTGGCAAATATACCCTTTGCTTGGTCTTTAAGTTGTATATCTTTCATCCCTTCTCACTATTGAAGAGCATTTGGTACACATAAAGAGGTTCTAAGGGGACTGTCTCTCATGCTGGTATATCCCAAGCCGTTGGGCGCAAGCGTTGCCCACAGAAACCACGTTGTCACCAAGCCCGCCGTCCGGCTTGCAGCCACGGTCAGGCCCTCCGCCGACACGGTGCACTTTGGCAATACAGCCTTTGTTGTAACCCCCGAACTGCGACGGGCCCTGGATCAGTTTGCCAAACTGATGGACGAAACCATGCTGTCCCAGGCGGTGGCCGAATTACCGCAGAAAGTCACCGTGGAGCGCACCCGGAATACCATGACCCTGCGTGGGCCGATTAGCCTGATTCCCGGTCATGAAGATGATCCTGGATATATTACGCTGTCATTCCAGCAAACCGGGGCGCTCTGGATCCTGAATACGGCCCAGTCCTCTTTACGCCCTGATATTGATGCCGGCGTGCTGGCGCGATCCATTCTGTCCGCCCGCGTCCTGGGAGCATTAAATCCCGTCAAGGCCAACAGCGCGGCCCTGGCGCGCGCCAGATCGGATGAAGCGGCCCGCGAGATTTCCGTGCCCCTTTCCAGGCTGGCCAAACAGTTTCCCACCCAGGCCGGAAAAATCATGAATGGAAAAACCCGGCCCGTCCCGGTGCCCGGGTATAACGGCAATGTCTATCTGCAGCTGATCTTCAAGCGGGATACCATCCAATTGCTGGTGGGCACCCTGGGGCAAACCAGCTTGCTGGCCACCCAGCAGATCGTCCCTGAAATCGATTTCGAGTTCGACGGGCATGGCAACATCATTAAAAGCACGCTTCGCGAGGAAGAGGAGCGTCTCATCCGGGCCAATACCGGCAGCATTGGCCGTGCCGCCGTGGATGCCCTGGTTTTTTCCGTTGCCACAGACCAGAGTCTGGATCCTCGAATCCGGGATCTTATGTATCATGCCGCGGGCCCCAAGCCAGAGGCGATTCGCTTGCAGGATGGTTATACGCTCCATATTGAACCGGGGCAGATCATTCTCCGAAAATCCAACCAGTGGGGCATGCAATGGAACGCATCGGTTGATCCCAAACAGCCTTACGCGCCGCCCGATCCCAACAAGCCCCTGCTGGTGAACCGATACTCCAATATGGAGCTTCGGGATGGGGAACCGGAAAAACTGACCGTCGAGAGAATATCCAAAATGCTGGATGAGGCCTATGTGAAGGCCATGGGGGGATACTTTACCGCGGTCACCGGTCTGCACAATGAGTTTGTGGGACGTGCCCGCGTGGATGGTAAGCCCAATCCCTTTTTCGATCCCGTGGATCAGCTGATGGGCTGGAATTTTGGCCGCAACGTGGTTGTCTACGGCGATTTGGACGACTTGCTGCATAACGGCGACAACCTGCCCGGTACCCTGAAGTCCTTTGCCCGCGCCAAGGGGCTGGACAGCCCCGAAGCGGCCAAGGAGCGGTTTGGCGAAGGCATTCCTTTCGAGGATGCCATTGTGCTGGGCTGGTATAACGAAATGCTGCCCGGCATGACCGGGGACGTGCTGCTGCTGGTCATGGATCATGACGATCCGATCAACAAACCGCCCAGAATGGTGCTTGCGCCTAAGAGTACCCCGGGCAAGCCGGGTTTTAACCGCCAGAACTTCAGCCGTGTGGTGACCACCGATAACATGCGCGCCATTGCCGAAGGGGTGCAGTTCCCCAACCATCCCGTCACGCGGCAGATAGGGGACCAGGAGATTACTGCCGATGCGCCCCGGGTAATGATGTCCATACTGGCCGATAACGTGGAAGGGCTGCTGACGGAGGTTCCTTCGTTCCGTGAGGTGACCCATGTGCTGCTTGGCCGCCTGGAGGCGCAATACGCCGTCCTCAAGTCAACCGCGCGTGGCACCATTGCCGGCATCCAGGATGAGATTGACGTATTGCAAGCCAAACTGAGAGGGGAATATATCAAGAAAGCGCGTGAAGATCGGGCCAAAGAGCGGCAAGTCGGCCAGCAAGCCTACGAGGAAGCCCGCCTTCGCGCCGCTCAGGCGATGGGAACTTCCGGCGTAAGCGGCAAAACCATCCTCCGATCTCTGGGTACCATGGTATCCCAGGCCCTGGGGTTCCTTAAGGATGAAATTACCATTCATGCCGAGTGGTATTTATGGGAAAGTCGCCAAACCCCCGCTTATCATCACAAGCAGGAGGTTAACGCGCGTGCCAAGGCGGTTGAAAAAGGCTTCCGGTTGAATGACCGCGATATTGCCGCCATGGTGCATGCCTTGTCCGATATTAATAACAAGTTGCAGCAGATTTCGGATATTTCTGCCCGGATGAACCAGGCGGAGGCCGAAGTGGAGTTGTTGTCCATATCCAGTCCCAACCTGGTTGCCAGTATGTCGTCCAACGGGAAGGGCTATGAGCCTTTCAGCTTCGACGAGCGGGTGGCCCGCATTCGCGAGCTGCTTGAAAACCAGATTCGCGATTACGTAACCGTGACCAACCTGCGTAATACCGTGGTCAACAACCTTGCCAGCATCACCGAGCGCATTCCCAAGACGGGCGCAAGCATTGCCGGGGTGGTTGGCCGAGGCCAGAACCGCCTGACCGCTGGGCACGATCGTGTTCAAGGGGCGCTAACGGCTGGCCAGGGGCTTCTGGCAAATGGTCAGTTGCAGCTTCCGTCCTCCGTACCCTCGCACATTGCGGCCAAGCTGTCCAGCGGGGCGAACCTGCTTGCCTTGCCGGAAGGCGATGCCGGCTCTGGCACGGGCCCCGTGGAGGTGGAATACCTCGAACCGCCCGATGAGGATTACAATTCCTAAGCACGCCTCTGGCTTGCCTCCGGCGGGCGGATGAACGCCCGCAGTCGGGGTTGCCCGGTCACATATCTCGCGCGTAAACGTGCAAACACGAAGACGGAACATTTCCCGCTGTGTTTCGTGTGGGGCTTTTTAAGGGCCGCTTTACTTGTAAAGAGCGGTCAGACGGTCGTACCAGGTGCCGATGATGCGTTGCAGCTCCAGCGCGGAAATGTCGCCGTTGCCATCCAGGTCGGCCCCGGAGTTGTGTCGGTAAACGGCCTGTTTCGTGGAATCCCCATTCCGGTTGCCCACGGACCCGGTTTCGTTGATGTAGGCGGGGGTAAAGATGACCAGGTAATAATCCACGGCGGTTTGCGGGGTTCGGTAGGTATGGGTTTTGAACCAGTTTTCGATATGGGGCAACTGTTCTTCCAGTGACAGGTTGCCCAGCCATGGCGTGCCGCACCACTGGATGGTGCCTTTGCAACCGGCGGAATTGCCCTTGTTGGGGTCGAAGTAGGGACCGTCCCGGTTGGGGTTATAGGCCGTTTCATGCAGGAAGATGGCCAGCATCCACAGGGGATCCACGTTCATGCGCCGGCTGATGTCCTTGAGCATGTTGAAGTGTTCTTCCCGGATGGGCAGCCCGCTTTTGTAGGGATAATCCTGGAAGGGCAGGATGGGGCTGAGGCTGCGCATTTCGCCAATGGAGCCCGGTATCTGGACAGGCCCGGTTGTGGCGGGTGCCGGGCTGATTCCTGGAATGACGCTGGTCAGGGCGATTTGGGGGTCGTTATTATTAAGGGCCTTGGCATTAATTTGCCTGAAAATCGCATCGCGGTTGGCAACGCCAAAAATAACCGCAACCAGCAGCAGCAGTTCCTTGATGCCGAGTTTATTGCGGTGGTATCCGCCCCGGCGGGAGGAGAGCATGTTGTGGAGCCCCGCGCGCCCCCGTCCCGCGAAAGCCGGAACCGCGGTTGCCACAGGTACCTGCGGGCGGTATGGCACAGAGGCTGATAAATACACTCCCATTGCTTTTCCCTCTTTCTGGCTGTCTAGTGAAACTCGTAATCCGGCAGGTAGCGACAAGTGCCGCTGGCATAACTGCCGGTAGGACGGGTATCCACGGGGTTTTTCGCGTGGCGATCCCCAACCCGCTTGAATCCGTCTGGCACGTTGGTGGTCAATCCCAGTATGGCCGTGGTGTCCACCAGTCTGGCACCGGGCGGGTAAGGCGAATTGCAGCTGGGTGTCCAGGGGCCGCCAATGAAGGTCTCAAAATGCAGGTGGGGGGCATAGCTGGGCTGGGTATAACCAAAGGTATTGATATCGGCAATCACCTGGCCCGCCGATAGCACGTCGCCCACTCGCACCTTGATCGTGGGATCGATGCCGTCCTGCTTGGAACGTTGTACCCGGGAATCGTTGGGATGCGTCTGGTAGTATTGCTGCGGCGGGAAATGCGCATACAGCGAATAGAGATATTGCCCATCCGGCAAAGCTTTCCGGGTGATGACCACGGATCCCTTGCCAACGGTATGGTTGGCGTTGTCGAGTTCGTGCGGGCCAATGTAAATAACCTGGTTGCCGTTGAACATGGAAACCGCCGTGCGGCCCAGCAAATCTTGTCCGCGGTGTTTGCCGTCCCCGAACCAGCTGGCCGGGGCGTCGTGGGTGGCGGCATAGCCGCGATAGCCAATCACCGGGAAAACGCCGGTTGGAACCCTGATATTTGGATACAAGGCCACGAACTGCTCGCCCAGTGTCAGGGATGGGCCCGGGGCGGGAGGCAGCTGGGTGGTAATATTCAAGCCATTCAGCAGGTTGCCGTTGTTCCAGAATTGGAGATCGGGAGGCAGGGCGTCCTTGGCCCAGGCGGCGGTCAGGGCAAGCAATACCAGCAGGCCTTTCCATCCGGGCTTTTTGCCCCTGCCGTATCTGCCCCGGCCCGAAATGGAAAGGCGGGTGTGAATTCGCGACCGACCGCCCCCGAAGGTAACATCCAGAGCCTTTGGGCGTGATTGCGGCTGATACCAGTATGGCGCCATGCCGATGGAACCTGACAGTGCCATGTGATGCTTTTGCTCCTCCTGCCGGCTTTTCCGGCGACCCCTTTATAAATGCTCAAGAAGGTGGCGGTTACTACGCAACTGAAAACCCGGTGGGTTTTTTTCCAGTGATGGACATGCTTACAAACCCCGTGAAAGCAAAAGATTGCCATTGCCGTTAAAACAAGGCATGGTGCATTTTAGCATAAATATGCCATCGCGGCCCAACTGGCATGGGTCTTGCCGGATTGGGTTAAACCCGGTGGCCTGGCCCTGAACTAGTGCAGGGCCCCCCAGTTGGCGGTTCGTTCGGTGGCGTTGCCCCGGTCGCTTCGCACGCTTTCCACCCGGGGATCATCCAGATCCACGTCTTCATCGCCGGTTTCTCCGGCAGGGTCGGTTTCCTCGTCATTATCGCCGCCGCGCACCGGGTCATGATCCGTGTCCGTGTCATTATCGGTATCTGTTTCAGTGTCAGTGTCAGTGGGCTCGTGGGTGTGGTGGTTATCCACCCGATCCCCACCGCCATCGCTGGCATTGTCCGTGGAATGGCTGGCATGGGTGTCCGTGGGCTGGTTAACCCCGGGGGGTGGGGCGCTGTTTTTCAGTTGCAGCATGGTGGTAACCATGGCCAGCATCAGCATCAGGCCCTGCATGATCATGCCGAACATCATGAACATGCCGCCGATGGAATTGTCCATGCCGGATTGCTGCCCGCCGCCCAAACCGCCAAATTGGGGCATGCCGTAGTCGGCGCCCATCGATCCGCTGGGTATGACGTACTGCTCATCCATGCACATGGTGGTTCCCGCCAGGTTGGCGGCATTTTCCGGCTCGATGCCTGATCCGGGCATATTCATCGTGACGGCGTTAAACATCTTCTTCTCACCTCGTCATTCAACAAGCGCTGGCATCCGGTGCTGGCTATTGGCGTCTTTGCCCTGCAACCACCTGATCCAGGGTCAGGGCGACTTCCCCGCTGTTCGGATATATGGAGTACTCAATCTGGTGCAGCAGGGCCGAGCCGTCCATGTCACTGAATTTGCCCTCGGCCTCGGTCACTTCCGAACCCCAGCCCAGTTGTGACAACTGGGGAATGTTGGACTGGATGTATCGCAGGCTGGCGATGATTTCCTGCTTGTGGTCGGCCCAGGGCTCGTCGTTCAGGTAAAGGAACTGGAAATTTTCGATCATGTCGGGGTCAAGCTGGTCGTTTTCAATGGCGGCAATCAGCCCGTCAATTTCCGCCGCATCCCAGGCGTAATCTTCTACTCCGCCCGTGTTGGCCCGGTCGGTGCTGGCCAGCTGGCTGAGCAGTTGCACCGCAGTATAATCCGAAGCCGCGGTGCGGTTGGCGCCGGTGACGGTGTTGTCCTCCACCACTTCCGGATCCGCCACGGGCCCGCCGCCGGAGGTGATGATGGCGGCGGCGTCGGTGCTTTCATCCGCTGGCAGGTCATTGCCGCCATCCACCCGGTTTTCGCGGTTTTGCAGTTCGGTGTTCACCCTGTCGCTTTCGGCCACGATGTCCGCCACCCCGGCCTGGGTGATTTGCCCGGCCCCCTGGATGGTAGGATCGGCGCCGTCGCCGGAGATGTTGTAAACAATCAGCGTGCTGACGCTGCCGTCGGCTTCGGTCTTTTTGTAAATCTTGGCCGTGGGGCTGGCATTGATGGTGTTGCCGTCCTGGTCCACGCCTCGCTCGGCCTCGGTCCAGCCGCCTTCCGACAGCCTGATAACGTCGTTTTCGCCCGCCGCCACCGACAGCGTGAAGCCTTTAGCCTGGCTGAGATCCAGCACGTCGGCCTGGTCGTCGTCGGCAATGTCGCCGTTGGAAAGCACGCGGTTCAGGTTGATGCGGCCTGCGTGCCCGGTGCCGGTAAACGTGATGTCATCGGCCCCATGGCCCAGCGACAGGTCGAAAATGTTGTTCTGCCCGGAAACGGCCAAATGATCCGCACCGTCGCTGGTGTGGCCCTGGAAGGTGTTGTGGGTGCCGGCCAGCGTGGCTTTGTCCTCCGCCGTGCCCAGGCCGGTGTTTTCCAGGGGGCCGGCGTCATCGGCGGCGTATTCGCCCAGAAACTTGATGGTGTTGTCGGTGGTGTTGGCGTCGGTGTGGAACAGGTTTCGCCCTAGGCCCAGCAGGATTTTGATCATGTTGTTGGTGCTGCCGGATTGCAGGTTGAAGTTGTCGTTGCCCTGCAGCATTTCCACCAGCACGTTGCGGTTGCCGGAGCCGTTGAGGTTGATGGTATCGTTGCCTGCCCCGCCGAAAAGTTCCATAATGCCGGCGGCCTGCTTGAACAGGCTGGTGATGACGTCGTTGCCGGCGCCGCCGTATATGCCCAGGTTGGCGGTGGCGGCTTCGGCCTGGGTGCCTTCCATGGTCAGGTTGTCGTCGCTGCCCAGCCCGGCGATAAAACCGCCGTAGTCGGTATTAATATGGATATTGTCGTTGCCATGGGTCGGGTCGTCGTCGCCCAGAAACAGCAGGTTGTCGTCCTCCTGGCCCCAGGTCTCGGTCACGTTCAGGCCGCTTTCCCCATGGTTGGGATTGTACAGGGAGCGCGCCCGCTGAATCAAATCATTGATATTGCTACCCATGAACTATCTTCCTCCAATCACCCAATGGGTTTTCGCAACGAGAAATGAAGATCGACCTCAGACAAGTCAATTCATAGAAAATAAAAACAATCAATTTGAGGAAATTGCCCCGTGGGCCTGAGACGCTTTGGGTGTGCGCACTGGTTGCCGGGTGTGATTGATTAGGCCTGTCGTGCAAGCGCGACATATTTTCGGCGTCCCGAAAAATAAGCAATCGATAGGTTTGGCGCGAGTCGCTTCTTTTTATTGTCTGATATTATCCGTATATAATTCAGGGAGGCAGGCAATTATATTTAATTGTTTGTTTTTATTACATTAAAGTTTTGTCTGAGTGAAGTACTGAATCCGGAGTGGAGATTGGATTATGCGTCCAAGTGGGGTTCAAACGTTTGGGTATCCGGTTAACTATACCGCCCGCACCACCAGCTTTGGCGGGGTGAGTCAGGGAAGCGGTTTTGCCGCGGATAACCAGAAATTTGCCGGCAACAACGCCAATACCGGTGCTGCGCCCAATTTGGGGATGCAGGACATGGTGCAGCAGATGTTCAGTTTTTTTGTGATGTTCATGCAGTCGCTGGGCTTTAAGCTGCCCGAAGGCATGCCCAACGCCTCCAATGCCAAGCCGACCGATACCGGCAACGGCAAAGCCGTCGACAGCAACGGCAAGGCCGTGGATCAAAACGGCAAGAGCGTGGATGGAAACGGCAAGGTGCTCGATACCGCCAATGCCGACAACCACAACTGCAAGACCCACGCGCACAACGGCAAGGACAATGACGGCGGCAACGCCAAGGACAACGACGGCAGCCGGAACGGCAAGCCAACCATCCCCACCCCGGGGCCTTTCATCGATGCCATTCAGAAAAGTGTCGCCGGCAACC
Source organism: uncultured Vampirovibrionales bacterium (assembly GCA_964390635.1). Taxonomy (GTDB): domain Bacteria; phylum Cyanobacteriota; class Vampirovibrionia; order Vampirovibrionales; family Vampirovibrionaceae; genus CAYMIG01. Next base: position 1,041 of record CAYMIG010000008.1, on the reverse strand, counting down.
AGAAGCCCGGCGATACCCAGGGCGGGCACCCTTCTGGTTGCTGCTGCCACTGCTGCCGTGAGAATACCGACTACAACAGTGGCCATAAGGCTGGTGTTACTGGAGATCCACACCTGACTGGCTTTGATGGCGAGAAATACGATGTAATGGGTGAAAATCTGGCCCAGGATGCCAATGGCGATGGCCGGGCCGATGGACGGGTCTATAACATGCTCTCCGATCAGGGGCTGCAATATAATACCCGCTTCATCCCCTGGGGCCAGGACGGCGCTTCCGTCATTGGGGAGGCCGGCTTGCAGGTGGGCAACGACCGCATCTTCTTCGACGTGTCTGGCCAGGCCCCTACGCTGAATAATCAGGCCATGAACGTTGGCCAGCAGTATCAGCTGGATGGCGGTACCGCCACCTGGGACGGCCAGCACCTGGTGGTGAATACCAGCGAGTACAACGTCAACCTGCAGGTACTGGAGCCGAACCACCCCAACGGCGCCTATCTAGACAGCAACGTGACCATCAACCAGCCGGGCCCCTTTGCCGATGGCATTGCCCCGCATGGCCTGCTCGGCCAAACGGCGGATGGTGACGGCCAGGCCCACGTGGGTCAACGCGCCCAGGGGCAGGCTGCCGATGCGGGCAAGCAGGGCGGTACGGTGATTGATGGGGCAATCTCCGACTACGAAGTCGCCGACCTGTGGAGCAATGATTTCAGATACAATCGGTTTAACGGATAGGGAGTGGGAAACACAAGGGAAGTAACGAGAAAAACGTTATTTCATAAGGATTTCGGGAGTTGGCTCTCCCGAAATCTTTTTATATCAGGCGTTGGGGCTGCTGAAAAAAAAGCTACAGTTTTACACTGAACGGTCGATAAGGGAATCAGAGCAAGCCCCCATAATGTTGATCGTATGGTTGAACTGAGACGCCTGATTCGAAGCAGTAAAAACTGCCATCGATACATCTGTTTTGTCGATGGTCGTATTCGCTCGTTCACCACGCATGAGAAAGACTTTTTATTCAATCTGGCGGCGCTGTTTGGGGTTT
>CAYMIG010000007.1:0-162272 GCA_964390635.1 uncultured Vampirovibrionales bacterium | reverse complement strand
TACTCAGACAAGTATCACCGCCCCCCGGGCGGTTTTTTATTGCCCCGTTCGGGGCTTTAGTCTGGGCGGGTGGGTTCTCGGAGTGAACCCGGGGGCCGCACAGTCCACTGGGCCAACCGGGCCATGCGCCGGGCACCCGACTACCGGCGGGGCGGGAAATACCGTACAATGGATCCGATCTTCCCGAGGTGTTCTCATGTGATGCGATCCAATCGAGGCAAGTTACATTCCTGGCCGGTGATGGCCCTGGGCCTGCTGGCGGCCATGGTGTTTTTATGGAGCCAGAAAAATCTGCCCGTGACCGCCGAGGAGCCGGTCCCCCCGCCCCCGCGCACCGTGGTGGTGGATCCCGGGGCGCTCACCGATCATCCCGTGGCGCCCCTGCCCACCGTGCAGATGGACGTGGGCGGCAAGCGGTACACCCTGGAGGTGGCCAGCACCCCCGAACAGATGGCCCGGGGCCTGATGTTCCGCACCGAGCTGCCCGGGGATCGCGGCATGCTGTTTCCCTTTGAGCCGCCCCGCCGGGTGAATTTCTGGATGAAGAATACCAAGATTCCTCTGGACATGGTCTTCATCCGGGATAACAAGGTGGTGAACATCGTGCATCAGGCCCAGCCCTGCACGGCAGATCCCTGCCGCCATTACCCTTCGGTGGTGCCGGTGGATCGGGTGATTGAGCTGCCGGCTGGCGCGGCCCAAAGCCTGTCGCTGGATTACGGCAGCCCGGTATCCCTGGTGGTGCCCAAGGCCCCGCCCTCCGGCCCCGGGCAGCCGCAAGCCGAGCCGGCCCCGACAGACACCCCCCAGAAGCCCCTCCCCTCCGAAACCCTGTAAATGAGGTTGTTCTAGCTTATGTCCCTGCAAGCCCGGCCAGCGAATATTACCGCGCCGCGCTACCTGATGGATCGCTTCACGGAAACCGCCTGGTTCCAGGACTTTTTCCGCGGCTTCCAGGCCCGGCTGGGCCAGGGCGAGACGGCGGAATCCTTCGTGCAGAACCTGGCCAACCCGTCGGTCAAGGCCCTGCTGATCGCCTCGGTGTTCGACCGGCTGCAGCGCCCGGTGGTGGTGGTATGCCCGGACCCGGCGGTGGCCATCAAGTACGAGTTCGAGCTGTGCCAGTTCCTGTCCGACAGCCGGGGCTACCTGCCGCAGGACGGCCTGGTGGAGCGCTATCCGGCGGAGGATTTTTCGCCCTACGATCTCTCCGTGTTCCCGGTGCAGGCCCTCAAGCAGCAGTACCGCATCCTGAAGCGCCTGCAGGCCGGCGAGCCCTTTATCCTGCTGGTGTCTCCCAAAAACCTGCTGCTCAAGCACATGGCCCTGGAAGAGATGGAGCGCCACGCCCTGCACTTGAAGCAGGGGCAGGTGATTTCTCCCGAAGATGTGGTGGCGCACTGCCTGGCGCTGGGCTACCTGCGGGCCAGCATGATTATGGATCCCGGCGAGTTCAGCAGCCGGGGGGACATTTTCGACCTGTACCCGGTGAACGGGGATCCGGTGCGCATTGAGTTTTTTGGGGATACCATCGAAAACATCCGGGTGATCGACGTGGAAAACCAGCGCTCCGTGGAGCGGGTGCAGGAGACCGTGGCCATTCCCCGGGCCGGGCTGGTGCTGGATCCCCAGAACCGGGCCCGCTTGCCGGCCCTGCTGGAAGCCCGGCTGGCCGTGCAGAAGGAAGTCCTGGCCCCGCTGGATTACGAGGGCCTGGAAATGACTATTCGCAACCAAATTCAGGCCCTGGAGCAGTCGTTCTTGCCGGACGGCATCGATTATTACGCCCCGCTGGTGCACGAGCGCTTCAAGACCGTGGCGGACTACATTCCGGCCCAGGCCGTGGTGGTGCTGGATGACTGGCACATGCTGGAAAACAACATCGGGGGCCTGTCGGATCGCATCCGGCACCAGTACGAGGAAGGGCTGCACAAGGGCCGCCTGCTGGACCTGGATTTCCGCTACCACCTGACCGATGCCGAGGCCCTGAAGCAGTTGCGGGATCAGTCCGCCGGGCGCCTGCTCATCGATACCCTGGCGCTGAACGCCGGTGGACAGCTGCCGCATGGCGGGGCCATCGATTTACGTACCCTGGACGTGCAGGCTGCCGACCAGTTCAAGGCGGATATGGCCAAGGCCGCCGATCGCTTCCACGCCCTGCGCCGGGAGCAGTACCGGGTTTTTGTCACCACCGATCACCCCCAGCGGGTGCTGGATTCCTGCAAGGAGTGGGACGTGCCCGCGGAATACTGGGCCGAGGAGGGGCAAAACCCGGCGGTCATCCGTCCCGACAGCCGGGATGTCATCGTTTCCAAGATTGGCCCGCATGAAAGCTTTGTGCTGCCGGATGAGAAGGTGGCCCACTTTACCGATGCCGAGCTTTACGGGCGCAAGCTCAAACGGGTGCTGGTGAGCAAGGAAAAAGCCAGCAAGCGGGAAGACATCGACGTCATCAATTCCATCCACGACCTGCGCCAGGGCGATTTCGTGGTGCATGCCAAGCACGGCATCGGGCAATTCGTGGAGTTGGCCCGTATCGGCATTGACGGGGAGATGCGCGAGTACCTGAGCATCCAGTACTCGGGTTCCGACAAGCTGCATGTGCCGGTGGATCAGCTCAACATGCTGTCGCGCTACCGGGGGGCCGGGGACAAGCCGCCTCGCCTCAGCAAGATGGGCGGCATGGAATGGGCCCGGGTCAAGTCCAAGGTCAAGAAGTCCATCGAATCCATCGCCAAGGACCTGATGGCCCTGTATGCGGCGCGGGCCAAGATTACCAAGCAGCCCTTCGAACCGGATTCCCCCTGGCAGGTGGAAATGGAGGAAGCCTTCCCCTACACCGAGACCCCCGATCAGTGGCAGGCCATCCTGGACACCAAGGGGGACATGGAATCAGAAAAGCCCATGGATCGCCTGGTGTGCGGCGATGTGGGCTTTGGCAAAACCGAGGTGGCCTTGCGGGCCATCTTTAAATGCGTGCTGTCGGGGCGTCAGGCCGCCGTGCTGGTGCCCACCACCATCCTGGCCCAGCAGCACTTCAACACCATCAGCGACCGACTTTCGCCGTATCCTATGAAAGTTGGCCTGCTGTCCCGCTTCCGCAGCGTGCAGGAGCAGCGTGACGTGGTGAACCGCCTGGCGGTGGGGGAGTGCGACGTGGTGGTAGGCACCCATCGCCTGCTGCAAAAGGACGTGAAGTTCAAGAACCTGGGCCTGGTGGTGGTGGACGAGGAGCAGCGCTTTGGGGTGGCCCATAAAGAGAAAATGAAGCAGCTGAAGACCGAGGTGGACGTGCTGACGCTCTCGGCCACGCCCATTCCGCGTACCCTGTATATGGCCCTTTCGGGCATCCGCGAAATGTCCCTCATCAACACGCCGCCCACCAACCGGGCGCCCATCAAAACCTTCGTGGGCCCCTACAACCCGGCCCAGATCCGCATGGCCATATTGCAGGAGGTGGATCGGGGCGGCCAGGTGTACTTTGTGCACAACCGGGTGCAGACCATCTACGCCAAGTACGAGGAGCTGCAGGCCCTGGTGCCGGAAGTACGCTTTGCGGTGGGCCATGGGCAGATGAATGAGCGGGATCTGGAAAATGTCATGCTCGATTTTGCCCAGCACCAGTACGACGTGCTGCTGTGCACCACTATCATCGAGTCCGGGCTGGACATTCCCAACGTGAACACCATTATCATCGACCGGGCCGATCGCCTGGGACTGGCCCAGCTCTATCAAATCCGGGGGCGGGTGGGCCGCAGCAACATCCAGGCCTATGCCTACTGCTACTACGATCCTGAGCGCAACCTGACCGAGGATGCCCGGGATCGCCTGCGGGCCATCCGGGAGTTCACCACCCTGGGCAGCGGCTATCAAATTGCCCTGCGCGATCTGGAGATCCGGGGGGTGGGCAACGTGCTGGGCTCCGAGCAGCATGGCCACATGGTGGCGGTGGGCTTCGACCTGTACTGCCAGATGCTGGAAGAATCCATCCACGAGCTGCAAACCGGCGAGGTGTCCGAGGAAAAGGAATCCGCCATTATCGACATCAACGTGACCGCCCTCATTCCCGATGCCTGGGTGGGCGATCGCGACGTGAAGCTGATGGAATACAAGCGCCTGGCCAGCGTGGACACCGAACTGGCGCTGGAAATCATCCAGGCCGAGTGGCAAGACCGCTTTGGGGAGATTCCCAAGCAAACCCTCATGCTGGTCAACCTGGTGCGGCTGCGCTTGATGGCCACCGAGTTGGGCGTGCCGCAGGTGCGGGCCGATGACGAGTACATCCGCATCAGCGTGCCCTACACCCTGCAGGAGTGGATGGCCCTGCAAAAGCAGCTGCCCGCCGAAGTGGGCCGCAAGGCCCGCTGGATGCCGGGGGTGACCTCCAAGCAGGGCAGCCTGCCGGTGCTGCTGGTCAAACACCTGGGCATGAGCGGGGAAGACCAGGTGGCCTACCTGATGGAACTGCTCCAGGGCATGCTCAAGGTTCGAGCCGAGCTGCTGAAGCCGGCCTAGCCCCGCTGGGGCGGCGAAGCCAGCCAGGCCTTGAAGTCGGGCCGCTCGTTGGACAGGCAATGGATGCCCCCGCCCAGGTCCAAGTGGGTGGCAATGGCGTTGGTGTGGAAGGGGGTATCCCGGAAGGGCTTCGTTTGGCCGCTAATCCAGTCCACCTGCTTGATCCATGGGGCACGGGCCTTCAGTTCCCGCTCAAACAGGCGATCCAGCAAGGGCAGGTAGCTGGCGTTGGTGATGTACACCAGCTCCCCGTTTTTGCGCTGGTGCACCAGGGCGTTGGCGTAAGAGACGCAGCGCCCCGCCTCGCGATCCGGCGCCGGGTAGCGCTCCGAGGTGCGCATGCGCACCACCCCCGGGATGCGGATCACCCGAAACCCGGCGGTTTTCAACTGGCGCTCCAGGGTGTCGGTATCGGCATAGCCCCGGCGCTGCTGGTACTTGCGGTAGCGCTCCAGCGAGTCTTTCAGGAAGCGCAACTGGCGGTGCACGGTGGGGTCGTCGCTGGTCCGGCGGGCTTCATCCAGCAGGGCTTGCGACAGGGCCGGATCGTTCAGCAGGACGATGTTATCGTGCAGGGGGCGCAGGCCCAGGTCGATGTGAAAATCCGGCTGGCTGACCACGGTTATGCGTTCCGGCTTCAGCCGCAGGTCTTTGGCAATCAGCCGCAGGGCTTCCCCGCGGTAGCGCTCGGGGTGGGTGTCGTAGTAGGTGTCCACTTGATCGAGCAAGGTGGCCTCTTCGGGCGATTCCCAATCGTCACGCTCCCAGTCGGTGTGGAACTCCCGGTGGCAGAGGGCGCGGGCGGTTTTATCCACGGCGTCCGACCCCACGATGGCGTACAGGCCGTCGGCCTGCTTGCCGATAAAAAAGTTGCCGCCTTCCAAATGGGAGTGCACCCGCGCCACGGGCAGCTTCAGCAGTTTGCCCAGGGCCCGCACCACCGGGGTGTTGCCCGGATAGGCCGGTGCCAGCATGCGCAACACCTCGCCCCGCCGGGTCCACTGGAAAAACTTGTGGTCTTGGCTCCACGGATCCCAGATGAGCTCGGCTTGCCGGGGCACCTTCTCCGGGTCATGCAAGGCCTTTGTAGCCTGGACCCACACGTCAAAGCCCTCCCGATCCCCCACCGCCTTCAGCTGCCGGGCGATGGCCAAATCCTCCGGGTAGCCGGGCTGCAGGTACACACTGCGAAACGGCACCGCGGCATAGCCGCCAAAACGCGTCCGCCAAGCCGGGATGGGCACGGTGGAAAGTCCCCCTCAAGAAAACGCCTTCAGTTTAGCGTAAATTGTTTAATCCGGCAAATGTCTATTCAAGCGCCCGGGGCACCCACGGGGGCTTCGCTTTCGGCCCGATGGCGGGTGACAAACACCTGCAGCACGGAAATATCCGCCGGGGTCAGCCCGGGAATGCGGGCGGCCTGGCCCAAATCTACCGGCTTAAAGCGGTTGAGCTTCTCCTTGGCCTCGTTGGAAAGCTGGCGGATGGTGCCGTAATCGAAATCCAGGGGCAGGCGGATTTTGTGCGCCTCGCTCAGCTTCTGCACGGCCTTTGCCTGACGGGCCAGGTAGCCTTCGTACTTGATTTCGGTCTCCACGTACTCGCGCACATCCGCCCGTACCCCGGCGCTGGCCGGCTCCAGGGCCATCAGGGTCTCATAGGTAATGGTGGGCCGCTTCAGCAGGTCCAGCAGGCTAGCTTTTTCTTTCATACGCTCCCCGCTGAGCTCGGTCAGGCGGCGGTTGGTCTCCTCGTCGGCCTCCAGCTTGGTGGCGCGCAGGCGATCCCACTCCGAGGCGATGGCCGCGTTCTTGGCCTCGAACACCGCCCAGCGCCGGGCGTCCACCAGGCCAATCTCCCGCCCCAGCGGGGTGAGGCGCTGATCGGCGTTGTCCTGGCGCAGCAGCAGGCGGTACTCGCTGCGCGAAGTGAGCATGCGGTAGGGCTCATGGATTTCCTTGGTGACCAGGTCATCAATCAGGGTACCGATGTAGGACGATTCCCGGCTGAGGATGACGGGGGCCTGATTGCCGCAGTAGCGGGCCGCGTTGATGCCGGCCATCAGGCCCTGGGCGCCGGCCTCCTCGTAGCCGCTGGTGCCGTTGATCTGCCCGGCCAGGAAAATGCCGGGAGCGGTTTTGACCATCAGGGAGGGCATCAGCTGGTAGGCGGGAAAGTAGTCGTACTCCACGGCGCAGGCGGGGCGCAGAATTTCGGCCCGCTCCAGGCCGGGCAGGGTACGCACCATGGCCACCTGCACCTCGTAGGGCAGGCAGGTGGAAAAGCCCTGCAAATACATTTCGTAAGTGTCCCGGCCTTCCGGCTCGATGAACAGATGGTGGCTGTCCTTGTCCCGAAAGCGGGTCACCTTGTCCTCGATGGAGGGACAATAGCGTGGCCCGCATTCGGCGTCCATCAGCCCCTGCATCATGGGGGAGCGGTGCAGGTTGGCGTCAATCAGCCGGTGGGTGCGCTCGTTGGTGCGGGTCAGGTAGCAGGGCAATTGTTCCCGCACCGGGCGATCCGGCAGGAAGGAGAAGAACCGCGGCTCGACATCGCCGGGATGCGCTTCCAGGCCGCTGAAATCCACGGTGCGTCCATCCAGGCGGGGTGGGGTGCCGGTTTTTAACCGCCCGGTCTGCAGGCCAAGCTGGGCCAGGCAGGCGGTGATGCCGGTGGAGTGGTTTTCCCCGGGACGCCCGCCGCCCATGCTCTTTTCGCCGACCCACAGGCGTCCGTTCAGGAAGGTGCCGGTGGTAATCACCAGGGCCCGGGCCGCATAGGCGATACCCAGGTTGTCTTCCACCCCTTCAAACGCCTGGGTGCGCGGGTTGACCAGGATACGGCTGACCATGGTCTGGCGCAGCCGCAAGTTGGGCTCGGATTCCACCAGCTTGCGGGCAAAGGCCCGGTATTCCGCCTTGTCGGACTGGGCCCGGAGCGCCCGCACCGCCGGGCCCTTGCTGGCGTTCAGGGTTTTCATCTGCAGGTAGGTGGCATCGGCGCACAGGCCCATGACCCCGCCCAGGGCGTCAATTTCCTTCACCAGTTGCGACTTGGCCGGCCCCCCGATGGCCGGGTTGCAGCTCATTTGCCCGATGGTATCCAGGTTCATGGTCATTAGCAGGGTTTTGCAGCCCAGGCGGGCCGCGGCCATGGCGGCTTCGATGCCGGCATGCCCGGCGCCAATGACGATGACATCTACGTGTTCGGTGGGAGTCATGGGGTTCTATTCTAGGTAAGGGACGCCCAAACTGCAACGCGCCCCGTTGCCTGAATAGACGTCCCTGAATCTTGCGGGTTGCCCCGGGGTTACACCGCCACGGCCTGCTGGGGCTTGCCCACCCGGTAGAGCTTTTCGATGGCCCGGTACTGCAAGGCTTCGGCCAGATGGGCGCTTTGGATACGCTCGGCCCCGGCCAGGTCGGCGATGGTGCGGCTCATGCGTAGGATGCGGTCGAAGGTGCGGGCCGAGAGATGCATGCGTTGGATGGCCCGCTTCATCAGCATTTCAGAGGCCTCATCCAGGGCGCAGAACTGCTTGATGTGCACCGGGCTCATTTCCGCGTTGGTGTGCAGGCCCAACCCCGCAAAGCGGCGCTGCTGCATGCCTCGGGCCGCCAGTACCCGCCGGCGGATAGCCTCGGAGCTTTCCCCGGGCGCGGCCTGCTGGTTCAGCAGTTCCCCTTCCCGCAGCCGGGGCACCTCCAAATGAATGTCGATGCGATCCAGCAGCGGCCCGGAGAGCTTCTGCACGTAGCGGGCAATTTGGGTGTCGCTGCAGGTGCATGCCTTGACCGTATCCCCGGCATAGCCGCAGGGGCAGGGATTCATGGCCGCCAGAAGCATGAACTGGGCCGGGTAGGTAATGTTTTGCTGGGCCCGGCTGATGGTAATCACCCCGTCCTCCAGCGGCTGGCGCATGACCTCCAGCACGTTGCGCGGGAATTCCACGAACTCGTCCAGGAACAGCACCCCCCGGTGGGCCAGCGTAATCTCCCCCGGTTTGGGATGGCTGCCGCCCCCGGTGAGCCCGGCCCGGGACGCGGAATGGTGGGGCGAGCGAAAGGGCCGCTGCCTGACCAGCGGCTGCTGCCCCCCGTTTCGCCCGCTGCCCAGCAGGCCGGCCACGCTGTAGATGCGGCTGACATCCAGCATCTCCTCAAAGGAGAGCGGCGGCAAAATGCCCGGGAAGGCCTTGGCCAGCATCGACTTGCCGCTGCCCGGCGGGCCGATCATCAGCATGTTGTGCCCGCCCGCGGCGGCAATTTCCAGCCCCCGCTTGGCCGCCTCCTGCCCCTTGATGTGGGCGAAGTCGATGGCGGTGGCCGTGGCGGCGGGCTCGGGCCCGGCTTCCAGCAGGGCGCCCCGGTCTACCGGCTGCAAAAAGCTGGGCGGATGCAGGAACAGCACCGGCAGTTCGCTGAGGTGCCGCAGCCCGTAGACCTGGATACCCTCCACCAGCGAGGCTTCCAGTCGGTTCTCCTCGGGCACCACGATGGCCTCAAAGCCTTCCTGCCGGGCCATCAGGGCCATGGAGAGCGCCCCGTTCACCCGGCGCAGCGATCCTTCCAGGGACACTTCCCCGATAAAGCAGGTTTTTTCCAGAAACTCGGTGGCGCTCAGGCATTCCGCGGCCAGCAGGATGGCCGTGCACAGGGGCAGGTCGAAGCCGGTGCCCTCCTTGCGTATATCCGCCGGGGCCAGGTTGACTACGGTTTTCTTCAGGGGAAAGGCAAAGCCGCTGTTCTTGATGGCTGCCTTGATGCGCTCCTTCGACTCGTTCACGCTGGCATCCGGCAGCCCTACGATGGTGAGCCCGGGCAGCCCCGCGCTGATATCCACCTCTACCACCACCTGATGCGCCTCCAGCCCGGTGAGTGAGCCCGTGTACACCCGTGAAATCATGCCTAACCCTCGTCTCGAACAAAAACGTCTTTATTGTGCGGCAGGCGGCGGGGCTTGAAAAGGGATAAATGTTCGGTTTTCTGGGTGTGCTGGGGGAGAGGTCTTTGGGCAATTCCCTGGCCTTGTCGGGAGCAAAACCTGTTACAATGATACCTGTCGCCGGGGCGGTGCATGGCCCTGGCAAGCGTCAAGCAGGGAGAAAGCAGTTTTGACCCACCCGATGACACCCCGCAAACTGGCCATGGGACTTCTGGTTGTTTCCGTGCTGGCCCTGGCCGTCGGCCTGTTCAACGCGGCTAAGATTCAGGCCAGCAAGCCGGAACCCGGCAAGGTGGCCGCCATTATCGATAAGCAGCACCTGGCCCTGATTGAATTGTCGGGCATGATTGTGATGGACAGCAGTGATGACGGGCTGTTTGAGTCCGAATCCAACGCGGTGCAGGTTCGAAAGGCCCTGGATGAAGCGGCGGAAGACGACAGCGTGGCCGGGGTGCTGCTGCGCATCAATTCTCCCGGGGGTACCGTGGGCATGAGCCAGGAGCTGAATGCCGCCGTGCAGCGGGTCAGCAAGAAAAAACCCGTGGTGGCCAGCCTGGGTGATGTGGCAGCCAGCGGCGGCTACTACACCGCCTGCGCCGCCGACAAGATTATTGCCAATCCGGGCACGCTGACCGCCTCCATCGGGGTCATCATCAGCACCATGAACCTCAGCAGCCTGCTGAACGACAAGCTGGGCGTGCGTGCGGTGACTTTTAAAAGCGGCAAGTTCAAGGATGTGCTGTCTCCCTACCGCCCGCCCCGCCCGGATGAGATTACCCTGATCCAGTCCATGGTGGATGACAGCTTCCATGATTTCCGGGATGCGGTCATTGCCGGGCGCACCCGGTTTATCACCGATCCTGCCGAGAAGGCCCGGCGCATCCAGAGCATCACCGCGATTGCCGATGGCCGGGTGATGCAGGGCAAGGCGGCCCTGGCTGCCGGGTTGGTGGATGAGATCGGCGATTTCGAAACCGCCTACACCCGGCTGGATCAGATGGCCAAGGAACGCTCCAAGGGCAAGCTGAAGGGCAAGGAGCGCCTGCCCTTGCGCCGCCAGACCGAGGAGTTCAACCTGCTGGAATACATGGGCCTGCCGGTGAGCAAACTGAAGGCCCCTGCCACCCAGGCCAGCCTGATGAAGGACATGATGCCGCTCAGCATGCAGTATCCCAACCAGCCCCTGTGGGTCATGGAGTAGGCTCATGACGACCTCCGACCTGCCTGAATGGCAAGAGCGGCCTCAAGGCCCCGATCTCGATCTCACCCACTACCTGGATACCGTCTACGGGGTGTTGTTTTACCCGGTGCGAACCTTTCAGGCCATTGCCGGCATGGATACCCTGCCCAATGCCCTGCTGTGTGCCGGCCTGATGACCGTGCTGGGGGTGTCGGCGCTGACCCCGGCGGTGCATGCGGCGGGTAGCGGCGGCAATATGCGCTTTTTGCTGGTCAGCATCCCCTTGCACACGCTGACCGGCTTGTTAATGTGGGTGGCCATGGCCCTCATCGTGGGCCTGCTCGCCTATGCCTTTACCGGCAAGGCCCGCCTGCGCCACCTGCTTTGTCTAACCGGGCTGGCTACCCTGCCCTGGGTTTTGATGGGGCCGGTGACCCTGTTCAAGCTGGGCCTGGGGGCGCTGGGGGTTGCCATTAGCGTGATTGCCGGCCTGCTGGTCTGGCTGTGGACGGTGCTGCTGTTTGCCCTGGCCATTACGGTGACTTATCGCATGACCGCGGATCGGGTGCTGATCGTGCTGATGGCCCCGCTGGTGATGATGCTGGTCTTCCTGACCTGGGTGGGCGGCTTTATCAGCAATATCATCCACCTGGCCCCGTTTCGCTAGAGGGCTCAGTCGTCGGTCAGGCGGAACATGCACTGGGTACAGTGGGCTTTTACTACCGTGAAGGTCTGATCCTGCAGGTCCCGGCGCTCAAACAGGCGGGCTACCAGAGGGGCCTGGCAGCGCGGGCAGTGGAAGGCGCCCTGCGGATCCTGGCGGATGGCTTCCAGCAGGTCTAGGCTTTTGCGCTGCAGCACGGGCACTTCCAGGGAAATGGCCTCCTCCGGCGGGGTCTCTACTTCCCTCAGCTGGGCGGGGCGCACGTGCAGCACCCGGGCCAGCCGGGAGCGGATGGCCGGGGACAGGAAGGTCTCGATGCCGGCCTCGATGTCCTCCACCATGCTGAGTGGCACGCGGGCCTTCCAGGCCAGCACTTCGGGTGGCATGTCCTGCTGTTCGCGCAGGTGTCTGACCCGCTGGGCCAGGGTCTCCGGCAGGGAGGAGGCGGACGGCATGGGTGGCGGTTTACCCCAGTTCGGTGTGCAACAGGATGGTCTCTTTGACCGTACTGATAATAGCACGCCAGGTGCCCACCTGGACGATGTACATGCCTTGATCCTCGGTGGCGGCCTCTTTCACCGCGGTAAAGGTGTTCTGGTATTGCAGGGGGTTGTAGTTGAATTCCTTGATCTTGCTGATGTTGGGGTTGTGCGCTTCCCCGGCCTGCCCCATCAGGGCGAAGGTGCCGTTGTTTTCCACCATCAACAGGCGCTTGCTGTCATCCAGCGCGCAAAAGCCCAGGATTTGCAGGTTTTCCATTTCCAGGCCGCTGGCGGGATGTTGGGCCTGGGGAGCGACCGGGGTGGTTTCCGGTGTCCCCGCTGGCTGTAGCGGTACCACGTTGTCCAGACTATAAGTGGGCACTACCGTGTCAGCCTCTTCGCCAAAGGCATCCGCCAGATCGGGGTTGCTCAGCGGCTCGGTGGGACTAAAGGCCCCGTAATCCGAAAAATCCGGGGCCGCTACGGCGCTCAGGCTTTCTTCGGCGTATGGATGGGCCAGATCCGGGGTGGGAAAATCCGGCGCGGAATCAAGCTGAACGCCCAAGGTGGGAAGATCCGCCGGATCGGCGTAGGGGTTTATCTCGTAGGACGGGTTCGGATCGCTGGCCTCCGGCTCGGCATAGGGATGCAGCGGGGAAACCGGCGCCAGGGGCAGGGTATCCAGGGGATCGGCGTAGGGATGCAAGCCCCCGGTGGAGGCGCTATCCGGGGCCTCCCACGGGCTGCTTTCCGCAGGGCTTTCCGGAGCAGGGATCGGCGATGCCCAGGCGCTGGCATCGGCGTAGCCGGTGGGTTCCACCGTGGTTTCCAGGCCGGACTGGGACAGGTCATAAGTGCTCAGGGTGTCCGGCGGGGCGTAGGAGTCGGTGAGATCGCTGATGCCCTCGGCCTCGGCCTGGAAGCTGGGCCCTAGTTCCAGGGGAGGAGCTTCCAAGGCGGGCGCGCTCAACAGGGGATCAGGCTCGCCCACCCCGCTGTCCTCCCACTCCACCGGGGCGCTGGCCGTTTCCGGGAACAGCAGGTGCGAGGCCTCCTCAAAGGCCTGGGCGGATTCGGTGAGGGTGCCTGTATCGATGGCAAAGGGATCATCCGGGTAAAGTTGGCTGTTGACGGAATCCAGAAAGTGCCCGGGGGCTTCTGGAGAGTCCGGGAACTGGGCGCCGGCGGGGGTAGTGCCGGTATCCAGGTTGTCCCACAGGTCCAGGGCTGGGGTGCCGCTGGTGACCTCCTCCAGGATGGGCGGATCAAAGTTGAAAGCCTCCTGCATGGCTTCGGGGGCCGGGGGCGGGAGGGCCGGCCCGGCATCCAGTCCAAAGCCGCCCGGGGCTTCCATGCTGGGGGCGAAAATATCGTCCCCCACGGCTTCCACGGCAAAGGGATCTAAGCTGGAGGTCTCCACCGCAAAGGGATCCACGCCGGCTTCCACGGCAAAGGGGTCTTCCGCGCTTTCAGCAGGGCCGGTATACATGTAATCGTTCAGCCCCGGGGCGGGTTCGGGGGCGGTGGTCGCCATGCCGAAATCAAACCCGGCGTCGGCGGGCGCGGCGAAGGGATCGATGCCCGTGTCCGGGGCGGGCCCGAAGCCCTGCATGGGGTCGGCCACGGTCTCAATGCCCGGTTCGTCAAAGCGGACGGCAAAGGGGTCATCCACAACGGGGGGAGGCATTTGCAGATCGGGCATGGGCAAGGTTTCACCCACCGGGCCGCCCAGCCCGGAATCCGAGGGGTAGAGATCGGCCACCAGGGCCGGCAGGCCGGGATCCGGGGTGCTGGGCCAGGCCGGTTCCGGCGTGGGCTGGAACGCGTCCTCCGGGTAGATCTGGGCCAGCTGGGGCGGTTCTTCGGTCTGTGGGGCCTCCCAGGCGGCGGGTGCTTCGGGCAAGGGTTGCTCCCAGGGGGCTGGTTCGGCCATGGGGGCGGGGGATGCCTCCCAGGCGGCGGGCGCTTCGGGCAAGGGTTGCTCCCAGGGGGCTGGTTCGGCCATGGGGGCGGGGGATGCCTCCCAGGCGGCGGGCGCTTCGGGCAAGGGTTGCTCCCAGGGGGCTGGTTCGGCCATGGGGGCGGGGGATGCCTCCCAGGCCGGTGGTGCTTCGGGGGGCGGCAAGGCGGCGGAGGCTTCCCATGGCAACTGCTCGGCGGGCGGGGGCGGGGTATAGGGGGCCAGTTCCGGCGGGGGGGGGAGTGGATCCGCATATCCCACGGCGGGGGCAGCAGGATCAAAAGGCGGCAGCCCGTCGGGCGGGGGCAAGGCATCGCCCATGCCGGGCGGCAGTTCTTCCATCAGGGGCGGGGGTTCCCAGGCCGGGCCAAACACCGGGGCGGTGGAAAAGAAATCGATATTGGCGGGTGGGGGGTTGATCTCCCGGGCAAACAGGCTCTGGCCCGCTGCGGGCATCATGGGTTGCGCTGCCGGCGGCTGCTCGGCGGGAAGTCCTTCCTGCGCCGGGGCGGCGTCCTTTTTCTTGCCGAAATTTTTGAACATGCCTGGTGGGAATCCTTGCCTATTGATACCTGAACGGGGCCCTGCACTCCCTTTTATTATAAAGCATCGATTGGCCAGAGAGGCTTCTCATTGCGGAATTTCTGGAATATCATGCCCGGCATGAGCATGCCGCGTTCCGCCCGAGCCACGTCTCCAGCCATCTTAAACCCGGAAGCGCTTCCGGTGGATCCCTTATATGGAGGAGAGAAGGGGGGTGCCGGCCCGGGATGGCAGTTGTCTCCGGCCCCGTTTTCCCTGGACGCCGGGCGCTACGAAAAGTTGCAACGCCTGGGCCCCATGTTGCTGCGCTTTATGCGGGCCGTGGATACCCTGTACCGGCAAAGCCGCAACGAGAACCTGCCGGTGCCCGCCTGGGTGGGCGATCTCTACGATCAGGGCAAGCCGGAAGCCCTGCTTCAGTTTGCCCGCAACAACCGCTTCAAGCAACACCTGCCCCTGGTCATCCGTCCCGACCTGATGCTGAACGACGATCGGGACTGGGCCATTACCGAGATTGACTCGGTGCCCGGCGGCATCGGCTTTACCTCGGCCCTGAACCAGGCCTACCGGCAAAGCGGCTTTTCGGTGCTGGAGGCCCCCGGCGGCATGCCCCAGGCGTTTGTGGCCATGCTTAAAAGCTTTGCCCCGCAGCGGGAGAATCCCCTGATTGCCGTGCTGCTGTCCGACGAGGCCGCCGACTACCGGGCGGAAATGGCCTGGTTGGTTTCGCAAATCCGCGCCTTTTACCCCCATTGCGTGCTGCTGCACCCCAAAGACGTGGATCTGGCGCATGATCGCCTGGTGTTCCGCGACGAAGCCACCGGGGAGGATCGGCCCATCGACGTGATTTACCGCTTTTTCGAGCTGTTCGACCTGCCCAACATCCCCAAGGTGGAACTCATCCAGTATGCGGTGAAAAAGGGCCTGGTGGCCTGCACCCCGCCCTTTAAGCCCCACCTGGAGGAGAAGCTCTCGCTGGCGCTCTTGCATCATCCGGCCCTCAAGGCCTTCTGGGTGAAGGAGCTGGGCGAGGCCGACTTTGAGCAGCTCTGCCGATGGGTGCCCCGGGGCTGGGTGGTCGATCCCGTTCCCGTGCCGCCCCAGGCGGTTATTTACGGCCTGAACCCGGGGGGTGAGGTGGTGCAGGACTTTCGCCAGCTCAAGACGCTTTCCCAAAAGGGGCGGCAGCTGGTGCTCAAGCCCTCTGGTTTTTCGGAACTGGCCTGGGGCAGCCGGGGGGTGACCATCGGGCACGATCATCCGGCTGAAGTCTGGGGAGAGCGCCTGGAAGCCGCCCTGGCCAGCTTTGGGCAGACCCCCCATCTCTTGCAGGAATTCGTGCCGGCCAGCGTGCATGCCATGCAACGGCTGGATCTGGCCAGTGGCCAGGCATCTGACTTCAAGGCCCGCACCCGGCTTTGCCCCTACTATTTTGTGACCGGCGAGTCGGTGGTGCTGGCGGGCGTGCTGGCCACATCCACCCCTGCCGATAAAAAACTGATCCATGGCATGAAAGACGCCGTGCTGGCCCCGGTAACCATCCAAGCCTAGCCGGGCCGTCCATTGGATAGAGGATATTGGGCCCGGGGGCTCAAGAGTTTTTTGCAATCTGCCGAAACCTCCATAGAATTCCAACATCCTGGCCATCACCCGATGCGCCGGCAACCCGCGACCTGATCCATGGCCCGTTTTGTGTACCGACTGCAAAAAGTGTTCGAATTGCGCGAGCGCAAGAAGAAGGAACACGAGGAACGGGTGGCCGCGGCCCAGCGCCGGGTGCGGGAAGTGGAAGCCGCCATCGAGGAGAAGAAAAATGAAATCCGGATGATCCGCAAGAACATGCTCACCTCCCACCACACCCTGATGGCTGCGCATGATGAATACCTGCACCACCTCAACGAGCAGCTCGATCAGCTCTATCAGGACCTGGAACTGGCCAAGCAACAGCTGGAATACGAACGCCAGCTGCTGATTAAGGCCCAGGCCGAGCTGGAAGCCCTCGTCAAGCATAAGGAAAAGGCACACGAAGAATGGCTGGCAGAGGAAAAGCGCAAGGAACTGAAAATGCTGGACGAAGTGGCCGGCCAGCGCTATTTCCGCGCCCAGCAGCAGGAACTTGAAGACCTGGCCCTCGAGGCGCAGCGGCGCCAAGAGGAGGAAGAATTCGACGCCCGACAGCAATCACACGATCCCACGTTAAATTAAGGAATGCCTGGATGAAAATCGAAGAAACCCCCTTCCAGTTCAACGGCGTGGCCGGCCTGGATGCCCGCCGCGCGGCCCGTCCCCCCCAGGAATTTTCCCTTGAGGATTTCGATCTCTCCTTTCTGGAGCTGCTGAACACCCTGCCCGGCGCCCCGGCCCCCGCCGAGAAGGCCGAGGACTCCAAGGCCCCCGCTGCCGCCCAGAAGCCCAAGGCTGAGGCCCAGGGGGATCCCGCTAAAATCAAGGGGCACCTGCGCCTGGTGGACTCCCCTACCACGCCGCCCCCCGAAGAGACCCCCGAGGCGGTCGAGGAGGCCCTGACCCTGCTGCGTCACGACCTCAGCGACCTGGATGTGCAGTACCTGAAGCAGGTGGTCATTCCCGGCCTGCCTATTGTGATGGGCAGCGTGCCTTTCCAGAGCGTGTTTCCCACCGCCGAGGACGGGCAAATCAGCTACCGGGGCTTTGAGGTGTCCTCCAAGCTGGATGAACTCATCCGGGAAGGGTACAAGACTGGCCGTCCCATCCGGGTGGAGCTGGACAAGGCCACCGCGGTGGTGCTGAAAATCCGCAATGGGCAGGTTTCCGCGGAATTCATGTCCACCGACAAAACCGTGGCCCTGTACATGAAGCAGGAACTCGACGACCTGCGCCACCGCATGGCCATGCGCAACCTGCCGGTGGGAACGCTGGAATACCGGGATCCCCGCCAGCCCCGCCGCCAGTCCCAGCAGTCGGCATCTTCCGCAGACGATGAGCAAGCTTAACCCCTGACCTTGAGGAGGCAGACCGATGCAAGATCCGTTTATTACAGCGCTAAATACCCAGAAAGCGGCCCTGGGCTGGATGTCGACCCTGACCGAAAACCTGGGCAACGTGTACACCCCGGGGTATCGCCAGCTGAAATCCAGCTTTGCCGATTACGTCAACGGGGTACAACTGAACGAGCTGCCCCGGGATAATGACCAGGGCAAATCGATGCCGGGCCGTGGCCCTTCCAACCTGTTTATCGAGGGCAAGGGCTATTTTGTCATGCGCAAGCCCGACGGCAAGCTGCTGTTTACCCGCCTGGGCGATTTCGAGTTCAACGCCGAAGGCACCTTTGTCAACAAGCAGGGCTATGCCGTGCAAGGCTACCTGCTGGGCGAGGACGGCCAGGTCATTAACACCGGGGGCGGTAATCCTTCCCCGGCGGCCAATAATCCCAACCACAGCGCCGGGGGGCCTGGGCACCTGCCCACCACCGAGATCAACCTGTGGGTGGATCCCAGCAACGGCAAGTTCTTTGGCAAGTACGACGAGTACAAGATTCGCTCCGACGGCACCCTGGTGGGCATTGCCAATGGCGGTAAAACCACCACCCCTCTCTACAAGGTGGCCCTGGTGAACTTCATCAACCCGGGTGCCTTGGCCCAGCCCGAAGACCAGATGTTTGAGCCCACCGCCCTTTCCGGCGAGCCGGTGGAAGGCAGCGGAGAAATCCGCAGCGGGCTGCTGGAGGCCTCCAACGTGAGCCTGCGGGAGAACGTGAACTTCCTGCAACAGGCCAAGTTGCAGATGGACGTGACCTCCAAGCTCATCAGCACCAACAAGAACCTGCTGGAAGAAGCCCTGCGGCTTATCCAGTAAGCTGACCGGGGTATCCGGCATGCCCTCATCCGGCGTGCCGGTTCCCGCCCCGCCTGGCCCGGACGTTCTCCCGGCATCGGCCTGAAGGGCCGAGGCTCTCTATTGATTCCCGTCCCATCCTGATAGACTAAGTAGGGAACCTTCAGGATGGGACTTCGTTTATGGCCGAGACCGAGGCACCGCTTTTCGTTTACTACCACACCCACTGGGATCGGGAGTGGTACATGCCGTTTCGGGCCTACCAGCTGCGGCTGGCCCAGGTGGTGGACGAGGTGCTGGAACGCCTGGAAACCGGGGCCCTGCCCTGCTTTATGCTGGACGGGCAGACCGTGGTGCTGGACGATTACCTGGAGCTGCGCCCCCAGAACCGCCCCCGGCTGGAGGCCTTGATTCGGGAAGGTCGGCTGAGCATTGGCCCCTGGTTTGTAGCCCCGGACGAGTTTCTGGTGTCCGGCGAGTCGCTCATCCGCAACCTGGCCCGGGGAATGCGCACCGCGGAAGCCTGGGGTTGCCATCAGTTCACCGGCTATCTGCCCGATACCTTCGGGCATGCCGCCGATATGCCCATGCTGCTGTCCAAGCTGGGCATCGGCTCGGCCATGGTCTGGCGGGGGGTGAACCCCGAACGGAGCCTGTTCTGGTGGCAAAGTCCCAATGGCAACCGGCTGCCCACCTTGCACCTGACGGAGGGGTATTTCCAGATGGCCCTGGATGACTGGGAGCTGTCGGAGCCCCAGCGTCGGGAGGCCCTGTTGGCCACAGAAGCCCGGCTGCGCGCGGCGACTTCTCCGGGTTTGCCCATCCTCTGGCCCCAGGGCGCGGATCACATGGGGCCGGTGCCCCCGGCGGGACGGGCCTTGCTGCGAGCTTGCTTCCCGCAAGCCCAGGAGACCACCCCCGAAAAATTCATGGCCGCGCTTGCCCCCGACGAGGATTGGCCGGTGATTGAAGGGGAGTTGGCCGATAATGCCTCGGCTTTCCTGCTGCCGGGGGTGTATTCGGCCCGGCTTTATCTCAAGCAGGCCAACCGAAAGCTGGAGCATCGCCTGGTGCATCAACTGGAACCCCTGCTGGCCATGGCCCAGACGCTGCTGCCCCCGGCGCGCCGCCCCGCCTATCCGGCGCAGGAACTTGATATGGCCTGGCGCCTGCTGAACCTGAACCAGCCCCACGACAGTATTTGCGGCTGCTCGGTGGATGCGGTGCACCGGGAAAACGAGGGACGCTTCGATCAGGTGACCCAGCTGGCGGATGGCTTGCAGGCCCAGGCCCAGGCCGCCCTCTCCCGGGTGGGAGCCCCGGGCGACTGGGTGATATTCAATACCGGGGATCGCCCCTACACCGGGGTGGTGCCCGTGACGCTGGATCGGCACACGGAGGCTGCCCTGCCGGCAGGCATGCAGCTGGCACACAGCGCCCGGATCCTGGCAGATCAGTATTTGACGGATACGCACCGCATTCCGCTGGCCCATCTCAAGCAGACCCGGTTGCAGGGCTGGATCTGGGCGGGGTCGGTGCCTGCTTACGGCCTGGGAATCCAGCCCCAGGACGGGTTGGCCTCGCCGCCCTCCCTGGCGGTTGGCCCCGATTGCCTGGAAAATGACCGGATTGGGGTGCGCCTGGCCGGGGAGGGCACCCTTGTCCTGGAGGATAAGCGGCGGCGCCTTAGCTGGCCCGGCAATCTGGTATTCCGCATCTGGCATGATGCCGGGGACTCTTACAACAGCGATCCAGTTTCGGAACCCGTGCAGGCCCGCTTTGAGTCGGTGGAAGTCGTGCAGTCAGGCCCCCTGGTGGCAAGCCTTCGCCTGGTGCATCGCTTTGGCCTGGAAAGCCAGGCCATGGCCCCCGAGCCGCTGGTGACCGAGTTGTGCCTGAAAGCGGGCAGCCCGGTGCTGGAGATTTCGGTGCGCCTGGGCCGGGCCGGTTCGCAGCCCCACGGCTTGCAAGTAGGCTTTCAGACCGCTGAGCCGGTAACTTCCGTGCAGGCGGAAGGGCATTTCAACCTGGTGGAGCGCCGTTATGATCCGGCCTATACCTTGCAATCGCAACCCCCGGCCTCCCGCATGCGGGAGCATCAAACCAATACCGGCCCTATCCAGCGCTTTGTGTCTGCCAACGGTCTCAGCTGGATTACGGAAGGCCTGACCGAGTACGAAGTGGCGGGATCCGCCCTGTATTTTACCCTGCGCCGCACCTTCCACATGTTGTCCCATGAGACCCTGAACACTCGGGGTGCCCCGGCGGGCCCGCCACTGCATACCCCGGAAGCCCTGTTGACCGACCGGGCCCCGGAAACCTTCCGGCTGGCCTGGCTGCCTACCCCGGAGACCCCCGCCGACCTGTACGACGCGGCGGCTCGCTTTTACGGCACGGTGTGGGCCGTGGCGGGCAGCGGGGAAATGCGTATGCCCGGCGCGGCTTGCGCTATGATGGCCTGGGACAACCCGGCGGTGGTCGCCTCCGCCTGCTACTGGCAGCCGGGGGAGGGCTTGTTTTTGCGGCTCATCAACCCCACGGGCGAGTTGCAGACGGTGGGCTTTGCTCCCGGTTTTTCCTGTCGGGAATGCTGGCAGACCGACTTTCGGGAGCAACGCACCGGCCCGGCGAGTTCGGATCGTATGCATTTTGCCCCCCGGGATGTCGGAACGCTTTGTTTCAGCGTGTAAAATAGTAAGCAAGCAATGGAAGTGCCCGTGTTATGACCCGTCCGATTTTCGCGCTGTTTCTGCTCCTCTGGCTTGGCCTGCCTGTTGCCGAGGCCAAGTGGTTCCGCAAGGAGAAAGCGGCGCCTGACGCTGCCGAACAGCTGGAAACCTTCCAGCCCCCCCCGCCGGATGCCATCGAGCGATACTGCGAGCCCATCCGCAAAGAGGTGGTGCTGCTGAACAGCCGCTCCCGGGTGGAGCGCATCCTGCTGCACCCCCGCATCGTCATGCTGAAGCGCGAACATGAAAAGTGCAAGGCCGATCTGATGAAGCAGCAGCTGGAGTACCTGCGGCATGTGGATATCCGTCAGCCCCCCAGCCTGCCCAAGATGTCGCCGGAGCCTTCCCCTGCTGCCCAGACCCCCGGGGTGCCCACGGAACCCAAGCCCGGGACGGCCCCCTGATGGTGCTGGATGCCGAATTTGTGCTGGGTGTGCTGGTGCTGGCCGAGTTTGCCGTGTTGCTGGGCCTCGGCTACCTGCTGTTAAAGCTTATTGCGGCGGAAAACCGGATTGCCGAAAACCGGCAGACCTGGCTGTCGCAGGCCCGCATGCAGGTGGATCGCTTAAGAGCCCTTCGTCGCCGGCTGGAACGGGCTTCGTACCAGCTGCCCGCCCTGGAGAACCTGGGCGGAGGCACCCGGTGGGCAAAGCTTGCCCGGCTGGCGTATAAGGCCCTGGCAGCCTCCCGCATGGCCCGTTCTTGACGCCCGTGCCCGTAAAGCCTAGACTTAGGGTAGTCAAACGTTTAGCCTGAAAAGAGGTAGGACGGTGTCAAAAGAGAGCGATGACGGCATTTTTACCTTTATAGCCGGCATGGCGGTGGGTCTGCTCTCCGGCGGGTTGATGGGCTTGCTTTTTGCGCCCAAGTCCGGCGATGAGCTGCGGGCCGATCTCCACGAGGCCGTGCGGAACCTGCCCGGCAAGATCAACGACGAGTTCCGCAATCCCAACACCCGCACCCGGGAATTTATCGACCGCACCCGCTACAACATCGAGGATCAGATGGGCAAGGTGAAGCGGGACTGGGATGCTGACCGCATGGCCAAGGCCAAGCGGGCCGAGGAACTGGCCTCGGGTTACGATTTTAACTGAAGCGGGAGCCGGCATGGAGCCATTTTCGGAACAGGAACTGGGAACCCTCATCCGGGTCAGCTGGATTGTACTGATCCCGGCCGGAGTGCTGCTGAGCATGGTGCTCTACAAGCTGGCCATGCTGCTGCATGCCTTGCTGGATCTGGCCACCCTGGCCCGCTACGAACTGACCCCGGCCATGCGGGATTTGCGGTTGACCGCCGAGCACATGGAACTGCTCAGCGCCAAGGCCGTCTCTGGCGTGAAATCGGTTGAAGCCGGGGTGGCGGCCACCGGGCCGGCCATCGGCAAAGGGGTCGATACCCTGAAGGCCGGTGTGGAATCCCTGTGGGCCGGCCTGAAGCAGTCTTTTCATCGATAGAAACCGTAAGAGAAAGGTGGTTGGATCATGTCATCATTTGGAAAATTTATTGCCGGCGCCCTGGTGGGCGGCGCGGTGGGTGCCGCCATCGGCATGCTGCTGGCCCCCCGTAGCGGGGTGGAGACCCGGGAAATGATCCGGGGGGAGTTTGAGAGCCGCTACCGCCGCTCCGCCGATGCCATCCGGGAAAAGGGCGATGTCTTGCGCGAAAAGGCCGAGGCGTTCAAGGAGAAGGCCCGCCAGGTTTCTGACGATCTGGAAGAAGTGGGTCGCCGCACCGTGAGCCGCCTGACCGAAGGCCGGGGCGGGGATGTGCCCTCGGATGTCCCTCGCTAGGCGCCCGTGACCAAGCTTTACATCTCTGCCGATCTGGAAGGCGTGTGCGGGGTGGTATCCCCGCACCATTGCGCCCGTCAGCCCAACCCAGACGCCTACGACTGGGCGGTCAGCCAGCTGGAACTGGAGGTGGAGGCCGTGGTGGAGGCCGCCCTGGATGCCGGGGCGGATGAAATCGTCATCAACGATTCCCACTGCACCATGACCAACCTGGCCCTGGACCAGGTGGATCCCCGGGTGTCCCTGCTGTCGGGCAAACCCAAGCGTTGCGCCATGTCGGCAGGTCTGGATGAGAGTTTCGACGGGGCCATCTACGTGGGCTACCACGCCAAGGCCGGCACTCTGGGCGGGGTGCTCAGCCATACCTTCCATCACCAGCTGTTCGATGTGTCCATTAACGGGGTTTCTTACGGGGAAGGGGGCATCAACGCCCTGCATGCCAGCCTGACCTACGGGGTGCCGCTGGTGCTGGCTTCGGGAGACCGGGCCTTTTGCCAGGAAATCCGGGGGCTCATCCCGGATCTGCCCACCGTGGAAACCAAGCAGGGCCTGGGGCAAGCCGCCGCCCTGAACTATCCGGTTGAGCAGGTGCTGCTGGATTATGCCGAAAAGACCCGTGATGTGATGGCCCAGGCCGCTCAGTGGCCCGCCCGCCGGTTGTCCCTGCCCGGGCCCTACGAGTTGCGGATGACTTTCATCCATTCCCTGGCCGCCGATGCCGCCGCCCTCATTCCCGGGCCGGAGCGGGTGGACGGGCGCACCCTGCGGTACCGGGCCGACGACTTCCAGACCGTCTACCGCATGCTGCAATCCTGCTATACCCTCCTTGCCGCCACCGATTATCTCGGCTAGGGGCGCGGTTTCGGACTGTAACGTTTTGTAAATATTTTTGCTTTTTATTGCCCATTGTTGCAAAAGATAACGAAATGCCCGTTTTTATGCAGGCAAGGGATGTTTGTATGCCAGAACGGATTGGATACAAGCAACAATAAGGGAATTTCAACCATGAGCAGCCTGAATTTTCCGGGCGGATTGCTGGCAGCCAGCGCGGCGGCCTCCTATGCCAAGGGGCAGGAGGTGACCCGGGAAGCGGCCAGCGATAAAAGCGAAAAAGTGCGGCTGGCCCGCCAGATTGCGGCCAACCACAAGCAGGCCCAGCTGAACCAGAAGCCGGAAGGGGCCAAAAAAGGCTTTCTGGCCTAAGCCGGCGGCTTTTGGCCCGCTTGCAGCGAGACCGATCCCAGCATCAGGGTGCGGGAAACCACGGGCCGGCACCCCACGCCCTCAAAGGCGCGGGCCAGTTCATCCGGGGAGAGGAAATGGCGGGTGGACTGGGACAAATACGTATAGGCTTGCTGATCGTTGGCCAGCAGGCCACCGATGAGCGGCATGACGCGGTTGAAGTAAAAGCGCATGCCCGGTAGTTTGGGTGTCGGGGCGGTATCCAGGTTTACCATCCAGCCCCCGGGGCGGATGACCCGGTGCATTTCGGCAAGGGCGCGGGGAATATCCACCACGTTGCGCAGCCCAAAGCTGATGATGGCCCCGTCAAAGCGATTGTCTTCGAAGGGCAGGGCCATGGCATCCCCCTGCATAAAGGCCACGTTGGGCTGACGGGCGTGGCGCTGGCGGGCCAGGGCCAGCATGTTCTCCGAGAAATCCAGGCCGGTCACCCTTCCCTGGGAACCCACCTGGGGAAGCAGATAGCCCACCAGGTCCCCGGTGCCGGTGCACACGTCCAGCACGTGGCTGCCCGGGCTTAATTGCAGCAGGCCCACGGCTTGCCGTTTCCAGTGGCGGTGAAAACCCATCGAGATGCAGTCGTTCAGCAGGTCGTAGGTGCCGGCAATGCGGTCAAACATCTGCCGCACCTGGGCGGCCTTGGGCTGATCCTGGGCTGGATCCGGCAAAACGGCGGCGAGTGGGACGTCCTTGCTCATGGCCAAGATTCTCCCACAAAGGGGCCGGCTCTGAAAGCGGGCTTAGGGCGAGGTGAAGGGGGGATAGCTGACCTTGGGGGTCGGCACGATCCCGTAAACCACCTGGTTCTTGCCCTGCTTTTTGGCCTGGTACAGGGCGGCATCGGCCCGCTCGATGAGTTCGAAGGCCTTGGCGCCGTCGCCATCCAGCTGGGCCACGCCCACGCTGATGGTGATGGTCATGGGGTTGTCCGGCAGACAGAACACGGTGCGCTCCACCATGGCCCGCAGGCGCTCCAGCAGGTCGTGGGCGTCAATTTGGCCGGTCTCGGGCAGGATGAGGGCGAATTCCTCGCCGCCGTAGCGGGCCGGAATGTCCGATTCCCGCACGTTGACCGTCATCAGGGCGCCCAGCTCCTTGAGAATGCGATCCCCGGTGGGGTGGCCGTAGAAGTCGTTGATCTTCTTGAAGTCGTCAATGTCGAACAGGGCCAGCGACAGGGGCTTTTTGTAGCGGCGGGCCCGGGCAATCTCGGCATCCAGCTGGTGGTTGAACTGCCGGCGGTTAATCAGCCCGGTCAGCCCGTCGGTGGCGGCCAGCGACTGCAGCTTGTTCACCTTGTGGGTGGTGCTGCGCACCAGGGTGGAGACGATGCTGCCGTAATAGGTCAGGGTGCACACGAAGGGCAGCAGGGCCAGCAGGATGAAAAGCCCCTTGCTTTCCACCGGCCTGAAGCCGATGAGGTGGGGGTATTTCAGCGGCATGGTCACCAGGAACACCACCGCCAGCATGGCCATCATCACCCGGGCAATGCCGTTGTGCCCGAATAGCTGGGCCTGCAGCATGACCACCGTGGACAGCAGGAAGATGCCTAGCTGCCCGGTAATCAGATAGGCCAGCCCCACCACCAGGCAGCCGGCCAGGGGCAGCAGCAGGCTGAACTTTTCCAGCATCAGCTCATCCAGCTTGGGGTGGCGCTTCAGGGCTTTCAGGGCCAGCTCGTTAAAGCCAAGGAAGGCCAGGCTGATGAGCCCCAGGGCGGACAGGCGCAAATAGGCGGCCCAGCCTTGGGGGTGCAGCAGGGTGGCAATCAGCGCCACGGCCCCGTAGGTCAGCAGCGAGAACCCGATGCCCCGGTTCAGCCGAAGCGCCTGCTTGAGGTGGGTATGCAGCATGGCCGGGCCTCCTCGTTGTTACTGGGCGGGGGCGTTTTCGGTTTGGGCCTTGGCCCCCAGGGCCGCGTCAATGGCCTGGATGCGGTGGATGGCTTCCAGCCCGATGGTGTTGCCGATTTCCACCCCCTTGGCCTTCTCGTAGTAGGGGCGGGCCTCGGTCAGTTTGCCCTGGTTTTCCAGCAGGGTGCCCATGTTGAACAGGCTGCGCTGATCATCGGGGCGGATGCGCAGGGCTTCCTCGTAGGCCAGCCGGGCTTCTTCCAGGCGGCCCGCCTTTTGCAGCACGCTGCCCTTGTTGAAAAAGTACTGCGGGTTGCCCGGATCGAGGGTCGTCAGCCGGTTGAAGGTAGCCAGGGACTTTTCCAGGTCGCCAGCAAAGGCATAGGCCGTGGACAGGCCGTTCAGGGTGTTCAGGTGTTTGTCATCCAGCATCAGGGCCTCGTTAAAGGCTTTGATGGCCCGCTTGTAATCGTGCAGGGTCAGGTAGGCAAACCCAATGTTGCTTTGGGCCTCCACCAGCTTGGGATGGTGGCGCAGGGCGGCAGTGAAGTATTCCAGGGCTTTTTTAAGCAGGGCCTGCTGACCGGCCTTGTTGCCCTTTTCGGCTTGTATTTGGGCTGCCTGGAACCGTTCCACCCCCTGGTTGTACATATCGATGGCCTGTTGCTCCGGGGTGGGGGCAGGTTCCGGCGGGGTGTCCGCGGGTTTGGCCTCGCTGCCCGGCTGGGCGGACTCGGTTGCCGCCGGTTGTGTGGCGGGGGACTTTTTCTTGGCCGCCACGGGGGCGGTGCTTCCCAGAACCAGGGTGCCGGCCAGTGCCAGGCACAGGATCCAGCGGGTTTGCAGTGTTTTTTTGCCCATCTCAGACGACCTCCGTCCAGGCCTCGTGGTTGTTCAAGATATCCCGGTTGAGTTCACCCTCGCTGGCGGCGACCAGGGCGGCCACGGTGCAGCTGCTGATGACATTTACTACTGTACGACACATATCCAGCAGCCTGTCAATAGACCACAGGAGCGCCATCCCGCCGGCTAGCATGTTGATGTCGAATTTTCCCAGGCTGCTGTTGAGTACAATGTAGAGCGTAAACATCCCCGCGCTAGGCACGCCCGCCGCCCCAATGCTGGCCACAATGGCAAACAGCACGATCATGACCACGGTGTACTCGTTGTAAGGCAGGTTATAGGCCTGGATCAGGAACATGGCCGCAATCACCTCGAACATGGTGGTGCCGGTCTTGTTGATGGTGGCCCCGGTGGGCAGCACGAAGCTGGCGATGCGGTTGGACACCCCGGCCCGCCGCTCGGTGCAGGCAATGGTGATGGGCAGGGTAGCCGAGCTGCTGGCGGTGCCGAAAGCCACCATGATGGCCTCCGAGATGGCCCGGTACAGGTTCATGAAGTCGATGCGGGCCACAAAATGCAGCAGCAGCGGAAACAGGATGAACACCTGGATGAGCAGCCCCAGCAAAATGGCGGCCCCGTACAGGGACAGCTGCTCGAAGATGGTGATGCCGGAGACCGACACCGTCACGAAGGTCAAGCAGAAGATGCCGGGCACGGCCAGGATCATGATCCAGTCGGTAATCTTCATGATGGCCGAGAACAGGGCCTCGAAAAAGGCGATGATGGGCCGTCCCGCTTCCCCAATGCTGGCCACCGCCGCCCCGAAAAACAGGGTAAACACGATGACCGGCACCAGATCGGCGGCAGCCAGGGAGCCGACCGGGTTGGTGGGAATCATGTTGAAGAAGAGCGCCTTCAGATCCTGGGGGGTGGAGTGGATCTGGTGCAGGAGGGCCTCGGTATCGGTGCCGGCCAGGGCAGAGGCCTGGACTTGCAGGCCGGGTTCAATCAGCAGGGCAATGCCCGCCCCCAGCATGGCGGCCAGGGTCATCAGCAGCAGGAAGTACACCAGCACTTTGCCCCCCATGCGGCCCAGTTGCCGGGAGTCGCCCAGGGAGGATACCCCCACTATGAGCGAGCTGACCACCAGGGGGATGACAATCATGCTGATCAGGCGGATGAATAGCTGTCCGCCGATGTTAAAAATATCTCGCAACAGGGCCATCTGGCTCTCTGCCAGGAACATGGGGCCCACCAGCCCGAAGCCGACCCCCAGCAGGATGGCTGCCAGGATATGCCAGTGCCGCTTTCCGCCCAGCCCCAAGGCGACCAGGATTAACCAGAAGGTTTTTGCACGCATATCAAATCCTTAAACCAAAACTTAAGCCCTAGAACTCAACCTCTATTATATGCCATCGCGCCGCATTGGGTTTTAGCGCCGAAACGCCCGCCGCCGCCCGGAGCGGGGCAGCCGGGGGGAGGTGATGAAATCCAGCCCCACGTGCAACAAGCCTCCCAGCCAGATGCCCGCTCCCAGCAACAGCAGGCCGTCCAGGTGGCTGCGCACGAACCACAGTACCTCCCGCCGGGGGGTGATGAGGCTGCCCTGTCGGTGGAAGTATTGGGACAGCGCAAAGTAGGCCAGGGTCAGCACCGCGGATAGATACAGCAGACGCAGCAGCGGGGCAACCACCAGCCCGTGGGAGAGGCTGGATCGGTGCCGGATGGCCCACTGGTAGGGCCACCAGATAAAGCGCAACGGTCCCCAGCGATAAAAGGGCCGGCTGCGGGTGTCCAAATCCGGGCTAAGCAGCAAGCCGCCAATGGCTGCCCCGGCGGTGAAGGTCAGGGCGGCAGCCAGATCCCAGTGCAGCCCGAACCGGGTGGCCGCAAACAGCGGCCCCAGCGAGAGTACCGTGACCCAGTCATGCACTTTCCCGGAGGACATAGCCCTACTCTAACACAGCTTGCCCAGCGGTGGCGTCTGGGGCAATCCCTGGCGCCGGCCGGGTTTGATTGGGATGTTCATCCTTTTTCCTGTTGATGGTGGAATGTGATGCGGATTCTTCCTATTTCCGGGTGGGGCATGCCGAGCCCGTGCCGGCCCATGCCTCCCTTGCCCAACCCTTCCTCAAGCTTCCCGCCTGCGGAACCCCTCCGTCCGTTCCCGGCGGGCTGGCCGCTGTTTTTTGCCGGACGGGCCAAAACCGAGGTGCGCCCGGCCACCTACTTCACGGATGCCGTCACCGGCAAGCGGGTCCGCATCCAGCATACCACCGCCTTTATCCGGGAACCCATTGCCTTTGGCCCCTTGCCGGCGGTGCTGCAAAAGCTGTCCCGTAATTTCCAGGATCAGGTTCCCATTGAAATCTATGCGGGTTCCGATGGATCCGATGCCATTGCCGCCGCCCTGGTGCTGCTGGACGCCCTGGGGCCGGAGCGGGCGGCACGGTTTCCCATCGTCGTCAGCGACCTGTATCCGCAAAACTTCACCCGCTCCCGGCATGGCCTGGTGGGCTTCCCCCGTTTCAAGCCGGAAGAACCCGCCTGGAAGGGTATGGAAGCCCTGTGGGATCGGGCCGCCGCCTTTTCGGAGGGTTGGATGACGGGGACGCTTTCCGACTATGTCGATCCGACCCCGGTGACGGCACGCGGCTTGGCTCACCTGACGTTTAAAGACAAGTTTGATGCCGGCGACGCGGTCTTTTTCAAAACCCTCTGGAGCCGGGCCCTGGATGGGGAAAGCCTCTTTCGCCTGCGACCCGAAGTGCGCCGGCATATCCAGTCCGTGGTGCGCTTTCGCCGAAAGCCGGTGGACGTGGTGGACGCCATGGCCCGCAAGCCCGCCAGCGATCGGCCCCGGGTGGTGATGATCCGCAACGTGGTTTACCTCATTCCGCCGGAGCGCCGCGCCCTGCTGGTGGAACGCCTGGGCCGGAACCTGCCGGTGGGCAGCCTGCTGGTGGTGGGGCAGTCGGAGTATGATACCCACCCGTATGCTCCGTTTGCCCCGCGGGAGTTTCAGGCAGCCCTGGAGAAGGCCGGCTTTGAATCCCAGGGCTCGCCTTTCCACTATTTCAAGGTGCGTTAGGCGGCGTGGGAAGGCCAAGAGGCACCCTGTATTTGCGGGTATTTTTTCAGTATAATGGGCGCCTGAAGTTGACTCATGAGGAGTGTGTTATATGGCAGCCACTGCCCCCAATCCCCAAATGTTTGAGATCAAGCCCAGCAAGCACAGCGGGCAAAGCGCGTTTTTGAACTACATCGGCGGGCAATGGGTGCCGGCCAAGTCCGGTAAGACCTTCGAGAGTCGCAACCCGGCGGATCCCTCCGATCTGATCGGTGTGTTCCCGGCCTCCGACAAGTCCGACGTGGATGCCGCCGTGGCCGCCGCCAAGAAAGCCTACGAAAGCTGGCGGCTCACCCCCGCGCCCAAGCGCGGCGAAATCCTGTTCCGGGCCGGGCAAATCCTCATTGAGCGCAAAGAGGAGCTGGCCCGCGAAATGACCCGCGAAATGGGCAAGGTGCTGGCCGAAGCCCGGGGCGACGTACAGGAAGTGATTGACATGACCTTCTATGCCGCCGGCGAAGGCCGCCGCATGTTCGGGGAAACCACCCCCTCTGAGCTGCAAAACAAGTTTGCCATGTGCATGCGGGTGCCCCTTGGCGTGGTGGGCCTCATCACCCCCTGGAACTTCCCCATGGCCATCCCCAGCTGGAAGATCATGCCGGCCCTGATTTGCGGCAACACCTGCGTGATTAAACCCGCCTCCGAAACCCCTCTGCTGACCCACCGCCTGGTGGAAATCCTGGAAGAGGCCGGCTTGCCCGGCGGCGTGCTGAACGTGGTGTACGGCGGCGGTGGTGCGGTGGGCGAGCCCCTGATGTCCCACCCCGACGTCAAGCTCATCTCCTTCACCGGCTCCACCGATGTGGGCCGCCGGGTGAACGAGGCCTGCGCCCCCAGCTTCAAGCGGGTGTCCCTGGAAATGGGCGGCAAGAACGGCATCGTGATCATGCCGGATGCCAACCTGGATCTAGCCGTGGACGGCTGCATCTGGGCCGCGTTTGGTACTTCGGGCCAGCGCTGCACGGCGGCCAGCCGCATCATCGTGCACAAGGACGTGCATGCCCAGGTGCGCGACAAGCTGGTGGCCCGCATCAAGCAGCTGAAAATCGGCTATGGCCTGAATCCCGACGTGCAAATCGGGCCGGTGGTCAATGAGTCGTCCATGAATAAAATTCTCGAATACATCGAAATCGGCAAAAAAGAGGGCGCCACCCTGCTGACCGGTGGGGAGCGGGATACCGAGGCCGGCCCCGGCTGGTTCATCAAGCCCACCCTCTTTGACAACGTGAAACCCAATATGCGCATTGCCCAGGAAGAAATCTTCGGGCCGGTGACCGCGCTCATCCCGGTGGGCAGCTTCGAGGAAGCCATTGAAGTGGCCAACGGCACCAACTTCGGCCTGTCGCTGGCCATCTACACCAAGGATGTCAACCAGGCTTTCCGGGCCATGCGCGATCTGGAATCCGGCCTGGTGTACGTGAACGCCCCCACCATCGGGGCGGAAGTGCACCTGCCCTTTGGCGGCACCAAGGAGACCGGCAACGGCCACCGCGATGCCGGGCAGACCGCGCTGGAAGTCTTCTCCGAGTGGAAGGCCCTGTTTATCGATTACTCCGATAAACTGCAGCGCGCGCAAATCGACGTCGACTAGGCCACGCGGCCAGTCCAAGCCCGCAAAAGCCCCTGGGTTCCCCCGGGGGCTTTGGGTTTGGAACCCCCCTTCGTGTGCTAGCAACAAAATCCCCCGGCCCGGTTTTATGCCTGTCCGGGGGGTGCCTCCGGCATCGAACGAAGAGAAAGCGATCAGCAACGAGGGAGAAACGCGCAATGACCATACCCGCCCCTGGGGCCGTGCATTTCGGCGCCATCTTTGCCGTCAGCGGCAAGCCGTCCGTGGTGGATGAGGTGACTGACGGCCTCCGCCGACAGGCCGACAGCCAGGGCGTGGCCTTGCGCAGCCATGTCCTGCCGGATGCGGGCGGGGACGCCACCATGGTGTTTGCCACCGGGGACGCCGATACGCTGGCCTTCGATCAAAGCGTGGGTGCCTATGAGGCCTTCCAGCAGATGGCCGCCATGTTGTCCGATCCCCGCAAGAACCCCTACAAGGACAACGGGCTGGTGGCCCGCACCGCCCGCACCCAGATGGATTCGCTTATGCATTCCTTCCTGAGCCGGGCCGGGACGCCCAAGGTGGAAACGCTGTTTCCCACCTTTGCCCGCATCGTGTCGGAATACCAGCAGAATTTCCACGCCCATGTGGCCGACCTGCTGCCGGATCGGGTTCGCCAGGCCTATGATGCCTTTTTGCAGAAGGTGCCCACGCCGCTGGGGGCCCGCTCGGTGTCCATCCAGCTGGCCCAGGGATCCTTCGACCTGCAAAATCCTTGACGCCTGGTCGGGCTTGGCTGGATCGTCCGGTCAGGACGGCCACCCAGGCCGGGCATGGCTAGTGCAGCGAAACGTTGTAGGCCTTGACCGAGGTAATCAGGATGTAGCCGCCCCGCTTTTCCAGGGTGACGGCCTCCTTGTGCACGGAGCTGATGCTCTTGCCGCCGGCCATCAGGCGTTCATATACCGTGGAATTCACCGTGGCCCGGGCGCCGCTCACCTTCACCGCGTCAACCTGGGTGCGGTAGCTGGTGCGCAGGTCGGCGGGCAGGGCGCTGTATTGTTGCCTCAGGCGGGTCGCCCAGGTGTTGCGGGTATAAGTTTTGTCCTGTACCTGGATTTTGGCCTCCGGGGCCAGCAGGCTGACCAGCTTGCCAATGTTGTGCTGCATGACCAACTGGTCGCCCTGCTGGATGAACTGGCGCACTTCGGCCTCGCTCAGGGTGTCGGCGGCCATGGCGGCCTGGGGGGCAGCCAGCAGGGCCACCAGGCACATAAAGGCGCAAAGCATGGCCCGGAGGGCGGGCCGCAAAAACGAGCGCATCGGGTTTTTCTCCTTCAACCGAACTCAGGCCTATTATGGCCGATTTTGCCTGTCGGAAAACCCGCCCTTTGGAGGAGATTGCCCGGCGGGCCCGGCTTCGGGCGGCTTGTGTTCGCCCCTCGCTCACGCTAAGATAGCCCACGATCAAGGTTGTTGGAGATTTCCCCCTATGGCGCCCGAAACCCAAGTGCAAGCCCCGCATGTGTACGTACAGGACATTGCCCGCTATGCCGGCCAGGACGTGACCCTGAAGGGCTGGCTGTATAACAAGCGATCCAGCGGCAAGCTGCACTTTTTGCAGGTGCGCGACGGCACCGGGGTCATTCAGTGCGTGGTGTTCAAGGGCGATGTGAGTCCCGAGGCCTTCGAGGCCGCCGAGCACGTGGGCCAGGAATCCTCGGTCATCGTCACCGGCACGGTGAAGGAGGACAAACGTTCCGCCCTGGGCTACGAGCTGGGGGTCAAGGACTTCCGGGTGCTGCATGCCGCCCACGACTACCCCATTACCCCCAAGGAGCACGGGGTGGCCTTCCTGATGGATCACCGCCACCTGTGGCTGCGCTCCTCGCGCCAGCATGCCATCCTGCGCATCCGCGCCGAAATCATCCATGCCATCCGCCATTACTTCGACAGCCACGGTTTTACCCTGGTGGACGCCCCCATTTTCACTCCCAACGCCTGCGAAGGCACCTCCACCCTGTTTGAGACGGACTATTTTGATGAAAAGGCCTACCTGACCCAGAGCGGGCAGCTTTATATGGAAGCCGCGGCGGCGGCGGTGGGCAAGGCCTACTGCTTCGGGCCCACCTTCCGGGCCGAAAAGTCCAAGACCCGCCGCCACCTGACCGAATTCTGGATGGTGGAGCCGGAAGTGGCCTTCCTGGATCTTTACGGCGATATGGATCTGGCCGA
Organism: uncultured Vampirovibrionales bacterium; assembly: GCA_964390635.1. Lineage (GTDB taxonomy): Bacteria > Cyanobacteriota > Vampirovibrionia > Vampirovibrionales > Vampirovibrionaceae > CAYMIG01. Next base: position 128,793 of record CAYMIG010000007.1, on the reverse strand, counting down.
GGACTTCGTCTACTCCGTGGTGCAGCAGGTGGTGAAAAACCGCCGCCCCGAGCTGGAACTGCTGGAGCGGGACGTGAGCAAGCTGGAGGCCATCCAAAAGCCCTTCCCCCGCATCACCTACGACGAGGCCGTGGAAATCATCCGCGCCCACGGCACCGAGCCGGAGCACAAGAATTTCCCCTGGGGCGAGGACTTTGGCGGGGACGAGGAAACCATCATCTCCTCGCAGTTCGATCGTCCGGTGCTCATCCACCACTATCCGGCTGAAATCAAGGCCTTCTATATGAAGCCCGATCCGGCCAACCCCAAGCTGGCTCTGAACGTGGATATGATTGCCCCGGAAGGCTACGGGGAGATTATCGGCGGTGGCCAGCGGGAAGACGATCTGGATGTGCTGGTGGGCAAGATCCAGGCCCACGGCCTGCCCATGGAGGCTTTCGACTGGTACCTGGACGTGCGCAAGTACGGCAGCTTCCCGCATGCGGGCTTTGGGCTGGGTATCGAACGCACCGTGGCATGGATCTGCGGCCTGCACCACGTGCGGGAGACCATCCCTTTCCCCCGCCTCATGGAGCGCCTGCGCCCTTAAGCCCGTGGCGGCAACATCCAACGGCACGCCCCTGCCAATGGCGGGGCGGGTTTGATTTCATCCGGATAGAGGATAAGCGCGGGCATGGGGCGGGGTATGCTTGAGTGGAGGAAGATTTAAACTTTTGTCCTGATCTGTCGATAACCGGAGAGTGACCATTCCGAGCCCCCACGGATGAGCAAATGCCCCGCGCACGCCCCGGGCTCAACCAGAAGGTAGTGAGACATGGCTCAACGCAAACCAAAGAAAGTATTCGTGCAGTTCGCCATTGCGCTGGTAGTGGCGCTCATTCTGGGTGCTGGGGCCGTGGTGGTGGGCTTGTCCATTATTACCAACGTCTCGGTGGAAGCGGACAAAAAAGCCAAAGAAGCCGAAGCCGCCAAGAAACAGGCAGAAGAAGAGGCGGCACGCCTGCGCCAGCAGCAGCAGAAAGTGGTCAAGATTACCTATAAGACCGTGGAGGCCGTGGCCGACATTGTGCCCGGCCAGCCCATCACCAAGGACATGGTCACCCTGGTGGAATCCGAGATGCCCCCGCCCAGTGGCGCGGTGACCCAGTTGTCCCAGGCCGTGGGTAAGATGGTGAAATCCCCTATCATCGCCGGGGAACCCGTGATGCAAACCAAGCTGCTGGATGGCGACGGCTTTATTACCGTCAATGGCGGCATGCGGGCCATAACCATCAAGACCGACTCCATTGGCGGCCTGAACGGGGCGCTGTCTCCGGGCGTGCACGTGGATATTCTGGTCACCATCACCAACAACGACAACACGGTTTCCAAGACCCTGTTGCAGGATATCCAGGTGATTTCGGTGGGTAACAGTAGCGATGCCGGGGGTGCCGGCGGGCCGGGTGGCCGGGGCGCTTCTGCGGGAAGCCGTGCCGGCAACGCGGTGACCGTGGCGGTAACGCCCAAGCAGGCCGAATTGCTGGCCCTGGCCAACAAGCTGGGCAGCTTCCACCTGACCCTGCGGAACTTTACCGACAAAAACAAGAACAAGCTGGCCGGTGCCGACATGACCGAGCTGCTGACCGGGGTGACCCCCGGCCAGTTCCCCAAAACCTTACCGCCGCCGCCGGAACCCGCCGCCGGCAGTTTCCAGAACGTCAATTTCAGCAACCCCGACGGTGCCAACCTGCCCGCCCCCGATGCGAACTCGGCCACCTCCAAGTTCAGCATGACGGTCTACAAGGGGCCGGCATCGGAAACCGTCGATTTTGCCCAGTAGTCAAGGAAAGGAAGTCCGAGGAAGCGATTCATGGATGGGAGACGTGGAAAAATGCGCCTGATACCGATTGTGATGGCCGCCGTACTGACGGCCCAGATGTTGCCGGTGGCGCCGGCCCAGGTTTTTACGGACGGCGATGCGGGCCACCTGGCCATGATCCCATCTCGCCAGGCCCCGCAGGCCCAGGCTCCTGCGGATGAAAAGTTTGCCTACCAGCAACTGGACGAGGATCAGGCCGCGGATAACGCCGCCGCCTCCCCAACCCAGACCCTGCAAGGTTCCGTGACCACCATCAAGGTGGTCAACGGGCGTTCGCAAATCGTCAAATTCGCCCAGCCCATCATGCGGGCCTCCATTGCCAACCCGCAGGTGGCCGATCTCATCCCCCTGGCCCCGGATCAGTTCATGATCAACGGCAAGCAGCGCGGGGTGACCTCCCTGATTGTGTGGGACGAGAATGGGCAAGAGGGCATCTTCGATCTGTACGTGCAGAACGACACCAGCGAGCTAATGGACGCCATCGCGGCCATTGCCCCCAACGAGAAAATCCAGGCCCGGGTCACCGATGACTCCTTCATTCTCAGCGGGCAGGTGTCCAACACCGTCATCCTGGACGAGATTCGCAAGACGGCGGCTGCTTACGGCTATGTGGACGACAAGTTTATCGACCTGACCGAAACCCCGGTGCCCCAAGTGGTGCTGGAAGTGAAGATTGCAGAAGCCAACCGCACCACCATCCGCAGTCTTTCTACCGGCGTGGCCTGGAATAACCTGGCCGATCAGGAGCGGACGCCTCATGGCATCAGCCGTTTCGATACCCTGCCGCCCCCGACCCCTGGTGCGGGTGGCGGGGCTGCTACGCCGACCCCGGTGCAAATCGGCGCCCTGCCGGTGCTGACCGCCCCTAACGTGGGTGGTCTGACCGGGGCCTTGGCCCATACCTTCGGCAAGGGCGATCTGGCCATGCGCTTCGATGCCCTGGATCAGAAAGGCAAGATCAACGTGCTGGCCAATCCCACCCTGGTCTGTACCCATGGCCGCGAAGCCGAGTTTCTGGCCGGCGGCGAGTTTCCCTTTGTGGGTTCGGTGGACCAAAACGGCAGCCCGGTTATCGAGTTCAAGGAATTTGGGGTGAAGCTGAAATTCACCCCCTGGATCGCCATCCGCTCCGGTCGGGTGGAGCTGCACATCGAAAACGAGGTCTCCAGCCTGGATACCTCCAACTGCCAGCAGGGCGCGGGCGGTTTGCAGGTGTGCGGCCTGCTGAAGCGCACCACCAAGACTACCGTGGAACTGGTGGACGGCGACAGCCTGATGATTTCCGGCATTCTGTCCCGCGAGGAACGCAACACCATGCAGCAAACCCCCTGGATTGGCAGCGTACCCATCCTGGGCAACCTGTTCAAGAACGGGGATTTGCAAAAGTTTGACCGCGAACTGGTGGTGATTGTCACCCCCAAGATCGTCAAGCCCAACCATTACGGAAAATACCTCGGGTCGGCGCAGTAAGCCCGCCCGGAATGCCCAGATAGCCAAACAGAGAGCGCGCGCACAATGGCTGATAACTTCCAAGTCCTGATAATCGATGAAGATCCCGATGCCCGGGCTACAATCTACCAGACCCTTTCCGAAATCCCGGGGGTGGAGATTCTGGCGGAAACCGACAGCCTGGTGTACGGCTACGAGCTGATTCGCCAGAACCGGCCCGGCATGGTGTTCATCGATCTGCGCGACGAGCCCGAAAAGACGCTCGCCGTGGTGCAACGCATTTCCACCTACTTCAAGGAAACCCTCATCATCGTCTCCGGCATGGTGATGAATCTCGAGATGATCCGGGCCTGCATGGAGTCCGGGGTGCGGGATTTCCTGCAGCGGCCCCTGCAGCCCGGCGAAGTGCGGGCGGTCTTTGAAAAGCACAAGCTGGCCCTGCTGGCCGATAGCAGTATCGGCGACCGTACCGGGCGCATTGTCACGGTGTTCTGCAACAAGGGTGGCCTGGGCAAGACCACGCTGGCCGTGAACCTGGCCCTGTCGCTGTCGCGCACGGTTGGCAGTCCGGTAGCCCTGGTGGATTTGAACCTGCAACTGGGCGACATCACCACCTTCCTGGACGTGGAGCCCAAGCAAACCATCGTGGACATTGCCCGCAACATCGGGCGGGTGGATGCGGCCTACCTGGAAAACTCCCTGGCCGAATATCAGGACGAGTTCGGGGGCAAGGTGTTCGTCATGGCGGATCCCCTGCACCTGGAAGACGCCGAGGAACTGACCGCAGATCAAATCAATGCGGTACTGACCATTTTGCGGGCCACCTTCGAGTACGTGGTCATCGACACCACCACCTCCTTCGATTCCAAGACGCTGACCGCCCTGGATCTGGCCGATCACATCCTGCTGGTGTCCATGGTGAACCTGCCCTGTATCCGCAGCAGCCAGCGTCTGCTCAACCTGTTTGAGCGCCTGGGCTACGACCCGCAAAAATGCAAGCTCATTATCAACCGCTACCTGGCCGACGACGAGATCAGCCTGGAGGATGTGGAAGACACCCTGGAGCACCCGGTGTTTGCCACCATCCCCAACAACTACCCGGTGGTCATGAACGCCATCAACCGCGGGGTGCCGGTTTCCCAGGTGGAAAACAGCAAGCAGGTGGACAAGGCCTTCATGGATCTGGCCGCCAAGATCAGCGGCGTGGTGCGCCGCCAGGTGGCTGCCCCCGCCACCCAGACGGAATCCAAGGGGTTGCTTGGCAGTCTGTTCAATAAACGCTAAGGATGAGGTAATCGATGTCACTGCGCGATCGACTGAAACGGCCTGGTGACCCTGCGACCACCACGCAGGCCCCCGCTGCCTCGCCCGTGTTGCCCCAGGCCGGGGTGCCCACCCCTGGCGTGAACAACCAGGTGGCCGCTGCCCAGGCGCCCGCTACTCAAACCCCCCGTCCCGCCGCTGCCCCGGCAGCCCCGGTTGCCACCGGTGCGGCCTACGATCCCCAGCAAAGTGCCAACCAGCCTAAAAAAGGGGAAAAGTTCGAGGAAGTCAAAACCAAGGTGCACAACCTGCTGGTGGAAAACCTGAACATTTCCGCCAACGAGGTGTTGAGCAAGGAAGAAGTCACCCTGGCCGCCCACCAGTTTCTGGAAAAGTTCCTGGCCACCGAAAAAATCCCCATGGGAACCCAGGAACGCAACGTGCTGGTGCAGGAACTGGTGGAGGAAGTGGTGGGCCTGGGCCCGCTGGAGCCCTTGCTGCGGGATCCCATCATTTCAGAGATTATGGTCAACGGCCCTAAGAACGTCTACATCGAACGCAACGGCAAGCTGCACCGCACCACGGTGACCTTCAAGGACAATGCCCACGTGATGCACATCATCGAGCGGATCGTCTCGGCGGTGGGCCGGCGGGTGGATGAAAAAACCCCCATGGTGGACGCCCGCCTGAAGGATGGCTCCCGTTTCAACGCCATCATTCCCCCCCTGGCCCTGGACGGCCCCTCCATCACCATCCGGAAGTTCAAGACCGATGCCGGGACGCTGGAAAAATTGCTGGGCTGGGGCTCCATGACCCCGGCCATGGCCAAGACCCTGGAAGCCGCGGTCAAGTGCCACCTGAACATCGTCATCTCCGGGGGTACCGGTTCCGGTAAAACCACCATGCTCAACTCCCTGTCGGCCCTGATTGCGCCCGACGAACGCATTGTGACCATCGAGGACTCGGCGGAATTGCAGCTGAAACAGGATCACGTGGTGCGGCTGGAAACCCGTCCCGCCAATATCGAGGGCGAAGGCCAGATATCCGCCCGCCAGTTGCTCATCAACTCCCTGCGGATGCGTCCTGACCGCATTGTGGTGGGGGAGTGCCGGGGCCCGGAAACGCTGGAAATGTTGCAGGCCATGAACACTGGTCACGACGGCTCGCTGACCACCCTGCACGCCAACACCCCCCGGGACGCCATCAACCGGATCGTGACCATGTGCATGATGAACGACAACCCCCTGCCGGAACGCACCATCCGCCAGCAGATTGCTTCTGCCGTGCACCTGATTGTGCAGGTGAGCCGCCTGATGGACGGCCAGCGCAAAACCACCGCCATCGCCGAAATTACCGGTATGGAAGGCGATACCGTGACCATGCAGGAAATTTTCAAGTACGAGCAGCAAGGCATCGATCCCGATACCGGGCGGGTCATCGGGCGCCATGTGTCCACCGGGGTGCGTCCTCGCTTTGCCGATCTGTGCAAGGCCAAGGGGATTGACCTGCCCAATGATATCTTTAACGCCGACGACAAGTAAGGTGGCCGGCAGCACGGACGACAAAAGGTAAATGGCACAATGTTGATGGTTTTGATGCTGATTGGTCTGCTCGGCTTTGGGGCCCTGACCCTTGGCGCGGCCGTCTTTTTCCTGCAACGGTATGCCAGCCCGGAGCCTTCGGTCATCCAGCAGCGCCTGACCCAGTTGAAAGAGCGCCGATCAGAGGCCATTGAAACCGAGAACATGGCCCAAATCCGCAAGCTGGCCCGCCTGTACAAGGCCAAGGACTACCAGAACGAGGAGCTGGGCAAAAAGCTGGAGCAGTTCAACTTTTTCAACAACCTCAAACTGCTGCTGCAGCAAGCCGACATCAAGATTCCCCCCGACAAGTACTTCCTGATGTACATGGCCCTGCCCATCGGGGTGTGCCTGCTGCTGGGGCTGGTGACCCGGTTTCTCCCGCTGATGCTAGGCGGGTTCATTATAGCCGCCGGGGCGTATTTTAACGCGGTGATGAAGCGCGGCAAACGGCTGAACCGCTTTACGGCCCAGATGCCGGATGCCTTGCTGATGATTTGCAGTGCCCTGCGCGCCGGTCACTCCTTTCAGTCCGCCCTCACCGTGGTCTCCAACGAGATGTCCGAGCCCATCGCCGGGGAGTTTTCCACCGTGGTGAAGGACATCAACCTGGGTATCCCGGTTAAGGAGGCCATGGGCCGCCTCAGCAACAAGCTGAACTCGCTGCCCGATGTGCGCATGTTCGTGACCGCCGTGATGATCCAGCGGGAGGCCGGGGGGAACCTGGCCGAAGTGCTGGAAAAGCTGGGCTACACCATCCGGGAGCGCTTCAAGCTGAAGGGCCAGATTGCGGCCCTGACCGGCCAGTCCCGCATGACCGGTTACGTGTTGGGCGGCGCCCCAGCCATGATTCTTGCCTTTTTGTCCCTGTTTATGTACGACTATGTGCGTCCCCTCTACGAAACCGACATTGGCAAGGTGTGCCTGGGCGCCGTGGTGGTACTGCAAGCCATCGGGTTTTTCATCATGAAAAAAATCATCGATATCCGGGTATAACGCCATGGCCGCCCCTCCTCCTGCCACCCTGAACGTTGCCTCCCAGCTGGTCCCCATCCTGTTTATCGGGGGCATCCTGGTGCTGGGTATTTTTGGGGTGTTGGCCACGGTCATTTCCGCCCTGAATTACAAGCCCAACCCCATCAAGGATCGGCTGCTGGTGCTGAAGGGCATTGATGCCGAAAGCGGCAAGGCGGTCAGCCGGGGGCCGTTTGATGACCTGAAGGATGCCTTGGTCAGCGTGTCGGGGCCCTTGTCCAGAAAGCTTTACGGCGAGAACAAAAAGTACCAGGAGCAGGTGAAAAGCTGGCTGACCGAGGCCGGCTTGCCCGATACCGAGGTGCATGTGTGGCAGTTCCTGGCCCGGCGGGTGGCCACCGGCCTGACCATCGGGGGCATCGGCTTTGTGGTCATGCTGGTGGCCTTTGCGGGCAACATTACCTTTGCGCTGATGGGCGTGCTGGGCGGCTTTGTGCTGGGCAGCATGGTGCCCCAGTTCGCCATCAAGGGCAAAGCAAAGAAGCGCAAGGAGGAGATCAAGTACAAGCTGCCCGACACGCTGGACTTGATGGTGGTGTGCGTGGAGGCCGGCCTGGGGATGGATTCCACCATTCACCGGGTGGCTGAGGAAACCGAGCAGATGGCCCCGGAAATTTCCCACGAGTTCAAGCGGCTGAACAAGGAGCTGAATGCCGGCATCTCCCGCTCGGAGGCGTTTACCAACATGGGCCTGCGCGCGGGGGTGGATGAACTGCGCTCCCTGTGCAACATGATCGTGCAGGCCGACAAGATGGGCACCAGCGTGGCCGACACCCTGCGGGTGTTTGCCGACGACCTGCGGGTGCGCCGTCGCCAGCGGGCCGAGGAGCTGGCCTCCAAGGCCAGCATCAAGATGACCTTTCCCCTGGTATTCTTCATCTTCCCGCCCCTGTTTATCATCCTGATGGGCCCCATGGCCATCAAGGCCTTCGGCACCTTCTTTGGGGGCGGCAACTAGGACGGGTATAATACCGGGTATGCTCACCCACAACGACCTGCGCCTGACCCGCCGGGAAGTGCCGTTGGCCCGGCTGCCCCAAGCCTTCGAGGGGCTGAAAATCGTGCAGGTTTCCGACTTGCATTTTTACGAATACAGCGATGATGCCTACTATCGCCGGGTGCTTGAGGCCATCAACGCGGAAAGCCCGGACGTGGTGGCGGTGACCGGGGATATTATCCACTACGGCGGCCATTGCCTGCACCGGGCGGAGGCTTTCCTGTCCGGCATCCGCGCCGGGGAGGCCCGACTGTGCGTTCTGGGCAACCATGACTTTTACGATGACGCCCAGAGCGAGGCTATCCGTGCCATGTGGCAGCGTCTGGGCTTTGAGCTGCTGGTGAACCGCCACCGCCTGCTGCAGCGATCCGGCGAGCGGCTGTGGTTTGTGGGCCTGGACGATTTGTGGTACGGAACCCCGGATATTCCCCGGGCCCTGGAAGGCGTGCCCAGCCAGCAGGAGTGCACGGTGGCCCTGGCCCACAACCCGCTGCTGTTCGATCCGCTGGCCCATTATCGCCAGGGGCGGATCGATTTGGTGCTGGCCGGGCATACCCACGCCGGGCACGTTTACATTCCTGTGCTGGGGCCGATATACCGAAAGATCTTCCGCATGAAATACCGCTACGGGCTGTACCAGAAAAAACAGACCCGCCTGCACGTGACCAGCGGGGTGGGCTCAGCGGCGTTTTACCTGAAAAAGCAGCGCATCGGCCTGCCTCGGTTCCGCTTCAATACCCACCCGGAGGTGGCGGTGCTTACCCTGGTGGGCGATCCGGCGGCTCGCCCCGGCCAGACAAACCCAGGTAGCTGAACAGGCACAGGGCCGAAAGCAGCGAAACACCCAGGCGCATTGGGGTATCCACCGCGCGGTTCAGGGAGACCATGCCCTCAATCAGCCCGGCCACCACCAGCAGGGGAATGCAGCCCATCATCAGCACCAACGATTCCCGGCCCTTGCGGCGCACCGCCTCCCAGCGGGGCAGCGGGCCGGGAAACAGCAGGGCAAAGCCAATCATCATGCCAGCCCCGCCGGCGATAAAAATGGTGGTCAGCTCGATAACCCCGTGGGGCATAATGAACCCCAGCAGGCGAAAGCCCATCCCGTTTTCAAAGCACACCTGCAGCGGCCCCCCAAAGGCGAACATGCCATTGTGCAGCAGGATGACCAGGCTGCCGACCCCGAAGAATATGCCGGCGGCGTAGGCATTTAGGGCCACCCGAATGTTGTTGGTCATCAAGAAGCTGGATTCCGCAGGGTGGGCGGCGGTGTTGTCCGTCCATAACACCCCCTTTTGCAGGGCCTCAATGGTGGAGGGCGGCAGGAACAATTGCTGGGTGGCGGGATCCAGGTGGATGGTCAGCATGGCCAGCAGGGCGCCGGCGGCAAACATGGCGCAGGCCAGCCAGATGTAGGGGGCATTGCGCCGGAAGCAGCGGGGAAACTGGTGGGTGAAAAAGCGGCTGATGTCCCGCCAGGTGGCGGGGGGCTTTTCATAAATGCGGCTGTGCCCCCGCTGCACCAGGTTGGAGAGGTAGGGCGCCAGGTGGCGGGCTTCCGGGCTGGCCTGTACCCGGGCCAGGTCGTTGACCGCTTCCCGGTACAGCAGGCTGAGCTCGCGCAGCTCGGCCTGCGAGAGCAGCTTCATGGAGACCCGCGACTCGGCCAGCAGCTGATCCAGCCGTTGCCAGCGCGGTTCCTGATCCTGAATCCATTGCTTGACGCTCATATTGAAGGCTTGCCCTCGGGGCTCCCGTTCTTTAGGATGGTGTCACGATTATAAGGGACTGACGGGCCGCCATGGAATTCCGTTCGCTTTATCGCCTGAACACCGCCGAGCACGTGCCCCTTCACGTGGAGCTGGCCGGCCTGGCCAACCGCACCTTTGCCTTCCTCATCGACCTTGTGCTGATGCTGACCCTGATGGGCCTGGTGCTGCTGGTCTTTGCCGCGCCCCCCTTTACCACCGTGCTCAAGGGACTGACCCGCACGCTGGTGCCCGTGCTGCTGTTCCTGCTGTTTTTTGGCTTGCAAATGGCCCAGGAGTGGCGCATGAACGGCCAGTCGCTCGGCAAGCTGCTCTTTCACATCCGGGTGGTGCGCAATAACGGTCAGCCCATCGGCTTTTGGGAAGCCTTTGGCCGCAACGTGATGCGCCTGATCGACGTTTATTTCTCCGGGCTGGGGCTGGTGGTCATGATGTGCTCCCCCGGGGAGAAACGCCTGGGGGATTACCTGGCCGGGACGGTGGTCATCAACGATCAGCCCCTGGCCAAGCCAGCGGTGCTTGGCCGGGCCGAAGACGCCCCGGAGGGCCCTGCCGTGGCCGTATTGATGACCCCGGAAGAGGTGGAACTGGTGCGCGCCTTTTTGGAGCGCCGGGAGTCCCTGCGTCCGGTTCCCCGCCGGGAGCTGGCCGGGGCTTTGTGCGCCTACCTGGGCGAACGCCTGCACATGGATCTCTCCGGCGAGGAGGCCCTGGCCGGGCTGCTGGCCGCTTACCGGCAAGCCTGAATTAATCCTCCAGGGTGGAGGTGTCACCTTCCGGCAGGCCCAGTTCCCGGGCCTTCAGCAGGCGGCGCATAATCTTGCCGCTGCGGGTCTTGGGCAGGGAGGGCAGGAAGTCGATTTCCCGGGGATAGGCATGGGCGGCCAGCCGGGTGCGCACGAATTCCTTGATCTCCTTTTTCAGCTGCTCGGAAGGTTCAAAGCCGGCCTTCAGGGACACAAAGGCCTTCACAATCTCCATGCGCTCGGGATCCGGCTTGCCGATGACCCCGGCTTCCGCCACTGCCGGGTGCTCGATGAGGGCGCTTTCCACCTCGAAGGGCCCCACCAGGTGCCCGGCGGTGTTAATCACGTCATCCGCCCGGCCTACGAACCAGTAGTAGCCGTCCTCGTCCATGCGGGCCCGGTCGCCGGTAATGTACCAGCCGTTCTTGAACTTGCTCTGGTACATTTCCTCCTTGTTCCAGTAGTTGCGGAAGATGGAGGGCGCCTCCGGGCGCACGGCCAGGTGGCCTTCCTCGCCGGGGGGCAGGGGGTTCCAAGCATCGTCCAGGATGCCAGCAGTCACTCCCGGGAAGGGTTTGCCCATTGAGCCCGGCTTTACGTCCATGCACGGGTAGTTGCAGATGTGCATGGCCCCGGTTTCGGTCTGCCACCAGGTATCATGGAAGACATGCCCGAATACTTTCTGTCCCCACACCACGGCTTCCGGGTTCAGGGGCTCCCCTACGCTGCACAGGTGCCGCAGCGAGGAGAAATCGAACCGGGCGGCGGTGTCTTCGCCCGCCTTCATCAGCATGCGGATGGCGGTGGGGGCGGTGTACCACACGGTCACTTTGTAATCCTGGATGATGCGATACCAGTCCTCGGCTTTGAAGCCTCCTTCGTACACCAGAATGGGCGCGCCCATCGACCAGGGGCCGAACATGCCGTAGGAAGTCCCGGTGACCCAGCCCGGATCGGCGGTACACCAGTAGATATCCGTCTCGGGGCGCAGGTCCAGAATGTATTTGGTGGTGGCGTAATGGGCAATGATGGCCGCATGGCGGTGCACCGCCCCCTTGGGCTTGCCGGTGGTGCCGGAGGTGTAGTGGATGATGGAATAGTCGTCCGGGCTGGTGGCGACGGTCTCAAACTGGTCGGAGGCCGTTTCCATGGCCCGCCGGTAGCTGATTTCATGCCGCTCCATGGGGTGCATGTAGTCCTGGCGGTGATCCACGATGACCACATGCCGCAGGGCGGGCAGATCGGAGCGGATGGCATCCAGGCGATCCTTCAGGTCCGGGCTGGTGACCACCACCACCGCCTCGCTGTCCTCCAGGCGATCCTTGATCGCTTCCGGGCCGAAAGCCGAAAACAGTGGCCCCACCACGGCCCCGGTTTTCAGGGCCCCGAACAGGGTAATGAACACTTCCGGGATGCGGTTGAGGTAGACAAACACCCGGTCGCCCTTTTTTACCCCCAGCTCGCTCAGCACGTTGGCGAACTTGTTGGTTTCCCGCCGCAGATCCTCGAATGTATAGGTTTCCCGGGCCCCGTCGGCGGCATGCCACAAGAGGGCGGGGCGCTGCATGATTTCGGGCGGGTGGCCGTCGATGCACACGGTGGCCTTGTTGACCCCGTTGGCGCGGGGCAGGCCCAGGGCCTGGGCCATGGCGTCCCAGGAAAAGTCCTGCCGGGCGGCGTCGTAATCGGGCATATTGCAGTCAAGGCCCGCCGGCTTGTGGATGGTTGGGTAGGCATGGGCCGGTTGGGCGGTGGATGGCGTCATAATGTTTCCCCTCGCTCACGCTAATCAAGTGCGCCCATTGTAGTCCAAACAGGCGGCGGTGTAGAGAGGGGAATTCACACTTGATTTTTCAGCCTGTTTCTGGCATACTGCAACCGCTCTCATAAAAGGGGAATTGTGAGTCGGCCACGGGCATGTCGTCGGGCCGAAAGAGGGAACCCAGGGAACTTTATTGAGGGTCTTCAGCGAGCACAGGGGTTTCTGAGCGCCTTGCCACAGTTGTTTTTCAAGTAATGGGTTGGTTTTTCTGGCCGTTGCGGCGGCTGGTTCGTGAAAAGGGTTTTGAAAAAAGGAGTCTGCCTTCATGCATGTGCTGTCCCCCGGTTTGACACCTGCCAAGGTTCGTTTTGCCCAGGCGCATCCCGCCGACTTACCGGCCTTGCCGGAAGTTCAGGAAGCTGCCGTGTCGCCCATCCCGGATCATCGCCCCAGTGCTGAAGTGCTGAAGGCGAATTACCTGCGTTTTGGGGCCGAGGCTTCCGGCGATGAGGCCCTGATTGCCAGCCTGCATCCCCACCTGCAAAAGCTGGTGCCCTTTGCCCGGCAGGCCGCCGTGGCCAGCAATTCCTCTGCGGTGACCGCCGAGCACCTGGTGTTTGCCGCCGGCAGCGAGCTGAAAAGGCTGCTGAACAACCGCAACAAAAACGCCGAGGAAGTGCAGTTGCAGGATGCTTTGCTGCTGGCCCTGTTTCCCAACGCCCGCAAAACCAACATGAGCCAGCAGGACATGGCCGATCTGCTGGACGGGGTGGTCAACGACCTGGCCGCCAAGTTCCAGGAGGAAGGGGCCGATAAGCCGGCGGTTACCGCGGCGGCCCTCGATCCCACCTTGCGCATGTACCTGGAAAAAGTGGCCAAGACCGACAGCAAGCTACAGTTAAGCGTGCTGTTCCAGGTGTTCCGCATGGGCGAATCGGTCAATCCCGGTTACGCCACCGTGGGCCAGCAGCTTTCGGCCCTGGACCAGACCGAAACCAACCTGGTGGCCAGCGACATCCTGGCCGCCTTTCAGCGCCACAAGCCGCTGTTTGACGTGTACGAAACCGCCAGCCGCAATGCCCTGTACCTGACCGACGCCAACTCCTCCCAGATGCAGCTGACCACCCTGATGGCGGGCTGGCTGCAACTGGCCCGCGAGGTGGATAAAAATGCCACCGTGCTTACCCCCGGCGCCCGCCTGACCTTGCAACAGCAGAAAATCAAGCTGGCCCTGGATGCCTTGCTGCCGCCCGAGGTGCGCAAGGACGCCTCCCTGGCCGAAATTAGCAGCGCGCTGCAAGCCGCCGACACCCGCCTGCGCACCAGCCATGCCTCGGCCCGCAAGTCGCCCCAGGAGGTGCAAAAAGATCACAAGGCCATGCTCACTGCCCTGTACCGTTTTGCCAACGACGGGCAGCGCACCGACTTTTCGCCCGGGGCCCTGGTGGATTACCTTTCCAACACCGTGCCCAAGGCGGTATGGGCGCCCGGAGACGCCTCGCTGGTGGCCGACACCATCAACGGCATGCGCAAAAACCTGAATGATGATCGCCTGAAAGAGGTAGAGCGTCTGAAGGCCCAGATGAAAAGCGCCCCCACCAAGCCGGAAGACTACCAGAACCTGCTGGACGAGCAGTTCCGCCAGCCCAACAGTTCCATGACGCCTGAGCAGTACATTGGCATCCAGAAGCTGATTGACAAGTTCAAAGGGGCCTCCGAGGCCACCGGAGACAAGGCCAAGTACAAGCAGCGCCTGGATTACGCGCTGGTGGATCTGAAATGGCTGCGTACCCAGGGTATTTTTGATTCCCAGGCGGTGCGGGCCAAGCTGGATGAGGATCACTACGGCCTGGACAAGCCCAAGCACAAGCTGACCCGCAACGTGGCCGTCCGGGCGCGCCAGCAACGCATGGGCCTGAAGCCCTCCAGCAAGATTATCTGCCTGGTGGGCCCGCCGGGGGTGGGTAAAACCAGCCTGGCCTCCTCGGTGGCCGCCGCCACGGGGCGTACCATGTGCCGGGTGGCCTTGGGCGGGGTGAATGACGAGGCGGATATCCGGGGGCACCGCTCCACCTACGTGGGGGCCCTGGCCGGGCGGGTCGCCGACGGCCTCAAGGAGGCGGGCTCCATGAACCCGGTCATGGTGCTGGATGAGGTGGACAAGATGGGCCGCGACAGCACCAAGGGCGATCCCACCGCCGCGCTGCTGGAAGTGCTGGATCCCAACCAGAACCACAAGTTCGTGGACAAGTTCCTGGGGCCGGAAGTGCCGCTGGATCTTTCCGACGTGCTGTTCATGGTGACCGCCAACGAGCTGGAGAACATTCCCAAGCCGCTCCGCGACCGCATGGACGTCATCATGCTGGATGGCTACGACCTGGATGAAAAGCTGATCATCGCCAACAACCACCTGATCAAGAAGGTGTCCAAGAAGCTGGGCTTTGAAAAAGGCGAGTTCCCTATGACCGACGCCGCCTTGGAGCTCTTGATCGAGCGCTATACCCGCGAATCCGGGGTGCGCAGCCTGGAGCGCTTCATCGACGATGTGGCCGAGGAGCTGATTATGCGCATGGAAGAGGGGGAAAACATCCAGGGCAAAATCACCCCCCAGCTGGTTGAGGAGTTGCTGGGCCCGCCCATCGAGCTGAAACCCGAGAAAAAGCCTGCCGAGGTGGGCCGGGGCCACGGCCTGGTGGTGAAAGGCGATGGCATCGGCGGGGAAGTGATGGACTTCTACTGCACGGTGGCCCCGGTACAGCTGCCCAACCCGGAGGCTCCCGCCCAGATTGACTTTGCCGCCGGCACCCCCAGCCGCAACATGCTGGAAATGACCCATGACTCGGTGAACCATGCCTTGCAGTGGATTCGCAGCGGGCGGGGCCAGCAGAAGCTGAAGGAGCTGGGCTTCGATCTGGCGGCCCAGAAGGGCAAGCGCTTTGAGCTGACCGTGCAGACCCAGCGGGGCGGCAAGGTGGACGGTGACAGCGCCGGGGCGGTGATGACCAGCGCCATGGTCAGTGCCCTGACCGGACGCAAGCTGCGCCATGACATTGCCATGACCGGCACCATTACCATTCTGGACGAGGTGCTGGCCATTGGCGGCCTGCGCCAGAAGATCCGGGGGGCCATCGAGAACGGCACCCGGGTGGTGCTGTTCCCGGCGGAGAACCTGCGCAACGAATGGCTGCTGTTGCCGGAGCCCATGCGGGCCAAGCTGGCCATGGTGGATGTCCAGGACTTCAAGAAAAATCCGGATATGCCCATCCCGCAAGGCAAAAAGCTGATCGTGGTGCCGGTGAACAACATCAATGACGTGTTGGATGCCGTACTGCTGCCGGCGGAAGCCGCCAAGTCGACGGGTGTCAAGGGTCAGGTGGAGGAAGCCAAGGCCCCGCCCCACCTGACGGTGCAGTTTTCAGGGAAAACCCCGGAACGCAAGCCGCTTTCCGTGGTGGCCTGACCCAGCCGGCCCCGGGCGCCGTCGCCTGACCGACCCGCTTGCGGCGGCCTTCGGCGGGCATGGCCGCAATCATGTAGAATAGACCTATGACCACCCACACCGAGGCCAGCCCGACAGAAACCCGGCCCGGCGGCGATCAGCCGCTGGTTCGCCTGGAGCATCTCACCAAGCACTTTCCCATCCACAAGGGGTTTTTCAACCGCAAGGTGGGCGCAGTGCAGGCGGTGACCGATGTGAACCTCACCATTTACGAAGGGGAAACCCTGGGCCTGGTGGGGGAATCGGGCTGCGGCAAGTCCACGGTGGGGCGCACCATCCTGCAACTGTTGCGGCCCACTTCCGGCAAAGTCTACCTGGGCGATACCGAGCTGACCGGCCTGGATGCCCGGGCCCTGCGCCCCCTGCGCAAGCAGATGCAGATTGTCTTCCAGAACCCCTACTCCAGCCTGGATCCCCGCATGACCATTGAGGATACCATTGCCGAGCCCCTGCAGGTGCACCGGCTTTACTCGGGCCCGGCCCTGCAAGCCCGGGTGCTGGAGCTGCTGGACATGGTGGGTCTGCCCCGCGATGCGGCCCGGCGGTACCCACATGAATTTTCCGGTGGGCAGCGTCAGCGGGTGGGCATTGCCCGGGCCATCGCCCTGAATCCCCGCTTTATCGTGGCCGATGAGCCGGTTAGCGCCCTGGATGTGTCCATTCAGGCCCAAATTCTGAACCTGCTTGACGATCTCAAGCGCCAGTTCAACCTGACCTACCTGTTTATCGCCCATAACCTCAGCGTGGTGGAGTATATCAGCGACCGGGTGGCGGTGATGTACCTGGGCAAAATCGTGGAGGTGGCCCCCGCCCGCCAGTTGTACGATCGGCCCTTGCATCCCTACACCCAGGCCTTGTTGTCGGCCATCCCGGTGCCGGATCCCACCGTGGACCACAGCAGCCGGGTGCTGCTGCAAGGCGATCTGCCCAACCCGGCCAATCCCCCCAGCGGCTGTCGCTTCCACACCCGCTGCCCCTTTGCCGTCGAGCAATGCCGCCTGGAAGTGCCGGCGGGCATCGAGTATCTGCCCGGCCACATCGCCTATTGCCACCGGGTGCCCGAAATCAACAACCTGTAGGCATTTTACAAGGTTTCAGTGTGTAAAAATCCGCCCGTTTCAGGTACGGCTGAGGTTAAAGTTTTGCCTGCAAACGCCGAAGGAATAAATACTATATACGACAGGCGTATGTAGTGTATCAGATTGACCAGAGAAGGAGCCCACACTTGAAACCGCGTAAAGAACCCTGGGGAAACGCCTTCGACTTCGAAGACGAGGATGAGGCGATAATGTTGTCCTTTGACAGTGATGATGACGAGGCGGTTGAATTTCTGGAGGAGGCGCACGAAGCCATCAACCGCCTGTATCAAAAGACCAATAAGCGCGGACGACTGATGAAACAACCCCGGCGTGCCGAAAGCTGGCAGTAGCCGCTACTTTTCAAGTCAAGCCAACCCAGGGAACCGCATACTGCGGTTCCCTTTTGTCATGCGGGGCGGGGACGCCTTGGCAAGGGGACGGCGCTCGTCTACAATAAGGCTTCACTGCGATAGGGGAGACGCGCCTTGACCGGCATGCTGGGCAACCTGGACGGGATTAAGAAAAGCCAGATCCAAAAAATGGAACGCCTCTACCGGCGGCGGCTGAAGGGCGGGCAAATCGTTTCTTACGAGCTGGCCGAGGCATTGTGCGAACTGAGCCTGGAAATTCGCCGGGAAATCACCCTGCTGATGGACTTCCAGGGCCGGGTGGAGCTGGTGGTGGTGGCGGATGCCGATGCCCTGGATCAGATCACGGCCATCACCCTGCCGGCCAAAACCGATGGGCTGGCCCGCCGCTACGGCCTGCACTGCCATTTGGGATGGAAAGAACCCACGGTGGGAGACCATGTGACCCTGCTGCAATTCCATTTTCCGTTGTTGCTGACGCTGGCCGCCGGGGTGGATGAGGGCTTCAGCCGCCGTTTCGGGGAGCATCCGGCCCATTGCGACGGGGGGTGGCTGCTGCACCCGGTGCAACGGCCCGCGCCAAACCGTCATTTGCCCCTGGAGCGCGCCGTGGCAGTGGCTGGCCCCATGACCGCCCGCCAGCTGGGGCAAGAGTCCCTGGAAACCTGGCTGGACTGGGCCGAGCCGGTGTATGCCGACAGCCGCCGGGCCTATGGCACGTCCGGGCGGGAGCGCGCCCTGCTGATGGGCCTGCATGCCGGCGGCGCCCAGGCGGAAAGCGCCCTGGAGGACTCCCTGGATGAATTAAGCCAGCTGGCCCGGACGGCTGGGGCGGAGGTGGTGGATCGGCTGTGGCAGGTGCGAAAAAGCCCGGAACCCAACAGCTATCTGGGTTCCGGCAAGGCGGAGTCGGCGGCGGTGCTGGTGCAGCAGCAGGGCATCGATGTGGCCATTGCCGATGACGAGTTGTCTCCGGCCCAGCAGCGTACCCTGGAGCGCTTGCTGCGCACCAAGGTCATCGACCGCACCGAGCTCATCCTGGACATCTTTGCCCAGCGGGCCCAGTCCCGGGAGGGTAAAATCCAGGTGGAGCTGGCCCAATTGCAGTACGAAATGCCCCGCCTGAAGGGCCGGGGACGCGCTTTCAGCCAGCAGACCGCCGTGGGGGCCAAGGGAGGCATCGCCACCCGGGGGCCGGGCGAGACCAAGCTGGAGACCGATCGCCGCCTGCTGCGGGAGCGGGTGGCCATGCTGGAACGGGAAGCCGCCGAGGTGGTTCGCCACCGGCAGTTCCAGCGCCAGTCCCGTCGCCAATCGGGACGCCCCCTGATCGCCCTGGTGGGCTATACCAATGCCGGCAAGTCCACCCTGATGAACCGTCTGACCAAGGCCGGCATCCTGGCAGAGGACAAGCTGTTCGCCACGCTGGATCCCACCACCCGCCGGCTGAACCTGGGAGAGGGGCAAGAGGTGCTGCTGTCCGACACGGTGGGGTTTATCCGCAAGCTGCCCACCTTCCTTATTAAGGCTTTCCGGGCGACGCTGGAGGAGGTGATGCACGCCGATTTGCTTTGGCACGTGTGGGATGTCAGCCATCCCGAGCGCATGGCCCAGGCCCAGTCCGTGCATGAGATTCTGGACTCCTTGTGGGCGGACTGGGAGGTCGCCCCGCCGCCTTTGTGGACGCTGTGCAACAAGATAGACCGGGTTAAGCCCGAGGAGTTGCAGGCCGTGCTGGCCGGCTTGCCGCAGTCCTATCCCCTTTCCGCCGCTACCGGGGCGGGCTTGCCCGAATTGCTGGAGGCCACCCGGGGCTTTCTGGCCGCCCGCGCCCAGGTGTCTGCCGCCGATCCCGGGTTTTTTCCCGGCTGAATATTAATTTTTCCCGGGGCCATGGCGAAGGGCGGGCGCGCATTGCTATACTACAGGCATGGCCAAATCGCATGAGCAGAAACCCACCCACCCGTCCATCGAGCGGGTGCGCAAGCTGGCGACCCTCATGGATTCCGCCCTGACCATCCCCCTCATCCGCAAGAAGATCGGCCTGGATCCGGTGCTGAGCGCTATCCCGGGGGCGGGGGACGTGGTGGCGGCCCTCATTGCCCTGTATCCGGTGTATGTGGCTTACGAGCTGGGCCTTTCCCGGCGGGTGATGGCCCGCATGGGCATTAACGTGGCCCTGGACGTGCTGATTGGCCTGGTGCCGCTGGCCGGGGACATTGCCGACGTGTTCTGGAAGTCCAACCTGCGTAACCTGCAAATTCTGGAGGCCGAGTATGAGCAGCACCGCCAGGCAGCCTTGTTTGGCCTGGATGAAGGGGCTGCCACCGTGGTGGATGTGAGTGCCGACCCGGTGCCTTGATTGCCGGCGCGGGCTTACTCTTCCTCGCCCAGCCGGTAGATTTTGAGCATGTTGGTGGCGCCCTTCATGTGGGTGTTGCCGGCGCAGAACACCACGCTGTCCCCGGTACGCAGCAGCTGGCGGGCCAAAATGGCTTTTTCCCCGTTGTCCAGCAGCTCGTCCGTATTTTCGCAGTTGGGAATGACCACCGGGATGACCCCCCAGAACAGGCTCATGCGGTGATACACTTCCCGGTTGGGGGTCAGGGCGATGATGGGCCGGTTGGGATGGATTTTGGAGATGCGCTGGGCCATGCTGCCGCTGTTGGAGAACACCACCAGGGCCCGTACGTTGGCCTTGCGGGCGGCGTAATCGGCGCTGTGGGCGATGGCGTGGTAGAAGTTGGGGGAAACGATGCGGCTGGGCTCGGCGGTACGGTCCACGTTGGCCATGATGCTCTTTTCGGCTTCATGAATGATGCGGCCCATCATGGCAACGGTCTCCACCGGGTGCTCGCCCACCGAGGTCTCCCCGGAGAGCATCAAGGCATCAGCCCCGTCGAACACCGCGTTGGCAATGTCGCTGACATCCGAACGGCTGGGTTGCACCGAGTGTACCATCGATTCCAGCATCTGGGTGGCGATAATCACCGGCTTCTCGGCATGGTTGGCCTTGGCCACCAGGCGTTTCTGGGCAATGGGCACCTCTTCGGGGCGCAGCTCCACCCCCAGGTCGCCCCGGGCCACCATCAGGCCGTCGGCCTCATGCAGGATGTTGTCAATGTCTTTCAGGGCCTGGGGCTTTTCGATCTTGGCGATGACCGGCGGGCACCAGCCGGCCAGGTCGTGGGCCAGGCTCTTCAGCTCGGCGATGTCCTGGGCCCGCTGCACGAAGGACAGGGCCAGGAAATCCACCCGGGCTTCCAGGGCCAGCTTTACGTCTTCCTTGTCCTTGTCGGTGAGGGCGGTGATGGGCAGAATGGTGCCCGGCACGTTGATGCCTTTTCGGGCCAGCAGGATGCCGCCTTCTTCCACCAGACAGGTCAGGGTTTCCTCGGAGACCCGCTCCACCACCCGAAGTCGGAGCTTTCCGTCGTCAATCAATACCGGGTCGCCCGGGTTCAGGGCTTTGATCAGTTCCTTATATTTGGTAGCCACCACCCCGGGGCTGCTTTCCCGGGTGCGGGTGGTAAATTCCACCGTCGTGCCCTCGTCCAGGGCAATGGGCTGGTTGTTCATTAGGTAGCCGGTGCGCAGTTTGGGGCCTTGCAGGTCGGCCAGAACCGCCAGCGGGCGGCCCATGTCCTCGGCAATGCGCCGCACGTTGCGGATGTTCTCCAGGTGCTGCTCGGGGGTGCCATGCGACATGTTCATGCGCACCACACTGATGCCCGCTTCAATCAGCTTGCGCAGCACCGGCTCGTCCGAGGAGGCGGGCCCCAGGGTGGCAACGATCTTGGTACGGTTGATGTGCGCAATTGTGTCCGGGGTGCCCGTCTGCAACTGGCTGCTCATTTCGGTAATCATTTCTGGCGGTAGTCGTTGATGGTGGTATCAGAGGCGGACAGCTTGGCGATGGCCGGCTTCTTGGCCGTATTGGCGCCGCCTCCGCCAAAGGAAGGCACCGCACCCCCCATCCCGCCCGGGGTGTAAACCAGCTCATAGCCGTCCAAAGAGGCATCCTGCGGCAGGCTGAACACCAGATAGCGCTGGATGTCCACCTGCGGGTTCACGTTGAACGACCCGAAGTCGATGATCTTGTCCTGCACTTCTTTGCCATATACCTTGGTAAAGCCGGTGGTCATGCCGCGTTCGGGGGGGATGGAGTAGCGATCCGCCTCGTTTTCGGTGACATTTTGCAGCTTCCAGTCGTTGGGAGTGATGGTGAGCACTTGTTTGGAGACATTTTTCAGCTGTACCAGCACCACGATGTACTGTCCATCGGCCCGCTTGTCTCCCAGCCGGGTATACTGATCCACCTGGGCCACCCGCAGCAGGGCGGTATCGGGGATGTCTTCCACGGTTTGCTGTTGCTGGGGCGCGGCGCACCCGGTCAACAGGACGACCAAACCAACCAGCAGCAGGCTGAACAGATTGCGGACACGGCAAGCAAGCATAGGGACGCCTTTCCATACGACAACCGGAAACACCCCCATTGTAACAAAAAAGTCAGGGGTGGGCACAGCCGCTCAGATCAGAGAGGCAGGCCACGTTTTCGGCCCGGCAGAAGGCCTCGAGCCCGGCACTGACCTCGCTGAACACCGTGGGATGCCGGAAGCACAGGGTGCCCAGCTGCACGGCGGTGGCCCCGGCCATCAGGAACTCCAGCACGTCTTCTGCGGTGGCAATGCCTCCCACGCCCATGATGGGCACCCGGGGAAAGTGCTTGCGAAGCTGCCATACTGCATGCAGGGCCACCGGCTTGATGCCTGGCCCGCTGTAGCCGGCGGAAACCCGGGGAATAACCGGCTTTCGCTTGCGGATATCGATGGCCACCCCCAGGAGCGTGTTGATGGCAGTCAGCCCGTGGGCTCCACCGGCTACCGCCGCCCCGCCAATGGCCACGATGTCCGTCACGTTGGGGGTCAGCTTGGCGAAAACCGGCTTTTGGGTGACTGCCACCACCGCCGAAACCGCCGCTTCCACCGAGTCGGCGGCGGCGCCAAAGTGCACCCCCCCTTTTTCCACGTTGGGGCAGGAGAGATTCAGCTCCAGGGCATCCACCATGCCCCCGTGGGGATGGGCCTGGATGGCGGTGGCCATCTGGGCGAACGCCTGGCTGGAGTGGGCGGAGATGCTGAGGATGACCGGCAGCCCCAGGGCTTTGAAGGCGGGGATATCGGTGCCCAACGTGTAGTCCAGGCCCGGGTTTTGCAGGCCGATGGAGTTGAGCATGCCGATGCCGGGCAGTTCCACGGTGCGGGGCTGGGGGTTGCCGGCCCAGGGATCCGCCGTCACGGTTTTGGTTACGATACCGCCCAGATCGCGCCCCAAGGCAATCATCTGGCTGAAAAGGGGCGGGTTGAAAGCCCCCGATGCATTCAACAGCAGGCTGGGGAAGTCAATGCCGGCCATGTGGACGGCCAGGGAGGGGGTCGCTACGGGCATGCGGAAGCCTCCCAGCACGCTGGCTGCCGGGATTCCCCAGGCCAGGCGATGCAGCGGGCGTCAAAGACCGGCCCTTCCACGCAAACCTTGGAGGGCAGCAACTGATCGGCCCGGGGTACCACGCAGCCGGTGCAGGCCCCGGTACCGCAGGGCATATGCTCCTCCAGCGAAACCTGCACCCGCATGGCCGGGTTCAGTTGGGGCAGCAGGCGGGCCACGGCGGCCATCATGGGGGTGGGCCCGCACACGTAAGCCTCTTGGGCCCCCTGGGCCAATTCGGGCCGGGCTTCCAGCAGCTGGCAGACGTTGCCGTGAAAGCCAGCCGAGCCGTCATCGGTGGACACGTGCAGCCGGTCGCCAAAGAGGGCTTTCAGCTCGTCATGCAGGCCGAGCTCCCCTGCGGTGCGGATCCCGTATAGGCAGTGTCCGGGCTTTTGGGTGGTTTTTCCCAGGAAGAACAGTGGGGCAATGCCGATGCCGCCCCCGATGTACAGGGCGCTGCCCGGCTGGCTGGGCGGGGCGAAACGGTTGCCCAGGGGGCCCAGCACCCGGGTTTGCAGCCCCGGCTCCCAGGCGGCCATCATGCGGGTGCCCTCGCCCACCACCTTGTAGTACAGGTCAAATTCGCGCCCGTTCAAGGTTTGCAGCACGCTGAAGGGCCGGCGAAACATGAAGCGGGCCTCGGGCAGATCCACCATCACGAATTGCCCCGGCTGGCAAGCAAACCCAGCCGCCCCGCCAGAGGCGGAGAGGGTTTTCAGCCTCAGTCGCTTCAGCTGGCTGCCGCAGCTCTGGTTGAATACCACCTCGCAGCGATAATCCTGGGGGGCAAGCATACTCATCAGCGGGGTACGGGGACCTTGTTCAGGGTTTGTTGCACCATGTCATCGGCGTTCAGGCCATCCAGCTGGGCTTCTGCCGAAAGAATCAACCGGTGGCGGATGACCGCGGGCGCCACGGCCTTTACATCATCCGGGGAGACGTAGGACTGCCCCTGAATGGCGGCATGGGCCCGGCTGGCGGCCAGCAGAGACAGCGCGCACCGGGGGCTGCAGCCCAGTTCGATGTTGGGGTTCTGGCGGGTGTCCTGCACGATGCCCAGCACGTAGTCGATGAGGGTTTCGGCCACCGTCACCTGGTTCAGCTGCCGGCGACAGGCCAGCAGCTCCTCCCGGCTGGCCACCGGGGTCAGCTTGCGCTCCAGAAAGAAGCGGCTGCCCGCTTGCCGGGCGTACTCGCCGAGCATGTGCTTTTCCGCCGCCGGCTCCGGGTAGTGCATGCTGATTTTCATCATGAACCGATCCAGCTGGGCTTCCGGCAGGGGGAAGGTGCCTTCGAACTCCACGGGATTCAGGGTGGCTACCACCGTAAACAGGGGAGACAAGGCATGCCGGGTGCCGTCGGCGGTCACCTGGTGCTCTTCCATGGCTTCCAGCAAGGCGGATTGGGTTTTGGGCGGGGTGCGGTTAATTTCGTCCGCCAGCAGCAGGTCGGTAAAAATAGGCCCCGGCTTGAAGCTGAAGCTGCGGTTGTTCAGGTCATAGACGCTGGTGCCGGTGATTTCGGCGGGCAGCATGTCCGGGGTCAGCTGGATGCGGGTAAAGCTGAGGTCGAGCAGCTGGGCCAGCGACTTGGCCAGGGTGGTCTTGGCCGTCCCGGGGAGGCCTTCCAGCAGCACGTGCCCTTCCGACAGCAGGGCCACCAGGAGCAGGTCGATGGCCTGCTCCTGGCCAAAGATGACTTGGCCCAGGGCCTGGCGGATGCGATCCGCAATCTCCCGGGCGGGGGGAACCGAGGTTTCATCCGGTGAAGACATGGGGGTGGCCTTCTTTCAACGCGTGCTCAATAGAGGCTAACTGGCGGCAAAGCCGCAGGAGTTCCCGGTGTTCAATGCGCTGCTGGCCTTCCACCACCTGGCGGGCTCGTTTCAGGCTGTCCAGCCACCGGGCGGGCGATTCGTCCTTACTACTATACTCGGCGGCCAGGCCGGCGAGCAAGTTTTGTAAACGGGGGCCGCCGTCTGCCAGCTCCAGGCGATAGCGCTTGCGCAGCAGGCTTTCGATGCTGTCCAGGGCCGGTTGCAGGGCCAGCACGGAAGCCTGCTGCCGCCAATACAAGCCGGCCAGGGACTGGATATAGGGTGCCAGTTCCCCCTCCGTGCCGGGCGGTTCGGTCTCCGGGGGGTGGGCGGCGCGGTTGGCCAGGCTGTACCAGAGCAGGAAGCCAAAGGCAAACAGCAGTTGCAGGGCCATGGCATCCAGCGGGGTCTTTTCCCGGTAGTAGGCGAAAATATCCGAGACTTCCGACTGCCCATGCACGTACTCGTTGGCAAACACCGGGTGATTGTCCCAGGAGGCCAGGTTGGTGAAGGCCTGGTAGTTATCTACCGGGGCCCGCAGGTAGGCATTGCTGGCCAGGTCGGCGGGGGTGCCCAGAATAATCCGCCCCAGCCCGTATTGCACCTCAATCACGACGGGACGCCCGTTGGCATCAACCAGCAGGGGCCGGGTGGGGTGGCGGGGCCGGGGCGGGATGAAAAACCGCTTGTCGGATCGGGTTTGCAACGGCCTGCTCAGCCCGAAATCCAGTCCCGCGGCCCGGGCCTCCCCGGACAGGGCCAGGGGATACATGGCCCGGTTTTCCTGGGTGGATTGGGGGGTGGACAGTCCCAGGGCATGGGGCAGCACGGCAGTGCCCATCCGGCGGAACTCATCCATTACAATGACGGTGTTGCCCTTTCTGACCCAATGCAGCAGCCTGGCCAGGCTGTCCGGGTTTAAGGTGAGCGTGCGCTCCGACACGGTAAAGGGTTCAATCAGCAGCATGGTGGCCGGATAGGGCAGATCGTCCAGTTGCCCGAAGGATTTGCGCCAGGGCGTTACGCTAAGCCCCGATTGCCCGGCGGCCAGCCACCATGCCTTGTAGCCGCTGGGATGGCTGTTGTCCACCGCCCGGTTGCTGTAGGTCTCTCCGGGGGTGTTGGCCGGGTTGAGGGCCATGATCGCCAGGCTGAGTGCGGCCAAAAGCACCAGCAGCAGGGCCAAAAGCCATTCCTGCCGACTATGCACGGGCAGCCTCCCCGCTTTCCAGCTGCCGAATCCCGGCATCGCAGGCGGCGTATTGGGCAGGGCTCAGAGGTTGTTTTCCGTAGCGCACCGCCTCGAAGGCCCCGCATAGCTGGGCAAAGACCGGCTTTAAGTTGCGGGCGGGCGTGGCGGCCAGGGCCTCCAGGTATTCCCGGTTGGTGCGGGTGCTGTCGAAGGGCACCCAGGCGCGCTCATCCAGCAGGCAGAGGGCGCATAAAAACAGCTCCCGCAGGGCGTCCTCGTACTGGCCCGCCTGGGCCAACGCTGCGGCCTGGCTGCGGTGGTGGGCGGCATTGACCAGCAGGCTTTGATCAAACCTGCGGGCTGGCGGGGCCGGGGGGCGGCGGTTGCGCTCCTGCAAATGCAGCATGGTGGTCAGCAGCAGGTAAAACACGTACATGCCGGCCAGAATCAGCAGGAAGCCCAGGAAGCCGCTGAACAGGCTTAGCACGTTCTGGGGCAGGTGGCTGATGGCTGGCGGCGCCACGTGGCCGAACAGCCGCTGGATCGCCTCCAGCACGGATTGAAAACCCGACTCCAGCTGATCCGCAAGGTGCCTGGCCCAGGGTTGGGATAGCAGCTGGTCGGCCAGGCCGGGCCGGGGAGGCTCAAACTCCCGCATGCGGCGCACCTGCTCCAGCGCGGGGTGGATATCCACCGGGGCGTTTAACGCCGTACCATGCGGAATGACGGTTTCACTGACCGTGGAATCGCCGACTGTCGCCTGCCCAATGCTCATGGGGTGCTAATTCTTCCTGAAATCGTCTATAATTCCAATTAAAGAAGCTGTTTCGATTCTACAACACCAAGGAGGCTGATCGAAGCGATGGCCGTTTTAAAAGTGGTCAACTATGGCGATCCGGTCTTGCGCCAGGAAACCGAGAAGGTGCTGAAGGTTTCCGCCAAGATCCAGAAGCTGGTGGCCGACATGTTCGACACCATGTACGCCTACAACGGCGTGGGCCTGGCCGCCCCGCAGGTGGGCGTGCTGAAGCGCATCTTCGTGCTTGACTGCTCTACCGACGAGCACCCCATGCCCCAGATGGTGTTTATCAACCCGGTCATCGTCAAGCGCCAGGGGGCCATTATCAGCCGCGAAGGCTGCCTGAGCTTTCCCGGGGTGTACACCGACGTGAAGCGCTACGAGGAAGTGACCGTGCGCTACATGGATATGAAGGGCAAGACCCGGGAGATGGTCGTGCCTGGCGGCACCCTGCTGTGCCGGGCCATCCAGCACGAGCTGGATCACCTGAACGGCGTGCTGTTCGTGGATCACGTCATCGACCGCTTCGGCACCGATCAGTTGCTGGCGGAAAACCACCTGCCGCCCATCGAGCCGGAGAAAATCCTCACCGAGCCGGAGCTGGATGAAGCCCTGGCCGGGGTTCGGATGTAAGCCGCCCCGCCCCTGGGGGATGATGGCGCGCCGCCCCTGGCTGTGGTACAACCATGGCCATGACTGAAAGCGGCAAAATTCGTGTTGTGTTCCTGGGCACCCCGGCCTTCGCCCTGCCTGCCCTGGAGGCCCTGCATGCGGCCCCCGGCATTGAGCTGCTGGCCGTGGTGACCCAGCCCGATCGCCCGGCGGGTCGCGGCCAAAAGCTGATGCCGCCCCCGGTGCGCACCCTGGCCGAGTCGCTGGGCCTGCCGCTGTATCAGACCCCCTCCATCAAAAAAGACCAGGAACTCAAAGACCGTTTGCGGGCCTTGCAGGCTGATTTTCACGTCACGGTGGCTTTTGGCCAGATCCTGACCCAGGAGGTGCTGGACATTCCCCGCCTGGGCACGGTGAACGCGCATGCCTCCCTGTTGCCGGAGCTGCGGGGCCCCAACCCTATCCAGCAGGCCATTTTGCAAGGCAAGGCCGAAACCGGCATTACCACCATGCTCACCGAGCTGGGGGTGGATACCGGGCCCATGCTGCTAAAGCATGCCGTCACCATCGGCCCCGATGAGACCATGGGCGAACTGACCCGCCGGCTTGCGGAGGCCTCCGGCCCGTTGCTGGTGGAAACCCTGACCCGGCTGGCCGCAGGCAATCTTACCCCCCAGGTGCAGGACGATGCCCTGGCTACCCACGCCCCCAAGTGCGACAAAGACCAGGCCCTGCTTGACTGGACGGAGCCGGCGGCGCTGTTGCACCGCAAGATCCGGGCCTTCAACCCCGCCCCCGGGGCGGCCACCTTCTGGCAAGGGGAGCGCATCAAGCTGCTGACCAGCCACCTTCCCGGCAAAGCTGAAGATTTCCTTAAGCCTGCCGGGCCCGGCGAAATTCTGGCTATCATAGAATCAGGCATCCGGGTGCAGACCGGGGACGGGGTGCTGGAAATCCGCACCCTGCAACCCGCCGGCAAACGGGAAATGCCCGCCCGGGCCTGGGCAGCCGGTGCACTGGGCAAACCCCGGGCGGATCTCCCCCTGGGCTGTTTCGAAAAGGCACAAACGGCCTCCCAGCCCGTCTGAGTCACTAAGGTTGAAGCAAAGAGGACTTTTGAGCCATGCTGTACTTCGGCGATCCGCTTTATATGCTGGTCATGATTGTGGGGATGGCCCTGGTGTTTGGCGCCCAGGCCTGGGTGCAGGGAACCTATCGCAAGTATAGCGCCGTGGCGGCCTCCCGCGGGATGGCGGGTGCCCAGGTGGCCCGGCACATCCTGGATATGCACGGACTGGGAGATGTGCAGGTGGAGATGGTGGAGGGCTTTCTGAGCGATCACTACGATCCCCGGCACAAGGTGGTGCGCCTGTCCCGTCCCATTTATGCCGAGGCCTCCGTGGCCGGGACCGCCGTGGCGGCGCATGAGTGCGGGCATGCCATCCAGCATGCCAAGGGCTATTTCCCGGTGGTGCTGCGCTCCAGCCTGGCGCCGGTGGCTGGTCTGGGCAGTTCGCTGGGGCCGCTGCTCATTATGTTTGGCATTATGCTGGGGGTCTCCGGGGCGTTGGCCCCCGATCTGGCTATGAACCTGGCCTGGCTGGGGGTGATTGGTTACGGCCTGGCCGTGTTGTTCCATCTCGTCACGCTGCCGGTGGAGCTGGATGCCAGCGGACGGGCCCTGGCGGTGCTGTCCAGCGCCAATTACCTGGCGCCTGATGAAATGCCCGGGGCCAAAAAAGTTTTGACCGCCGCGGCCTTCACCTATGTGGCCGCCGCCCTGTACGCGCTGATGGAGCTGGTGTACTGGATTATGCGCCTGATGGGCTCCTCCCGCCGCGATTGAGCCTTCCCTGCCCCATGCAGCGCCACGCTGGCCGGGCTAAGCCGGCATGGTTTACGCGGGGCATGGCTCCGGTTACGCTATCAGCATGAGTGACCCGGTGCGCAAACTGGCCTACGAGATCCTGCTCCGCTTTGAGCGGCGCTCTCCCGGCGATCGCCTGAAGGCCGACGCCCTCATCCAGCAGGGGGTGCAGCGGCATCCCGGGCTCGATGAGCGCGATCGGGCCTTTCTGACCGCCCTGGTGATGGGGACCCTGCGCCGTTGGCTTGCCCTGGATTATGCCGTGGAGAGCCTGGCCGCCCGTCCGCTGAAAAAGCTGAAGCCGGAAGTGCGCGTGCTGCTGCGCCTGGGACTTTTCCAGCTGTGGGGATTGTCCCAGGTGCCCGATCATGCGGCGCTGCATGCCACCGTGGACGTGGCCCGCCGGGTTCTGCCCAAGGCGTTTCGGGAGCCTTCGCTCCGGTTGATCAATGCCGTGCTGCGCGCCGCCCAGCGCACGGAACCGCCGCTCCCGCCCCCCCGGGCCGAAGACCCGGTCGGTTTTCTCAGCCTGCATGCCGCCCTGCCCGCCTGGTGGATTGCACGCCTGATGGCCCATTATGGCCCCCAGCAGGCTTGCCTGGTGGCCGAAGCCTGCCTGAGCCCGCCCCCTTGCCAGGTGCGGGTGAACACCCTGCGCCTGGAGCCGGCAGCCTATCAGGAGCACCTGGCGGCCCAAGGCATTGCCAGCCAGGTGCCGGATTTGGACGTGCCCGAAGTGCTTCTGCTGCCCGATTTTTCCGGGGATCCCCGTCGCCTGCCTGGTTTCGAGGCGGGAGAGTGCTACCCGCAAAACCTGTCATCCGCCCGGGTAGCCCGCCTGCTGGCCCCCCGGCCCGGCGAACGGATCCTCGATCTGTGCGCCGCTCCCGGCTCTAAAACCACCCATATGGCGGCCCTCATGCAGAACACCGGCTTCATACTGGCGGTTGAGCCCCAAGTGGAGCGTGTCCGCCGGCTGGAGGAAAACCTGGCCCGACTACAAGTCACCAATGTGCGGGTCTTGCAGGCAAATGGGCTGGAATTGCCTTCTGAGGAAGCGAATTTTGACCGGGTGCTGGTGGATGCCCCTTGTTCCGGTAGCGGCACCATGCGACGCAACCCGGAAATTGCCCTGCAACTCTCCCTGGACGCCTTGCCCGATTTTGAAAATACCCAGCAAGCCCTGCTGGCAGCGGGGTATGCCCGGTTGAAACCTGGGGGCCTGCTAGCCTATAGCACCTGCAGCATGGAGCCCGAGGAAAACGGCAGCCTCATTCGGGCTTTCCTGGGCCAAACTCCGGAGGCCCGGCTGGAAGGGGAGTACCAGCAACTGCTTGGCCCGGTGGCGGACGGGTTTTACATCGCCCTCATCCGCAAGCCGGCTAGTCCGGCTTGACGTCGATGACCTGCTTGGAGGGCTTGGGGGCGTTGGCCGCCTTCAATTGCTCTTCGCGCCAGTGTACCCACCAGGTTTGGAAGAACATCAGGGCGGTGGTGACCACCAGGTAAATCAGCACCCCGGCCGGCAGGGGGATGAAAAACATCATCACCACGAACATCAGGGGCATATAACGCATCATGTTGGCCTGGGCGGCTGCGGCGGCGTCTTCCTTGTCGGTGGGGGCAGGCGGCTTGACGCCCATCACCTTGGAATAGAGCAGGGTAAAGGCGCCGTAAATCAAAATCAGGATAAGCACATCCTGGTTGAAATACTTCCACTGCAAGCCTTCCTCGACCTTTACGGTGGGAATCTGGGCCAGGAAGTCCCCGTTGGCGGCCCGCTTGAGGTCCACCTTTTCCAGTTCCCGGCTTTTGTCGTTGACCAGCACGGTCTGCACTTCCGTCACCCGGTTGGGCTTATCAATGCCCAGCTTGCTGAAGTCCAGGGTGAAGGTCAGGGGCTCGCCGGCCAGCCAGTTGCTTTGTCCCACCACCGGCACGGCCTTATGCACGTCGTGCACCGGCATTTCTTCGGTCTGCCCGTTGTCGTAGACCACTTTGACCGTCTTGGCGGTGGAAAAATGGTCGTTACCCACTACGTTGAAGCGGCCGTCCAGCGATTCCCCGGCATAGGTGTACAGGGTGTGGGAGAGGTTGTCGATGAACAGGAAGTGCTCATGCCCCACCTGGGCCAGGAAGGCGGGATTGCTGATGGCCCCGTAGAGGCCGATGAAGATGGGAATCTGGAGCAGCATGGGCAGGCAACCGGCCAGGGGGTTGAAGCGGTTTTCGGCATAAAACTTCAGCAAGGCCTCCTGCATCTTGTGCGGGTTGTCCTTGTACTTGTCCTGGATGGCTTTGAGCTTGGGTTGCAGCTCCTGCATTTTCTTCATGTTGCGGGTTTGGGCGCTATTCATGGGCCACAGCAGCGCCCGAATCAGCACGGTAAGGGCCACAATGGCCAGGCCGTAATTGCCCACCACCTGGTGCAGCACATCCAGCAGATACATCATGGCCTGATTGATAATGTTCACGAGCGAGTCTCCTGGTTGGATGGTTGGGGGGCGGGCCGGGGAACCGGATCCAGGCCGCCCGGGTGGAAGGGGTGGCACTTCAGGATGCGTTTCAGGCCCAGCCAGGCTCCGCGACAAAGCCCGAATGTCTCGATGGCTTCGTAGGTATAAGCGGAGCAACTGGGATGGAAACGGCAGACCTCCGGGAAAAACCATCGCCGGGGGTTGGCCTCCATCCGGTAAAGCCTTATTAAAGCAAGAACAAGGGATTTGAACATGGGTTTTTGCAGGTTTGTGGCAATTTGCTAAGCGCCGCCCGTTGGGGGGGCGAAGTCCAGGCAGCGATCCAGCCGGGCCTTCAGCTCGGCAAAAGGCAGGCTGGCGGCCCCGATGCGGGCGATAAACACCATGGCTCGAAAACCCTGCAAGGGGGCCTCGAAGCGGGGGGTTAGCAGGTGGGTGCGCACCAGCTCGCGCAGGCGACGCTTGATGCGGTTGCGCACCACGGCCCGCTTGTGGACTTTGCGGCTGACGATGAAGCCAAATCGCACCCTCGCAGGGAGGCCATGGGGCGGTGCGGCCAGGCCGTAAAGCACAAAGCAGTCGTTGGCGCAGACACGGCGTCCGGCCAGGGTTTTTTTGAATTCTCCACGGGATTTCAGGCGGTAGCGCTTTTTCAGCATCCGCGGGCGACGGCCTTACAGGGCAATCTTGTGGCGGCCCTTGGCCCGGCGACGGTTCAGGGTGCGCTGCCCGGCGGCGGTGGCCATTCTGGCCCGAAAACCGCTCACGCGGCGTCTTTTGCGCTGAGTCCCTTCCAGGGTGCGTTTCATAGGGGAGATCTCCTTTTATGGCCTGCCCCTTTCGCGACGAATGGCAGGCGGGTGGGTGAGCCAATATTTTAATGTGGAAATGATGATACTGCAAAAAATCTTTATGTAAAACCTTTGATACGCTTGGTAAATCCCATTGGTATGCTGTGCTAAGCTAGAATCCCGCGAAACGGGAAACCGTCACCCGGACTGAAGAAAGAGAGTTAGACGCCCTTCAGGCCGAATCCCCCCGGGGGGTGGCCGGATTTTCCGCGCGGCAGGAACGAATGGTTAGCTTTTCAGGGATTGGACACCATGGCAGTGGTTACTTCGGCACCGGATGGCATTGAGGCCCAGGCCGTCTGGCAGCAGGTGCAGGCGGTTCTCAAGGAGCGCATGAGCCAGCCCAGCTTTGAAACCTGGATTACCCCGCTGGTCTTGCAATCGGTGGGGGAGCAGGCCGTGGTGCTGGCCGCCGAAAGCGAGTTCAACCGCGAGCTGATTTTGAAACGCTACCGGGACGATATGAAAACGGCCTTTGCCGCCGTGCTGGATCGCCCGGTGGAGCTTTCCGTGGTGGTGGCCGAGGGGCGCCCCCGCCCGGAGTCCCCGGAACCGGAGCCCGCGCTTTCGGAAAAAAAGCCTGCCCGGCCCTGGACGCCCCGCACCACCCAGAGCAACCTGAATCCTCGCTACACGTTTGAGGCCTTCGTCATCGGCCAGCACAACCGCTTTTGCCATGCCGCCGCCCTGGCGGTGGCCGAAACCCCGGCCCAGAGCTACAACCCCTTCTTCATCCACGGTGGCTGCGGCCTGGGCAAGACCCACCTGATGCAAGCCATCGGCCATTTCGTGCTGCGGCACCACCAGGAGATGCAGGTGCGCTACGTGACCGCCGAGCAGTTCACCAACGACATGATCCAGGCCATCTCCCGCAAGGACATGAAGGGCTTTCAGGACAAGTACCGCCGCAACGACGTGCTGATCATCGACGACGTGCAGTTTCTGGAGGGCAAGAACCGCACCCAGGAGGAAATTTTCCACACCTTCAACGCCCTGCACGAGTCCGGCAAGCAGATCATCCTCTCCTCCGACCGCTCCCCCAAGCGGCTTTCTCAACTGGAAGACCGCCTGCGCAGCCGGTTTGAGTGGGGGCTGATTGCTGATATCCAGCCGCCCGACCTGGAAACCCGCCTGGCTATCCTGCAAAAAAAGGCGGAGCGGGAGAAGTTCCAGGTTTCCATGGAGGTGCTGGCCTATATTGCCGAGATGTTCCCCCACAACATCCGGGAACTGGAAGGGGCCCTGAACAAGGTGGCCGCCTACGGCATGCTCACCCGCACCCCCATCGATCGGCTGACTGCCCAATCGGTGCTGGGCACCCCGGTGGACAATGCCCGCATTTCCCTGGAAGAGATGCTGGAAGTGGTGGCGACCTACTACCACCTGCGCCCGGTAGACCTTAAAAGTCCCTCGCGGGCCAAGGACGTATCCCATGCCCGGCAGGTGGCCATCTATGTCATTCGCACCCTGTCAGAGGCCAGCTTTCCCAAGATTGGCGAGCTGCTGGGCGGGCGCAAGCATACCACCATCCTGTACGCCTTCGAGAAAATCCGGGAAGAGCTGGACAGCCACCCGGTGCTCAGGCAGCAGATCGAGGAAATCAAGGCCCGCTTGCAGCATCGCTAAGGTTAATAGCCGTAGTTGAACCAGCGTTCCTCGCCGTGGTCGTACAAGGTGATGGCCTTGCCTGCCACGGTGCCCCGGAAATAGTGCCCTTCCCCATGGTCATAGCCGGCAAAGCTCTGGTCGTCGTTGACATCGACCGAAAAGTGGTTTTTCAGCCCGTGGTGGTAAAAGTTGTTTTCCGGCTGGAACGTGATGTGGCAGCCCAGCTCGCTGTCGTAAAATTCCTGGGGGGTACCGCTGAAATTGTGGTAGCGGGCATCCTCATGGCAATAAATGGCACTGGGGGCCTGCCCCAGCACCTGGCTGGCCACCGCAAAGGCGATGCTGCGCCGCATGGCTTCCTTCATCTGATTCGCTTCCTCCCGGGCAATATGTCGCGTGCTTGTAACAGGATTGTACCTTGCCGAAGGCCTCGGCCTATTCCACCGCTTCGAGGATTTTTTGGACAGCCAGCCGGGTATGGGCATAGGTGAGCCCGCCCTGGAAAAAGGCCGCATACGGCGGACGCAGGGGGCCATCGGCGGATAGTTCCAGGGTGGAGCCGTCAATAAAGGTGCCCCCGGCCATGACCACCTGATCTGCGTAGCCGGGCGGGCGATCCGGGACGGGGGTGATGGCTGAGCCAACCGGGCTGACGCTTTGCACCACCTGGCAGAATTTAACCAGCTTGTCCGCATCGGCCAGGGTGATGACCTGGATGATGTCGGAGCGCACTTCTTGCCAGTGGGGGCTGGTCTGGTAGCCGGCCTCCTCAAACACCTTGGCGGCCAGGGTCATGCCCTTCAGGGCTTCCTTGACCACCCCCGTGGCCATAAACAGCCCTTGCAGCACCAGGCGGGTGAGGTTGAAGGTGTAGCCCCCTTCCAGGCCAATGCCCGGGCAGGTCAGTGCGTCGGCGGCGGCGGCCACCAGATCCCGCCGCCCGGCTACGTAGCCCCCGGTGGGCACGATGCCCCCGCCTGGGTTCTTGATGAGCGAGCCGGCCATCAGGTCGGCCCCCACGGCGGTGGGCTCGTTCTCATCGGTGAATTCGCCGTAGCAGTTGTCCACCATCACAATCAGGCCGGGCTTAATCTGGCGGGCCGCGGTAATGAGGGTGGCCATTTCGGGGATGGTGAGGGAAGGGCGCAGGCTGTAGCCCCGGGAGCGCTGGATAAACACCACATCGGCATTCTGAATGGCCCGTACCTCGTCGGCATTGAAGTAGGGGCGATCGCTGGCGGGCCGGGAGGTGGGGTTGTCCGTGGGGGCGAAGACCGAAATCTCCTCATAGCG
The DNA here is from genome assembly GCA_964390635.1 of uncultured Vampirovibrionales bacterium. GTDB lineage: Bacteria > Cyanobacteriota > Vampirovibrionia > Vampirovibrionales > Vampirovibrionaceae > CAYMIG01. The sequence continues at coordinate 93,383 of CAYMIG010000007.1, read as the reverse complement.
GATGCCCTTGGCCTTCAGCGATTGAGGGCTGTCCCCCCGCTTGCCGATGACTTCTTCCAGGGTGTCGTAGGGGGCCCCGGTGAGGGAAAGCAGCTGTTGCCCCGGGCGCAGGCAGCCGTTCAGGGCCAGGCTGATGGCGTGGGTGCCCGAGACAATCTGCGGGCGCACCATGGCGGCCTCGGCCTGCAGGGCATGGGCAAAGACGGCGTCGGTCACTTCCCGGCCCAGGTCGTCATGCCCGTACCCGCTGACCGAATAAAAGTGCTCCTCCCCCACCCGGTGATGCACGAAGGCTTCCAGCACCCGCTCGAAACAGCGGGTATAAATGCGCTCCAGATGGGGCCAGACGGTTTGGGCCAGGGTTTCCTCGGCGGCGGGGATGAGGGTTTCGGTGCGCAACGGCATGGCGGCTCCGTGATTTGACAACTTCTTCACAATACCTCAAGAAAAAGCGGGGTGAAATCGATAACCACAGTACTGAGATGTGGATCGGGTCATGCATGCGTACTTTCCCCGCCCGGGGCGATTTCTAAGGCCGGAGGCCGCCGGCGGCAATTCGCTGGCCGAATACGGCATCATTGGCGGCGTCGTGATGGCGGCGGCCATCGGTGTGGTTCTGCTGATGGGCCAGGATCTGCAAAAGGTGCTGGCCGCCCTGAGAGGCGATCTGGCTTCGCCGGTCACCACGGCCAGGAACGTGGAGGCCGGCTTGCCGCCCGGTGCCCAGGGCTTCGGGACCGTCCGCATTACCTTGTCGGACGGAACCCGCCTCAACCTTAGCAACTACCCGCTCTACACTGGCCAGGCCATCCAGACCGCCGGAACCAGCGGGACCACGGACATGATTGCCAACGCCCTCAAGCAGCTGGCCCGGCAGCTGTTTGAATCAGGAGAAATTACCGAGGAGCAGATGCAGGCGTTGCTGGATATGGCCAATGCCGGGCATGGCATGGCCCTGGATCATGCCTTCCGCGAGCGGGCGGCGGCCAGCTGCGACACCCCGGAATGTTTCGTGGGGTATCAGGAACCGGTGCCCGGCGGCGAGTCCCGTACCAACTTCAACGTGGGCAATGCCCATGCCGCCGAGTTCTTAGATGCCTATTTCGCCGCTGTCCACAACGGCTCCCTCAATAACCCGACCGTCAACAGTGTGGTCACGCTGATGAAGGAAAACATCATCGGCATGAACAATATGATGAACAACGAGGTGAATGAGCTGGCCTACGACAGCAACGGGGACGGGCCCGGCAGCACCGACCTTGTTAGCCGCATTGCCGGGCGGTACAAGGAGGCCACCCAGGCCGACGCCGTCAATATTTGTAGCATGGGCAACGGCACCGACAACGGGGTGCTCTGCCAACCATAAGCTTTGGTGGGGCCCCATGCAAAAAGCCCGGTGAAACCACCGGGCTTTGCAAGGTCTCTCTGCAATCAACGGCTTGTGTTATTTGACGCTCACCAGGTGGGGGACAACGCCCAGTTCGCTTTGCAGCATCTTGGCCTTGGCGTAGGCCATGGTTCTGCGTTTTTCTGCCCCCTTGATGACGAAATGAATGGAAAAGGCCGTGTTTCTAGCTGCTTTTCTTTTCAGATTGCCCCCTGTCGAACTGGTCATTCGGATAGTGCCTCCACCGTAGTGTCTCTGTCTCGTAAAGAGGCTATCGTCGTTTTCAAAAAAACCTTTAAGGCCCGGGCGCAATCCCATCCAAATAGTTTAATATTTGTTAACAACCGGATGGGGCCTGGGGGCTCCGGGCGGGCTTGTGCCATCGTATATAATGGTGAAGTTGTCAGAAAGCGGCAGGCCCGCCAAGCTATCGGGTCGTGGTAAGCAGATGATGGAATTTTTCAAAAAGCAGGCCCGTTGGATTGCCTTGTTGATGGTGCTTTCGTTCCTCCTCAGCTCGGTACTCCTGTCTGGCCAGTTCTAACCAGGTTGTATTCAGACTTCAGGGCACGCATGGCAGGTTATTCCCAACCCAAACGATGGACGCGGCTGCTGGGCCTTTGCCTGGTGCTGGCCTTGCTCATTCTGCCCTGGCAGGGGGCGGAGGCCCAGAACAAGCAGCAGCGCATCAACGAGCTGCAGCGCAAGCAGCAAAGCCTGAAAGGCCGCCAGGCCGAGCTGCGCCGCAAGCGCTACGAGAAAATGCGCCAGGCCGCCAAGGTGCATGCCAACATCGTGCAGAACCAGCGTCGCCTGGAAAGCTCCCGCCACTCGCTGTCCTTGCAGCAAAACCGCATGGAGGAAACCCGCAACCGCCTGGCCTGGCTGGACAACAAGCTGGATCAAACCACCGGGGAGGCGGTGCGCCTGTCCGACAGCGCCGGCAAGCGGTTGCGCAGCATGTACATGGGCGAGCGCCTGAGCATGCTGCAAATGGTGCTGGAGGCCAACGACATTGCCACCCTCATCGATCGCCTGTATTACAAAAAGCGCATTGTGGCTCAGGACAAGCAGCTCCTGGGTAACTTGCGGCGCAAGATTCAGGAGTTGAACGGTCTGAAGGTGCAGCTGGCCCAGCAAAAAGCCATTCTGGCCCAGACCATCCAAACCATCCAGGCCCATAACCTGGAGATTCAGCGCTCCATCGAGGTGGATCGGGCCCTGCGGGATCGCCTGCGCAACGATGCCCGCTTCTACGAGCGGGCCGAAAACGAGCTGCTGGCCATGTCCTCCAGCATCACCTCGGAAATTCGGGCCCTGAGCGCCAACAAGAGCTTTCAACACGTGACCGGCAGCACCGGGGTATTTATCTGGCCCATCTCGGGTGCCATCACCTCCGGTTTCGGCACCCGGGTGCATCCCATCCACCGAACCCGCAAGATGCACACCGGCCTGGATATCGCCGGCCCCAACGGGGGGGCGGTGCGGGCCGCCGACGGGGGGCAGGTCATCTTTGCGGGCTGGAAGGGCGGCTACGGCAAGTGCGTGATGATTAACCACGGCAACCGCAACGGACGCAACCTGGTGACGCTTTACGGCCACATGTCGGGCTTTGCCGTGTCCACCGGGCAAAACGTCTCCAAGGGCCAGACCATCGGCTATGAAGGATCCACCGGGTATTCCACCGGCCCCCACCTGCACTTCGAGGTGCGGGTCAACGGCGCGCCGGTCGACCCCCGGGCCTACCTCTGACGATTGTGAAGCCGGCAGGCAATCCGGCAAACAGCCGGGTTTTTTCTGTGAAAGAATCTTCTGGTAGAATGTATGGGACCGTATAAAGAAAAAATAAAGATCACGGCGGTCATGTCCACCCAATTTGGCGGCTTTGCCCCCCACCACAGGATATCCTTCTTATGAGAATTCAGCATCTTTGGGCCGGTTCGCTGGCGTGCTCCCTGACCCTGGGGGCAGCCCTGGCCGGTTCCGTCCAGGCCCAGATGGTCAATGACCCGGCGCAATCCGTCATTTTCAACACCCAGGCGGAGACCCAGCTGCCTTCTGCCCTGCCGGAGCCCTCCACTCCTGCCGGCGGAAGCGGCAAGATGGCGGCGCCGCCCAAGGAACTGACCGAAATGGAGCTGACCCCGGAGCTGGACATTGAGCCTGCCGGCGCGGCCCCGGCGGCTGCCCAGGAGCTCCTGAAGGCCCGGGCGGTGATGGTGGACATCAACAGCGACACGCTCAACTACGACAAGGATCGGGACGTGTACGTGGCCACCGGCTCGGTGCACATGGTGATTTCCGAGCAGAATTCCGAGCTGTTTGCCGACAAGATGACTTATGACCAGAACCAGGACCTGGTGATTGCCGAAGGCAACGTGGTCATCGTCAAGGACGGCCAGAAAACCAACGGCAGCTACGCCAAAATCGATCTTAGCCGCAAGTCGGCCCTCATCAACGACTACGCGACCGCCGTACAAAAGGTACGCATCAAGGCCCAGACCGCCTTTGTGGATTCCAAGTTCGTGCAGTACGAAAATGGCCGCATCATCCTGGAGCCGGGCGCCATGCAGGCTGCCTTCAGCCGGCTGGGCGGCGGGCGCGGTTCCATTGTGCGCAGCCAGCCAGCCGCCAAGACTACCGTGCCTAGCGGGGAGGACGAAAACATCTCCCGTCTGGCCACCCAGCACCAGCAGCAGCTGGAATCGACCGACTTGTCCGATTCCGGGGATGGCGATACTGGGGTGAATGCCGTGGCGGCCCCCAAGCAAGCCTCAGCCTGGGGCGACAAGTTCCACTGGAAAGCCAAGGAAATTGACGTCTACCGGGATCAAAACGGCTATAACCAGGTGTTTACCCGCTGGCCGTCGCTGTATTACAAGAACTGGAAAATCGCCTCCATGCCCACCAGCGAGTTCTCCTTCGATGAACCCAGCGGCAGCATGGAATACCTGGGCCCGGATATCGGCTACGATCCCGACTACGGCGGCTTTTACCTGGGGCCCGGCTGGGACTTCCGGGTGGGCGGCCACAGTTCGGTGCGCATTTCCCCGCTGCTCAGCATGGGCGGGGGTGGCCGGCGCATGCGTGGCGGCGCGCAGTTCGAGGATCGGGGCGTGGGCCCGGGCGTGGGGGCCATCGTGCACTTCCGCTCCCCGGATACCACCCTGGATTTCGGCTACAACAGCCGGGTGGGCCAGCCGGTGTTGCTGGGCGAGCACAAGCTCTTCGACGGCAAGACCCGCCTGAAGGCCTCTGCCAACGAGGACTACATCAACGGCTTTATGGGTTACGAGCGTCCCGGCTATGGGCTTCAAATTACCGATGGCCGGAAAATCAAGGAGTGGAGCAAGTTTCGTTTGGACAGCTACGCCAGCCTGGGGTGGTACAAAGACGAATTTTTCCCCACCTACGACGATACCTGGTTCGTGGCGGCCAAGGGCGATAAGCCGGGCCAGGCGGGCCGTTTGCAATGGCAGGGGGAATTCCGCAACACCAAGCCCTTGCTTAGCCTGGGTGGCCCCACGCATAACGTCAACTTCGGCTTCCGGGCCAACGTAATCGCTTCTGCTTACAGCACCGGGGACTTTGCCGGTCTCATCCGGGGTGGCCCTACCATGAACGTGCAGCTGGGCGATCGCTTTACCTCCAGCCTGCGGTACTACTTTGCCTACGGCGGCGGGGAAACCCCGTTCGTCTTCGATACCTACTACCAGGGCCGTCAGAACATGGTGTGGAGCAACGCGGTCAAGATCAACGAATACCTGACCGTGGGCATGCGCAGCAATATGAGCCTGCTGCGGGATAACGCGCGCAATTCGCTCTTTACCGGCAACCAGTTGTTTATGCTGGTGGGGCCCCGCGATGTGAAGTTCAACGTGGCCTACGATGTCATTCGCAAACGCTCCTTTTTTGGGATAAACTTTTACCCAGGTACGGAGGAAAAGGCGGTGGACTTCGAGCAGATGCGCGTCTTCCAGCCGGAAACGTACAACTACCTCCCCAACCCCTAGTTTGATTGCAGTCCGATCGTTAGGAACCGCCCCCCATGTCTATCAGAGACTGGTTTGCCACCAAGCGCAGCAAGACAAAAAAGCTGGATGCGGCAGCCATTAACAACCGTTTGAGCGATGAAGAGCTCGGCAAGTTGTGGACCCAGTGCTACAACTGCCATGAAAACCTGCCCACCAAGGAGCTGGAAGCCAACCTGATGGTGTGCAGCCAGTGCGGCTACCACTTCCGCATTGGGGCCTACAAGCGCATTGAGCAGTTGTGCGACGACTTCCTCGAGATAGACGAGGCGCTGCTGCCCGCCGATCCCTTGCAGTTCACCGATACCGAGCCCTACACCAAGCGGGTCAAGGATGCCCGCAAAAAGTCCGGGCTGAACGAGGCCGTGGTGTGCGGTATTGGCCGCATGGGCAATGCCCCGGTGGCCCTGGCGATCATGGATTTTTCCTACCTGGGCGGCTCCATGGGCAGCGTGGTGGGTGAAAAGATTACCCGCCTCATCGAGCGGGGCCTGCAAGACAACCTGCCCCTGGTCATCTTCTCCTCCTCGGGCGGGGCCCGCATGCAGGAAGGCACGCTGTCGCTGATGCAGATGGTCAAAACCGGCGCGGCGCTGGCCCGCTACCACGAGGCCGGACTGCTCTACGTGTCCGTGTTGACGGAGCCGACCTTTGGCGGGGTGACCGCCAGCTTTGGCACCCTGGGCGATATTATCATCGCCGAGGAAGGGGCCCGCATCGGCTTTGCGGGCCGCCGGGTCATCGAGCAGACCATCCGGCAAAAGCTGCCCGCCGACTTTCAGACCGCCAACTACCTGCTGAAGTATGGCCAGGTCGACATGGTGGTACACCGCAAGCAGATGCGGGAGATGCTGTCGGAGTTGATCCGCCTGCACCAGGCCGCCTCCGGCAAACAGCCCGCCGAGCAACCGTTCGTATCGGTCTAGGAGGCCGCCCCCCATGACCCAGGACAAAATCCAGCCCCTGGAATTTGAGAAGCCCATCATGGCGATGGAAGAAAAGATCGAGGAGCTTATGAAAATCAGCCAGGAATCCAACGTCGACTTTCAGGAAGAGATCGATCAGCTGCGTCGCCAGGCTGAGGATGTGAGAAACAAGCTCTACCAGCGCCTCACACCCTCCCAGAAGCTGCAGATTGCCCGCCATCCCCAGCGCCCCAACTTTGTGGAGCTGATTCGCCTGCTCTCCCCCGACACCTGGGTTGAGCTGCACGGCGATCGGGGCGGAAGCGACGACAAGGCTATTGTGGGCGGCATTATTGAGCTGGCCGGTCGCCCGGTGCTGGCGCTGGGCACCCAAAAGGGCCGCAGCATGAAAGAAAACCTGGTGCACAACTTCGGAATGGCCAACCCGGAGGGTTACCGCAAGGCCCTGCGCCTGTTTCAACATGCCGAAAAGTTCAAGATGCCGGTGCTGACCGTCATCGATACCCCGGGAGCCTATCCGGGCATTGCCGGCGAGGAGCATGGCATTGGGCAGGCCATTGCCTTCAACATCCGGGAGATGGCCCGCCTGCGGGTGCCCATCATTTCTCTGGTGACCGGGGAAGGGGCTTCGGGCGGCGCGTTGGGCATCGGGGTGGCCAACCGCATTTACATGCTGGAGCATGCCCTGTACACCGTGATTTCACCGGAAGGCTGCGCGTCCATCTTGTGGCGCAGCGCGGAATATGCCTCCCAGGCGGCGGAAGCCCTCAAGATTACCGCCCAGGACCTGCTGAACTTTGGCATTGTGGACGGGGTGATTGCCGAACCGCGCGGCGGGGCCCATCACGACCCGGAATGGACGGCCCGCCAGGTGCAGGCCGTGCTGGAACCCGCCTTTGCCGATCTGGCCCGCCTGGATGGCGAAACCCTGGTGGCCCAGCGCTACGAGAAGTTCCGCCGCATTGGGGCCTTTGTGGAGAAAGCCTCTGCCGGGGTTTCGGAGAAAGTTTAAGTTTTGTAAACAAATCCCTTTTTTTCCCGGCTTTGCTAGCATCGAAATGCCTTCACTTCTTTCATATACATACCTGTAATGCAAGACACACCCACCCCGAGCCACCGGTGGGGATGATGAGGAAGTTGAATCTTATGTCCACCACATACGAGCTAAAAACGCGCTTCGAGGTCGAGGCCATGCCGGATTACGAGGCGGTGAGCCGTCGTTTCCTGGAAGGCTTCCACCCGTTTGCCATGTCCAAGAAAACGGCTGCCGTGCGCGCGGTATTGAAGACGGAGATTACCCACGAAACCCTGGTGCGCAACCCGGATTTCATTGACGCAATTGCCCGCCGGGTTGAGGATGAGGCGCTGCTGGAAAAACGCTACATCTTCCTGTCCGTAAACCCGGAAGCGGTGGAATAGCCCAAAGTTTGGTCGGGAGGCGTCTGCAAAGGCGCTTCCTGGCAACCTTGTTCATTTTGCCCTGATTGAAACTGTTGTTCTCCATGCCAGGGGCCCTTGACGCGGGGTCGCCTGGCTTTTTATTGGGCCTTTTGTAAAGATTTGAAACAATTGTATCCCTGCAAGCGGCCCGTGCTTTGAAGTTTTGCCCCCGGCCACCGATACCCTCAGCAAGGACAGAGAGGTATTGCATGAGTTCGGTCGGGGCCATTCCAAAACTGAAGCTGTTTCCACTGTATCCGGGGGGCCCCGTGATCCAGAATACCGGCGGCCTGAACGCCTACAGCGACTTTACCATCCCGGCCACCCGGTATACCCCGGCCTATGGGGTGAACCAGCCCCCGCAAAGCCAGCCCATGCAGGACACTTTCTTCCGGGTGAACCGCAATGGGGGCCTGGAATCCCGTCCCCTCAGCGAGGCCCGCGCCTTCAACCGCAGCATTGCGGTGGATCCCACCGTCACCGGGTACCTGGGCTCGGCGAAGGTGCCGGCGGTGGCGCCCCAGTCCCCGGACATCTACCGGGATATCCTGGCCCTCTATTCCATCACCGATCTCAAGTTCAGCGAACTGATGACCCCCAACAACCAGTTCCGCATCCCGGAGCTGGGCATGGGCTTGCAGGTAACCACCGACGCCGCGGGCGACGTGAGCAAGATTGAGCTGCGCCCCAGCATGCAGAAAGCCATCCCCGGCTTCGGCAGCCAGCAGGATGCCGGTTACTTCCTGCTGAACCGCTCCGAAATCATGTACCGGGCGACCCTCAACGCGGCGCCCACCCCCATTGTGCCGGGCAGCGGCCCGCCCGTGCCGTCCAACGCCCAGGCCCAGCCGACCGGCCTGCAAAACGGCTTCAATCCCTTTAACCTGGCCCAGTTGCAGCCCAACAGTGGCCTTTTCGGCCTGGGGGCGGCGGGCAAGCCCGAACTGTTCGATCTGGGCGGCCTGCGGGAGCAGGCGGCGGCCAACCCGGTGTTGGAGCGCCTGCTGCAATTACAGCCCCAGGAGCCGGGCGTGCCGGTTTCCGGGCCCGAGGCGGAACTCGACGTGGATCAGGCCCGCCGGCTGGCCGCCAGCAATGCGGGGCTGGATGTGACCACCACCGAGCGGTTCAAGGCCAATCTCATCGCCCTGGTCAACGGGGCCAAGGATGCCTGGGGCAGCAATCCCCTGCAACTGGCCCAGGCCCGGGACGGCCAGATTCCCATGGCCCCCAGCCTGCCGGCGGGCTCCCGCAGCACGGTGGAGCTGGGCGGCACCTTTGCCAACACGGACAGCTTCCAGGCCGGGGCCGGGGTGGCCGATGCCCTGGACAAGAAAAGCCGGGGCGGCTACCTGCCCTTCCAGATGAATTCTGGCGCAGGCAATCCCTTCGGCGGCTTTGACGGCAGCGCGGCCTTTGGCGGGTACAGCCAACGGGGGTTTGGGCCCGGGGCCCAGGCCGGTGGCGGCGGCAGCCAGCAGCAGGCCTCCCAGCAGCGCCGTCCCTTGGCCTATACGGCCTAAAGCACCCGGATCATCTTATGGGTCTGGGGAATGACCCGCACGTCGGCAAAATGGGCCGAGAGGGCAGCTTCTACCGCCAGGATGCGGCGGGGATTTACGTGCACGGCCTTGTCCGCCAGATCGGTCACCGGCTGCAGGATGAGGGGGGTGCGCGGATCGGTCACGATGGCCCGTACCGCAGCCAGCTCATCGTCGCTAATGGCCTCGTTGAACACCAGCTTCACGAACAGCTCGGTGTGCGGGCTGGCCTGGGCCAGCCGGTAGAAGGCGGCATGCTCGGCAAAGCGGGCGGGCTCCCCGGTGGCCGAGGGCAGCTTGATGTCCATGGCGATGATGTCCGTCCAGGGCAGCAGGGGCTCCAGAAATTCGGGCTGGGTGCCGCTGGTTTCCAGGTAGGTGGGCGCTTGCCGGCGCACGGCGGGAAGCACGTCCCTTAAAAAGCGGTGGTACAGTAGGGGTTCTCCGCCGGTAAAGCTGACGCTGTGGTGGCGGGCCTGGGGCAACAGGGTCTCGATGGCTTCAACCAGTGCTTGTGCAGGCATTGGGTTTTCAAGCAGGGTGATTTGGCCGCTGCCGGGTGGGGTTTCTAGGTGGCATTGCCCGCTGGCGGAGGTCATGGGGGTGTCGCAGTAAACGCATTTCAGGTGGCAATGGGCAAACCGCACGAACACCTGCCGCTTGCCCACGTGTACACCCTCCCCCTGCACCGAGGAGAAAATCTCCTGCAAGGGGGCGGTTTGCTGCTGGGTGGGGGTATGGGGCATCAGCATGGGGCGGGCCTGTTGGTGCGACTATTGTAATGCAAGCGGGGCCCAGGCTCCAGTCCTTGCGGGCCCAACGGGAACCCGCCGCCGCTTGCCGCGTCCATCTGCTAAAATAAAGTCCCTTGGCGTTGAGTAAGGAGAATCCCAGGTGAAGCGTTTATTGGCGGCAGGCCCCCGGCGCTGGCTGGCGGCACTGGTGGTAGTGCTGGGCATGGTGGCCATTGCCCCGGCATGGGCCCAGCTGGCCATTACGGTGCAGACCCCCGACGGCACTCGCCTGGATGTGACCGCCCGCAACATGCCCCGGGGCGATGAGGCCCTGGTGCTTTACGACCGGGAGTTTGGGATATCCACCCGCACCAACCCCTACGGCGTGGAGGTGGTGGCCGAGCCCCTGGATTCGCAGGCCGGCCAATACCGGGTCACTGGGATTACCCGCATTTGGGATTGCCAGCAGCAGCCGGATTTGTCCGCTTGTGGCAATGCGGTCATCCCCCCGGATGGGGTGGTGCTTTCGGCCACCGGCAGCCTGCGGGAGGCCCTGAAGAACCTGAAGCCCGGCGATACGCTGCTGCTGGACCGGCAGTACTTCAAGCAGACCACCGCGGATATCAGCGTGACCGACCCCTCCCCCGAGAACAACCCCATGGGCTCCGGCTTTCCGGGGTACCGGGCTTCCAACCAGCTGATCGTTTATGACGCGGCGTATGGCCGGCCTACTACCGGCACCAATGAGTTTGGCTTTGAAGTGACCGTGCGGGACGGCCTGGTGGTGACACAGGAGGGATCCGACTCCGCGATTCCCGACGAGCCGGGGGGCTTCGTGCTGAGCGGCCACGGCAAGGCCCGCAGCTGGCTGATTGAAAACGCGCCCCTGGGTGCCCACATCAGCCTCAGCCCGGATGGCAAGCAGGTCACCACGGTGATCGGCTTCGATACCTATCGCTACCAGTTCGATCGCCAGTATGCCGAAAGTCCCTGTGCCCGCTTGACCGCCCCGGATGCGGCATGCCAGGACATTATGGAGCGGGTGGGACAAGCCCAGTCCCTGTTTGAGGACGGCAAGGCCAACCAGGCCGCGGCCCTGCTGCTGGATGCAAAAGAAAGCCTGAGCCGCCGCACCTGGATGGCCGCCACGCCCTTTCCCCCCAACGCCCTGAAGGGGGTGTGGCTGCGCCCCACCGAAACCACCCGCCAGGCCATTGGCAGCAGCCTGGATCAGATCCGGCAAGCCGGCCTGAACAGCGTGTTTCTGGAGACCTATTTCCACGGCTACACCATTTTTCCCTCCCAGACCTTTGCCGACTACGGGCTGCCCCGGCAAAACCCCAAGTTCGCCGGGGTAGACCTGCTGCAACTGTGGATCGAGGAGGCCCACAAGCGAGGCATGCGGGTGCATGTTTGGTTTCAGACTTTTTATGCCGGCACCAAGGCCTACGATCCGCCAGGGCCCGTTTTGCGCAAGTATCCCCAGTGGGCCAACGTGCAGTACGTGGCCCTGAAGCCCCTGCAGTTTTGCGATGCGGCTTCCAGCGGCCCGGCCCCGCCGGCCAATGATTGCTCCCCCACGGTGACCACCCTGCTGGAAAGCCCCAAGGAGCCGGTGCCCTCCAACCTGGAAACCGGGGCCTACTTCCTGGATCCGGCCAACCCGGAGGCCCGGGCCTTCCTGATGCGGCTGGCCGAGGAAATCGTCACCCGCTACCCGGTGGATGGCTTCCAGCTCGATTACATCCGCTATCCGGCCAGCTTCCCCCGCGACCGTTTCAGCTACCACAAAACCACCTGGGGCTATACCGACGTGGCCCGCCAGGAGTTCAAGGCCCGGTACGGGGTGGATCCGGCCATGCTGGATCCCAAAAACCCGGATGACGCCGCCCAGTGGAATACCTGGAACCTGTTCAAGGTGGAGCAGGTGAGCGGCTTTGTGGAGGAGGTGACCCAACGCCTGCACCAGAAGCGCCCCGAGCTGCTGATTTCGGCGGCGGTGTTCCCCAACCCGGAGGATTCCCTGGCCCTGAAGCACCAGGATTGGCGCACCTGGGCCCGCGCCGGCTGGGTGGATTTCCTGGCTCCCATGACCCTCACCAGCGCGGTCAAGGTGGTTGAAAACGATACCCGGCGCATGATCAACGCCACCGATAACCGAATCCCGGTGGATTCCGGCGTTTTTGGCCCCTTCAACAACAACAGTGCCGAGCTGGTGGTGACCCAGATTGAGGCCGCCCGCCAGGCCGGGGCCTCCGGTTTCGTGCTGTTCGATTATGCCCATTTGACCCCCCGCATGCTGGAGGCCCTGCGGCTTTCCCAGTCCCGGGCCGCAGCGGCGCCCCTCCCCCCGGCCCCGCCCACCGGCCTGGAGGGTAGGAAATCGCGCCCCACTCCCCCGTCGGCCCGCTAAGGTAACAGTTGGTAACCGTTGCTTGGCATTTTCTGATCGGATTCGTATAATACACATACACATTAAGTTGCCTATTTGCAGAGTAGGCACAAAGGATCGAGAGAGTTAACCGTCCGTGAGTTATCAATCCTGTCGCTGGTACGACCCCTACCCGCGGCTGGCCTTTGCCTTGAAGCTGCTGTATCTTGCGCCCAACGATCTGCAGGCCCGCGCTGCCCAGGAACTGCAGATGTTTTTGCAGGAGCATTGGGGCATGCAGGAAGCCCATGTGCAATTGCCGGGCAAACGGTGGTACGACGAGGATCGCCGGACGGCCCAAACGGTTGAGCTCATTAAAAACACCCCGGAGGCTTTGAAAACCCGTGTGGCCGATAAGCTTCTGGCGATCTTGTCCGGCGATCCGGGCGCGGCGTCCGGGCTCTCCTGATCCGGGTTTTCATGCCCCCGATCATGAAAACCCATGCCGCTTGCGGATTTTGGGGGCATGATTGTAAAATTTTCTTTAAATTAAGCAGGATTCGCATGACATTGACGTATCAGCGAATATAGAATTGCTTAAACTCTAACTCTCTATCCTTTGTGCCTATGTATGCCTCACGGCCTACAAGGCTTTTTTTTTGGCCTCGTCCGGGGTTGGGGGTGGCAGGCTGCGTCGGTGGTGGGCAGGTGCACCATGCGGCCCGGCTGGCGCTGACTCCGGGCGGGCAAGGGGGATTCCGATGCTAGGGTGCCTGCAGGCGTTGGCGGGCCGCAGCCAGCAGGGCCGGGTAATCGGCATGCCGGGCTTCGGGAAGCTCGGCCCGGATGAGGCCGGCAATCTCCCGGGCCAGGGCCTCTTCCGCCGGATGCGCGAAGGTTTCGGCCCGCTGGTGGGTGCCCACCTGGTGCAGGAACTCATGCAGCACCAGCGCCTCATCCTTGCTGAGTTCAATCAGCACCACTTCCTCGCCCAGCAACGCCTCGGAATCCATCAGGCCTTGGGCTTCAGGGTGGGGAAGGCAATGACGTCCCGGATGTTGGGGGAGTCGGTGAGCAGCATGATCAGCCGATCGATGCCCACTCCCAGGCCCCCGCAGGGCGGCATGCCGTATTCCAGGGCGGTAATGTAGTCTTCATCCATCTGGTGGGCCTCGTCATCGCCGTGCTCGCGTTGGGCCATCTGGGCCTCAAAACGCTGGCGCTGATCCAGCGGGTCGGACAGCTCCGAAAAGGCGTTGGCCACCTCCCAGCCGTTAATGCGGGTCTCAAACCGCTCCACCAGCCGGGGGTTATGGCGATGTTCCTTGGCCAGGGGGGAGATTTCCCGGGGGTAGTCGATGATGTGGATGGGCTGAATCAGCGTGTGCTCCACCTTTTCCTCAAACACCTGCTCCACCACGGCGCCCCAGGTATCGTGGTCGTCCACGTCCACGCCCAGCTTGCGGGCCGCCTCGCGGGCCTCGGCGTCGGCAGCGAGGGTATTGAAGTCCACCCCGGTGGCCTCGGTGACGCATTCAATCATGGTTTTGCGGGCCCAGGGGCGGCTCAGATCGATGGTCTGGCCCTGGAACTGGATTTGCAGGGTGCCCAGCACGTTTTGCGCCGCCGTGGTGACAATCTCCTCGGTCAGGTCCATCATGTCGTGGTAGTCGGCATAGGCCTGGTACAGCTCCATCATGGTGAATTCCGGGTTGTGCCGGGGGGAGATGCCCTCGTTGCGGAAATTGCGGTTCAGTTCAAACACCTTTTCGCTGATGCCGCCCACGATGAGCCGCTTCAAAAACAGCTCCGGGGCAATGCGCAGGTACATATCGATGTCCAGGGTGTTGTGGTGGGTGATGAACGGCTTGGCGGCGGCGCCCCCGGCGATGGTTTGCAGCATGGGGGTTTCCACTTCCAGAAAGCCTTTGTCAAGCAGCAGCCTGCGGATTTCGCTGACGATGCGGCTGCGGCGCACCAGGGTTTCCCGGCTTTCCTCGTTCATGATCAGATCGAGGTAGCGCTGGCGATAGCGGGTCTCGATGTCGGTGAGGCCATGGTATTTTTCCGGCAGGGGCAGCAGCGACTTGCCCAGGATGCACAGGGTGCTGCTTTTGACCGATAGCTCACCCCGGGGGGTGCGGCGGATGGTGCCTTCCACCCCGATAATATCCCCGATGTCCACCAGCTTCAGGGCTTCCATCTGGGGCGGGGAGAGGTTTTCCTTGTGGCTGAACACCTGGATTTTTCCGGTGGGGTCTTGCAAGTCAATAAACATGCCGCTGTTGCGCAGGGCCATCACCCGTCCGGCCACGGCTACCCGGTCTTCGGTTTCCTGGCCGGCTTCCAGGTGGGCGTATTGGGCCTGTAGCTGGCCATGGCTGTGGCTTTTTTCATACTTGTAGGGGTAGGGGTTCATGCCGAGCTGGCGCCAGGCAGCCAGCTTATCAATGCGGTCCTGGCGGATTTTGGCGGCATGCTCGCCGGCCTGGAGGGCTTCCGGGGCGTCTTGCGCGGGGGGTCGGGTCTGGGTCATCGCTTCCACTTGCCTTGCTTCAACCGAAAAGTGTCCACCATCATACCCCCAACACCCCCAAAACGGAAGCCGTTGCCCGCCCCGGCATGCTTTTGCTAGCATTGGCGCATGCACACGCCCAAGCCCATCCTACGCGACGCTGATATCGATCCCGCCCCCCTGGCCGCCCGCCGGGTAGCCATCCTGGGTTACGGCAACCAGGGACGGCCCCATGCCCTCAACCTGCGCGATTCCGGGGTGGCGGTCATCGTGGGAGCCCGGCAGGGGAGTGCCAAAAAGGCCCAGGCCGAGGCAGAGGGTTTTGAGGTGCTGGCCATGCCCGAGGCCGTGCGCCGGGCGGACGTGGTGATGTGCATGCTGCCCGATGACGTGGCTGCCGATGTGTACGAGGCCGAGCTGGCCCCGCACTTGCGCCCCGGCCAGTTCCTGGGTTTTTGCCATGGGCTGGTGGTCCATGCCGGCTGGATGCGCCCCGATCCGGGGTTGAACGTGTTCCTGGTGGCGCCCAAGGCCCAGGGGCGGGGGGTGCGTAACAAGTTTGTGGCTGGTTCCGGAGTGCCTGGGCTCTATGCTGTGCACCAGGATCCCGGCGGCGAAACCCGGGGCGTGGCACTGGCGTATGCCCGGGCCATCGGCTGCGGGCGGGTGGGGATTATGCCTACCACTTTTGCCGAGGAAACCGTGAGCGACCTGTTCTCCGAGCAGGCGGTGTTGTGCGGCGGGCTGACCGCCATGATCAAGGCCGCCTTCGACACCCTGGTGGAGGCGGGCTTCGCCCCGGAGGTGGCCTACTTCGAGTGTCTCTACGAGGTCAAGCTGATTGCTGATCTCTTGCATGAGCGGGGCATCAATGGCATGCGCACCGCCATCAGCTCGACGGCCCTGTATGGGGATATCAGCCGGGGCGAGCGGGTGATAGACGGCCACGTGCGCCACACCATGCGCGAAGTGCTGGGCGAGATTCTTTCGGGCCGTTTTGCCCAGGAAATGCGTGCGGAGTTTGCCGCGGGCAAGCCCCGCATCCGTGAGGCCCTGTGGCGGGATGAGGCGCACCCCATCGAGGAGACCCACCGCCGGCTGCATGACGCCCTGCGGTTTTAGCTTTCTTAACACGCGGGTTGGGATGGTTTAGCCCGGCCCCCGGACGGGTATTGATCGGGCAGGTCTATGGGTCTGCACGGCTGAGAAAAGAAGGAGTGGTTTGCAATGGCGCGTCCGAAACAGGAAGACACCGATATCCTCCGCATTCTGGAGCGCATCGACAAACTCAGCCGCCGACCGGAGAATCCCGGCCTGGCTTACCAGAACCTGGAAGTCATCAACGCCCTGACCGAGACCTTGCGCCAGAAGCTGGCGCCCAGCCCCAAGGGCACCTGATCGGCCCGGCTAGGCGGGCACCAGGTTTTTCAGGGCGTCCACCAGCTCTTGCACGGCGTCGGCGGATTTTCGCAGCTGCTGCTTTTCGGCATCCGTCAGTTTGATTTCCACCACCTGCTCAATGCCGTTCTTGCCCAGCTTTACCGGCACGCCCACGTACAGGCGGTTAATGCCGTATTCGCCGTTTAGGTACACCGCGCAGGGCAGAATCTTCTTTTTATCCTTCACGATGGATTCGATCATGCTCACCACCGAGGCGCTGGGCGCGTAGAAGGCGGATCCCGTCTTCAGGTGGGCCACGATTTCCGCCCCGCCGTTGGCAGCGCGGTGCACAATCTGGTCAATCTGCTCCTGGGGCATCAGATCGGAAAGCGGGATGCCGGCCACCGTGGTGTAGCGGGGCAGGGGCACCATGGTATCGCCGTGTCCGCCCAGCACGAAGCCTTGCACGTCTTCCACCGACACATCCAGCGCCTCGGCGATGAAGGTGCGGTAGCGGGCCGAATCCAGCACGCCGGCCATGCCGAACACCCGGTTGGAGGGGAAGCCCAGCACGTCCAGGGCCACGTGGCACATGGCGTCCAGCGGGTTGGACACCACGATGACCATGGCGTTGGGGGCGTATTTCTTGATGTGATTACACACGTCGGTGACGATCTTGGCGTTGGTGGCCAGCAGGTCGTCCCGGCTCATGCCGGGTTTCCGGGCAATACCGGCGGTGACCACCACGATGTCGGAGCCTTCAATGATGTCATAGGTGTTGCCACCAATGACCCGGGTGTCATAGCCATAGACCGGGCCGGATTCCAGGATGTCCAGTGCCTTGCCCTGGGGGATACCCTCCAGGATGTCCACCACGGCTACGTGCTTGGCCAGCTCGGCTTCGGCCAGGCGCTGTACCAGGGTGGCGCCCACGTTGCCGGCGCCGATAACGGAAATCTTGTGAAGCATGGGGGGACCTCTCCTCTGTAATCAACCTTGTTGGGCGTTATGCTAGCACAAGGGCGGCGCGGGCTAAATGCGTTTGGTTAAACTCGGCGGGTGAATGGCCCGGACAGCCGTTTGGGCCTGCCCGGCGCGTGGCCAGTCATGTTGGGGGCGCCTTCCGGTTTTATTGGGGGAGATTTCGAAGGTCTGACGCATGTACATCAATTCCGCCGAGCCCAACCTGTGGGCCACCATGATTGAAAAAGACCGGGGCAAGCGTGATCCCGGGGCGGAGATTGCCGCCATCGTGGAAAAGCTGGACGCCCGGCGCCAGATGCTGGATGCCCAGCAGCGGGAAAAAGAGGCGCTGGAGGAAAAAATGAAGCCCCCCGCCGAGCCGCCCAAGCCCCCGGAGCCTCCTCCCCCGTCCGCACCCCCGCCGCAACAGAGCACCCCGCCTGCGGCGCCTCCCTCGCCTCCGCCGGCCCAGCCACCCATGCCCTATATTCCCCCCATCCCGCATGCGGTGCCCGCCTACCCGGTGTTTCCCGCCTTTCCGCCCATTCCGCCGCTGCCGGAGATCCCTCCGCCTTCCGCGCTGGTGCCGGGCTTGTTTACCCGAAGCTGGCTGGCCTGATCGGTTTCTGGTACACTGGCGGCTATGACGACCGCCCCGCCCTTTGCCGACGCCGAGACCGAACAACTGCTCCAGACCTTTCTGGACATGGTGGTCATTGACAGCCCCAGCGGCGAAGAGGAACGCATGCGGGAGTACCTGGAGCGCCGGGTGCAGGCGGCAGGCCTGGCCTACGAGGTGGACGGCGGCGGTAACCTTATTGTGGAGGTGCCCAAACACCCCGACTGCCCGCATGACAGCGTGCTGGTGCTTTCCGGCCACATGGACGTGGTGCCTCCCTGCCACAATATCCGGCCGGTGGTGGAAACCGTGGACGGGGACCGGCTGATCAGCTCCGATAACACCACCGTGCTGGGCGCTGACGACAAGGCCGGGCTGGCTCCCATCCTGGAGGCGGTTTTTTTCGCCCTGCAAAACAACCTGCCCCGCCCCGCCCTTCGGCTCATCTTCACCACCCGGGAGGAAACCATGCTGGGCGGCGCCAAGGACGTGGACGATCGCCACTTGCAGGCCGGCTTTTCGGTGATTCTCGATCACACCGGCCGCCAGGGGGTGATTATCAACCAGGCCCCCAGCTATATCGAGTTCGAGGCGGAGTGCCGGGGCAAGAGCGTGCATGCCGGCATTATGCCCGAGCAAGGGGTGAACGCCATCGTGTTTGCCGCCCGGGTGATTGAACGGCTGCACCTGGGGCGCATCGACCCGGAAACCACCGCAAACATCGGCTTTTTTACCGGCGGAAAGGCCACCAACATCGTGCCCGACCGGGCGGTAATTCACGGCGAGCTGCGTGGCCACGACCCCGATGTGCTGGCCCGGGAGATTGCGCACATCGAAGCGACTCTAAAAGCGGTGGCTGCCGAGATGCCGGGCACCGAGTATCAGTTTAGCCACCGCTACGAGTTCCACGGCTACCGCATCGACCCCCAGCATCCCGGCGTGCGGCGGGTGGCCCGGGCGGCGGAGGCCACGGGGCTGGA
The DNA here is from genome assembly GCA_964390635.1 of uncultured Vampirovibrionales bacterium. Taxonomy (GTDB): domain Bacteria; phylum Cyanobacteriota; class Vampirovibrionia; order Vampirovibrionales; family Vampirovibrionaceae; genus CAYMIG01. The sequence continues at coordinate 74,496 of CAYMIG010000007.1, read as the reverse complement.
GCCCCAGTACATCCGTACCAACGGGGGCAGCGATAACAACATTTTCGTGCACCGGGGCCTGCCCGGGGTGGTGCTTAGCGCGGGCTACATGGAGCCGCATTCCCTGAAGGAGCGGGTTCGCCTTAGCGAAATGCGCACCTGCACCCTGTTCCTGCTCAACATGCTGGCCGAGTTTGCGAAAGAAGCCTTCTGATGGACACTTCACCCGAGGCTTGCCCCTTCTACGAAAAGACCCTTCGTAGCCGGGTGGTGTTTTCGGGCAAGGTGGCCACCGTGCGCACCGATATTGCCCTGCATCCCGGCGGCCAGGAAGTGGTGCGCGAGGTGGTGGAGCATCCCGGCGGGGTTGTGGTGTGCCCGGTGCTGGATGACGGGCGCATTCTGTTTGTGGAGCAATGGCGTTATCCCCTGGGCCGGATGCTGCTGGAGCTGCCGGCAGGCAAGCTGGACTGGCCGGACGGGGTGCCCGAGGATCCGGCCCTGGCCATCCGCCGGGAGTTGCTGGAAGAGACCGGCTACGAGGCCGAGCATTGGGAAGAGATCAGCTATATTTATACCGCCCCCGGCTTTTGCAACGAAAAACTGTGGCTGTACAAGGCCACCGGCCTGCGGCCCAGCCCGCATCCGCCCGGTGGCGATGAGGATGAGCTGATCAACCTGGTCTGCCTGACCCCGGCGGAAGCGTTCCGTAAGCTGCGCAACCGCGAGATTGTGGATGCCAAGACCGTGGCCCTGCTGGGCCTGTGCTTTCCGGGCGGGGCTTGATCAGTCCTCGAAGCGGGAATGCCCGGAAAAGCCCCGCATAAAGCCGAATACGGCCCGCACCGCGGCGCTGGTGGCGATGATGACCGGGATGAAGGGGGCGGCAATCAGCCCGCCCGGCCCGGCGGTAAGCAGGGCGGAGATGCCAAAAAACAGGCCCGACCACAGGGCGTCCATCAGCAGGCTGGCGGGATTGAGGGCCGAGCGCGCGGCCTCCTTGGCCCCGCCCAGTATGCGTGGGCCAATGGCTTGGGGCGTGGAGGACGGATTCTCGCCGCCGTTGCCGAAATGCACCCGATCCGCGGCATGGGTGGCCGGAGATGCCCCGAACCGGGCCGCTTGACCGCCCGGGGCGGAAGGGATGCGAGAAACCGGGGTTGTGCCCGGCGGTGAAACAGGGAACATGGGAACCTCCCCAAAAACTGCTTGCGCTGGATAAAAACCGGACCAAAAAAAAGATTGCGGCCCCGCGCTGCCGGATTATCATAGAAGCAGGCAAGGAGGCCCCGCATGGCAAGCACTACCCCCATTCAAGCCGTGGCCCGGCGATTGTTCGTGGCCCTCGATGTCCCCACTGCCCGGGAGGCCCTGGCGCTGGCCGAGCGGCTGGCCCCCCTGGGGGTGGGCTTCAAGGTAGGCATGCAGCTTTTTTACGCCGAGGGCTTGCCCATCGTGAAAGCTTTGCAAGGCCTGACCGAGACCGTGTTCGTGGATCTGAAACTGCACGACATCCCCAACACCGTGGCCGGGGCCACTGCATCCCTGGTGGCGGGCGGGGTGAATTTCCTCAACGTGCATGCCCAGGGCGGCGTTGAAATGATGCGGGCCGCAGCCCATTCCGCCCGGAAAACTGCCCATCGCCTGAATGTCCCCCCGCCCCGGGTGATTGGGGTCACCTTGCTGACCAGCCTGGATGAGGCGGCCTTGCGGGACTTTCTGTGTGTGGAAGGGCTTGGGGTGGCTGAGTATGTGGGCCACCTGGCGGCACAGGCCCGCCAGGCCGGTTTGGATGGGGTGGTTTGCTCCGCCCGGGAGGCCGCCGCCCTGCGCCAGGCCATGGGGCCGGATTTCCTGCTGGTGACCCCGGGCATTCGTCCGGCATCCGCCACAGGCGGGGATGATCAGGCCCGGGTGGTCACCGCGGGGGATGCCATCCGCGAGGGGGCCAGCCACCTGGTGGTGGGCCGCCCCATTACCGGGGCCAGCAATCCCCGGGATGCCGCCGAGCGCGTCCTGGCCGAAATGTCCGGGGTTCTGCCTTGATACAAGTCGTGTATCCGCGCCCCGGGCAGGAGGTGTTTGAAGATCGCACCTTTGTGCTGGGCCAGGCGTCCCCGGACAGCGGTCTGTCCTTGAACGGCGAGCCGGTTGCGGTGTCAACCGGCGGCTACTTCTGTGTGCCGGTGGCCTTGCAGCCTGGTGAGAATCTTTTGCGCCTGCAAACCGGCAATGAACGGTTGGAAGTGGCGGTGCGGCGGGTACCCCCCGTACCTTTGGCCGAGCCGGGCGCTCCCCTGGCCTGTGAGGCCACCCTGATCCTGCCTGCCTGCGATATGAGCCTGCAGCCTGGCGACTGGCTGGAGGTGGCCGTCTTTGCCAACCCGGATGCCAGCGTCAGCGCGGTGATCAGTGGCCTGCCCATGGCCCCGGTTTCCCTGGAACCCGGCCCCCCCGACGGCTGGGTGGATCAGCGGGAAGGCATTTTTGCCTGCCTGCACCAGGTTCGGGCCCCGTTGCCGGCGGCGGGCTGGTTTCGGGGCTGGCTGCAAATCCCTCCCGACTTTTGTATTGAGGCCGTTACCCTGCCGGTCACCTTTACCCTGCGCCGGGGGGATGACCTGCTGAGCGTGGACGCGCCGGGGCGGGTGACCGTGGCGCAGCGCCCCTGCCTGCTGAAAACGCTCAAAGACAAGGCGATTCTGCGAACCTTCCCGCACTCCGGGGCCCGGCTGACCCCCCAGCCGGCGGGAGTGACCCTGGTTTCGGACGGCTTGGTGGGGGAGTGGGCCCGCCTGCGGCTGGGCATGAACCGCACGGCCTATATTGCGGTGCCCGATGTGGCCTGGCTGCCTGGGGAGTACGCCGCGCCCGGGGTGCTGGAGCTGATCCGAACCCGCTCTGAGGGGCCGCATGCCGCCTGGCTGGATCTGGTGACCCGGCATCATGGCCCTGTGGAAGTGCTGAGCGATCCGACTCAGCCCCGCCGGCTGGTGTTGCGGTTGCACCAGACTCTCTCCCGCTGTGATTTCGTGTATTATGACCCCCGGGACGGGGTAATTGCCGCCGTGCACTGGATGCCCCAGGATGCCGAAACCGTGGATGTGGCCGTGGATGTGGCGGGTCGCCTGTGTGGCTACGATCTGGCACCCGTCCCGGAGGGCTACCGCCTACGGTTGCGCACCCTCCCCGCTGAGCCCGACCAGGTGAAGATCCTGCTGGATCCCGGTCATGGCGGCGAAGAGCCGGGCGCCCTGGGCCCGGACGGGTTGCCGGAGAAAGACCTCAACCTGACTGTGGCGCTGGCTTTGCGGCAGGCCTTGCAAGGGGCCGGTTTCCAGGTGGCGCTGACCCGTTGGGGCGATGACACGGTGAGCCTGTCCCAGCGGGAAGCTGCGGTGGCCGAATGGGGGACGCATATCGTACTCAGTCTGCACCACAACGCCTTGCCCGACGGACGGGATCCTGCCGAACACCAGGGCGCCAGCAGTTATTACTATCATGCCTTCGCTATGCCGTTGGCTCGGGCCCTGCAAACGGCGCTGGTACAGGCGGGATGTCCCGATTACGGCCTGCTTTACGACAGTTTGCACATGACCCGAATCCACCAGGCCCTGGCGGTGCTGCTGGAAATCGGCTTTTTCACCCATCCCCAGGAGTATGGCCGGCTCCTCGATCCCGGGTTTCAGGCGCGGGTGGCCGAACACCTGGCCCAGGCCCTGCGGGAATACTGCCGGGGCTAGCGTAGGGCTTCCACGCCGGCGGGATGCAGGGCAATGTCCCGTCGGTAGGTCATACCCTCGAACTTTACCTGTGACACCACCTCGTAGGCGGCTTTTCGGGCCGCTTCCAGGCTGTCGCCCAGGGCGGTCACGTTTAGTACCCGTCCCCCGGCGGTGACCTTGGTCTGATCCGGCAGGACCTTGGTGCCGGCATGGAAGATGTGCACGTCGTTGGACAGGTATTGCGGGAAGAAGATGGGCTTGCCGGGCTGGTAATCGCCTGGATATCCCGCTGACACCAGGGCCACCGTGACCGCGTAGCGGTTCGGCGCAAAGCGGATACCGGCGTCGGCGAACGCCGACAGATCGCCCTGCGTGGCGGCCAGCATCAGATCGGCCAGGTCATCGGCCAGCAGGGGCAAAATCACCTGGGTTTCCGGGTCGCCAAAGCGCACATTGAACTCCACCACCCGGATGTGGCCGTCCGGCCCGACCATTAGGCCCGCATACAGGATGCCCCGGTAATCGATCCCCCGGCTTTGCAGGGCGTCCAGCATAGGTTGCAGCACGGTGCGCCGGGCTTCCTCTACCAGGGCGGCAGTGGCCAGGGGAACGGGTGCATAGGCGCCCATGCCTCCCGTGTTGGGGCCGGTGTTGCCCTCCCCCACCTTCTTGAAATCCTGGGCCGCAATGAGCGGCAGGGCCCGTTTTCCATCGCACAAGGCCAGCAGGGACAGCTCTTGCCCCTGCATGAATTCCTCGATAACCACGGGCATGGCTTTTGCAAAGGCCCGGTGGATGGCGGTCTCCGCCTCGGGTCGATCGGCGGCGATGATGACCCCCTTGCCCGCGGCCAGACCGTCTTCCTTGATGACATACGGTGGCTGGAAGGCCTCCAGAGCGGCCAGGGCGCTGGCTTCATCGGGACAAAAGCGGTAGCCGGCGGTGGGGATGTCGTGGGTTTCCATAATCTCCTTGGCGAAGGCCTTGCTGGATTCCAGCCGGGCCCCGGCCTGCACCGGGCCAAACAGGGCCAGGCCCGCGGCTTTGAAGGCGTCGGCAATGCCCATGGAAAGCGGCACTTCGGGCCCCACCACGGTGAGGTCAATCTGTTCGCGTTGGGCAAACAGCAGCAGGCCCTGGATGTCGGTTGCGTCAATGTCCAGGCGCTGCCCCAGCTCCCGCAGGCCCGGGTTGCCGGGGGCGAAAAACAGTTCGGGACGGTGACGGCTCTCGGATAGTTTCTGGGCAATGGCATGCTCGCGTCCGCCACTGCCGACCAGCAGAATCTTCATGGGGGCAATCTCCAGGAAAAACGCACCTTGAGTGTGCCCCGCTGAAGGGCAAAAGTCAAAGGCTAGGGCAGGCGTTCCAGCTGGGCCGCCAGTTCGGCCACCGTGCCGTTGTTGGTCAGCACCGCGTCCCAGTCGGTAACGCCATCCAGCTGGGTTTCGGTGGGGTCATCCTCGCTGACGATGGTGCCCCGCCCGGCCCGCACGGCCCGATCCGCTTCCAACCGGATGAGATAAGCGCCGGCGGCTTTCAGCATGTCGTATTCCCGCTGCAGGCGTACATCGGGAATGATGAGGCGTCCCGGCTGGGCCAGTACCTGTTTCAGCCAGTAGTCCGGATCCTGGGCCCGCCCCCAGTCGCCCATGGCGATGAGCCCGGGCCGATGGCGGGCCTTGTCCGCCTCCACCGCCGTCACCGTCAGGCCCTGGCGCTCGGCGTAAGCCTGCTTAATGGCCCCGGCCAGCGGCACCTTGCGCAACCCGGGCAGCCGGGCCATCAGCAAATCGGCCAGGCAGTCCTTGCCCACGTACTGCTTGCCGGAAATGGCGATGATGCGGGCATTTTCCAGCGTCTTAGGATTGGGGGGGCGATTTTCGGTCATCTTTCCATTATCATTGTTACGTTCTGTTTTGTTGGCCGTTGAGTTTCCCCTGAAAGTATAGCCGAATGTTTCTGACGGAAGAGCAAGAGAGTATCCGGGCCCTGGGGCGGGAGTTCGTGGAGCGCGAGCTGAAACCCGTGGTGAAAACCCTGGAAACCGGCGATGTGGATACCCTGAAACTGTTGTGGGCCAAGATGGCCGAGATGGGCCTGACCGGCCTGCCCTTCCCCGAAGAGTACGGCGGGGCGGCTGTGGACAGCCTGTCATACTTCCTGGTGCTGGAGGAAATCGCCAAGGTCTCTTCCGCCCTGGCCACCTCGCTTTCCGTGCATGTCTCGCTGACCGGCCTGCCAATTTTGTACTACGGCACCGAGGCGCAAAAACAGAAGTACCTGCCCGATCTGGTGGCCGGGCGAAAAATCGGGGCCTTCGCCCTGACCGAGCCCAACGCCGGCTCCGATGCCGGGGCGGGCCTGACCCGGGCCGATCGCGACGGCACCGCTTACGTGCTGAACGGCACCAAGCTGTTTATTACCAACGCCCTCATCGCCGAGGTCTTTGTGGCCACCGGGCGCACCGATGCCAATACCCCCGGCCCCAAGGGCCTGAGTGCCTTTATTATCGACCGGGATACTCCCGGCATGAGCATCCAGAAGGGCGATGACAAGATGGGCCTGCTGGGCTCCGACTGGGGCGAGCTGGTGTTTGAGGATTGCCGCGTGGCCGACAGCCAGCGCCTTTCCGATGAAGGCCAGGGCTTCAAGCTGTTTATGAAGAGCCTGAACATCGGGCGCATCAGCATTGCCTCCATTTCCCTGGGCCTGGCTGAGGCCTGCCTGGAGGCCGCCGTGCAGTACGCCCGGGAGCGCCAGCAGTTTGGCAAGCCCATCGCCGAGTTCCAGGCCATCCAGTTCAAGCTGGCCGATATGGCCCTCAAGGTTGAGGCCGCCCGCAACCTGGTCTACAACGCCGCCCGCCTGAAGGAGGCCGGGGCCGACTTTGCCCTGGAAGCCTCCATGGCCAAGCTGTACGCCTCCGAGATTGCCAACCAGTGCGCCGCCGAAGCCGTGCAGATCTTCGGGGGCTACGGCTACACCAAGGACTTCCCGGTGGAGCGCTACTTCCGGGATGCCCGCGTGATGTCCCTGTTTGAGGGCACCTCCCAGATTCAGCGCACGGTCATCGCCCGGCGCATCCTGGCCTGAGTCGCCCCACCCGTCCCGATACCCAGAAAGCAAGAGTCCGGAAAGACGCAGATTATGCCCAAATCCTCCCAAAAGGCCACCCCGGTTAACCTGAAGAAAGAGCTGGAGACGCTAAAGGCCCAAGCCCAGGCTGCCCTGGAGGCTGCCGGCACCCAGGAGGCCCTGGAGGCCGTTCGCGTGGAATACGTGGGCCGCAAGGGGCAGATTACCGCCCTGATGCGCAGCCTGAAGGATGTGCCTGCCGAAGACCGCCCCGCCGTGGGGGCGCTGGCCAACGAAATCCAGCAGCAGCTTGCCGAGGCCATCGACGCCCGGCTGGAAACCTTCCGCCACCAGGAGATTGCCCAGAAACTGCAGGCGGAAACCATCGACATTACCATGCCCGGCACCTACCGGCCCATGGGCAAGGAGCATCCCCTGGCCCGGGTCACGGCGGAGATTTGCGAGGTGTTCGAGGGCATGGGCTTTCAGGTGATTGACGATAACTTCTGCCCGGAAGTCGAAACCGAGTACTACAACTTCGAAGCCCTGAACTTCCCGGCGGATCACCCCGCCCGGGATATGCAGGACACCTTTTTCACCAACGTGGGCAACCACGTGCTGCTGCGCTCTCAAACCTCCAACGCCCAGATCCGCTACATGGAAAACCATCCCCTGCCGGTGCGGGTGGTGGCCCCGGGCCGGGTGTACCGCAACGAGGAGGTGAACAGCCGCAAGTTCGTGCTGTTTCATCAGCTGGAAGGCCTGCTGGTGGATGAGGACGTGCGCTTCTCCGACTTGAAGGGCGTGCTGCATGAGTTCGTGAAGCACTTCTTTGGCGGGGAGCGTCCCACCCGGTTCCGCACCAGCTTTTTCCCCTTCACCGAGCCCAGCGCCGAGATGGACGTACAGTGCATCTTCTGCGCCGGCAGCGGCTGCCAGGTGTGCGGGCGCATGGGCTGGCTGGAAATCCTGGGCGCGGGCATGGTAGACCCCAACGTGCTGGAAGAGGTGGGCATCGACGCCAGCCGCTACAGCGGTTTTGCCTTTGGCATGGGCATTGAGCGCCTGGCCATGCTGAAATACAACATCGATGACATCCGGCTCTTTTTCAACAATGACTTGCGGTTCCTGCAACAGTTCAAAGGATTTTAACCATGCGTATCTCGCTTGAATGGCTCAGTGAATTCGTCGATATCGGCGGGCTGGCCCCGCATGCCATTGCCGAGGCCCTGACCGCCTCCGGCCTGGAGGTGGAGCACGTGGAAACCGTGGGAGCCGCCTTCTCCGGGGTGGTAGTGGGCAAGGTGCTGGGCGTGGAGCCCCACCCCAATGCCGACAAGCTTCGCCTGGTGACGGTGGACTTGGGCCAGTCCCAGGCCAAGGTGGTGTGCGGCGCCCCCAACGTGCGCGAAGGTATTCGCATTGCCTTTGCCCAGGAAGGCGCCCAGGTCCTCAACCGCAAGGATGGTACCCTGTTTACGCTAGGCAAGGCCAAGATTCGGGGGGTAGAATCCGCTGGCATGGTTTGCTCCATCGATGAGCTGGGCCTGGAAGCCTTGTACGAGAAAACCGAGGACGGCATCTGGCCCATCGATGCCTACGTCACCGACGCGCAGTTGGGCCAGGACCTGAAAGAGGCCCTGAAACTGAAGGCGGATGCGGTGCTGGAAGTTGCCCCCACCGCCAACCGGGGCGATCTCATGTCGATGGTGGGGGTGGCCCGGGAAGTGGCCGCCCTGTTCGACCGTCCCTTCTACAGCATGGAAACCCCCCGCTTCAATCCGGCCCCCGAGCGCAGCGAGCTTTACGTCAACCTGCAGGATGCGGCGGTGTGCCGCTACTACGGCGGGGTGATGATGCGCAACGTGAAGATCGGTCCCTCCCCTGACTGGATGGTGCGCCGCTTGCAGGCCGCCGGGGTGCGCAGCATTAACAACGTGGTGGACATTACCAACTACGTGATGCTGGAAACCGGGCAACCCCTGCATGCCTTTGACCAGATCAAGCTGAATACCAGTGGGGAGCTGGACGTGCGCCGGGCCCGCGAAGGCGAAAAGCTGGTTACCTTGGATGAAGTCGAGCGCAAGCTGACCCCCGAAGCGGTGGTGGTAACCATGAACGACCGCCCGGTGGCCCTGGGCGGGGTGATGGGCGGCTACAACACCGAAATTGACGACTACACCAAGCATCTTTTCCTGGAATCGGCCTACTTTCCGCCGGCGGTGATCCGCAAGAGCGCCAAGAGCGTGGGCCTGCGCACCGAGGCGTCGGCCCGGTTCGAACGGGGGGTGGATCTCGAGAACTGCCGCAATGCCTTGCTGCGCGCTGCCGACCTGCTGAAAAGCCTGGCCGGGGCCGATTTCGTGCGCCTGGTGGAATCCCCTGCCCCCAAGCTGGAAAAGCCGGTGGTATCCCTGCGTTTTGCCCGCATCGAGAAAATCCTGGGCTTGCCCATCGAGCGGGAGACGGTGGCCCGCATCCTGAAAAAGCTGGGCTTCCTGCTGCACCCCACCCGGGAGACCGCCAGCATCCAGGTGGCCATCCCCTCCTTCCGCCAGGGCGACGTCAGCCGGGAGATCGACCTGATCGAGGAAGTGATCCGCATTTACGGCTACGATAAAGTCCCCTACACCTTGCCGCACAAGACGGCCTCGGTGTCCCGCACCCTGCGGGCCCGGCTGCTGAACCGCATTGCGGCGGCCATGCGGGGGCAAGGCATGCAGGAGGTGGTGACCACCTCGCTTATCGGGGATAGCCTGTTGCAGAAAACCGGCTTCAGCGTCAACCCGGACGAGCTGGTCACGGTGGTGAACTCCCACTCCAGCGACCATACGCTGATGCGCCAGTCCCTGTTGCCCAACCTCATCGAGGTGGCCAAGTTCAACCAGGCCCAGGGGGTGGAAGACGTGTGGATTTACGAGCTGGGCCGCACCTACTTCAAGCTGGGCAAGCCCAACGCCAAGAATTCCGGGGTGTCCGAAAAACTCCACCTGGCCGGGCTCATTACCGGCTCCCGGCGCTGCGGCGAATGGCATGCCCAGGAAACCCCGGATTTCTTCCTGCTCAAGGGCGTTCTGGAAAACCTGCTGGGCGCCCTGAACCTGAGCGATGTCACCTTCCGCCGCCCGCAGGAAACCACCTGCCTGCATCCGGGCAAGTCGGCGGTCATCGCCCTGGATGGGGGCCAAAAGGAGCTGGGCCTCATTGGGGAGCTGCATCCCGAGCGCCAGGCCGCCCTGAAGCTGCGCCACCCGGTGTATGTCTTCGAGCTGAACGTGGAAACCCTCTATAAAGTTCTGAAGCAGCAGGCCCAGCCTGCCGGCGAGGTGATTCGCATTTCCCCCTACCCGGCGGTGAAGCGGGACATGGCGTTTCTGGCCCCGGATGCCCTCTCCCATGCCGATATCGTGAACGCCCTGGCCGCGGTGTCCGATCCGACCCTCAAGGCGGTGGAGCTGTTCGATGAATACCGCTCCGAGCAGCTAGGCGCGGACAAGCGCAGCCTGGCCTACCGGCTGACCTTCCAGTCCGATGCCGAAACGCTGACCGATGCCCGCATCGAGGCCAGCATGCAAGCCCTTAAAGAGGCCCTGGGCCGGCAACATCCGGTACAGTTCCGCTAAGACGCTGCTCTGGGAAAAATCCCCGGTACTTTTGCCCCTGCAAACGGTTTCTACTTGCTGCGGACCGGCACGGCTTCCAGCTGGAACCGGAAGGCGCCCCGCACGTTGAAGGATTGGGTTTTTTCCAGCAGGTTCTTCACGCTGCGGAAATCCGCCGCCGCCTCGGAGCAGCGCAGCTGATCCTCGAGAAAATATTTGGAGGTGCGGTACCGCTTGTCACACGGCATCGCCAGGTTTGCTTGATCGCTTGGCTTGCTCATAATGTCCCGATCACTCCCACGGTCTGTTCGACAACTAAAACACCCTTACTCATATAAAGTTCTGCTTTCGGGCGTTTGCGCTAGTTTGTAACGGACTGTTTCATGGATTGTTTTTAAATCATTGGGTTCTTTTGGTTTGCCGGGCTGTTTTTGCTAAGATAGCCGCCATGACCGCTTTTTCCTATACCCTGGCCGCCACCGAGGGCCAGGCCCGGGCCGGGCTCTTCCATACCCCGCATGGCCCGGTGGAAACCCCGGTATTCATGCCGGTGGGCACCCATTCCGCAGTGCGCTGCCTGACCTGGCCGCAGGTGGCGGAAACCGGGGCCGAAATCGTGTTGGCCAATGCCTACCACCTGTACCTGCGTCCCGGGCATGCCCTGGTGGAGAAGGCGGGCGGTCTGCATCGCTGGATGGACTGGCACCGCCCCATTCTCACTGATTCGGGCGGTTTCCAAGTGTTTAGCCTGGCCCGGCACCGGGACATCACCTCCGAAGGGGTCTGGTTCCGGGACGTGGTGGATGGCAGTAAGCACTTCATGGGCCCCAAGGAATCCATGGCCATCCAGAACGCCCTGGGGGCGGACATTATTATGGCCTTCGACGAGTGCCCTCCCGGCACCGTGGATCATAAATACGCCCGGGAATCGCTGGAAATGACCCATCGCTGGCTGGAAACCTGCTTTGAGTGCCATGCCCGCCCGCAGGACCAGGCGCTTTTCCCCATCGTGCAGGGTTCAGTGTACGAAGACCTGCGGGCGCAAAGCGCGGCCTTCGTTTCGGGTTTTCCGGCCCACGGCTTTGCCATTGGGGGAGTGAGCGTGGGGGAAACCAAGATGCAGATGAACCAGGTGGTGCGCTTTACCGCCCCCCTGCTGCCCGCCGGCAAGCCCCGCTACCTGATGGGGGTAGGCACCCCGGAAGACCTGCTGGAAGGCATCCGGCACGGGGTGGACATGTTCGACTGCGTGATGCCCACCCGGGTGGCCCGGCACGGTTCTTTTTTTACCCCGGAGGGTAAGAAGATCATCCGTAACGCCGAGTACCGCGAGGACTTCGGCCCCCTGGTGGCTGATTGCGCCTGCTATGCCTGCCGCCACCACAGCCGGGCCTACATCCGGCACATCTTCCGCATGGGCGAGGCGGCCGCCAGCACCTTGCTCAGCATCCACAACATCCACACCCTGGTGCAGCTGGCCAAAACGGCCCGCCGCCATATTCTGGAAGGCACCTTCGAAGGCTTCTACCAGGAAGCTTCGGCCCGGCTGGCGGGATCCTCCTGTTCGCAGGCGGCCTGCTGATCTACAATAGAGCGAATCGCTTTTTGGAAACGGGTTGGACTTCTGGAATGGCCGAGACCGAGCATCACCCCAGCACGCCTGCCGCTGCCGATGATTCGGCGGAGTTGCCGTTTGAGGAGCGCCGTAAGCAGCAGCGCCGCCAGGCCGATCGCCAGGGCAAGTACGATCGGCGCCGCAACCGCTGCCTGCACTGCCAGTTCTTCCAGGCGGAGGCCGCCTATTGCGCTTACCTGGAAAAGCCCATGGCCGCCGACGAGTTTGCCTGTCCCGCCTTCGAGCCGGCCCCGCCCGGACGCTGAGCCGGGGGGCCGCCCGGTTTTCCTCATTTAAAAGCGGCCCGGAATCTGTTAAAACAGGGACATCGTTTTTACAACAGAGGTGGTGTATCGTGACCGACATTTTCATCGTGGATGGGGCCCGCACCCCGATTGGCAGTTTTATGGGCGAGCTCTCCGCCGTGCCGGCCCCGGAGCTGGGGGCGACGGCCATCCGGGGGGTGCTCAAGCGCACCGGGGTGGATCCTGCGGCCATTGATGAAGTCATCATGGGTTGCGTGCTGCCTGCCGGGGTTGGCCAGGCACCGGCCCGGCAAGCCATGCGCAAGGCGGGCATTCCCGATGCCACCGGGGCCCTGACCCTCAACAAGGTGTGCGGTTCCGGTATGAAGGCAGTCATGGTGGCTCGCAGCGAGATTGCCGCCGGCGATTACGAACTGGTGATTGCAGGCGGCATGGAATCCATGTCCCTGGCCCCGCATTACGTGAAAAGCCTGCGGGCCGGGGCCAAAATGGGGCACCAGCAGCTGCTGGACGGCATGATTTACGACGGCCTGTGGGATCCCTACGACGATCTGCACATGGGCAACTGCGCCGAGCAGTGCGTGGCCAAGTACAACCTTAGTCGGGAAGCCCAGGACGCCTTTGCCAGGCGCAGCTATGAGCGGGCCCGCCAGGCGGTGGGCAGTGGGGCCTTCAAGGCCGAGATTGAGCCGGTCAGCATCCCCCAGCGCAAGGGCGATCCCAAGGTGGTGGATACCGACGAGGAACCCTTCAAGGGCGACCCGGAGAAGCTGGGCGGGTTGCGTCCGGCCTTCGAGAAGACTGGCACCATCACTGCGGGCAACGCCTCCACCATCAACGACGGGGCGGCGGCCCTGCTGCTGGCCTCGCAAGCGGCGGTGCAACAGCACGGCCTCAAGCCCCGGGCCCGTATCGTGGCCAGTGCCACCCACAGCCAGGAGCCGGTGTGGTTTACCACCGCCCCGGTGGGCGCCATGCAGAAGGCCCTGGCCAAGGCCGGCATGACGGTGGCCGATATCGACCTGTTTGAGGTGAACGAAGCCTTTGCGGCGGTGGCCATGGTGGCCCAGCAGGAACTGGGGATTCCCGACGACAAGTTCAACGTGCGGGGCGGGGCGGTGGCCATCGGCCACCCCATTGGCGCCAGCGGCGGCCGGTTGCTGGTCACCCTGATGCAGGCCCTGGCCGACGCCGGCAAGCGGCGGGGGCTGGCCTCGCTGTGCATTGGCGGCGGGGAAGCCGTGGCCATGATCATTGAAATGCTGTAAGCGTTTGACAAGAGGAGAGATGCAATGGTGGAAGTGATGAACCAGCCCCGCACAGGCAGTGGCAAGTCGTCTCACATCAAGACAGTGGGGGTGATTGGGGCCGGGCAGATGGGCCATGGCATTGCGCAGGTGATGGCCCACCACGGCGAGGTTGAAGTCATCGTGCAGGATGTGAGCCCGGCGGCGCTGGAAAAAGGGGCTGCGGGCATCGACAAAAGCCTGGAGCGCTTCGTGGCCAAAGAGGTAATTACCGCCGACCGGAAAACCGGCATCATGAGCCGCATTCGCTTTGAAAACTCTCTGGAGGCCTTGAAAGACGCCGATCTGGTCGTGGAGGCCATCGTGGAGAACGAAGCCATCAAGAAGGAGCTGTTCGCCCGCCTGGATGGCCTGCTCAAACCCTCCGCCATCCTGGCTTCCAACACCTCCAGCATTTCCATTACCCGGCTGGCCGCGGCCACCCGCCGTCCGGGGCAGGTGATTGGCATGCACTTCATGAACCCCGTCCCCCTGATGAAGCTGGTGGAAATCATCCGGGGGGCCCAAACCACGGACGAGACCTACGAAACCATCGCCGATCTCACCGCCCGGCTGGACAAAACCGGGGTGGTGGCCCGCGACTTCCCGGGTTTCGTCAGCAACCGCGTGCTGATGCCGCTGATTAACGAGGCCATTTTCGCCTTGTACGAAGGGGTGGCCTCCGCCGAAGACATCGATACCGTCATGAAGCTGGGCATGAACCATCCCATGGGCCCCCTGACCCTGGCCGATTTCATTGGCTTAGACACTTGTCTGGCCATCATGAACGTGCTGCACGAGGGTTTCAAAGATCCCCGCTTCCGTCCCTGCCCCTTGCTGCAACAGTATGTGGATGCCGGCTGGACCGGGCGCAAGAGCGGTCGGGGCTTTTTTACCTACAGCTAGGTGCGGCCCAGTGAACGGCAACGCCCCCTGGAAGTGGTTGGGCGCTCTGTGCATTGTGGGCGGGCTGGTTGGGCTGTTTATGGCCTACGGTTCGGCAGGCAGTGCCCGCCAGGCTGCCGCTGTGCCCGAAGGCCCCCCCTTGCCGCGGGTTTCCTGCAAGGTGTTGACGGTTTACGACGGCGATACCATCGGCTGCGACTTGAATGGGGACGGACGGGTGCAGCGGCCTCGGGAAGAGGTGCGCTTCCTGGGGGTGGATACCCCGGAAATGCACTACTCCCGAAAGAACCGCCTGCATGGCAAGGAGGACGAACCCTTTGCCCGGGCCGCCAGTCGCTGGGTACACAGGCAACTGCAGGGCCAGACTGTCTACCTGGAAAGCGATGCGCGTCCCTTCGATCCCTATGGCCGCCGGCTGGCCCATGTCTTCCGCAGCGAACGCGGGCAGGTTTCGGTGGGGGAGGAGCTGCTGCAGCTGGGATACGCCTCGGTGCTGTTTATTGAGCCCAACCGGCGCTACCAGGCCCGCTTTATGCAGGTGGAACACCAGGCCCGTATGCGGGGTCAAGGCCTGTGGGGGCATTGGGAGGCCGATGTTTCGGATTAAACCCGCTCCACGGTGGGTCTTAAAACCAGGGGTCGCCCAATTTCCCGGAACATTTCATCCAAAAGCGCCAACGACATGCCTACCACGTTGAAATAGCAGCCCTCAATGCCCGACACCAGGGTGCTGCCCACCCCCTGGATGGCGTAGGCGCCGGCCTTGTCCATCGGTTCGCCGGTGGCGATATAGGCCTGGATTTCCGCCTCGTTCAGGGGGCGCATGGTCACCCGGGTGGTGCGAAACGCACTGAGCAGGGGCGGGGTGGCCCCGCTATCGTCCGGGTTGAACAGGGTAATGCCGGAATAGACCTCATGCGTGGTGCCTTGCAGGGCTTGCAGCATGCGGAAGGCCTCCGCGGCGTCCCTGGGCTTTCCAAACACGGTGCCTTCCAGCACCACGATGGTGTCCGCCCCAATGACGATGTGCCGGTTGTGGCGCTTGAACACCTCCTGGGCCTTGGTGCGGGAGAGGAATTTCACTACCTCGCCCGGGGCCAGGTGCGACAGATCGAAGCCCTCCTCGTCCACGTCGGGTTTGACCACCTGGAAATCCACGCCCAGGGAATCGAGCAGCTCCCGCCGGCGGGGGGATCCCGAGGCCAGGATGATAGGAATCGGGGATGCGGGATGGATTTCAGGCATGGGGCGGGGGTTCCTTAGGGGGTTCTGACAGAAGGCGGCTTTTGCCCACCCGTTTGCCGGGCACATGTGCTACGTAGCGCTTGTCTTTCAAGGCGTCAGGCAGGAACTGCTGGGGGTGGTCGGGATGATCGTGGCTGTAGATATACCCTTTGCCGTGGCCGTAATCGGCGGCACCCGCGTAGTGAGCGTCCCGCAGGTGGGGCGGTACCGGGTAGTTATGCCCCTTACTGCGGATGTCGGAGAGGGCCTCGTCCACCGCGCAGATGGGGACATTGTTCTTGGGGGCCTGGGCGATATAAATGGTAGCCAGGGCCAGTGGAATGCGGCCTTCCGGCATGCCGAGCCGCTCTACGGCTTCGGCGGCGGCCACCGCCAGCTGAAAGGCCTGCGGATCGGCCAGACCTACGTCTTCGGCGGCGGTCACCATCAGCCGCCGGGCAATAAAGCGGGGATCTTCGCCGCCGGCAATCATCTTGGCCAGCCAGTACACGGCGGCGTCCGCGTCCCCGCCGCGCATGCTTTTCTGGTAGGCCGAGGCGTGGTCGTAGTGTTCATCCCCTTGGCGGTCGTAGTTCAGGCGGTTCTGCTGGGCAATTTTTTCCAGCAGCTCCACTTCAATGACCCGCTGGTTGTCAACAACCGGGGCGCACTTGTGGGCCACTTCCAGCAGGTTGAGGCTGCTGCGGGCATCGCCGTTGGCGTAATCCACGATAAAACCAATGGCTTCGTGCGAAATGAGGGTGGTTTGCCGGGTCTTGCCCAGGTACACCACCGCCCGCTTGATGAGGGCCTTCATGTCCTCGCGGGAAAGCGGGTTGAGGCGCACGATGAGTACCCGGGACAGCAGCGCCGGGATGACCTGGAAGGAAGGATTTTCGGTGGTGGCCCCCATCAGGAAGATGGTGCCGTTTTCCACGTAGGGCAAAATGGCGTCCTGCTGGGTCTTGCTGTAGCGGTGAATCTCGTCGATAAACACCACGGTAGCGCTGCCCGTGGTTTTCAGGTGATCTTCGGCCAGGGCCACCGCTTCCCGCAGTTCCTTGATGCCGGAAGAGACCGCGCTTAGCTCAATGAAATGGGCCCCGCTGTGGCGGGCGATGATGCGGGCCAGCGTGGTTTTGCCCACCCCGGGGGAGCCCCAGAAGATGAGCGAGGTGAGCTGGCGGGTTTCCACCAGGTTGCGCAGCGGGCTTTCCTTGCCCAGGATGCTTTCCTGGCCCAGCACCTCATCCAGGCTGGCCGGGCGCATGCTTTCCGCCAGGGGTGTTTGGCGGTTGCCCTGGGCCAGCAGGTCTAACAGCCCTCCGGAGAGGCTGGCTTGTGATGGGGATTGTGATTTTTTCATCCGGGCGCGTCCTCAGTGGGCCAACCCATTGTAAAATAAAGTAGAGGTCGTATAAATGCGGGAATGGCTCGCGCAATTGGTCGATAGAGGCTGGCAGCCGATTTGAACATCACGGTCAATCCTTACAAGCTGAGTTTGAGTGAGATGGAAGTCCGCCTGGACGGCAAGTCCCCCTTGCTGCCCGGCCAACTGTTGCGTTTTGAAGGGGTTTCCCCGGTGTATGGGGAGGTCATCGGGGTGCGCACCCTGGATCCCGACAAAGACGAAGGCTCCCTGGTTAAGATTCGCGTGCTTTACGGGGTGCCCAACCTGGCCATGCAAACGGTCACCGTGTTGACCGACGACCAGATGACCGCGGAAGTTCAACGCCTGCAAGAGCCCTTTGAGTATCCACTGCGGTTGGGCGCCTTCACAACCGAGTTTGACAACCTGGGGGCCCTCACCCTCATTGAGGGGGACGAGTTTGCACTGAAGTACGAGGCCCTGAACACCTTCATCCGGGCCATCCGCCAATACCAGCGGCTGGTGGTGATCGATCCCCTGGGGGTATACACCGCCGGTGACCATGCCTACTACCGTGCCGGTGATGACATTAGGCTGTCCCTGCAAAGTGTGGGCAGCAAGCGTTTTCTTACCGCCATGGCGGAAACCTTCCCGGATAGCCTGAAAAACCAGGCCTTGCAAGCCCTGGCTGGCTACCTGCCGGTGACTGCCGATTTCGTGGCCTTTGCGGAAATCGTGCGGGCGGCCAGCTACGACCATTCCCCGCTTCGTAACCTGTTGCTGCAGAGCCTGCACGCTGCGGTGCAAAGCCGGGTTTTTGCCGATGACCCCCAGCACGAGTTTGACTTTCAGCGCCTGATTACCGATGCGCTCACGGTCATCGATCTTTCCAGCATGGATGAGCCCTGGAAGACCCTGTTTTATGAGGAAATATGCCTGGAGATATTCAGAAACGCCGGGGGCGACGTGGTGCCCGTGCTGATCTACCCGGAAAACTACCTCGCCGATTTTGGGACCTGGGTGCACAAGGCCGATGAAGCCGAGTTGAACCTGCTGGTGCTGACCTCGCCCTATCCCCCCGAGTCCCTGGAGGCCATGGCCAATAACATGGTGCTGGCCGATTCCGCCCAGGCGGTGCGGATGGAAGGGGAATTGACCCTGGGCCTGCCGGTTAGCTTTGCCCTGCCGCCCGCAGGGGCCGAAGCCTCCCCGCTGGAATCCGAATCAGCCTGGACCGAGGTGCCTGCGGAAGTTCCGCCGCCCCAGCCTCCAGAAGCCCCGCCGATCGACATGGCTGCTGCGCAAGCGGTGGTCTCCGAAACGGTGGTGCTGGCCTCCCCGGCCCCCGAGCCGGAACCGCTTTACGAGCCGGAGCCGGTTCCCCAGCTGCCGGAACCGCCCGTTCCCGCGCCACCCGCCCCCGAAGCTTCCCCCCTACCGGATGCCGGCGCCTTCGACTCGATTTTGGGCAACCTGGAAACCGTGGTGTCGGAGCCCGAGGATTTCGACTTCGACCTCAACCTTGACCAGCATGAGCCGGATGCCGCCGCCGCTGCGGGCCTGCCGGAGAGCCTGCATGGCTTCGAGGAGCCGATCCCTTCCCCCTTGCCGGAGGCGGCACCCATGCCGACATTGGCCGAAGAGGCATGGGGCCCCAGTATTTCCGATATTGAGGCGGGCCTGACTCAGCCGCCTGAGCCTCTCCCGGAACCCTTCCCGCCGATGCCTCCCATGCCGCCGCCCGAGCCGCATCCAGTGGCTGGATTTCCGCCGGAGGCCCCCGCGGCGCCGATGACCGCCGGGTTGTACGAGGCCCCGGAATCGCCCCCCTTCCCGCCCGCCTACCCGGATATGCTGGCGGAGCCCCCTACCGCATCCCCCTCAGAAGTGGAACTGGCCGCATTCGAGGCCCAGCTGGCCCCGCCCATGCCCGAGCCCGTTCCCCTGGCGCCTCCCGATCTGGGCCCGCCACCCCCACCCATGCCAGCCGGCATCGTGGACATTACGGCGCCTTCGCTGGAGCCACCGCCCAGCCCCATGCCGGGCCCGCTCGCCCCGCCCCCGCTGGAGCATACCGTGACGGAACCGGATCCCTATGAGATGATGCCGGTCTACAGCACCCCAGCCCAGCCCGAAGCCGGGTACCGGGGCTTCAACGTGGGCGATCGGGTGGTGCATCCCACCTACGGGGCCGGGGTGATCAGCAAGGTGATTCCCATGGAAAACAACGTGATCCTCAACATCACCTTCGATCAGGTGGGCAAACGCCTGCTGGATCCCTCCCTGTGCCAGCTGGAAAGGGAATAGGAGCCGCCCGGGGCTTGTGCTAAAATAGCCTCCAGTCCAGGGCACTCGTGCTGCGCGTGATGCGCCGTGGTGCCCGTCGTCGTGTCAAAAAGGGAACCGCCATGCAAGAGCCCCCCGTCCAGGAAGCCCAGCCCGCCCCGGTGAATTACAAGGACACCCTGAACCTGCCCCAGACCAGCTTCAAGATGAAGGCCAGCGCGGCCACCCGGGAAGTGGAGATTGAAGGGTTCTGGGACGAGCAGCGGGTCTACCACCGCCTGATGGAGAGCCGGGACAAGACCCGGTCTTTTGTGCTGCACGATGGCCCACCCTATCTCAGCTCGGACAAGATTCACATCGGCACCGCGCTCAACAAAATCCTGAAGGATATCGTCACCCGCTACAAGGCCCAGCGCGGCTTTTATGCCCCCTACGTCCCCGGCTACGACGGGCATGGCTTGCCCATCGAGAATGCGGTGGTGAAAACCATCAAGGGAGGCCGTCATGCCATCAGCCCGGTGGAGCTGCGCAAGCGCTGCCGGGAGTTCGCCCTGGGCAACCTGAAGGGCCAGGAGGCCAACTTCAAGCGTCTGGGGGTCTGGGGGCTGTGGGAAAAGCCCTACATTACCATCGATGCCGCCTTTGAGGCGACCCAGATCAAGGTCTTCGGCGAAATGTACCAGAAGGGCTTCGTGTACAAGGGGTTGAAACCCGTGTACTGGTGCCCTTCCTGCGAAACCGCCCTGGCCGATGCCGAGGTGGAGTACGCCGATCACACCAGCCACAGCATCTATGTCAAGTTTCCGGTGCACCAGGTTCCCCCCAGCTTTGCCGCCGAGTCCAGCGAAATGGCCCCGGAAGAGGCACTCAAGCGGGCATCCCTGCTTAACAATGCCGCTTTCGTCATCTGGACCACCACCCCCTGGACCCTGCCGGCCAACCTGGCCCTGTCGGTAAACCCCGGCTTTGTCTACGCCGTGGTGGAAGCCGGCGAGCATGGCCCGGTCATCGTGGCCGAGGACCTGCTGGGCGACTTTGCCACCCGCATTGGGCTGGCCGAGGAGGCCCTGCGCATTGTGGGCAAGTTTTGCGGGGAGGAGCTGGAGCTGATCCAGGCCCGCCATCCGTTCATTGTGGGGCGCCGCGTGCCGGTGCTGCTGGGTGATCACGTCACCCTGGATGCCGGCACCGGGGTGGTGCACACGGCCCCGGGGCACGGGATGGAAGACTACCTCATCGTGCAGCAGTACAACCGGGAAGCCTTCAGGGAGGAGCCCCTGCCGGTACTTTCCCCGGTGGACAACCGCGGCGCGTTTACCGAGGAAGCCGAAGTGCCCGCGCTGCTGGGGGTGCGCTACGACCAGGGCAACGAAACCGTGCTGGGTATCTTGCGGGAAGGCAATGCCCTGCTGGGCCACAGCAAGTTCAACCACAGCTATCCCCACTGCTGGCGCTGCCACAACCCGGTCATCTACCGGGCCACCCCGCAGTGGTTCATTGATGTGGACAAATTCCGCCAGGATGCCCTGGATGCTATCAAAACTGTCACTTGGATTCCCGAAAAAGGGCAAACCCGTATTGCCAGCATGGTAGAGGGCCGCTCCGACTGGTGCCTGAGCCGTCAGCGGGTGTGGGGGGTGCCCATCCCGGTGTTCTATTACCAGGATACCGGCGAGGTGCTAATTGCCCCGGAAATCATCGAGCATCTTTACCGGCTGTTTTGCCAACACAGCTCCGACATTTGGTGGGAGCAAAGCGCCGAAGAACTGCTGGCCGGGCTTCCTGACGAGGTGAAGCAGCACTATGACATTGGACAGCGCCTGCTGGACAAGGAAATGGACATCATGGACGTGTGGTTCGACTCCGGCATCACCCACACCGCCGTGGTGGAGGCCCGCGCCGACGAACTGGGGCACCTGCCGGCGGCCATGTACCTGGAAGGCTCCGACCAGCACCGGGGCTGGTTCCAGAGCGCCCTGCTCACCAGCGTGATGCTCTACGACAAGGCCCCTTACCAAACCGTGCTGACCCATGGCTTTGTGCTGGATGAAAATGGCCGCAAGATGAGCAAATCGCTGGGCAACGTGGTGGATCCCAACTCGGTTATCCGGGAATTCGGCGCGGATGTGCTGCGTCTGTGGGTGGCCAGCGTGGATTACACCAACGACGTGCGTATCGGCAAGAACACCCTGCACCAGATGGCCGAAATCTACAGGAAGGTGCGCAACACCATCCGCTTTATCCTGGGCAACCTGTACGATTTCGACCCGGCCACCGACCGGGTGCCCTACGACCAGCTCTCCGCGCTGGATCGCTACACCCTGCACCGCCTCCAGCATATCCTGCGCAACGTGACCGAGGCGTTTGAGGCCTACGAGTTCCACCGCTATTGCCACGAAATCCAGTGGTTCAGCCAGGCCGATCTCTCGGCCCTCTATTTCGACGTGAACAAGGACATCCTGTACTGCGATGCCCCCAACGCCCCCCGTCGCCGGGCGGTGCAGACCGTGCTGTACGAGGTGCTGGCCACCTTGCTGCCCCTGCTGGTGCCGGTGACGCCCCACCTGGCCGAGGACATCTGGCTCAGCCTGCCGGAGCACCAGCGCATGCCGGTCAACGGCAGCGTGCCACCCTCCGTGGTGATGCTGCCCTGGCCCGAAGTAGATAAGCAGTATCTAAATTATGAAATGGCTCAGCAATTTGAAAATTTGCTTGATATTCGAGAGATGGTAAATCAAGCCCTCGAAAGGGCTCGAAGCGCTGGGAAAATCGGAAGTTCCCTAGAAGCCATTGCTGTTGTTATTCCAAACATAAATATTATTGAGGCTCTTCCTGATATTAGTGAGGAAGAACTTGCTGAGTTATTTATTACATCCGAAGTGATTACTACCCAAAGCTCAATTCAAGAATCTGATTTTGTTTATACAGATGCTAATTTGGGTCGGGTGACGGTCTATCGTTCTCAGGCTCCTAAATGCATTCGCTGCTGGCGCTACGAGACCAGCGTGGGCCAGGACGCCACTCATCCCGCGCTGTGCCACCGGTGCACCCAGGCATTGGCCCCGATTTAAGGGGCAACCACCCCTTTACGGGTCAAGCGCAGGCCCATTGGCGGGCTGGCCTGGCCAATGGCGCGGCAATGGGCCTAGAAGTAGTAACCCAGCACGAAGGACACCAGGAAGAACACCCCCACGGCGTAGGCGGTGATCTTGTTCAGGGCGGCCTCGGCCCCTTTCTGGCTGGCAAAAATATGGGCAGTCCCCCCGATGCTGGCCAGACCATCGCCCTTGGGCGAGTGAATCAGCACCAGAAAGATGATGGCCACCGCCGAAACGGCCTGGATGACCTGCAAAATCAGTTGGATGACGGGGAGCATGCTTTCCATGGCGACACCACCTATGAAAATGAACCGTGTAACCATTCAAACACAAGCCGTGGCGTAAAGAAAGGCTTTTCTGTACAATGGCGGCATTGAGAAGAAAGCAAGGGATTGTGTGCATGGGTTTTCAAATGCGTTCCGCCCGTTGGGCTGCCAGTATCCTGGCCGTAACCGTTGCCGTGGCCGGAGTGGCCATTTGCCCCTTTTCTGTGCGGGCAGAGCAGTATCAAAGCCGCCTGAGTGGCCTGCTGCTCAAAAAATCCAGCTTTTACATGCCGGGCCGCCTGGTGCTGGGCCAGGAAAACCGCTTCACCGTGAAGGCCCCCCCCGGCAGCCAGGTGCAGATTTTCCTGTCTCCCAGCGGGGAGGGCAAGCTGTTTGCCGATCGCATCCCCCTGGCGGTGGGCGAGGATGCCGAAACCCTGAACGGCACGGTGCCCGAGACCGGCGTGCTGGAGTTGAGCCTGCCCCTGCCCGCCGAAGACGCCTGGGAGGGCAAGGTGCTATACGTGGACGCCGTGGTGGGCAAGGCGGAGGATTACTCCGACTACAGCCGCCCGGAACTGATCGATTCCACCGGGCGCAAGGCGGTCAGCAACGCCCTGGTACTGGCCAAGCCTGCCGAGAAGAACCAGATGATGGTGCTGCCGGCCATTCCAGGGGTGGATACCCGCATGTTTAACCAGATCACCACCCTCACCGACATTTATTCCAGCGATGACCCCCGCAAAAAGCAACTGCTGATGGATGGCAACATCAACCGGGATGCCCAGATCGACAAATCCACCCTGATGCAGCGGACGCTGTTCAGCGACCCCAGCCGTTAGGCGACCCGGGCTGCTGGGGCAGCGAGAGGGGTGGCGGCACCGGTAAAGGCGGAGGCGGCACCGGCAGGCTGGCCGACAGCGATGACGGCAGCCCCACCGGCTGGTGCGGGATAAACGGGGTAGCCGTCATTCCGTTTTGCGGGATAGAACCCGTTTGGAAACTTTGCGATGCCGTGGCGCCTGGCCAATAGGCGGGTGTGGCCGGACGCGGGGCCGTGTAGACGTTGTTGGCCGGAACCGTAAAGGGCGTATAGGTGGGGATGGGTTGCTGCACGGGGATATAAGGCACCGGCTGGTTGGGATAGTACTGATAAACGGGCACCCATTCCACCACTTGCTGGGGTGCCGCCGGCGGCTGGGCTTGGGTGGCTTGCGGGGCCGGCTTGGCGGGTGCGGGTGCCGGGGCGGGTTCGGCGGGCTGCTGGCCGGGCTCCGATTGCACCGGCATGGGCTCCATGGTGTAGGGCATCGGCGTAAAGCTGGCCTCGTCGGCGGGGGTGGGCACGAAGTATCCCGGGTTGCGCTCCTGTTCCTGACGGATCCGCTTGGCGATTTCCAGGGGCAGCCCGGCATGGTGGATGCGGGGAATCAGCTCCCGGGCGGTGCGCACCACCGGGGCGGGTACCCCGTCGTCGCTGTCGGCCACCACAAACTTCAGCTCGCCGTCTTTCTTATCCACAAAGGCGCTGGTGATGGTAATCTCGTGGCCACCCACGATGGCCCCGCTCTGATCGGTGTCGGTGATGCCGATAATAACGAACTCGCCGATTTTCAGGGCCTCGATGATGTCGGAGACCGTCTGCTCGAAGGGCCGGGTGTAGCCGTACAGGTAGGAGTTGCTTTCCTCGCCCGGCTTGGGGTTGGCCTTGCCCGCCACGGCCTGGTAAGTAATGGACATAACCCCGCCATTGTCCTTGATGATGGTTTCCATCAGGGTTTTTTCCGGTTCGGTCAGGCCCTTGCTGGTTTCCCCGGGCACTTCGGAATCCCGCAGGTCGGTGGCCGGGTCATAAGACTTGGTGGCCAGGTAGGTGAGGGCCGACTGATAGGCGGTCTCAATGGCGTTGCGCGCATCCTGGTTGCCCGGCACCTTCTGGCTGTCCACCGCGCGCAGCTTGCCGGCCAGGGGCAGCTCCACCTTTACCGTCACCTCGTTGGGCCCGGACATGTAGTACTTGATGCCGTTCTGCTTCAAAATCTGGTAGGCCTTGGATGGATCATCGGGCGAAATCTCGTCCAGCTTGGCCTTCTCAAAGAAGGCGTTCATGGGGCTGGTCAGCTCGTTCAGGTGGCGGGCCAGTTCCCCGGGCTTTTTCTCGGCCATGTAGTACATCACGCTGGAAGAAACACAGGTGGCGCTGTTTTCCACGTTCAGGTCGTTCCAGGTGAGCGGTTTGATGGCGGGCGCCACCCCGGCCCGGTTCAAGCCCGGGTTAGCACGGGTGCTCAGGATTTCCCGGGCCACGTTTTCCGACAGCGGGGCAAACTTCTGGGTAATGAGATAGGGCCGATCCAGGATTTCCAGGGTTTCGGCCAGCAACCGCTTGCTGTCATAGCCCCGGCCCCGGCGGGTGGTGCTCATGGCGTACAGGTGGTACAGCGTGCTGTGCCGGTCATCGGTGTCCAGGTCGTCCAGCACACCGTTTTTCATCAGGCTTTTCAGGCGCTTGCGGCCTGCCTTGTCCAGCTGGTGCTTGAGCGCGTTGTACATCTTGATGCGCTGGAATGTGTCTTCGCCCTGCCCCGGCTTGCGTTTTCGGAACAGGTTGGTAATCTGGAACGGGTTGAGCAGCAGCGCAAAGGCTTTCTCCGGAAAGCTCATGCGGATATCCGGCGCGGTGCCCGCCCGCTGGAACTGATCAAACCCCGCAGACGCGCCAGGACCCCGGGTCAGGCCTTGCTGGCCGCCGGGGGGTGAGAGTGGCTGCATGCCTTGGGTGCTTGAGGTTTGGTGAAGGTTTGGAATACTCATGAAGTCCCAGCCGATGTGTCACACCTTGACGCTACCTGCATGAAAACCGGGCCGCCGGAATTGTTGTTACTTGTTTAATAAGCGTATTGGAATAAAACTGGCCGGCACGGCCTAGTCCCGCGGGGTAGGCGATGCCGCCGCCAGGGTTTCCGCTTCCGTGCTGAGGTCGGCGATGGCCTGGGCAATGCGGGCGGTCAGGTCGTCTAGGTCCCCTTCCGGCGGGATGAGTTGGCCAACGCACACCGCGATATGCCGGCCTTTGATGACAAAACCCACTGGCAGCACCGGCACCTTGGCCGCCTGGGCAAAGTAGGCCACCCCCCGCTTGGCTTCGCCCGTGGCGCTGGGTTCTTTCTTGCGGGTGCCTTCCGGAAAGAGCCCCAGGGCCCACTTGCCGTGCTTCAATACTTTTAAGGCGCTTTTGACGGTGGCCAGCTCCAGTTTTTCCCGGTTGACCGCAAAGGCCGCCGTGGCCCGGAAAAAGGCGATGGCCAGGGGGTGCTTGAACAGCTCAATCTTGGCCATGTAGGCGATGGGCTGAAAGTCCAGCGAGGCGGCCACGATGAGGGGGTCTTTCATGGACACATGGTTGCTGGCCACAATGTAGGATTGAAAGCCTTTGGGCTTGTTTTCCAGGCCATGCACCCGGTGGTGGTAGCACACGGCCAGCCACAGACGGGTCAACTTGATGACCAGCCATTGCACCACGATATGCGGCCAGCCCAGTTGGCTGTCCTCCAGTTTGTTGTAGGCGGGCTTGTCGCCGGCAGGTTGGGGGCTCATGCAAACATCACCTGTTGAAAACCGGGAAAAGAAACATCCATCCATTCGGCACCATGCAGGGGCCAACGTTCCGGATCCATTATACGATTCAGGGTGGCCAGCACCATGGCCACCCGGTGGTCGTGGTGGCTGTCCAGGGGCTGGGTGGGGGCATGCAGGCGGTGTTGTAAAGGGCCTTCCATCACCAGCCCGTCGGGCAGCGCGGTCACCGGAATGCCCAGCTTGCCCAATTCGGCGGCCATGGCGGCCAGGCGATCCGATTCCTTGTGGCGCAGTTCCTCCGCCCCGGTGATGGTCAGGGTGCCTTCCAGAAACAGGCCCGCGGCGGTGAGAATGGGGATTTCATCAATAAGGGAAGGCACTTCCGGGGCGGTGATGGTGAGGTCACCCCGGAGCGTGGAGGCTTGCACCACCAGGTCGCCCACCGGCTCGCCCCCTTCCAGGCGCTGGTTTTCGTAACGGATGTCCGCCCCCACACGCTTGAGGGCCTCAAACAGGCCGATGCGGCCCGGGTTCAGGCAGACATCCGGCATGCGCAGGCTGGAGCCTGGCAAGCACAGGGCGGCTACCGTAAAAAAGGCGGCGGAGGAGGGATCTCCCGGCACGGATAAATCGCCGGCCCGCAGCTGCTCAATTTGTTCCCCGGGCAACACCAGGGTGTCGCTGTCTGAATGCAGTGTAATGCCCATGTGGCGCAGCAGGCGCTCCGTATGATCGCGGCTGTGCCCGGGTTCCCGCAGGCGGGTGTCTCCCGTGGCGTGCAGGCCGGCCAGCAGCAGGGCCGACTTGACTTGGGCCGAGGCCATGGGCAGGTCGTACGCGATGCCATGCAGCCCGTCGGCTGGCGGGTGGATGGCCAGGGGAGCGCAGCCGTCAGGGCCCAGGCTCTCGATGCGGGCGCCCATCTGGGTGAGGGGGGCGATGACCCGGCGCATGGGGCGTCGGCTCAGGCTGGCGTCCCCGGTCAGCCTCGACTCAAAACGCTGGGCGGCCAGAATACCGGCTAAAAGCCGCATGCTGGTGCCGGAATTTCGGCAATCCAGCACGGCTTCAGGCGCCGCCAGCTGACCCCGGCTTGTGATCCGGGTTTCAGCCGGCGAGGCCATTTCGATGTCCACGCCCAACTGGCGCAGGCCGTCCCGGGTGGCTGCCACATCGGCGTTGAAGAACACGTTGCGCAGCGTGCCACTGCCCCGGGCCAGGGCCGAAAACATCAGCACCCGGTGGCTGATGGACTTGTCGCCGGGAATGGTGACGGTGCCTTGCAGAGGTGGGGGGGACGGCAAACCTGCGCTCCCAACCAGACGTTGATATATAGTGTTTAACATGAGCAAGTTTTTCAAGCACGCCCCGGTTCAGGACACCCTGCAAAAACGCCTGAGCGAAGCGGTGGGAGGGCAGCGGCATGTGCTGTCCAGCCTGCCATGGGGGCAGCCGGTGACCGGGGCCTACGCCTATCCGGCCTTGCTGGGGCCGGGGGTGGCCGTGGCCATCTGCCCGGATCGCTTTGCCATGGCCCGCAGCCTCGATTTCATGGCCCGGGCCGGTATTCAGCAGCCGGAAGTGGCGGTGTTTGAGCCCGGTACCGATGTGGCGGCCCTGAAACAACAGGTGGCCCGGGATCGGGTGCGGCTCATCTTCACCACGCCGGATCGCTTTTCCAGCCTAAACCTGCTCGATATCCTGGTGCACTCGCCCTTGTCCTTCGTGGTGGTGGAGGAGGCCGACCGGCTGCTTCCCAGCATGCCCGGGCATGGCAGCCTGGAGGCCATGAAGGAGGGCCTCTCCCTGTTTCGGCAGTTGCCCGCCCTCATGCTGATGGTGCCCCCCATGGCCCCGGCTCGCCTGCGGGAGCTGGCCGCCCTGCTGCGATTGCCCAGCTTCCAGTTGGTGGGGGTCACCCCGGACTGGGATCGGGTGCGGCTTTCGGTACGTTTTTTGGTGAGCGAGGCCCAGAAGCTCAGGGTCCTGACCCGGTACCTTGCCGAGCCGAGCCCCGGGGGGCGTCCCCGCCCGGTCATCGTGCATACCGCCCACCCGGCGGAGGCCGAAAAACTTGCCGCGATTCTGGCCGGGGCGGGGCTGGATCCGGTGTGGTCGGTGAACAGCCGCCAAAATCCCTCCGACGTGGCCGCCGTGGCCCAGGTGCTGGCCCACCGTCCGCATGCGGTGGTTGTGAGCGCAGGAGAGGATTTTCGCCACTGGCAAGCCCTGCCGGATACCGAGCTGCGGGTGGTGTACTGGTCTCCGCCCGCCAGCATGGATGAGCTTTTGGCCACCCTGGCCCGTACAGCCCCCTCGGGAGGGCCGGCCCGGGTGGAGGGACTCATTCTGCATACCCGGGATGACTACTACCTGGCCCTGGATCGCCTGTTGGCCAGCCCGCATGAAAGCGGACGCAGCCAGGAGGAGAAGGCGGCGGCCCTGCAACAGTACCGGCGTTGGCTTTTCAGCGCCGAATGTCGTCTGCAAACCCTGGTGGCTTATTACCAAGGTACCCGTTCGGTGGAGCTTCCTCCATGCGGAGGATGTGATTGTTGCCGCCCCCGCCGGGAATCCTGGCTGCAGAAAGCTCTCCGGCGCTGGCTTTACTAGGCTTGGGGGCCGGTGGCTCCGCCTGCTGCGGACGGCCTAAAAATTGCCCGCCCTTACCCCGGGGCGTGCAAAGCGGCTATAATGTAAAGAGAGTTTAAGAGTGTAGAGCGAACGCGTGGACTAGGCATCGTGGATATCACCTCGTTGATTGGCATGATTCTCGGCATTTTGGCCGTGGTGGGAGGGGCCCAGCTGGAAGGCCTGCCCATCAGCTCCATTGTGCAGCCCACGGCGTTCATCATCGTGATTGGCGGCACGATTGGCGCCATCATGCTGCAATCCACCATGGAGGATATGAAAAACGCCATCAAGGGCCTGCCGGTGGTGTTTATGGGGGTGAAGGAAAACCCCCAGGAAACCTCCGAGCTGCTGGTGCGCCTGGCCCTGAAGGCCAGAAAAGAAGGCATTCTGGCTCTGCAAAGCGATATTGCGGCCATCGACGACCCGTTTCTGAAGAAGGGGCTGGAGTTGATGACCGACGGCACCGACCCCCACCTGCTCAGGGAGTTGCTGGAAACGGAACTGGGCTTTTACGAGGAGGAAGTGACCAACTCCGCCAAGGTGTGGGAAGGGGCGGGCGGTTTTGCGCCCACCATCGGGATTATTGGCGCGGTGTTGGGCCTGATTCACGTAATGCGCTCCCTGGATGACCCCTCCAAGCTGGGGGCGGGCATCGCGGTGGCCTTTGTGGCCACGGTGTACGGGGTGGGCGCGGCCAACCTCATCTTCCTGCCCCTGGGCGGCAAACTGAAAGGCAAGCGCCGGGTTACCATCCGCACCCGGGAGATGATGATCGAGGGCATCCTGTCCATCCAGGCCGGGGAAAGTCCCAATTTTATCAGCGAGAAGCTGAAAGTGTTCATGCCCTCCGATGCGGCCCCCGCCTCCGACGCCGCCGAGGGCTAAGGCATGGCCAAAAAGCACAAGCATCCCGAGCACGAGAACCACGAGCGCTGGCTGGTTTCCTATGCCGACTTTATTACCCTGTTGTTTGCCACGTTTACGGCGCTCTACGCCTTGTCCCAGACCGATCTGGCCAAGTTCAAGGACGTGGCCACCGCCATCCGGGAGGGGTTTGCCGAGCAAAGCCTGCTGAACGGCATCAACAGCATCCTGCAGGGCAAGACCCAGGACACCCATGATCCCGATGCCCCGCCCCTGAAGCAGGGCGCCGGCACCGGAGTGCTGGACAAATTCGAGAGCATGACCTATCAACCCGGCGAAGTGAAGCGCATGGAGCAGACCGCGCAAGCCATGAGCCACGATTTTGACCAGATGCAAAAGGATTTGAAGGGCCTGGCCAGTGGCGAGGACAAGGACGTGCCCATCCGGCCCACGGAAGTGTCGGTGCAGGAGCGGGGCATCCGCATCAGCTTTGACAGCCGGCTGTTGTTTGCCCCGGGCAGCGCCGTGTTGCGCCAGGAGTCCAAGAAGGCCCTGGATACCGTGGCCGTGCACCTGCTGAAGTACGAGGGCAATGTCATTTATGTGGAGGGGCACACCGACGATCTCCCCATCTCCTCGGCCATCTATCCTTCCAACTGGGAGCTGTCCGCCGCCCGGGCCAGCACAGTGATCCGCTACCTGACCGGCGGGGCGGGGCTGTCTGACCGTCGTTTCGTGGCCTTGGGCTATGGCTCCACCCAGCCGCTCACCACCAACAAGACCGCCGCCGGGCGGGCCCGCAACCGGCGGGTGGATCTCATCATCCTGAACCGCCGCATGAGCCAGCTGGCCTCTCCCCGGGAGCAGTTCCGCAGCGAGGTGCCCCTGGTGAAGTCGGTTTCCTCCGAGCCTTACCGGGTGATTCCGCCCAGGCAGCCCAAGCCGGCCCCCGTCGACAAGCCGGTGCATGTCATCATCCAGAACCCGGACGGCTCCAAGCGCATCTTCACCCCCAACACCACCCCGGTGACCCACCCGGACAAGCCGGAGCCAGCGCATCCCCCGGCGCATCCCTAGGATTTGGAGGCCCGCTTCTTCACCTTTTCGTAGTTCTTGGCGAACCCGGGGGAATCCATCAGGCTGGGGGCCAGCGATACGGCCTGATCATAAGCCTGGCGGGCCTCCGTCCACCGCTTGAGCTGCTGGTAGGTGTCGGCCAGGCGCAGGTAGGCGTGATCGCCCTGGCGGTCGATGCGGGTGGCCTCCTCGTACTTGGCGGCGGCGGCTTCGTACTGGGCCTGGGCAAAGAGTTGATCGCCCTCCGTGACCCGCTGGCCGGCCAGGGTTTGCTTGGCCTGGATTCGCTTGATGGCGGCCTGCACCGAGGGGTCGGGGTTGTCCTGAAAGGCCTGCTGGTAAAAGGCCTTGGAAAAATTCAGTTCCTGATCCAGCATCAGCCGGTCAGCCAGCCGCAGGGCCTCCCCGGCATCCTGAGGAATGACCTCCTCCAGGCGCTGGCGGGCTTCTCCGTAGCGTCCGGCAATAAACAGGGCCTCCCCGGCCACGGCGGGATCCGGGCCGCTGCCCAGGGCTACCAAGGCTTGCTGGGCGGCGGGGGTCAATCCTTGGGAAGCCAGCTGCATCTTGACCCGATCCAGGGCTAGGGCCGGGTAGGGCGGGGCCTGGGCGAAGCGATCCCAGTCCGCGCCCCAGTTGGGGCTGGGCTGGGTGGGATTGTAAAAGTGGTTCAGGGCATGCAGGCTGGCCAGGTTGGCCAGGCCCTCGGCGGCCAGCTGGGTGTTTTCAGGTTGCAGGTCCAGTAGGCGGCGCCATTGGCCCATGGCCAGCTCAATCTTTTCGTTGCGGGTGTTTTCGGCGGCCTGGGCCTTCAATTCCTGGCTGAGTTCCGGTTGTAAAGCCAGGGCCTTGCGGTAGGCCGCCATGCTGGGTTCCCGCCGGTCCAGCCGGTCGTATAGTTCCGCCAGTTTTAGCCAGTTTTTGGCGTCCTGGGGGGCGTAGACGGTCAGGGTGTTGTAGTATTCCAGCGCCGGCTCCAGTTGGCCCAGCTTTTCGTACTGGGCGGCCAGGAAGTAGTCCCGCTCGGGCATCTTGCCAAAGTCCAGCTGCTCCGATTTCTCGGCATATTGCACCGCTTCCGCGGGGCGGTTGGCCAGGGCTAGCAGCCGGGCGGTCAGAAAATAGGTCTCCGCGTTCAGGGCGTCCAGTTCCATGGCATGCAGGGCGGCGTCCCGGGCCCGGCCCAGGTCGCGCACCTTGATGTAAAACCGGATCTGCCCCTGGTAGGCGGGCACAAAGGTGTAATCCAGCTTCAGGGCCTGCTGCAGGTTTTTTTCCGCCGAGACCAGATCATCCTGCTCAATTTGCCAGTTGGCCACGTAGGTGAGTACCAGGGGGTTATCGGCCCCGTGGGCCAAGGCCTGGGCAAAGTGCTCTTGCGCCCGGGCCTTGTAATGAGGCTCTCCCCCGGGCAGATTGGACCACAACTGGTACAGACGGCCCAGCTCTGCGGCCACTTCCGGGGCGTCCGGGTGCTGGGCCAGGGTTTTTTCCAGCATGGCCCGGGCCGTGTCGTATTCAAAACGGCGCAGGGCGATTTCGGCCAGGGCCCGCTGGGCTTCCAGGCTGCCCGGATGCTGGCGGAGGTACTCCCGGTAAATGGCCGCCGCCGAGTCGGAGTGCCCGGTTTTCAGCAGTGTCTGGGCCTTGTCCAGCA
This sequence comes from uncultured Vampirovibrionales bacterium, assembly GCA_964390635.1. Lineage (GTDB taxonomy): Bacteria > Cyanobacteriota > Vampirovibrionia > Vampirovibrionales > Vampirovibrionaceae > CAYMIG01. The sequence continues at coordinate 41,985 of CAYMIG010000007.1, read as the reverse complement.
CCGGGTCGGCCAGGGCGGGCATGCCCAGCGCCAGGACGGCCAGCAGGGCAAGCAGGCCGGCGCTTTGCAGGCGACGGCGCGACAATGACCCAGGATAGGATAAAAGTGATATCATCGTTGATATATTGTAATGGTTGCCCGTTGAAGCGTTTGACCTGAACTTGGGTTTATCCTTTAATGAAACTGTGCTTTTTATTTTAGGTCAACGGCGACGGGCCGGGATCCCGGAATCCCCTTTTCAATCAGACCACAATGCCCTGCCGGTTGATAGAAGAGACGAGATAGGCACCCCTTATGTACTTAACAGGATACACATTGCTGCTTCTCCTGCTGCTTTTTGCAGTGATTACGCCCTTTCTGCTGATGGCACTCTCGCAGGTGGTGCAAATCAAGTACCCCTCCAGGCTCAAGTATACCGCTTACGAGTCGGGGATGACACCTTTTGGCGAGGCGCACGTCCAATTTGACGTGAAATTCTACATGTACGCGCTGCTGTTCATCTTGTTCGACATCGAAACCGTGTTCCTGTTTCCCTGGGCCGTGGCCATTACCGAACTGATTCAAGACCCGCAGTTTGGCGGCCTGTTCCCCATCGTCGAAATGTTCCTGTTTATCGCTATCCTGGTGATCGGCCTGGTGTATGCCTGGCGGCGCGATGCGCTCAGATGGCAATAGAACGGAGGAAAGGCCATGTCCATTACAGATAAGGTGGTTGAAGGCATCCAGGATATGCTGGAGAGCTCCGGTATCCTGGTCACCACGATTGACGCCGTCTACAACTGGGCCCGCTCCAATTCGGTGTGGCCGCTCACCTTTGCCACCTCCTGCTGCGGCATCGAGATGATGTCTACCTCGGCGTCCAACTTCGATATCTCCCGTTTCGGCTCGGAAGTGTTCCGGGCCACTCCCCGCCAGTCGGACCTTATCATCACGGCGGGCACCATCACCCACAAGATGGCCCCGGCCCTGGTGAAGCTCTACGAGCAGATGCCCGAGCCCAAGTATGTGATTGCCATGGGCGCCTGCACGGTGACCGGCGGCATGTATGAAAACGACTCCTACTCCGTGGTGCGCGGCGTGGATCGGTTGATCCCGGTGGACGTGTATGTCCCCGGCTGCCCGCCCCGCCCGGAAGCCCTGCTGGATGCCCTGATTCAGCTGCAAAAGAAGATCCGCACCGAGTCCATCGTGGATCGCAAGAAGCGGGCCGCCGAGCACGTGCCCCGGGTGCGCTTGGGCCCTGGTGAAGTGTTGCTGCCCAAGGAAGGGCAACCCCCCGTACGCTGGGGCGTGCAGACCCATGGCTACCCGGTGGAGGATCTGAAAGCCCAGGGCAAGATACCGTTAGTCAGAGGAAACATCAAGTACCGCCATGAGCGACGAGACGAACGAGAAAAGCAAAGAATCGGCGGCTAAGTCTCCCTCCGGTGCCGAAGAACCCGCCCCCATCGAGCCGGGCGAGTACGGCAAGCGCCTCATTGGGGCGGGGCATGCCATCACCCCCCTGGGCACGGATGCCTGCGGCATCGAGATGATCCAGGTCGAGCGGGACAGCCTGCTGAAGGTGGCCGCCTGCCTGCGGGACGAGTGCGGCTTCGATCTGGCCCTCTCCTGCACCGGGGTGGACCGTAAGGAGTACCGGGAGTCGGTCTATCACCTGTATTCGCTCAGGCACCATGGCTATCTGGCCCTGAAGGTGCAGGCCGACGCCAACGATCATGCCCCCAGCCTGATGCCGGTGTGGCCCGCGGTGGACTGGCATGAGCGCGAGTCTTACGACCTGGTGGGGATCCACTACGACGGCCACCCCAACCTCAAGCGCATCCTGATGCCCATCGATTGGCTGGGCCATCCCCTGCGCAAGGATTACAAGGTGGACGACCCCCGGCTGGTCTGGAACGAACGGTAGCATTGACCCCCTCGAGAGATTGAAGGCAAACCGATGAATCTGACAGAAATCCCAGGCGTTTATACCGAGCACGGCCTCAAGACCGATGACCTGGTGGTGAACATCGGTCCGCAGCACCCCAGCACCCACGGCGTGTTGCGTTTGATTACCACCCTGAACGGCGAAGTGGTGAAGGACATGGAGCCGGTCATCGGCTACTTGCACCGCAGCAAGGAAAAAATGGCGGAGACCCGCTCTTACTTCCAGTACCAGCCGACCCTGGACCGGGTGGAATACCTCTCTTCCTTCTACGACCACTACGTTTACGTGGCATCGGTGGAAAAGATTGCCAACCTGAAAGTGCCCAAGCGGGTGCAATACATCCGCATGATCACCATGGAGCTGAACCGCATTACCTCCCACCTGCTGTGGTTCGGCACCTTCCTGCTGGATCTGGGGGCCACCAGCCCGCTGTTTTACGCCTTCCGGGAGCGGGAGGACATCTTCAAGCTGTTTGAGGACGTGACCGGCGCCCGCATGATGTACAACTACTACCGCTTTGGCGGGGTGAACGCCGACCTGCCGGTGGGCTGGATCGAGAAATGCCGCCAGTTGGTGAACCGCCTGCCGGAAAAGATCGACGAGTACGAGGCCATCGTGACCAAAAACCCCATCGTGATGGATCGCACCATCGGGATTGGCACGCTGGATGTGCAGACCTGCCTGAAGTACGGGGTGACCGGCCCCAGCCTTCGCGCGGCGGGGGTGGCCCAGGATCTGCGCAAGACCAATCCCTACTGCTGTTACGACGAAGTGCAGTTCGACGTGCCGGTGGGCAAGCAGGGCGATGTGTACGACCGCTACCTGGTGCGCATGGCCGAGATGCGCGAGTCGGTGAAGATCATCCAGCAGTGCCTGGACAAGATCCCGGGCGGCGATACCCAGCAAATCCTCAACAAGCAGGCCGAAATCGACAAGGCTCAGAAGGAGGCCAAGGAAAAGGGCGAGGATCCCAAGTCCGTGCCCGGCCTGGATCCCGAATGGCTGTACCAGGGCCAGAAGGTCAACCTGATGGTCTTCAAGCCGCCGGCGGGGGAGGCCTTCACGGTGTGCGAATCGCCCCGGGGCATGCTGGGCTGCTACATGATCAGCGACGGCACCCCCAAGGCCTACCGGGTCAAATGGCGCGGCGCGTCGTTTTCCAACCTCTCGGTACTGCCGGAGCTGATGATCGGCAACCTGTACCCCGACCTGATGGCGATTTTCGGAAGTTTGGACGTGATTTTGCCGGAGGTGGATCGATAAATGAACCCTGTGCTCACCCCCTTTGATTTTCCCCAATGGCTGCCCGATTTGCTTAACTGGCTGATTGCCCAGCTGAATGTCCTGATGCACAAGCTACACCTGGCCTGGACGCTTCCCTCGGTGGGCTGGGAGCAGATGCCCGGCTTGCTGCTGCTCATCTGGTCGGTGGTGGTGTTTACCCTGCTGGCCATCCTGGGCCAGGCGGCGGCCATCATCATGGTGTTGATGGAACGCAAGGTGCTGGCCTGGCTGACCCAGCGCAAGGGCCCCAACCGGGTGGGCCCCTGGGGCGCCCTGCAAACCCTGGCCGATGGCGTGAAGCTGCTCTTCAAGGAGGACATCATCCCGGCGGGTGCCAGTCCCTTCCTGTTTACCATTGCCCCGGCGGTGTTTTTCATTCCCTGCTTTGTGTTCTATGCCCTGGTGCCCTTCTCCGACCAGCTGCTGGCCATTGCCTTGCCGGCGGGCGCCCTGTTTGTGTTCGCCATTTCCTCCATTTCCGTGGTGGGTCTGGTGCTTTCGGGCTGGGCCTCCAACAACAAGTACTCCCTGCTGGGCGGGATGCGCAGCGCCGCCCAGGCCATCAGCTATGAAATCCCTCTGGTGCTGGCGGTGCTGGGGGTGGTGCTCTTTGCCGACACCATGAACATCCAGCACATCGTGGAAGCCCAGCGCGGCCCCATCTGGAACTGGTATTTCCTGCTGCTGACCCCCATCAGCTTTGCCATCTTCTTTATTTCCGCGCTGGCCGAGGTGAACCGGATTCCCTTCGACTTGCCGGAAGCGGAAAGCGAGCTGGTGAGCGGCTACAACACCGAGTACACCGGCATGAAGTTCGCCCTGTTCTTCCTGGCGGAATATGCCTCGCTCTTTGCCATGAGCGCCCTGATTGTGGCCTTCTTCTTTGGGGGATACTTCTCCCCCATTTTCGGCTACTACATGCTGGAACTGCCCCAGGTGCTGGAGGCCATCCAGTCCGGCGGAGCCAGCTGGGCCCAGTTCCTGGCGGGTACCATCCCGGTTGTCCACCCCGAGGGCGGCACGCCCCTGTTCCTGGCCCTGCAGGTGGAGCAGTTGTTCTGGTTCCTGATGAAGACCTTCGTCTTTATCTTCCTGGCCATGTGGGTGCGGGCCACACTGCCCCGCCTGAAGCCCGACCAGTTGATGGGCTTCAGCTGGAAGTTCCTCATTCCGCTGTCCCTGATCAATATTTTCGTCATCGCGCTGGGAAAGTACGCCTTCATTTGGCAGGTGAACACCCTGGGCGCCGAGCACTTCAGCAACAAGCTCCCCGTCCTGCAGAACGGGCCCCTGGCCCTGACCTGGGCGGTCTGGGCCGGTGTGACGTTACTCCTGTTCTGGCTGTTCTTTAGCTGGATGAGCCGGCTCTTTACCGGCAAACTGCAAGCGAGGTTAGCGCAACGATGAGTACCACCAAACGAGATCTCTCCGGTAACAAGGTTCTGGAAGGGCTAAGCGCCATTGGCCAAGGCATGGCCACGGTGCTGAGCCACTATTTCCGGCCCCCGGTGACCCTGGAATACCCGGAAGTCATGCCCGATCTCAGCGACCGCTTCCACGGGCGGCTGTGCCTGTTGACCAAGTCCGACGGCACCGACCTGTGCGTGGGCTGCCAGGCTTGCGCCCGGGTATGCCCCTGCAACGACCTTATCCAGATTGAGATGCACCGCGATGCCAACAAGAAGCCGGTCATCGACGTGTTTACCATCGATCTGGGCCGCTGTATTTTCTGCGGCAACTGCACCGAAGTTTGTCCGGTGGACTGCATCAAGTTCCTGCCGGATTTCGAGCTGGCCGACTACTCCCGCGAGGCCCTGGTCCTGGACAAGAAGGACCTGACCATCTCCGGGGAGGAGTCCGATCACTGGCGCATGCTCCACGGCATGGAGCCGTTGGTGGAATAGCGCCCCACAGGAGGATCTCACAGGCAATCCGAGTCCCGAATCAGTTCACAGGTAGGAAAAGAATCAGCGAGCGCCCACCCGGCGCGCTGGGGTAGAAGGATCGAACATGGTAGAAAGCGTTATATTCTGGGCGTTTGCCCTCCTCACGATTGGAGCGGCCCTGGGCGCCGTGCTGCACCGCAGCGTCGTGTATGCCGCCCTCTTTCTCATTGTGGTGTTCTTGTCCATTGCGGGCTTTTTCATCCTCAACAACGCCGATTTCCTGGCCATTGCCCAGGTGATCATCTACGCGGTGGGCCTTACCATCATCCTGCTGTTTGCCATCATGTTCACCGGGGACAACCGGTTTGAGGTCAGCCGCATGCCGCGGGCCTACTGGGTGATGAGCGCCATCGTGGTGGCCTATACCCTGGCCCTGCTGTTGCGGGCGGGCACCGCCACCTACCCGGAGATGCCGGTGACCGGTGGGTTTATGCAGGGAATGCTCCTGGAGGGCAGCTCCGAGATGCTGGGCACCACCCTGTTCAAGTGGTACGCCCTGCCCTTCGAGGTGGCCTCCGTGCTGTTGCTGGTGGCCATGATCGGGGCCATCATCATTGCCAAGAAGCGCTTTGTGGATACCGAGGAGGTGCTGGGCACCATGAAGCTTCCCCTGGAGCTGGAAAGCGCCCCTCGCCCCGATGCGGTGGCCGCCTTGGAGGCCAGCGGCAACCTGCCTGAGCCGGGCCATCGCCAGGATGCCGACAGCCCCACCCAGTCGCCCCAAGATGTAGGAGTGCAATAACATGCCGGACTTTGTCACCCATATCGGCCTGAACCATTACATCATCCTGGCCACCGTGCTGTTTTCCATCGGCCTGCTGGGCGTGATTACCAGCCGCAACGTGGTGCGGGTGCTGATGGCCGTTGAGCTGATGCTCAGTGCGGTCAACATCAACCTGGTGGCCTTCAACAACTACGTGCAACCCAGCGAAACCCTGCTGGGTCAGACCTTTGCCATCTTCGTGCTCACCGTTTCCGCTGCGGAAGCCGCCGTGGGCCTGGCCATCGTGATTGCCCTCTACCGATCCCGGGCCACGGTGGACATAGAAAACTACGACCTGTTGAAATACTAAGAGCTTGGAGCCGACGCAAATGCAGTGGTTTACGGATATCAATAACATATGGGCGGTGCCCCTCTATCCCTTGCTGGCCTTTTTCCTCATCGCGCTGGGCCGGGCCCTGCTGAAAGAGGGTTTCCCCAAGCCCGCCTGCATGGGGCTGACCGTGTTGGCCACCTTCCTGGGGCTGCTGCATAGCTGCGGGGCCATCGGCTGGCTGCTGGACGCCCCGGCTGGCGGCGCGCATGCCGCCAAAGTGCTGGAGCAAAACTGGGCCTGGCTGCGGGCCGGGGAGTTTACCCTGTCCCTGGGCTACCTGCTGGATGCCATGTCGGTGATGATGCTCTTTGTGGTCACCTTCATCAGCATGTGGATCCAGATCTACACCCACGGCTACATGAAGCATGACCCCGGCTATGCCAAGTTCTACGCCTATTTGGCCCTGTTCAACTTTTCCATGCTGGGGCTGGTGCTCTCCACCAACCTGTTCCAGATCTATATCTTCTGGGAACTGGTGGGGGTCAGCAGCTACCTGCTGATCGGCTTCTGGTTCACCCGGCCTTCGGCAGCCGCGGCGGCGGTGAAGGCCTTCCTGATGAACCGGGTGGGCGACTTTGGGTTCCTGTTCGGCATCCTGGGCTTCCTGTACTTCAGCTACCCGGCTTGGGCCACCTACCTGGGGCATCACCCCGAGCAGGCCATGCTGTCCTTCCGGGCCCTGGGCGATGCGGCCATCCTCGATCCGGTGGTGGCCGGCGCCGGCATCAGCGGGTTTGCGGTGATCTGCTTCCTGCTCTTTATGGGCCCCATGGCCAAGAGCGCCCAGGTTCCCCTGCACACCTGGTTGCCGGACGCTATGGAAGGCCCCACCCCCATCAGCGCCCTCATTCACGCCGCCACCATGGTGGCCGCCGGGGTCTACCTGATTGGTCGGGTGTACCCGGTGTTCCACGCCTCCGAGGCGGCTATGGCCATCGTGGCCGGCATCGGCCTCATCACCGCCATTATTGCCGCCACCATCGCGCTGACCCAGTACGACATCAAAAAAGCCCTGGCTTATTCCACCATGTCTCAGCTGGGCTTTATGGTGACGGCCATGGGGGTCGGCGCCTTCACCGCGGGGCTGTTCCATCTGTTTACCCACGCCTTCTTCAAGGCCATGCTCTTCTTGTGCTCGGGCAGCGTCATCCACGCCTGCGAGGACGAGCAGGACATGCGCAAGATGGGCGGGCTGATGAAAAAACTGCCGGTCACCGGCTGGACGTATCTCATCGGCACCCTGGCCATTTCCGGTATCCTGCTGAGCGGCTACTGGTCCAAAGACATGATCCTGGCGGGCGCCCAGCCCTACCCGGTGGTCTTCTGGGGGCTGGCCATCACCGCCGGGCTGACTGCCTTCTACATGTTCCGCACGTTCTTCCTGACCTTTACCGGTGAATACCGGGGCGAGGCCCACGTGCACCATGAAGATCCCTGGATGACCGTCCCCCTGGCCGTGCTGGCGGTGCCTTCCGCCTTCATCGGCATGGCTATGGCCGGCCTGAGCGATATGCACTGGCTGCCGGCCTTTGGCGATTACATCCGCTACGGTGAGACGGCCCATCACGAGGCCCACAGCTTTGCCGGGGCCCTGAGCTCCCAGGTGGGGGCCACCTCGCTGGCCATCGGCATCGTGGGCGCCCTGATTGCCTGGTGGTTCTATGCCTCCCCGGCGGGCAAGGGCATCCCGGAAAAGCTGCGCACCGGCCCCGTTACCGGCGAGCTGTTCCGGCTGTTTTCCCACAAATGGTATTTCGATGACATGTACCAGGGCTTTGTGGATCGGGTGTACCTGGCCTTTGCCAACGGCTCGGCCCGTTTCGACCGGGGGGTGATCGACGGTATCGTCAACTGGACGGGCCGCTCGGTGATCGGTTCCGGCTACCTGCTCAGGCAGTTGCAATCGGGCAAGGTGCAGGTTTATATCGCCGTGATGTTCTTCTCGGTGGCCTGCCTGGCCCTGTTACTGTTCTACGGATTGTTATAGGAGCGCGGCGTCATTATGAATTTCCTGAATGAACACTTTCTGACCCTCCTGGTCCTGTTGCCCCTCATCCTCATCCTGCCGCTGCCGTTCGTGCCGGAGGGGGAAAACGGACGCAACATCCACCGCTACGGTATCGCCGCCTCCGCCCTGCTTTTCCTGTATTCCTGGCTGGCCTGGTCGGGCATCGTGGTGCCCCAGAACGAACTGCAGCCCTGGCTGCCCGATCTGGGCATCTCCTACGCCCTGGGCACTGACGGCTTGACCATGACCCTGGTTTTCCTCACCACATTCCTGCTGCTGATGGCCACCATTGCCAGCTACACCAACATCAAGAGCCGCCTGCGGTTCTACTATTCCATGCTGTTCATCCTGACCACCGCGGTGCTGGGGGTGTTCGTGGCCCGGGATACCTTCCTGTTCTTCCTGTTCTGGGAGCTGGAACTCATCCCCATGTACTTCCTGATTGCCATTTGGGGCGGCCCTCGCCGGGATTACGCCGCCATCAAGTTTGTGCTGTACACCCTGTTCGGCTCGGTGTTCCTGGTGGCCGCCGTGCTGGCCGTGTATTTCCATGCCCGCACGGTGGCCGGCATCCCCGGCGATCAGCTCTTCCTGTTTGATTCCGCCCGGGCCGCGCTGGCCCAGGGCCTGCCGCTGGGCATCCAGGTGCTCATTTTCACCGCCTTCTTCATTACCTTTGCGGTGAAGCTGCCCGTGGTGCCCCTGCATACCTGGCTGCCGGACGCCCACGTGGAAGCCCCCACCCCCATCAGCATGCTGTTGGCAGGTATCCTGCTGAAAATGGGGGCTTACGGCATGCTGCGCTTCTGCTTTGAGTTCCTGCCCGAGGCCGCCCAGGCCGCAGCGCCTTATGTGGCCCTGCTGGCCCTCATCAACATCGTCTATACCGCGGGCGTGGCCCTGGTGCAAACCGACCTGAAAAAGCTCATTGCCTATTCCTCGGTCAGCCACATGGGCTTTGTGCTGCTGGGGCTGGCCGCCCTGAACTCCCTGGGCTTCAACGGGGCGGTCTTCGTGATGTTTGCCCACGGGCTGGTCAGCGCCGCCCTGTTTATGTGCGTGGGCACCCTGTACCTGCGCACCCATAGCCGGCTGATTGCCGACTACGGCGGCTTTGGCTCCCAAACCCCCATCCTGTTCTACTTCTTTATGTTCATGTCCCTGGCCAGCCTGGGTCTGCCGCTGCTCATCAGCTTTGCCAGCGAGACGATGGTGTTTTACGGGGCGTTTCTTTCCAATGCCTTTCAGGAAATCCCGCTGTTTGGCGGGGTTCTGCCCATCTCCATCCAGGGGCTGACTTTTGCCAGCGGCCTGGGTGTTATTCTGGGCGCCGCCTACCTGCTGTGGATGCTGAAGCGGGTGTTCTTCGGCCCCATCCAGGATCGCTGGCTGAAGCTGCCGGATGCCACCTCCAGCGAGGTGTTCGTGCTGGCCACCCTGGCCGTGCTGGTGCTGGCTTACGGGCTGTACCCCCAATGGATTACCGGTCATTTTGAGCCGACGGTGAGTGCCATCAGTCGGCAGTTTGAGTCGGTCGGCGCGACGGCTGCCCGGGAGCAACGTCCCGGCAAGCTGCTGACCGCCATGAGCACAGGAGCGCAAGAATAATGAACGAGTGGATCAAGAACTTCGCCAACAGCGATCTGGCCCGTTTTCTGAGCGACAGCCAGCTGATGCGGCTCACCCCGGAAATCATCATCATGCTGGTGATTGTGGTGTGCACCCTGTGGCTGGCCTTTGCCAAGAGCAAGGAAGAGCACCAGGCCACCTGGCGGATGGCCACCACCGGCACCGTGCTGGCCCTGGCGGTGCTATTGTTCCACGGCTACCGGTTCTATTTTCAGGACGGTGAATGGGTTAGCCAGTCGGTCTGGTTCGGGCTGTTCCAGGCCGATCTCTTCAGCCTGATCATCCGCCTGCTGCTGCTGCTGGGCACGGTCTTGACCCTGCTCATCTCCCGCCAGTACATCAATCGGCAATCGGCCATCCCGGGCGAGTATTACGTCATCCTGCTCAGCGGCCTGCTGGGCGGCATGTTCCTCTCTGGGGCCACCGATCTCATCATGATTTTCGTGTCCCTGGAAACCCTGAGTATTTCCTCCTACATTCTGGTGGCCTACCTGCGGGGCAACATGCTGAGCGCCGAGGCCGGCCTGAAATACCTGCTGTACGGGGGCATGGCGACGGCCATCCTGCTGTTTGGCTTCTCCCTGCTGTACGGGCTGACCGGCACCACCCAGTTTTACCCCAGTCCCAACTCCCTGGGCCTGGCCAGCCTGCTGACCCCGGAACTCATCCAGACCTACCCCCTGGTGATTGCCATTATGACCGTGATGATCCTGGGCGGGGTGGCTTTCAAGCTATCGGTGGCCCCCTTCCACATGTGGGCCCCGGACGTGTACGAAGGGGCGCCCACCCCGGTGACCGCCTTCCTGTCGGTGGTGTCCAAGATTGCCGGTTTTGCCCTGGCCATCCGCTTTTTCACCGCCCTGATGGGTGAACTGCAAGGCTGGTTCCTGCTGCTGGCCGTCATGGCCGTGCTGTCCATGGTCATCGGCAACGTGGTGGCCCTGACCCAGACCAATATCAAGCGGCTGCTTGCCTACTCCACGGTGGCCCATGCCGGCTACCTGATGATGGGCCTGGTGGTGCTGACCCCCATGGGCTTGGCCAGCCTGCTGTATTACCTGGTGGCGTACCTGTTTATGAATATGGGCGCCTTTGCGGTGGTCATCCACTTTGGCAACCTGACCGGGCGGGATGACATTGCCTCCTACGCGGGGCTGGTGCGGGCCCGTCCCACCCTGGCGCTGATTTTCTCCATCATGCTCTTGTCCCTGGCCGGTATTCCCATTACCGCCGGTTTCTTCGGCAAGTTCTTCCTGTTCCAGGCCGTGGCCCAGGCCAGCGACCAGTACCTGTGGCTGGTGGTGGTGGCCCTGTTGACCAGTACGGTTTCCCTGTACTACTACCTGAACATCATCCGCCTGATGGTCATTGCCGAGCCGTCTGAGGCCGTGGAAGGCCTGATGAAGGAAGCCCCCAAGGCCGATGTGGAACTCACCCCCGCTTTCAGCGCGGTGCTGCTGTTCTGCCTGGCCGGCACCTTGGTGCTGGGCCTGTGGGCGCATCCGTTTATGAATATCGCCCGCGATTCCATCAACGCCCTTGACGACCCCATGACCGCCAGCCACGCCTTGCCGGTGGTCTCCCGCGCCCGTTAGGGCTGAATCACCGCCTGGCCTTCGAACAGCCGATTTTCGGAGCGCCAGCGGGACAGTGACTCCAGGGCCCGTGCCGCCAGATAGCGGTTGCGGGCCTTCTTGTCTTTCCTGGGCAGTCCGGCGGCCTCATCCGGCGGGGGCAGCAGCCCCCAGTTGCTGTTGATGGGCTGAAAAGGCTGGTGAATGGCCTCTGGGCGGGTAATATAGTGCAGCAACGCGCCCAGCATGGTCTCCCGGGGCGGGGCGAGGGGGGCCCCCCCGCAGCACATGCGGGCCATGTTGATGCCGGCCAGCATGCCGGTGGCGATAGACTCGGTGTAGCCCTCCGTGCCGGTCAGTTGCCCGGCAAACAAAATGCCCGGGTACTTTTTAAGCTGCAGGGTGGCTTGCAGCACCTCGGGGCTGTGAATGTAGGTGTTGCGGTGCATCACCCCGTAGCGCACCACTTCGGCCTGGGCCAGCCCCGGGATCATCTGGATCATTTCCTTTTGCGCGCCCCACTTCAGGTTGGTCTGGAAGCCCACCATGTTGTAGAGGGTGCCTTCGGCGTTGTCCTGGCGCAGTTGCACCACGGCGTAAGGCCGCCGCCCGGTTCGGGGGTCGATGAGCCCCACCGGCTTCATGGGGCCGTAGCGCAAGGTGTCCGGCCCCCGGGAGGCAATGACCTCAACCGGTAGGCAGCTTTCAAAGTAGCGGGCGGACTCCTTTTCAAAGTCCTTCAGCTCGGTTTTTTCGGCGGAGAGAATCTTCTCCACCAGGGCCAGGTATTCCGCCTTGTCCAGCGGGCAGTTGATGTAGGCCCCGCTGCTGCCGGCGTCCTGTGCCTCCTGGGCTTTTTCCAGGGCGTAGCGGTCCTGGAAAAAGGCGATGCTGAAGTCGATGGAATCCCGCTGGATGATGGGAGAGGCGGCATCGAAAAAATAAAGCTGCTCCCGTTCCAGCCGTTGGGCAATGGCCGCCGCCAGCCCGGGCGAGGTCAGGGGGCCGGTGGCAATCAGCACGGCCTGGCCTGGCGGAATTTCCTGCACGTCGCCGGGCACGAATTCGATCAGCGCTTCGCCATGGATGCGCCGGGTCACGGCCTCGGCAAAGGCGTCCCGATCCACGGCCAGGGCCTTGCCGGCAGGGACGGCCACCTGGCGGGCAATCTTCAGCAGCTCGCAATCCAGCAGGGCCATTTCTGCCTTCAGCAGGCCGCTGGCCGCCCCTTCCTCCTGGGAGCCGAAGCTGTTGCTGCAGACAATTTCCGCCAGCCGGTCGCTGTGGTGGGCGGCGGATCGCTGGTGGGGTTTCATATCGTGCAGGCGTACCCGGCAACCCCGCTTGGCCAGCTGCAGGGCGGCCTCCGATCCGGCCAGCCCGGCGCCGATGACAACCAGCGAGGGCGGGGCATGGGGGGAGGTGAAATCTGAATACACGGCTTATATTCCTTGGGCGTCGAATTGTAAATAAATATGTGCAAACGGGGTGTAAATAAACGTTACAAAAATGGGGGGCTGGGCCCAAAATGAAGCAAAAAGTATATACCAAAAATATTCTCTGTTTATAAAATCGGGGTGGAAATCCCAATTGGGCGAGGGAACCCAGGCAATCCACCCTTAGGTATTGTTTTTATTTTTTTAGGAACTGTTAATTGTTGGGATTGAACTTGAATGGTCGAAGCAAAACTACATCCTAACAGCATAGCAAATCCGGTCTCCGGACTGGAGAGAGAAACATATAAGGTATAGAGGAGAGCTCCATGGGTTTTGCAGCAAGTCAAGCGAGGTATATGATCCTGACCGCTCGAAAGAGTGATCTCGAGTTGCAGGGTCAGTTTATCAACCAAGCCCGACTGTCGTTGGCAAACATCACGGGCGCGCTGTTCACCATCAGTGCCAACCTCGAACCTGAATCTCCCGAAGCCCAACAGCTTCAGGCGCGCATTGCCGCGATTCAGGCCATCGACAAGGCGCTCGAACTGCAGCTCCGTCGTGTTGACACCCAGCGTGACGCTGTACAAACCGAGATTGATGCCGTGCGGAAGGTAATCGGTAAGAACATCGAATCCACCTTCAAGACCTTCGGTTAATCACTCACGGATTTGGACAGAGGTTGGAATCACATCAGGCTGGTGAGCAGCCTTCGATCGGGTTGCGATCGAAAGCGGCAGAAGAAATTGAGAGAGCAAACGGCGACTCGAACCCCGGCTAGCGTTCCGATGAAGGCTGGTTGGCCGGTTTTACCACCGAGATGATTGCGGGGCCGGAAAAGTATTTCCTGACCACCCGCTGGATGTCTTCGGGCGTGACCTGCTGAATCAGTTCGGGATAGCGCTTGTCCAGTTCATAGCCCGCCCCGATGGCTTCATAAAGCCCCAGATAAAAAGCCTGGGCGCTGTTGGTGTCGTGGGCGAGCGCGTAGGAGCCAATCAGCTTGCTTTTGGCCTCGGCCAGTTCGCTGGCCGGAACGGGCTCGTTCAGCAGGCGTTGGATTTCCGCGTCGAAGCCCTGGCGCACCTTGTCGGTGTTGGCCGGATCGGTGCCGATGTACATCACAAAGCGGCTTGCCTCTTTGCGGGTGGGATAGAAACTGCCCACCACGTAGGCCAGGCCTTGTTTTTCACGCAGATCCACGAACAGCCGGGAACTCATCCCGGTGCCCACCAATGAGTTCAGCACTTTCAGGGCCACGTAGTCTTTAATATTGTCCACCGGCGGGGCCAGCCAGCCTTCCGCCATCCAGACCGCCGCCAACTGGGACTTGACGGTTTCCACGGTTTTGGAGGCCTTCAGGGGCGGTACGGGCGGCACGCTAGCGGTTTCATCAGCCGCGGGGCAGGTCGTGCCGGGGCAGTCGGGGAGGGGGGCGTAGAGCGACTCCAGGTAGCGCGACAGCACCTGCGGATCGAAGTTGCCCACGGCGGTCGCCACCATGTTGGATGGGTAGAAGTTCAGGTAGTAGTAGTCCGTGACGTCTTGGCGCCTAATCAGCTTCAGGTGATCCTCCACCCGCTTGCCGGTGTTGCCGTAGGGATGCATGGGATACAGGGCCAGGCTCAGGTTTTCCAGGGCGATGGCGGAGGGATTGTCCCGGTTGGCGGCAATGGCCTGCCGGAGCTGCTCCTTTTTCTTGGCCAGCTGGCTTTCCTCAAAGGCGGGATGGGTCAGCACGTCCCGCAGCACCTCGAACAGCTCGCCCAGATCCTTTTGAATGGCCGTGCCGGTGATTTCCACGTAGTCCTCATCCGCCGAGACGCTCAGGTTCATGCCCCGGCTTTCCAGTTCCTCGCTGATTTGCTCGGCGGTGCGGGTGGCGGTGCCCTGCATCAGGGTGGCGGCGGTCAGGCTGGCGGTGCCGGGGATGAATTCCGTCCCGATGCCCCCCTTCACGAAAATCTTCAGGGCCACCGTGGCCGAGTCTTCAAGGGGCTGGGTAATGAGGGTCATGCCGTTTTTCAGCACGGTCTTCTGGATGGCGGGGGCTTGCGGGGCCCGGGCCTGGGCGGCGGAGGCCGGGGGCGCCGAGGCATGCTGCAACAGGGCCAGGTTTTCCCGTTTCAGGGTGGCCAGGGTGGACTCATCGGCGTTGGGGGCCAGTTCCACCACCACCGCATGGTCAAAGTCCAGGTACTTTTGCAGGGCCGCATCCACCTCGGCCAGGGTCACCGATTCCACGTTGCCCACATGCGACAGGTAGCTTTGCAGGTTGGCCAGGGTCACATGATAGCCCAGGCTTTCGGCCACGCCGTCGGTGGTCTCGTTTTCAAAGATAAAATCGTTCAGGTACTGGGTTTTGGCCTTTTGCAGCTCTTCTTCGCTAATGCCATGGGCCTTCAGGTCAATCAGCTGTCGCATGAGTTCCTGCTTGACCGCCTGGCGGTTCTCCGGGGCCATCTCCGCCGTAATGAACAGGGTGCCCGAATACTTCTGGGTGTAATTGCCCGCCGACACGCTGGTGGCCAGGGGTTGCTGCTCTCGCAGCGCCCGGTACAGGCGGGAGCTTTTGCCGCCGCCCAGGGCCAGCATGGCAATGTCTAGGGCGTAGGAATCCTTGGGATAGGCCATGGAGGGCCCCAGCATGGCCAGGGCAAAGTAGTCTTGCGAAATGTTGGGGTTGGTGAGGGCCTCGCTTTGGGGGGCTGGCAGGGCCGGCAGTCCCACCACCGGCGGGCGGTAACGCTTGGGAATGGCATAAGAGGGCTTGGTAAAGACCTTGGAAACCACTTGTTTCACCTGCTCGGGGTTCACATCCCCGACGATGATGGTGTTGAAATTTTTGGGCTGGTACCAGTAGTGGTAGTAGGCCAGGATGTCCTGGCGGGGGATGTCGGCGATGTTCTGCTTGGGGCCCAGGGTGTCCATGGCATAGCCGTGTTTGCCGTAGAGCATGCGGGCCAGGGTGATGAACAGCTGGCGCTCCGGGTTGTCGGTGGCCCGGTTGATTTCCTCCTGCACCACCTTGCGCTCCGGGGTCAGCTCGCTTTCGGGCACCGAGGCGTTGACCATCATGTCGGCGTGCAGTTTGACCGCTTCCTCCCAGTAGGGCGTGGCGGTGGTGATGTAGAAGTGGGTGAAATCATCGCTGGTGGCGGCGTTGAATTCGGCCCCGCGCGATTCCAGGATGCGATCCACCTCCCCCGCCGGATGGGTGGGGGTGCCCTTGAAGATGAGGTGTTCCAAAAAGTGGGAAACCCCGTTAATGCGGGGCGTTTCGTTGACCGAGCCGGTTTTTACCCAGGTGTCGATGGTGACAATGGGTTGGCTGTGGTCTTCCTTCACGTAGAGCATTTGTCCGGTGGGCAGCTTGTAGGAGACAATCCTGGGGGTGACGGCCTGGGCCAGCCCCGCCGGCACGGAACCCAGCCACAGGCTGACCGACAGCACCATGGCCGTGGCGACACGCAGACCGGAGGCCCGGAAGGGGGAAAACGCGTTTATGAAAAGCAAAAGCTCACACCTCTCTACTCGATGGCGAAAGGATTATAACAGAAAACACCCCGCCCTGCTTTGCAGGCGGCGGGCCGGCAAGGCGGGTGGCTGCGGGCTACAGGCGCAGGTAGGCCTTGATGCCCTGGAACATGGCGTTCAGCAGGCCGATGTTGGACATGGGGTCAATGCCGCCCGCCGTCAGGTATTGCTGCATGCGGGCCTGCCAGAAGGGGTAGACCTCTTCTTTGGTCAGTTCCAGCACTTGCCCGATGGCAAACAGCTTGGCCCAATCCAGCGGCATGGGCAGGGCGCCCCGCCACATGTCCACGATTTCCAGCCGCTGGTTGCGGGGAAAGCGCTTTAAAAACTGCACGTTGGAAAGCCCCTGCTCCCGCTGCACCGATTTCAGGAACTCAATGCCCGGGTCAATCAGCCGGGGTTCCTCGGGGCGCTTGTACTCCGGAAACGACTCCGGCTCAATGCCCATGACCACCGCAATGCGCTCCAGG
The DNA here is from genome assembly GCA_964390635.1 of uncultured Vampirovibrionales bacterium. GTDB lineage: Bacteria > Cyanobacteriota > Vampirovibrionia > Vampirovibrionales > Vampirovibrionaceae > CAYMIG01. Next base: position 25,077 of record CAYMIG010000007.1, on the reverse strand, counting down.
GTGGTGGTGCGGGTGGAAAAGGCGATGTTTTCGTCAATCAGGCTGTAGACATACGACAGCGTGACGCCAATCATCTCGGCGAAATCTTTCTTGTGTAGCCCGGCTTCCTCCAGGAAAGCCACCAGCCGCTGGCTGCTGTTGGGTTTCACGTCCAGGCCCGTTCCCGCTTCAACACTACTCAGAACCATTGGTTTCTTCCCCCTCTTGTCAATGACCGCACTTTGCGGCATTGGTTGTTCTCAAATTCACGATTGGCTTGGCATGGTGCATAATCAATGCCCGGTTGCTGTCGAGATGCGAACCATTTTAGCAAAAAATTGTACTCTGTTGTCAAACTTGAAAAATTCTTTCACCGGCGGCTGGATAGCCGGTGGATATACCAAAGTGGCGCGCATGTCCAGGGATTGTGAAAGAATGTAACATTCATAAAGCAAAGGAGAGCGTTTTTTCAGGCCATCGGCTACACTGAAAGGTACTTATCGGTGGGAAAGCACTTTAGTCCTTAAACAAGGTGGAATCCATGACTGGAACCGACGTCCAAACACAATCGCTCAACGAATTGAAAAAGGACATTGCGCACTTGCACGAGGTTTCCGAGGACGGTTGGGTCCTCAAGTGGGGTGAATCGCCCGAGACGGCTTTTGAAATCGTCTGCCGCAAGGTGAACAAGCTCCAGGTGGAAAAGCTGGAAGCCCTGCTGAACAAGGGCCACGCAAAGGCACTGGTTGAGCTGAAATAGCCTCCCCGCCTTCTGGCCAGTCAGGTGCGCTTATGCTAGGCTTGGGCCATGCAGTGCTTTGGCATGGAATCCGGGCCCCAGAGCGGCGCCTTCAATATGGCGCTGGATGAAGCGCTGCTGGAGTATTGCCGCAGCCTGCCGGCCCCGGTGCTGGTGGTGCGTACCTACCGCTGGGAAGTCCCCACCCTGTCCCTGGGCGTGAACCAGCCCGACAAGGACGTGGCGGCCCTGCTGCGGCTCTATGGCGACCTGGACGGCGGGTGTCCCCCGGCCCTGGTGCGCCGGCCCACCGGCGGGCGGGCCATCCTGCACGGGGAGGACATCTCCTTTTCGTTTGTCACCAACGACCCCACCCTCCTCAAACAGCCGTTGAAGGACACCTATTGCGTGCTGACCCGCCATATCCGCCATACCCTGGAAGCCCTGGGCATTGCGGTGCAAAGCTGCGAGGAGGCCGGCGATCGGGATTACCTGCGCTCGCCGGTGTGCTTTGAAACCCACACCGCCTCCGACCTGGTGGCCGAAAACGGGCAGAAACTGGCGGGCAGCGCCCAGTTGCGCCGCGCGGGCGGCCTGCTGCAACACGGGGCGGCTTTTTTAAAGCCTTATGGGGTTTCGGAAAGCGCCTTTGCCAGCCGGCTTTTTCACACCGTGGCTCAGGCATACGGCTTGCCCGCCCTGGCGGACTTTCCCCTGGCTTCGGTGCGGGACTTGCTGGCCGAGCGCCAGGCGGCTTACATAAAAGAATCCGGCGAGATTCTGGCCAGGGCGTCCACCACCAGCGGATCCCACTTGGCGCCCGCCTCCTGCTGAAGGGTTTTCACCGCCTCGGCATGGCTGAGCGGTTCACCCCGGTAAGGACGCTCCTGGGTCATGGCGTAGTAGGCGTTGGCCACCGCCAGGATGCGCGAGCCCAGCGGGATGCTCATGCCCTTTAGCCCTTCCGGGCCGCCGGAGCCATCCCACCGCTCGTTCTGGGAGTGCACGTAGGGCACCACTTCGGACAGGAAATTGATTTTCACCAGCAGGCTGACCCCCACGTTGGGGTGATCGCGCAGGCGATCCCATTCTTCGGGCCGCAGGGCCTCTTTTTTGCTGATGACGTCGCGGGGGATGTTCACCTTGCCCAGGGAGCCCACCAGGCCGGCCAGGTAGGTGAGGTCCACGGTTTTTTCGTTCAGCCCGATTTCCTCGGCAATGGCCCGGGCCAGCTCGCCCACCAGGCGGGAATGTCCCTTGGTAAAGTGGTGGCGGGCGTCCACGGCGTTGCTCAGGGCTTCCACGAACTCCTGCTGGTGGATGCCCAGATCGGCGATGCTCTCGGTAATCTGGGCCCGCATGTTCAGCAAGGTGTTTACATCCGTCACGCCCTGGCTGACCTTGCCCTGGGCATCGGCCACCAGTTGCTGCAGGCGCATCGAGGTTACAAACACCCGGGCGGTGGCATCGGCCAGGGTGACGGTCTCATCCGCAAACGCCACCGGCTGATAAGATTCCAGCACCAGCAGGCCCAGGGCCTTGCTGCCTTCCCGCAGCGGGGTAGCCAGCACGCCTTTCACCTGGTCTTGGCCCAGGCGCTCGATGGGATGCCAGTTGGGCACCCGTTTCACGTCGTTCAGCACGTTGGTTTCATAACCGCGGTAGCTGTCGCTTAAAAAGTTGTTGGCCTTGGACGACAGGCCGATGTCCCAGCGATCCCGGCTGTCCAGGGCCTTGGAGGTGCCGGTCAGGCTCAGGTATTCCTCGCCGTTTTCCTTGCGGGCGGTCTGGAACAGGTGGCAGGCGTCCACCTGGAACATCTGGCACAGGGTGGAGGCGATGGAGTCGTAGATAATGAAGCCGTCCTGCGAATCCAGCCCCAGGATGCCCAGGGTCTTGTCGATGGAATAGATATGAATCAGCTCTTCCAGCTGGGCCCGCAGCCGGGAGGGATCATCGGCCAGGCGGGTGCTGATCTTGGTCAGGAGATCGTCGGAAATGAAGCTTTCGGCCACAAAGTCCCCGATGTTCAGGGCATAAATCGCCTCCAGCGGATCCCGTCCGGGGTCGTCTTTTCCTGTGGGGGCCACGGGTTTATCCAAGGGTGTTCTCCTGTGATTTACGACTGAGGGAAGTCCTCAAAGCGCGCCATCGGGGGTGTTTGCCTGCTGGTTTCTCTATCGGCGGTTCGGGGGAACTCTTTAGAAAAAACTTTGCCGGGCGGGCGCGATCCCATTTTACCGGATTTCCAAAGAAAAAAGCCTGGCCAAAGACCAGGCAAATTGGTTTCCCCCCTCAAGCAAACCAAATCTGTGTATGCGGATATTGATCCCCAATCAACGGTCAATGCTCGTAATGCTTGTCCCCTGACTTCCAACCCAAACCTGGAGGCTTGCGGCTGTCGGTTAAACTTTTACACGTTATGCTCTACACGCATAAAGGTGTGTTTTTCAAATCTTGTGTTAGCCCGGCATGGTTTGTTTTTAGTTATTTACCGGCCATAGTGTCCCGACTTGAAAAATAATTGTTAAAAAATCTTAAAACTTGCTCCATGCTTGCCTCTGGGGGCGGGACTGGCTACCCTAGAGACAAGGAGGAGGCTCTATGCCGGAAGAACAGCCCAACACGGGAAGCCCCCAGCAGGCGGCCATGGCGGCCCGTAACCTGGTGCGCCACTTTAAGGGGCCCAGCGGCCTGGTGAAGGCCCTGGACGGGGTCAGCTTCGAGGTGTCCCGCGACAGCGTGTTCGCCATCCTGGGCCCCAACGGGGCCGGAAAAACCACCTTGCTGCGAATCCTGACCACCATGCTGCGCCCGGATGGCGGCACGGCCTGGATTGAGGGGCACGAAATCGGGCGGGAGGAGATTGCCATCCGCCGGCTGATCGGCATCGTGGCCCAGGACAACCACTTCGATCGGTACCTGACCTGCTGGCAAAACCTGCGCCTGCATGCCGATATGCATGGGCTGGGTCGCGCCGAGGGGGATGCCCGCATTACAGAGCTGTTGAGGCAGGTCGATCTGTACGATCGGCGCAACGATTATCTGGAGGACTTCTCGGGCGGCATGCAGCGCCGGGTGGCCTTAATCCGGGCCCTCATCCACCGCCCCCGGGTGCTGTTCTTGGATGAGCCCACCACCGGGCTCGATCCGGCGGCGCGGCTGGAAATCTGGCAGACCATCCAGGAGTTCAAGCGCTCCGCCACGGTCATTCTGACCACCCACTACATGGAAGAGGCCGATCGCCTGAGCGACGATATCATGATCCTGAACCATGGCCAGGTGGTGATGACCGGCACCCCCGCCGAGCTGAAGTCCCGTATCTCGCCCCCGGATACCTACGAGCTGAAGCTGAACAGCGGCCAGGCATCCCAGCTGGCCAGCCGGCTGGCTTCCCTGGCCCGGGAGGTGGTGGTGAGTGAGGCGGCCAGCCTGCGCTTTCGATTGGCCGATCCGGCCCAGCTGGCCCAGGTGGTGGCCATGGTGCCGCCGGGCGACCTGCAATGGGTGGGCCTGGCCCAGGCCGATCTGGAGACCGTCTATCTGACCGTAGCGGCGGATCATGCCGTTCGTCCCGCCCTGGGGGTGAACGGATGAAGCTGGTTTACTTCCGCCAGGGCGTTTTGCCCATCTGCCGCAAAGTCCTGTTGCAGGAAGCCCAGGGCTGGTTCAACGAGGTGGTGAACACCGTGGCCATCCCGCTGACCTTCTTCCTGGCCTTTGGGCTGGGGCTGTCCGGTTATATCGCCCATGTGGAAGGGGTGCCCTACATGACCTTCCTGTCCCCCGGGCTCATTACGCTGACCATTCTGCTGGAAGCCTACCGCACCGGGGCCTGGGGGCTGTGGCTGGATCGCTGGCACCAGAAGGTATTGGATGAATACCGCATCAAGCCCGTCCACACCACGGACATCATCATGGGCGAGATTCTGGGGGGCTTTCTGGTGGCCATCGCCAAGGGGGCCATCGTGGGGGCGGTGCTGCTGTTGTTTACCCCGGTGGACGTGCGCTGGAGCGCCTTGCCGCTTTACGGGCTGATGATGTTCCCGGCCTGCATCCTGTTTACCTGCGCCGGCTGCCTGGTGGGCACCGTGGTGCCCAAGCCTGACAACATCGCCCAATCGCAGACCATCTTCATCACCCCGCTACTGTACCTGGGGGGGCTGTTTTTCCCCATTTCGGCCCTGCCGGCCTGGATTATGCCCGTCATTACCTGGCTGCCCACCACCGCCGCATTTGACGGGGGGCGGGATGTGCTGCTGCACGGCCATATTGCTCCCCATTACCTGCTGGTGCTGTATCTGTCGGCGGGCGTCAGTTTTCTGTTGGCCACCTGGCAGTTCAAGGCCCGCCTGTCCCAGTAGCCCACCGTTGGCATGCCGGGCCGGGCGCTTAAAAGGCCCCCTTTCTGCGGGCTGGGCCTTTGCGTGGGCCACTTGCAAATTTTTTTCGCCAAACCAGTAAAGTTTTGTTACCTGCTGCCGAATGACTGTACAGACGGGACTCTACGGACAGAGTGACCGGCATCGGATTGCCGGCCCATCGCACATCCACCGGCTTGCGCCCCATCGAAGGGAGGGCCGGAGAAGCCGCAACCCAAGAAGGCGCTTGAGTGAGTATGAACCATTCCTTTTCCGAGCCGCAACCGTTTGAACCGCACCCGCTGCAGCCGGCCCGGCACGCCGAACCCAGCCAGAACAAGCAGATTTCCGCCGAATATTATCTCAAGCTCGGCAACCGCCACTATAACAACTACCTCACTCGCTCCCTCACGCGCGACTTGGATCTGGCCATCGACCATTACCGCCAGGCCCTGGAGATGAACCCCAACCTGGCCGAGGCCTACGTGAAGCTGGCGTCTGCCATGTGGGACAAGGGCGGCATTCCCCTGGAAACCGCCATCGACTATTGCCAGAAGGCCCTTAGTTTGAACGAGGCCAGCAGCGAGGCCCACCTGTTCCTGGGTTACTTCCTGCGCAAGGCCGGCCAGTTGGAGGCGGCCATGGATCAGTTTGCCCTGGCCATCCAGACCGCCGGAAAATCCGTGCCGGCCAAGGCCAAGATGGCCCTGGGCCGGGTAAAGTTGCAGAAAGCCTCGCTGGGTTTTGAGCTGCCGCTGCTGGCGCGCCTGGCCATGACCGCCGACGGCATGCGGGATTTCCTGGCCGGTTGCCTGATGCTGCCCGGCGATCGCAACGCCTTCCAGGTGCTCAAAGGGGCCTTGCTGGCCGATGCCAGCATCTTCGCCTTGCTGGGCCTGGGACGCGCCTGCAAAACCCTGGGCCTGCGCAGCCTCACCCTCAAGCTGTACGAGTGGGCCACCGTGCGCATGCCCAACGAGCCCATCTTCTTCCACCACCTGGGCGATCTGTACCAGGAGAAAAACAAGGTGGATGCCGCCATTTACTATTACAACCGCACCCAGGAACTGGAGCCGGACAACATGGCCGTGCACAAGAAGCTGGGCAAGGCCTACAGCCAGTGCAACGATTCCGCCAACGCCGCCCGCAGCCTGGAAAAAGTGGTGGCCGCCGAGGCGCATGACTTCGATACCATGTACATGCTGGCCCAGATTTATACCGAGCGCCACGAATATATCCGCTCCCTTTACTACTTCAAGGAACTGGTGTTGCTGGCCCCGGAAAACCCCTACATCCACAGCAACATGGCCTATATCCTGTTCAAGCTGGAGGATTACGACGGGGCCATTCAGGAGTACCAGGCCGCGGTCAACTTTGGGGAAGACCCGGTGTGGACCGCCACGGTGGCCCAGACCCTGGGCACCATTTATTACCAGATCAAGCAGGATCACGATGCCGCCGTGTCCATGTTCCAGCTGGCCTTCGAGCTGGATTCCAGCAACCTGGATTGCCTGACCATGCTGGGCGACATCTATACCGAACAGGGCAACTACGAGGCCGCCATCAGCGCCTACCGGCACATTATCAGCCAGGAGCCGGACAACGCCGATTGCTACAACTACCTGGGCTACCTGCTGTGGCAGCTGGACAAGAACGACGAGGCCCTGGTGGCCTACGAGAAGGCCATCCGCCTGAACCCGGACAACCCCATCGCCTACAACAACATGGGGGTGATCTTCCTGGACGAGAAGTGCCTGCCCCTCAAGGCGCTGGAGATGTTCAGCAAGGCCTACGCCCTGAAGGACGACTATACGCTGGCCTGCTTCAATGTGGGACGCACCTATGAAGCCATGGGCCGCATTGCCGACGCCGCCAAGGTCTATACCGAGGCCCTGGGCCTGAATGCCGAAAACGCCGAGCTGGGCGACGACGAGATTATTGAGCGCCTGGAACGCCTGTTTGAGACCTAGGCCTTAAGCCCGGGCACCGGACGGCTGGGCAGCGCGGGGGAAATTTCCGCCACGGGGCGGGTTTCCGGGCGCAGTCCCAGTCGCATCAGTTGCAGCACCCCGGCGGCCTCCTCGTAGGAGCGCACAGGGCGAATCAGCCCGTTTTCAAAGCAGGACGGGGAGACGGACAGCACGGTTGTGTTGCTCTCCACCGAAATGACCGGAATGCGCCGCCCCAGCGCGGCCAGAACCGGCAACCCTCCCAGGGCGTCCGCCGGTACCACCAAGGCATCCAGGTCTTCCACGGTCAGATCGCCGGGCCGGGGAGTGGCGGGCGGGATGACAAACTGCGGGGCCCGGTGCAGCCCGGTTAACACGCAGGGCAAAAACGTGGCGGTGATGAACTCCGAGGCGGCCCGGGGATCCACGCGCTCCTCCGTGACGGGGCGGGCCTGCTCCCAGGGAAAGACCGGGGCATGGGCGCAGGGCAGGCCCAGTTCCGAAACCACCAGGTGGGACAGGATGGCCTCGATGCCCCCGATGGGATCCACGCCCCCGCCGCTCTTGTAGGCGGTTTCCACCGCCTCGGGAGCCTCCGGCAACTGGACGCACAGGGCCATGGCGGTGGCCCCAGCCTCTGCCAGGCGGCGGCAGGCCTCCAGAATGACCTCCGGGTTTTTCAGGGCACCCGTGGAGCAGCCGGCCTCGCTCAGCTCGCAGCGCACATCCACCGGCGCCTGCGTGGTGATATGCCCCACAAACTCAATGCCGTAGACCGTTTGCACCGCATCCAGGACGTTCAGGTGTAGGGTGCGCATGGCGGGCTCCATGCCCGCGTCCCAGACCACGCCCAGCCGGTTGGCGCGTACCGGGCGCAAGCCCCAGCGGCCCCGCATAAACTGATCCAGGCCGTAACCCTCAACGTACAGGGCGTTTTCGGGCAGCTTCTGGAACATGGCCGCATTGGCCACGTTGGGATGCGTGATGAGTACATCGGTCACGCTGGCCAGCAGGCTCAGGTAAGGCATGGCGTCCCCGCCATATCCCCCCATCGCGGCCCCCACCCCGGTGGGGATCATCATGGCCGCCGCAAAGGGCGGTTGCAGGCTAGTGCTTGCCGTTGCCAGACGTGTTGGCATCGTCCCGGATCACCCCGATAAACGGCAGGTTGCGATAATAGCCGGCAAAGTCCAGCCCGTAGCCGACCAGAAACTGGTTGCCCACGGTAAAGCCGGCAAAGTCCACCTTCACGTCCTTCTGGCGGGCGGTGGGCTTGTCCAGCAGCACGGCCAGCCGCAGCGACTTGGTGTGGTGCAGGGAGGTCAGGTAGTCCATGAAAAAGTGCAGGGTGAGGCCGGTGTCGATAATGTCCTCCACAATCAGCACGTCCTGGCCGTTCAGGTCGGGCAGGGTCAGGTCCACCGGGCGCACCGTGCCGCTGCTCACCTGGCCGTCGCCGTAGCTGGCCAGGCGCACGAATTCCACGTGGCAGGGCACGTTCAGGTGGCGGATGAGATCGGCCAGGAACAGGAAGGAGCCTTTTAGCACGCCGATGAGAATCAGCTTTTCGGTGTGGGCATAGATGGCGTTGATTTCAGCGGCCATTTCCTGGATGCGGGTTTGCAACTGCAACTGGCTGATGTGGATGTCCAGCTGATCCGGGGAGTAGTGGATGGGGCTGGCGGGAGAGCTCATGGACAGTCGACTCCTTGTGGTTGAACCTCACTACTGGGATGGGATGGGGGCTCGGTTTCCGTGGCGGCGCTGGCCATGGCGGCGGGTTCCGGGGATTCCACCGCCAGCTCGCCGGGCCGAACGTAATAGGGCACGCCGGGCCGATCGGTTTCAAGGCGCAGCAGGTGGGTGGGCTTGGCATCCGGTTTCACCGCCAGCTCCTGGCTGATGCCTAGCCCGGGGGCCCACAGGATTTTGTCCCCATGCGCCAGCACGGGCAGGCGGTTGCGCTCAAAGCGGGGCACGCCGCGGTTGATCAGGAACTTTTTAAAGCGCAGGGGCACGTCCATGCCGATGGGCTGGAATTTGTCGCCCGGGCGGCGGGTGCGCAGCTCCAGGGGCTTGCCTTCGTAGGCCGACAGGTTCACGTACACCTGCTCGGGATCGGCGGGGCGGATGGCCGCCATGCCCACTTTCTCGTCCGCCTCCCACGGCAGGGCCTTGAGCACGGCCTTCAGGGCGGGGATGGGGGTTTCGCCCGGCACGGCAATGCTTACCGGCTCCGGCTTGGGGCCTTCCGGCGGGGGTTCCAGCAGGCGTAACCGGTCTTTGTATAGTGACAAAAAGCGGGTATGCCCGTCATGGGTGCTAATCATGGACTTCAGGGCGGCGGAGAGATTCTTGCGGCTTTCGCCCCGGATGAAGGCCAGCACTTCCTCAATGGTGTGGAAGTCCGGGAAGATTTCCTGCCGGTTCAGGAAGCGCTTGATGATGCGGCGCTGGTAGGGCAGCCCCAGCTGGTTGAAGCGCACCGCGTCCAGGTAGGGGCCGTGCGTGTCGGTTCCGTAAAGGCTGTCCCAGATGGGTTGCAGGGCTTCCTCAATGATGTGGGCGTCTCCTTCTGCCACCAGGCTGAGCCGGACGAGGGAATTTTTGACCTGGGGAAAGGCGTCCTGCAACACCGGCAGGATGTTGTGCCGGATGAGGTTGCGGTGGTGCTTGGTGCTTTCGTTGGTGGGGTCGTCGAAGTAGCGCAGGTTCTTCTCCCGGATGTAGTCCCGCAGCTCCTGGCGGGCGCTGTCCAGCAGGGGGCGCAGGACGGGTACCGGCTTGCCGAATTCCGGCTTCAGCATCAGGCGCTTCTGGATGCCGATGAGGCCGTCCACCCCGGTGCCCCGGATGATGCGGAACAGCAGGGTCTCAATCTGGTCGTCGGCGTGGTGCGCAGTCAGCAGGGCATCGGCATGCAGGTCATAGGCCAGGCGGGTCAGCAGGCGGTAGCGGGCTTCCCGGGCCCCCCGCTCCGTTTTGGCCACGGTGCGGTCGGTCTGGATGATAACCAGCGGAATCCCCGCCGCCAGGCAGTTCTGGTGCACCAGCGGCAACTCCTCCGGGGGGGTGCCCCGCCAGCCGTGGTTGTAGTAGGCGGCGGTGACTTCCAGGCCCAAGCGGGTCCGAAGCTCTGAGAGCAGAAACAGCAGCGCGGTGGAATCCGCCCCGCCCGAGTAGGCCAGCACCACGTGACTTTGCGGATAGCCTTGCAACAGGCCTTCATGTTGAAGATTTTCGATGAGCGAATCCAGCAGCATGCAGCTTCTTTCCGAGGATCGACGGGCAAAAGGCCGCGTTTATCAAGCCTTTCCCTTGTGCTACACTTTACTGCAAAGAGGCCGTTTTCTCAAGGGAACCTCCGGCTCATCAGGCAGTCTTTGGTGTCAGCAGCGGCCTTGGGAAGAGGCCCCGGCATCCCGGTCCGTTTGTTGAAAAGGAGTCGCGTGTCATGCAGTCCGTTCTCGTTTCCGCTCAGCGGTGGGTTCGTTTGGCCCTGGGGTTTTCGTTGGCGGCTGGCTTGTTGTTGGGTAACCTGCCCGGTACGGCGCCCCTTTCGGCCTCCGCTCGTCCGTTGGGGGCAATGCCCGGTACCTTCTACCCGGATTTGATTGCCGATGTGGCCGAAGCCGTGGCCCCTTCGGTGGTTAATATTGATGTGGAGCAAACCACCCGGGTGCCGGCCATGCAGGGCAGTGTGTTGCCCTTTAACGATGATATCCTCCAGCACTTTTTCGGCATCAGCCCCGGGGAGTCCCCTTTTCAGCCCTACGGCATGCAGTCCCGGGTCATCAGCGGCAACGGCTCCGGGATGATCCTGGATAAAAACGGCTACATCCTGACCAATAACCACGTGGTGGCCAATGCCGACAAGATTACGGTGACCCTGAACGATGGACGCCAGTACCCGGCCCGCATGGTAGGCCGGGACGTCTATTCCGACGTGGCCGTGCTGAAGATTGAGGCCCCCAATCTGGTGCCGGTGTCCCTGGGGTCCAGCGAAAAGCTGCGCCCGGGCGAGTGGGTGATTGCCGTGGGCAGCCCCCTGGGCTTTGACCACACCGTGACGCTGGGCATCGTCAGCGCCCTGTCCCGGCGCATCCCCGATCTCAATTCCAACCTGTCCTTCATCCAGACCGACGCGGCCATCAACCCGGGCAACTCCGGCGGCCCACTGGTGAACCTGAAAGGCGAGGTGGTGGGCATCAACACCGCCATCTCCGGGCGGGGGCAGAACATCGGCTTTGCCACCCCCATCGATATGGTTCGCCCCATCGCCGATACCCTGATTGCCGGCGGCCAGGTGGTGCGTCCCTGGATTGGCATTTCCATGATCGCCCTCAACCCCGACCTGGCCAGGCACATTGGCCTGCCGCCCCAGACCGAGGGGGTGGTGGTGGCCCAGGTGATGGAGAACTCCCCCGCCTACAAGGCCGGCCTGATGCAGGGTGACGTGATCCAGAAAATCGACGGGCGCAGCGTGGACAAGGCTGAAGAGGTACAGGATGCCGTGCGGCAAAAGCCCCTCAATTCCTCGTTTAACCTGGAAATCCTGCGCAGTGGGCATCCCATCGGGGTGAACCTGGTCAGCGAGCAGCTGCCTGCCGAGATGGGCCGCAGCGTGAGCGTGCCCCTGCGGCCCCGGGTGCAGCCCATGCCTTAGGGGCCGTCTGGGGGCCGCGCCGAACATGGACGGAAAACCCACCCGCCCAAAATAAGGCCCCGAACGGGGCAATAAAAAACCGCCCGGGGGGCGGTGATACTTGTCTGAGTAGGTAGAAAAGTAGTAGAGATTTAAATCTTTTGAACGAATTCGCTCTCCGTTCGTATTTGCATAAAAACAAGCATTTAGAATTCGATGTTAGGATGTGAAGAAACGTTAAGCCGGGTTTTTATTTCGGGGTGGAAACCCCCGGCGGGCCAGTGATTTGGGCAATGCTCCCGTCCAGCAGGCGATCGATTTCCGCCGCCGGTTTGCCCTGCCAGTCAATGCGGCTGGCGGTGAGCGGGTGGTGGTAATCGCTTTTGGCGATGGAGCCGTTGCCTTCCATAATCAGAATGGGCGGGGAGATGAACCACTTGAACACCGCCCGGGCCATGCGGTGGAAAAATTTCTGCAGCCAGGCGGCTTTCTGCTCCCGGCTGAGCGGCACCTTGCGCTCGTACTGGAACGGGGCCTCCAGCATGGCGGTATAATCCTGGCGTAGCGCCTCAATGCGCCAGATGACCTCGTCGGCGAACTCGTAAGGCATCAGGTCTTCTTCTGCGGTAATCAGCTGGCCGGTGTCGGGGTTGACTTTCAGATCCGCCCCGGAGGGTTTGGTCATGATGTTGTCGGGCAGCACGTCCCTGACCGGGCGGTGGGCGTTCAGCCAGCGGGCCAGGGCACGTACCTTGGTCTTGGGTAAATCTCCGAGGGGGGCCAGCGCCCCGGACATGTCCCCGTTTACCGTGGCATAGCCCAGGTACAGCTCAGATTTATCCGAGGTGGCAATAGGCAGGGCACGGAACTCGTTACCGATCTGGCGCAACAGCGTGGCCCGGGTAATGGCCTGGGCATTGTCCCGGGCGTTGGAGCGGCTGTCCGCCGGGCCCCAGCCCGCTTCAATGTCTGCTTGCACCAGCCCCACCGCGCTTTCGATGGCATCCACGATGGCGCCAATAGGGCTTTCCACCAGCCGAATCCCCAGGTTCCTGGCCAGTTGCCGGGCATCGTCACGGTTTTCCGCTGGGGTGATGCCCGAGGGCATGCTGACCCCCAGCACCTTGTCCGGGCCCAGGGCATCGGCCAGCAGCACCACGGTGACCGAGGAGTCCAGCCCCCCGGACAGGCCAATCACGGCCCGCTCAAAGCCGGTTTTGCCGAAATAATCCCGGATGCCCTGCAGGATGCTTTCATAGGTGCGCCCCAGATCGGACTCGTCATAAGCGTCAAACACCTTCTGGGCCTCCAGCGTGGCTTCCAGCCCGGCGGGAAGGGGGTGCACCGGGCCCTCTCCGCGAAAGGGGTTGACCATCAGGAACTGCTCGGCAAACAGGCGAGCCCGGGCAATTAAGCGACCTTGGGCGTCATAGGCCCGGCTGCCGCCGTCAAAGGAGACCTCATCCACCGAGCCTACCTGGTTCACGTACACGAAGGGTCGCTGGTGGCGGCGGGCCAGGTGGGACAACAGGTTGTGCTTCAGCTGCTCCTTGCGGGAGCGGGTGGGAGAGGCGGAGATGTTGACGAAGGCATGCGGGTGGGTCATGGCCAGCTCCGCAATGGGATCCCGCCGGTACAGCGGCTTTTCGAAAAAGGTGGGGTCGGCCCACATGTCCTCGCAAATGGACAGGCCGTAGTTGCGCCCGTGAATCATATAGGGGTTACCCGAAGGCGCCGGGGCGCTGAAGCCCCACTCGGCCATGCCGAGCGTTTGGGGGTGGTGGGCGCCGGAAGCCGGGGCCGCCTCGAACTGGCGGTCGTCCTCGAACTCGTTGTAGGTGGGCAGTACCGATTTGCGCACCAGGGCCTTGATTTCCCCCTGGCCCAGCACGGCCATGCTGTTGAAAAAGTCCTTGCCGGGCCGATGGGCGTCTCCGCTTGCCCGGCGCGGTTCTACAAAGCCCACCAGGGCATAGGTTTCCCCGGTGCGGGCGGCGATGGCTTCCAGCCATCGCAGGTTCTCATCGGCCAAAAACGGAAAGCGCACGATGGCGTCCCGGATGGGATAACCCATCAGCGCCAGCTCAGGGAACACCACCATGTCCACGCCAATGGCTTCTGCGGCGGCAATGTAGCGCATTATTTTGCGGGCATTGCCGGTGATATCGCCCGGGGCGGTGTTAATCTGGGCCAGGGCCATGGTGCCTTGGCCCCGGGGGCCGCTGTGCCGACGGAGGGCATCGTACAAGGCGGGCAGGCGATCCCCATCCGTGGCCCGTTCTTGCAGGAAGGCGTCCAGAATTTCGCACAGCGCGCTGGCCGGCTGATCCCGCAGCCAGGCCGGCCACCGGGCCGGTTCGATGTCGCGCCAGTCGTTGGTTGTGGGGGCCAAATTCCTGTCCTTTCGCTTCCCGGAGGGAAGACGTCCATTATAAAAAGAACCCCCGGTTTCACCAAGGCCGGCCCCCGGGGCCCTAAGCAATTCACCCGATTTGGTTGTTTTTATTTTAATAAGAGTAGTCTGAAACACTTGGGATGGTCTGAGCACAAACGGTACTTGGGATGGAGTGAAAGATGGTTTCACCGTTAGCATTCGGCGCCATGATGCCTCGCGGGCAAGGTTTGTCCGGTCTCAGCGGCTTGAATGCCCAGGCCGGTGGCGGTGGACTGGCGGGCATGATGGGCGGGCTGAATGCCTCGGCCTTTGGCAGCATCGGCGGCGGGGCGCCGGGCCTGGATGCGGTTAGCCTGCACAATATGGGGGTTTCCAATTCCTCCCTCATGCTGATGGCCCAGATCAACATGATGATGGCCTCCGTGCTGGGAGGCATCGGGGTGATGATGCAGCAGATCATGGCCAAGACCCAACAGCGTCAGCTGGCCGGGGGCAATGCGACCGCCTCCGGCGCGAGTCCTTCCTTTGCCGGCAGTGCGCCCGGCACCAATACCGCCCCGGCGGGAACCGCCGACGCCGCCAGCGCGGCACCGGTGACCGGCGGAACGGCAGACCTGCATGGCCTGCCCGAGGGTGTGCGTCGCTGGGAGCCGCAGATTCAGGCCGCGGCCAAAAAGTACGGCGTGCCGCCGGCCATGATTGCCGCGGTCATGACCGCCGAATCGGGAGGCAATCCCAACGCCGGTTCCCCGGCGGGCGCACAGGGGCTGATGCAGTTTATGCCGGGCACCTTTTCCTCGGTGGCCCAGAAGCATGGCATCTCCGGCGGCATCCTCGATCCGGAGGCCAGCATCAATGCCGGGGCGGCGCACCTGGCGGATCTCTACAAGACTTACGGCGACTGGACCAAGGTGCTGGCCGCTTACAACGCCGGCCCCGGCAACGTGGATCGTTGGCAGTCCATTGGCGAGACCAGCAAATATGTCCCGAAGGTGCTGGGTTACTTCCGGCAGTATGGCGGGCAAGGATAGTTTTGTTGCAAACGGAAAGGGTTGGCAAGCAGCGGAATCAACGGGCCGCTTGAAGTTTTCGACACGATGGGATGGGTCGTTTTCTCTCTCCTTTCTCTTCTCTCTCTCCAATCAACGGGCAACGCAAGTTGCCCTTTTTCTTTGGCGCACGGGATTTAGCGCCCTGTCGACCGGGCCAGCCGGATGCGTTCGTGCATGCGTGACAGCAGGCAATCGGCCAGGTAGCCCTGTAGGGCGGGATCCAGCCCTGCGCCCCTGAGCACCGCCCTATCCAGCGCCTGGCGATCCGGCATTTCCAGCTCCCGGGCCATGGGCAAAATGGCCCGGTGGCTCATGGCCAGGAAGGCCTCCGTGATTTCCTGGCGGTGGCGGTTGTTGAACCGGGCCGGGTTCAGCAGCGGAAAGGCGGCCATGTCGGCCCGGGAAAACTGCAAGACCCCTTCGCCCAGGTTGCGCCTGCCCCGCAGTTCCACCAGCAGGCAAGACAAGGTGCTGTTCAGCAGGGCGGCAATCAAATCGATGGGCCAGTCGCTGCCGGCATGGCGGCGGAACCCGTAAAATGTCTGGTCCTCCACCAGCGGGCCATGGCAGCGGGCAAAAAAGTAACGCTGGTCGAAAAACCGGTTGCATACCAATTCCGCGGGCGCCAGCGCGCGAATGCCGTACCAGGGCCGGTTGTTTTTGACCGAGGCCACTTCTGGCCAGGGCACCGGCTGGCTGCGTTTTTGGCGGGGAGCGGCCACCTGGGCCTCCCCCCAGCGAATATAGGCCAGGGCGCCAGCATGCCCTGCGGCTTCCAGTTCCTCTGGCGTGCGAGTACAGGAAAAAAGCACCCGGCGACAGGTCTCCGCATCCACATGCCAGCTGATCACCTCCCGGCTGCTTTTGAGGAGGGGCACCAGGTAATCGGGCTCGATGCCCCGGGCCGCCGCCTCGGCATGCGAGAGGTAAAAGAAGCGGTTAATCCCGGTTTTCAGCGGATAACGCACCGTGCCTGCATCGGCAAGGGTTTGCCAAAGATCCTGATCCCCTTGCAGGGCGCGCAGGGGATCGGGGGTTCTTAACCAGTGTCCCCAGCCGGGGCGGGCATGGGCCAGCGGGGGCACTTCGCTCACCTCTACCCCACTTTCCGGGGCCCCGGGGCCCCGCAGCGTTTCTTCCAGCTGGCGGGTCAGGGCCTCCCAGTAGCCGGGCCGGGCGGGATCCGGTAACCAGTCCGCAAGGGGCCGGTGAAAGCGCACCCACCGGGCCGGCGGCCCCGTTTGGGCGGTATCCCGCTTTTTCTCCAGCAGCAGGATGATGGGGTTGATAGCGGCATCGGCAAACCAGCGTTCGCAGGCCGACTCCAGCAGCATCCGCACGTGGAAGTGATCGGCCAGGAACTGGCTGAAATGCCGTCCAAAGGCCGTGTCCAGCCAGCTGTTGCTGGTAATGAAGCACAGGCGCCCGCCGGGCTTCAGCAAGCACTGGGCCTGCATAAAAAACCAGGCGTACAAATCGGCCCCCTGTCCCACCAGCGCCTTTTGTTCCGGGCGTTGCCGCAGGTAGTCCCGGTAGGCGTCCCGCAGGTATTGGGCCGCCGCCCGCTTGTCCATGGCGCCTGATTGCTTCAGGTGTTCCTGGCGCACGTAGGGCGGGTTGCCCACGATGACGTCGAAATCCTGGAACGTATCGGGCAGGGGGCCGATAAAATTGCCCACCCGCAAGGGCGGGGGCTGATTGATGGGGCCGTGGTGCCGCCGTAACAGCAGGCGCAACCCGGTTTCCGCCCGGGGGCGATCCAGTTCCACCCCGTGCAGGCGGTAGAGGCTTGTGGTATCGTGGGGAACGCGCTGGCGATAATAATCGTATGCCCTCAGCAGGAAGGCCCCGGTACCGAAGCCGGCATCCAGCAGGCGCTCCGTGTCCTGGCGCAGTGCCAGGCCCAGCATCAGGTCGCACACCGCCGGGGGAGTGTCAAATTGTCCCTGCACCCGGCGATCCCAGTCCGGTTCCCCATGCCCGGACGCCAGCCTGCCGGCCAGTGCCTGGGCCGGTTCGCCCGTCATCCCCGTGGTTGGCATGCGATCGTTCACATGGTTATTCTAAGCCATTTTGGCAAACAAAAACGATCCCCGCGCAAAACAGGGATCGTTTTTGACAAACCGTTTTTGAACCGTCTAGGGGTTGTACAGTTTCACCGGGCGCGGGCCGTTGCCGGGACGCTCGGTAACCGGGATGGTTTTGAAGGTGCTGTTCATTTGCTTCAGCACGGAGGTAATGACCGACTGCTTGTTGACGGTTTTGTCGCGCTGGCTGAGGTCGGCGTAGATGTCGTTGGCGGTAAACGATTTCTTGTGATCCAGGAAGGTCTGGATAGTGGCCCGGATTTTACCGGTCAGGGTGGCGCCGCTGTTTTTGGCCGCCGCCGGTTTTTTGGGAGGGGCTTTTTTCAGGGCCGGCTTGGTGAGCTTTTTAACCACCGGTTTGGCCGCTTTTTTGGCTGTGGGCTTGGGGGCGGCTTTTTTGGCGGCAGGCTTCACCGCTTTTTTGATGGCCGGTTTGACCGCTCTCTTGGCGACGGGTTTCAGCGCTTTTTTGGCCGAGGGCTTGGCGGTGGCTTTTTTGGCGGTGGCCTTTTTGGAAGCGGGTTTGGCCGTTTTTTTGGCTGCGGGCTTGACGGCGGCTTTTTTGGCCGCTTTGGGCCGGCCTACTTTGGCCTTGGCTTTTTTTAGCGCAGTGCGGGCGTTTTCATCCAGTTTGAAAGACTTGTAAAACTCCTGCAACTCTTCCAGCGTATCAAATGTAATCGGCATGGTGCTTCCTATTCTTGTTCACAGTTTCTTGATGGGAAAAATAGTTGAGAATGATCGAAAACCGACAATGTATGGTTACGATATATTAGTGAATCATCAAACCCAAGGGAGGTCAATACTTTTTCTGGGGGGTGAATTGAAGAACTGCCTGAATTATACGCGATCCAGGCAAAGAAGGATATGGTGACATGCCCGGGTGTTTTTGGGCAAGTTTAAGGGGCTTAGCGGCTGGTGGCGGTTTCAACGCGGCGGAAGGGAGGATGACACAAAAAAACAACCCGGCGCTTAACCGGGTTGCTTGTGTATTTTCCGGGTTCCGGCGTCTAGCCTTCCATAATGTAAGGCAGCAGGGACACTTGCCGGGATTGCTTGATGGCGCCGGAGAGCTGGCGCTGGTGAATGGCGCAGGTGCCGGTAATGCGACGGGGCAGGATTTTTCCGCGATCGGTCAGGTAGCGCTTCAGCTTTTGCGAATCCTTGAAGTCGATCAGCATGACTTTATCGGCGCAGAAATTGCAGACTTTCTTTTTTCTTTCGGGAGGCATAACCAATCCTTTTGTCTTTCGGTGAACTCAAGCTTAAAACGGAATATCGTCTTCCGTCAACAGATCCTCGGAGCTGAAATGCCCGGCGGGCGCGGTTGCCCTTGCAGGGGCCGCCGGCTTTTCTGCATAGCCGCCCCCGGCGTTGCCGCCAGAGGGGAACTGGCCCTCGCCGGCAAAGCCGCCGCCAGCCGCCGACAGCACCGGCTGGGGTTCCCCGGCCAGCTTGTTGATGGAAACCGCTTCGATTTCAAACAGCTTTTTCTGCACCCCGTCCTGGGTCTGGAAGCTGTTCATCATCAGCTTGCCTTCCACCACCACGGCGTCGCCCTTGCGGAGCTGTTCCACCACCGCTTCGGCCAGCCCGCGCCAGCAGGTAATCTTCACCTGGCTGGGATCGGTGTTGGCGTTCTTGCCGCCGGCGGTCACCGGGACGGCCAGGGTGAAGCTGGTGACGGCATGGTTGTTGGGGGTGAAGCGTTTTTCGGGATCGGAGGTCAGCGTCCCGGAAACGACGGCTCTGGCAAAACTCACTGGGTGGACTCCTTTTCGTGTCGGTTATTCCGCAGCGCGGGCAGCCGGTCGGGGGCCGCGCTCGCCGCCATGATGATGACGCTCGCCCATGGGCGGACGTTCCGGGCGTTGTTCGCGGGCTACGGTGAGGGAGTCCATTTCCACTTCGCTGCGGTTGATGAGCATCAGGCGCAGGATGTCCTCGTTCAGGTGGCAGGCCCGGCGGAACTCGTCCAGCTTGGCCGGATCCATCGACAGCAGGTAGGTGGTGATGAAGCCGTCCTTGAACTTCTTGATTTCATAGGCCAGGCGCTTGCGGCCCATCTTGTCTTTCTTGATCACCTTGCCGCCCAGGCTCTCCACCGTGTCTTCCACGGATTTCAGCACGTTGTCGGAATTATCCACGTCCAGGATGGGCTTGAGGATAATAAAAGCTTCGTAAGTCTTCATTTTGAATCTCCACGGGAACGTTGGGGAAAATACACATTGATAGACACGCTAACACAAGCCAACCCAAATTTGAATAGAGGTTCCAAGGCGGCGACGCATCGCGTACAATGTTCGAAGCGGATTTACCGGACTTTGTAAAAATAAACATTGTGAGGATAGGCGTTTTTCATGGCTGCCCGCCGCTCAATCTGCCTGCTGCTGCTAACGGCTTGCCTGTTGGGGGGGTGGCCCGGGGCCTTTGCGCAGCATCAGGGTGTTTTTGTGGGAAACCCGAGCAACCCGCTGTATCAAAAGCTGCCCGAGTACGAAAACGAGCTGTATGGCCATGCCTACGCCAACCAGGCCGTCTCCCAGCGCATCAACCGGCTGGAAAAAACTCTGTTTGGCGCCTCCCAGCCCGGTGCGCTGGAAACCCGCTTTGCCCGCATCGAGCAAAGCATGGCCGCAAAGAGCTGGGCCGAAATCACCTCCGAGCAAGAGCCCATGCTGGCCTATCTGGAACAGAAGCTGTTCCAAAGGACGTTTGAGGGCAAACCCCTGCCGGATCGCCTGGATCAGCTGGAAATCCAGGTGTTCGGCAAGTCCTTCGACGACTACCCCCTGTCCGTGCGCCTCAAAAAGCTGACCTACGCCATGCCCATCATGGCCAAGGGCATCCGGCTTTCCAACGGGGACGGCATGGTGATTGCCAGCACCAACCGCATGAGCCCCCGCACCGGGCGCACCCAAAGCCCGGAACCTGAAATCACCATGCTGGACGCCTCCGCCATGTCGGCGCGCACCCTGCCCAACGGCATGCCGGTCAGCACCGGGGACTACTTCCAGTCCATCCACAAGCTGGGCACCGACAAATCCCTGCGCTGGCTGCACTTGCCGGTACGGCTTTACGTGCGCCCCGGTACCCCGGCGGAAACCGCCATGACCCAGCGGGCTATCCGAAGCTGGAGCAAGGCTTTCTCGGTGGAAACGGCCTCCAGCAGCGCGCAGGCCGACATCGTCATCGACTGGAACCAGAAGCCCGGCTATCCCGTTACCCGGCCCATGCTGCATATGAACGAGCAAAACGACATTCGTACCGCCATTTTCATCAACATGGGCGCCTTTAAGGGCCTGTCCGAGGATGAGCAACTGCACGCCATGCTGCACCAGCTGGGCCATGCCTTCGGGTTGTGGGGGCATAGCGACGACCCCAACGACGTGATGTACCCCCACCTGACCCAGGAAGCCAACGACATCCCGGCCAAATGGGCCCAGCGATCCGCCTACGTGCTGGGTCGCCTGCGTCCGGGCGGGCAGATGATGCCCAGCGACGAGCCCAGCCAGCGGGATATCAACACCTTGCTCAGGATTTATGACCAGCCGGGGTATGACCTGAGCGTGTTGAACTCTTATTAGCAGCGCCCGTAATCGTCTTCGCGGCGCTCAATGTCATCTTCCCCGAAGTATTCGCCCAGTTGCAACTCAATAATCTCCACCGGCTCCCCGCTGGCTGCCGGGTTGCTGATGCGGTGCCAGGCCTGAAGCGGGATATGGATGTAGCTTCCCGCCTCCAGGCTCACCACCCGGTCGTTCAGGGTTATTTCCGGGTGGCCGGCGGTAATGAGCCAGTGCTCCTCCCGTTTTTGGTGCCGCTGAAGGCTCAGCCGGCTGCCGGGCTTCACCATCAGTTGTTTCAGCTTGAAGGCGGGCTCGTCCTTTAGCACCGTAAAGCTGCCCCAGGGGCGATGCTCGGTCACTTCCGCCAGGGGATGGGGGCTGTTTTGCCCTTTCCAGCAAAGCTCCAGCAGTAGGGTGTTTCCGGGCCCCTTGGCTTCCATGCTTTGCGGGTTTTGCAGGTAGTCACCGGGCCGGGCTGCCTGGGTGTGGCCCTGGTTGTCTTGCCCGAGGACTTCCCCGGCAATTACCAGCCACTGGGCCGAGTGGCCCGAATCAAAACGCAAGGCGTCCTGGGGCACCAGAGACCACAGGTTGGCCGCAAACAGCGCGGTCGCATAGAGGGTTTCCATCCGGGAACCGCTCGTCAGGCTGGTGGAGGATTGCATAGAGTCCGGCATCACAGGTGCGATTATACCGCAGTCGATTTTTTTGTAGGCCAAAAAAAATTCCCACCCGGCTGGAGGATTTGTTGAACCCCACATGCGGGTATAAACAATAAAGAGACCAAGCTCGGCGTGGAGAAGGGTTTTTGTTGGGTCATCGTGCCATTGTCTTGAAACTGTTGTTGCTGTTGGCTTTGCTGGCCATGCCGTTCTGGCCTGCCCGGGCCCAGGAGTATGCCTACGCCCCGGTGACCGGCACGCTCACCTCCCACTTTGGGTGGCGAACCGATCCCATGCATGGGGGGCGGCGCTTTCACGGCGGGGTCGATCTGGCCGCGCCCATGGGCATGCCCATCTACGCGCCCCAGGCCGGGGTCGTGGTGTATAGCGGCTATTATGGCGGTTATGGCAACGTGGTGGTGCTGCATCATGGCAACAGCTTGTATACCCTGTATGGCCATGCTTCCCGGCGGCTGGTGGGGGCCGGCCAATCGGTGGCCCGGGGGCAGGCAATCGCCCTGGTAGGCTCTACCGGGCGTTCAACCGGCCCGCACCTGCATTTTGAAGTGCATTACAACCGCCAGTACGTGGATCCCCTGGTGTATCTCTCCTACCTGCAACGCCAAAATCCGGGCCTGCAGACGGCGGGCACCGTGATACCGCATAGTGCCGGGGCTTCCCCCACCCGGCAGGTGGCTTACCAGTCCCGTCGACGCCCGGCCTCCCGCAAAAAGGGGCGCACCGTGCAGGTGGTCAACGGAACCAGCGTCTCCAATGTCCACTTTTGACCGCTGCCCTGGCGGGAAATCTCTGCTATGATGGAAGGCACGTAGCAGAGAGGTAGAGCGGATATGGCGGCAACCGCGCACAAAGTGCCCGGCATGGCGGCAAAGCCGGTTTATCTGGAAAGCTGGTTTGAATTGGTGGTGGTGACTGGCTGCCTGGTCGCGGCCTGGCTGCTGTGCGAGCACATGCGCCCGGCGGCTTCCCTCAACCCGGACACCATCCAGACGGTGGCCATGGCCAAGCTCCTGAGCGAAGGCCAGTGGCTGGATGCCTTGACCCGCTTCAACCAGCCCCCGGTGTATCCCCTGCTGCTGGCGGCGGCCATCAGGGTGCTGGACACCACCCGCTTGCCGGAGCTGATTGAGGGATTCCTGCTGCTGAATACCGGCTTGTACCTGTTATCCATCGTGCTGGTGCATGGGGTGGCCATGCGCCTTATCCGAAAGCCTTACAGCATGCTGGTTACCGCCCTGTACACCCTGGCGCCCCCCACCCTGTGGATGGCCTGGACCATTGGCCCCACCATGGCCTTCGTGGTCTTTTCCATGGGATCTTTGTGGATGGTAGACCGGGTGTTCTGCAAGAAAGTTCACCCCCTGGGGCTGGGAATGCCGGTCAGCCGGAGCGACCTGGCGGCCTGCTGCGTGCTGACCGCCCTGGCCGTGCTGACCCATCAGGCGGGATACTTTCTGCTGTTTGCCTTCTTTCTGGTCTGCCTCAAAAAATTCGGCTTGCGCCGCAGCCTGTCTACCGTGCTGGTCACCGTGCTGGCCATCAGCCCCTTTATCGGGCGAGATATTTCTTATGCCGTGCGGGAGTTCCACACCCTGGTCTCGCCGGTCGATCAAGTGGCCCAAAGCGTCTCCAAGTCCGGGTGGCGTCGCACAGCCCAGACCTACGGCGATTACATGCTGCGGGAAACGGCTCGCCAGGCGGTGGGCTCCCTGCATCTGTCCGCCGTCAGCGGCCAGGCCCCGGCGGTGGAAACCGAGCGCCTTCCCTGGGTGCCCATCGTGCTGGGGGTGCTGTTGCTGATTGGCCTGTTGTATGGCCTGTCGGCGGCCTCCGGTATCAGCAGCCTGTACCTTATTGCCTATGCCCTGTCCGCCCTGGTGTTGTTGCCCCCGGATAACCGTCTGGTGCTGGCCCCGGTGTTGCCGTTGCTGTTGCTTTACCTGTATTACGGCATCATGCGCAGCGGGGAGTGGTTTAAGCAGGTGCACTTGCCCATTTCCCGGATTTTGGGGCCTGCGCTGACCGTATGGATCCTTTTGTGCGCGCTGACGACGCTGCTTAGCCAGCACGGCTTCACCGCTACCGCCCGGCCCATGGATGCTGCCGAAAAGCCGGAGGCCGGCCACGTGTTTGCCATCTCGACGGCACGGCCTCCCGAAACCCGCCTGGAAAAAGCCCAGGTAGAAACGGCCCGCAAGCGGGCCCTGCAATGGCTCAGCCTGAATGCCCCCAAAGATGCCAAGGTGGCTATTCCGCGGCCCACTGCGGCCAGCCGGTTGTCCGATCGCAAGGGCGGCGACTGGATTCCGCCCCAGCTGCGCAACGAGCTGACGGGATACGACTACCTGGTGGAGGAAGGCAGCACCCGCTTTGTGCCCAACGGTACCGAAACCGCCGAAAACGGCATGCTCAAGCTGGTTTACGAGGACGCCCCGGGCAAGATTCGCATCTGGCGGATCCAGACCTTGCACTGATGGCTGGCGTTGCAGCTTTGGCTTCTTTTCGTTTTAATTAAAACATGCCTCACCCGGTGGAAAGCGCCTCGATGGCCCCAACCCTCGGCCCCTGCGGCCAGCCGTGCGATCAGCCCTGCGCGGAACCTTGTGACGAGCATCGCCCGGATGTGGTGCCTACCACGGGCCTGGCCCGGCTGCTGGAGTCCACCCTGTACAACGCGCTGGACGTTTGCTTTGACGAGGTCATGGCCGAGCCCCGCAAGATGCTGATTGTGGGCGGGTGCCGCCAGCGCAACCTGGCCCAGCATCTGGCCTTGCTGCTGCCGGGCACCGACATGGTGTTGGTGGATCCGGATGCGCAGCAGGTGCAAAAGGCCCAGGAGGAGATTTGCTGCCGCTTCAAGTTCGTGCATGCCCCGCTGGAGGCCCTGCCGTTTGATACCGACGAGTTTGACGTGACCATTGCCCACAATTTTCTGGCCTACCCCGAGCACTGGGAGGCCGCCGTGGACGAACTGGGCCGGGTGACCCGCGCCAACCTGCTGATCAGTCACCAGCGCCCCCTGTTGTGGGCATTGACCCGCTGGCTGGGGCCGTTTGAAAAGGCCCTGAAAGCCCAAGGCGTGGAGCTTCCCCGCAAGCTGCCGCCCAAGTACGAGCTCCTAAGCCGGCTGTACCGCACCAGCCGCGTGAAAACCTGTCTGGCGCCCTACCCCTTTACCGTCTACATGACCGCCATGAACCCGGTCAAGGAGGAGCGGCTGGTGCTGGCGCCCTGAGGCGCGTTCTGGTTGGAGGGCAACAATCGGGCCCGGCATGCGTTTATGCATGCAGATACGCAACCGGGAGGGAGCCCATGGGAGACGGATCAGGAAATCAGGCGGCACGCGGTCTGGGCATGCTGTGCGCGGACGCCCTGGGACTGGACAGCCTGCATACCCACTGTGCCGAGCCCATACGCCGCCGGCGTCAGGCGGAGCTATTGGAAGCCTTGAGCCAGGTGTTCGATTGCGAGGAACGGTCCTAGGGAGGCTCTCTGGCGGGAAGGGTACATCCAAAGCCTTGCAGGGCGATGCTTTTCAGTTGGGTTGAAAAAGTTTGCTTAATGTTTCTTCACAACCTAACATCGGATGTATAATGTTTGTTTTTATGCAAACACGAA